>JAXHUH010000221.1:0-31287 GCA_034211175.1 Actinomycetota bacterium
CCGACGGCTCCCTGAGCCGGCTGCGCAACGGCAAGTTCATCCTCTACTCCCAACGCGAGGGACTGGCCTCCGGTGCCGTCCGTCTGCTCGCCGGGTTCGCCGCGGGTGCGCTCGTCGGAGCCGGTGGGCTGACGGGCCGTGCGGGCGCCCAGGGCGCACAGGTGGCGCCGGTCGAGGTGACGGAGCGGCTGTCCATACGGCCCCGGGCTGCGTGGGCCGGCGACGGACCCGCTCCGGATGGCTTGGTGCCGGAGGACGTGCGCTTCCTGCTGCTGCACCACTCCGCCGGCGACACCGACCACAAGACGGAGCAGGTGCCGGCGATCCTCCAGGGGTACCACGCGTTCCACACCGGTCCGACGAAGGGCTGGCCGGACCTTGCGTACAACTTCCTGATCGACCGCGAGGGCGGCGTGTGGGAGGGCCGGGCGGGGAGCATCGCCGGAGCGGTGCGGGGCGACGCAACCGGGGGCAACCAGGGCTACTCGCAGCTGGTGTGCCTGATCGGTGACTTCACCGCCGCGCCGCCGACCGATGCGGCGATCGACGCGGCGGCCCGGACCCTGGCCTGGCTCGCCGACCGGAGTGGTATCGAGACCGCACCGGGCTCGACGGCGACCTTCGACTCCCTCGGCTCGAGCCGGTGGCCGGTGGGCACCCAGGTCGAGACGGCGACGATCGCCGGCCACCGGGACATGTCGCACACCGCCTGCCCGGGCGACACCTTCTATCCGATCGTGGTCGGCGAGCTCCCCGCCGCGGTGACGGCAGCACGTGCGCTGCGCAACGCCGCGCCCGCTCCGACCGCGTCGCCCTCGACGACCTCCGAGCCGACGAGCTCGGTGGTGCCCCCAACCGAAGCCGGCACGGCTCCGGCAGCGACGGACGTGCCTCCCGCCCCACCGACGGTTGTCGAGGCGAACGGGTCCTCCACCTCGGTCGCCGGTCAGGCGGCGGATGCATCGCTGTCCTCCGGTCCTTCGTTGCTGCCGTGGGCGGCGATCGTCCCGGTGGCCGGGCTCGCTGCTGCCGGGGCGGTGGTCGCCGGCAGGCGGGCCCGGACCACAGCCGACGCTGACGAGGCCGGCAACGCATCAGGGGACTGGCCCGAGGCCCCGGTCCCTCCCGCCGATCCGTCGGCGGAGCATGGTGGCGTCGACGACGCCTCGGACCCCGACGAGTAGTCGGTCGGGCGGCCGATCACCACGAGGCGTGCCCGCGGCCGGTGAGGGCGTCGAGAGGACCACCTGATCGAGCCCGAGGGTCTTGACCCTCTCTCGGGTGAGGCTGACATCGTGAGCTCGTGGCCGATGAACGGGAACGACTGCAGATCGGCGAGTTCGCAGAGCTCGTCGGGTTGAGCATCCCCCAGCTCCGGCGGTACGACCGGCTGCGGCTGCTCGCGCCGGAGGGGCGGACGGCGGCGGGCTACCGGGTCTACGGCTCCGGTCAGACCGGCGCCGCCCGGGTCATCGCACTGCTGCGCTCGATGGACATGCCGCTGGCCGACGTTCGCCGGGTCCTCGCCGGCATCGACGAGGCGGAACGTCAGCAGTTGTTCACCGAGCATCGCGCCCGTTTGGAGGCCCGCCTCAGCGAGGTCCAACGCCTGCTCGACGCCGTCGACGGGCTCACCACGAGAGGTGCCGATGCCATGTCTGCTCCGAACGCCGCCCCGACCGAGCTCTCGTCGTGGCTCCACTACCTGCCCCACCTCCCGGTCAGCGACATCGACGCATCGGTCGCGTACTACGAAGAAGCGCTCGGGTTCCGACGCGCGTGGCAGACCGCCGATCGGAAGCTGACCGCGCTGGCGAGCGGGCCGGTCGAGGTCCTGCTGCTCGTGCCGTGGGACGGCGACGGTCCACCGCCGGCGCAGTCGGCGTACGTCTACGTCGAGGACCCGGACGGCCTGTGTGCCGAGTACACACAGGCCGGTGCCGTGATCGCGGAACCGGTGGCGACTCGTTCCTACGGCATGCGTGACTTCGTCGTGCGTGATCCCGACGGGCACCGCTTCGTCATCGGCCGCGGTGACGAGGCGCTCCGCGAGGTCGCCGCGTACTACGGCCTGGAACGAGACGAGATCGCGGTCGACCCCGAGTGGCTCCTCGACCGACGGCCCGCCGCCGACGGTTGACGCCCGGCGCCTCATCCTGACGCACGATCGTGGGGTGATCAGTCGGAGGGAGCGCGATCCGCTGCGAGGATGATCCCGCTGTACCAGCTGATACAGGCTGGAGCGGGCCGGGAAGCGAACCTGGTGGGGTGGGAGATCGTGCGGATCACCGGTGGACACGGCGCGCGGCGCGCAACAGCCTTGCGGGGTCCGGGCGCCGGTCGCCCGCAGGCCCGGCGTCGGCGGACGGGCATCGCCGCCCTCGGCATCGGAGCCGCAGCCGTGCTGGCCGGTGTTCCCGGCAGCCCGGCCACGGCGCAGGAGGAGGCGGCGACCGTCGCTCCGGTCCCGGTGTTCGCCCCGGAGGTGCTCCGGTGGACCGGCCGGCCGACGGTCGAGGTCATCGACGACGGTCGTGGCTCCGGTGAGCCGGGCCGGCTCCTCGAGCTGCGCCCCACCGTCGGCCGGGTCCAGGACCACCTCGTCCGATCACAGCGACGGGTGGCCGCGCTCCATGACCGGCGCTACGTGGTCCAGGCCTACGGCTACGCGGACATCGCCCTGCGTCACGAGGTCGTTGCTACGTCCGAGCTCGGCTTCACGGTGCGGACCTCGTGCACGCTGCCCGGCAGCGGGTCGAGCGCAGGCTTCGACCGCCGCGTGATGGACGACGCCGACGAGCGCCTCGACGCCGTCGGCCAGGCCAGCCCGACCGTGGTGGCGACCTTCGACCACCGCGGCTACCTCGTCGACGAGGACGTCGTGCCGACCGGCGCCGACGGGGTGTGTCGGGCGTTCCGGGACGCCGCCCGCCCGCTGCCGCTGCCCGACGTCGCGGTCGCCCCCTCCGCCCGCTGGACCGTGACGGTGGACGCGACGTACCTGGGCCTCGATGTCGTGGCCCGCTACGACGTCGTGCTCGACGCCGTCGACGGCGACCGTGCGCTCGCGTCGACGTCGGTGGCGGTCGTGGCCGCCGAGGGAGCGCTCACCTGGCCCGCCGAGGTGCTCGAGGCCCGCGCCGTGCCCGCGCTGGCGCCGGTGCCGTCGGCGGTCGGGCCCGCCCACGGGGTCGTCCACCTCGACCTCGAGGCGCCGATGGCCGGCATCCGCTCGGACGAGGTCGAGGTCCACTTCGAGTCCGCCCCGGTCGCCGGCGGCCCGTTCCATCTCGTCGACCTGGCCAGCATCGGCGTGTTCGCCGGTTGACGTGGCCCGGGCGGGCCGCTCAGCTGGTGGCGGGACGCTCGTAGCGCAGGTACGACGCGAGCTCGACCGGCTCGGCGCCGGCGAACAGGGCCACCCGCTCGGTGAACGCCCCCGGCCGTTGCACCACGACGAGGTTGTCGTCCGGGACGAGCTCGGCGTCGCCGACGACGACGCGATCGACGATGTCGGGAACGAGGACGACGACCAGGTCGTCACCGGCGTCGCCGACGGTGCGGGTGGCGTAGAGCTGGGCGCCACCGTCGTCGCCGAAGGGTGCGCACAGGTCGCGGTCGCTCGGGCCGGGCCGCACGATCATGCAGATCTCGCCGCTGCGGTCGCCGCGCCCCCGGTGGACGTGGACGGTCACGCCGTCCTCGTCGTAGGCGAGGCGGGCGTCGGGGATGGCACCGGCGCCGGCGGCGTTCGCCCCGGGCGCCCAGCCGTCGGAGGTGCGCAGCTGACGGGACAGGATGCTGTAGCCGGTGGGGCCGCCGGCATCGGCGCCGCCATCGCCGAGGCCCCGCCACACGAGCACGAGGGCGACGGCCAGGGCGGCGACGGCGACCGCCGCGACAACGGTCGTCGGCGGGTGCGCGACGGAGGAGAGCGAATGCCGGTGACGCCGGGGGTGGCGGAGCGCGGCCCGACCCCACGGGGCTTCGTGGTCGTCGTTGGTCCCGACGGTCATCTCGACCGCACCGGTATCCGGTCCGCCGGGGTCGCCACACCGACGTCGCCGTTCACGCTCCGTGTCATCGTGGGCGCCGGTCCTCCGAGGTGACGGTCCATGGGGTCGCTACGACGGTATGACAACGGAGGGACGCTAAGTCAACGCGTACCGTGTTCGTAACCGTGATTTCAACTGGGGAAACAGTGGCGTTCAGGCCGCGGATGCACGAACGGGGTTCGTGATCGATGTCGGGGGATCGGTCCACGCCGTCCGCTGCGCTTGCGGCGTACGGCGTTCGGGCGCACCGATCCTGAGCGGGTGAACCGCGGTCGAGCCTCTCGTAGACGCTCGGGGCCTCCTACGGTTGGCCCGGTGATCCTGGCAGAACTGGAGGTGTTCCACTCCCGCCCCATCGCGCCCACGCGGCGCCTCGCCATCGGTCGTCAGGCGTTGCCGTGCGACCCGTCGCCCGGCCACGGGGGCGTCCTCCTCGCCGGGATCGCAGCCCACTGGTTCCCCCGGTTCGACCACGAGCTCGACGAGGAGCTCGAGGTCCTCATGGCCCAGCTCGAGCACGGGTACCGGATCGTCCAGCCCGGCCTGCGCCACCGCCTGCAGGACGACCACATCGGCCTGCTCCGAACGACCCACCGCCTGGTCCGGCGCAGGGACAGCGTTCGCTTCGAGGTCGGCGGCGAGCACGGGTCACCGGCCCACCAGATCCTCGGCGCGGTGTACGCGGCCGGACGTCTCCCGCACCTTGCCCGGGCCGACGTCATGGCCCTGCTCCGTCGGGCGATGCGCTGGCAGGGTGCGGTCGACGAGCGGTTCTACTCGGCGATGGTCGGGTCCCGTCCCACCGGCCCGTACGTCTCGGTCGCGTGGGGCGACCCGGAGGGCTGGGCGCGCTCGGTGCTCGGGCTCGACGAGGAGAAGCCGGCGTCGCGCCGCGAGATCCAGCAGGCGTTCCGCCTGGCGCTGCGGATGGCGCACCCCGACCACGGCGGCGAGGCGACCGATGCCGCCGGCCGGATCGCGGAGCTGCGCGAGGCGCGTCGTATCCTCCTCCCGTGACCAGCGAAGACGCTCCGGTCGGCGCCGTGCTCCTCACCCCGGGTGCCGGCACCGACGCCTCCCACCCGAGCCTCGTGGCGCTGGAGGAGGCGCTCGCGCCGCTGCCGGTCGCCCGGGTCGACTTCCCGTACCGCAAGGAGGGCCGCAAGGCGCCCGACCGGGCCCCGAAGCTGATCGCCTCCCTGCGCGACGACGCCGCGGCGTTCGCCGAGCGCACCGGGGTGGCACCCGGGCGGATCGCCCTCGGCGGTCGATCGATGGGCGGTCGGATGTGCTCGATGGCCGTCGCCGAGGGGCTCCCCGCCGCCGGGCTGGTCCTGATCGCGTATCCCCTGCACCCACCGGGCAAGCCGGAGAAGCTCCGGGTCGAGCACCTCCCCGACATCACGGTGCCGTGCCTGTTCGTGTCGGGCACCAAGGACCCGTTCGGGACCCCCGACGAGCTCGAGGCGGCGACCGCGACGATCCCGGGCGAGGTGACCCACGTGTGGATCGAGGGCGCCCGACACGACCTGCGCCGCAAGGACGAGGTCGTCGCCGACGCCGTCGTGTCGTGGATCGCGTCCCTCGGCGGCTGATCGGCGCCGGCCCGGGACGGGGCGCGCTCAGGGGAGGATCTGGACCGGGGTGCCGAGCGGGAGCAGCGAGGCCATGGCGTCGATCGCGTCGTTGCTGATGCGGATGCAGCCGTGGCTGACGTCCTCGCCGAGCGAGTCCGGGTCGTTGGTGCCGTGGATGCCGATGACGCCGTCACCGCCGCCGAACGACGTCAGCGTCTCGGAGTAGCCCGAGAGCCCGAACGCGTAGTGGCCGTACGGGCCGTCCGGGTCCGGTGGCCGCAGCAGCTCGGTGAGGAAGTACAGGCCGCCCGGGGTCGGGGTGTCGGTGGTGCCGACCCCGATCGGTTCGCGCAGCACGGGCCGGTCACCCTCGTAGACGGTGAGGCGGTGGTCGGAGAGGCGGACCTCGACCCGCAGGTGGGTGCGGGCGAGGTCGACGTCGGCGGTCGACACCCAGCCGGTGGTGCCGTTGGGACGGACCGGGACCAGCACCTGCAGCCAGTCGCCGGTGTGGTCGACGGCGAGGAACGTGAGCGGGGCGCCGGTCGCGGTCGGGTTGGCCAGTGTCGTCGTCACCGCTCCGCCGGGTTCGGCGAGGACGTCGACCGACGTCGTGGCCGTGGTCGCGGTGGCGATCAGGTGGCCGGGCCCGGCCGGTTCGGTCGACGGCGGGGCGAGCAGCGGGTCGATGCCCTCGGGCACGTCGATCGTGGTCGAGGTGCCGAGCTGCGCGGCGTCGTCGGCCACGGCGGCGGTCGTGGCCGTTCCGAGCATCGGCGGGTCGGGATCGGGCTCGTCGGTCGTCGCCACGCCGCTGGCCAGGTCGACGCTGTCGAGCGGCACGGTCTCGACGGTGCCGTCGGCGGCGTCGAGTGCGTCGTCGTCGGCGCTGCAGGCCGCCAGGAGGCCGGCGCCGGCGAGCGCGCCGGCGACCCACCTCGTGATCGTCCGTCGCCCCGTCACGCCCGCGACGCTACCGGTCAGCTCTCCGCGGTCGGCGCATGTCCCGGCCCCTCGGACCGTTCGTGGCGCTCCGGCCCCGGGTCCGAGTCCGAGTCCACCGCCCCGGCGGCCGGCGGCGGGTCGGTCGTGGTGGCGGTGTCGTCGGTGTCCGTCCCGCCGTCGGGGTCGCGGTCGCCGGGGTTGATCTCCTCGAGCTCGAGTCCCGCCGTCTCCGGGTACACGAACAGCACGAGCAGCGCCACGATCAGCGGGCCGATCGCCAGCACCGACATGGCCGCCCCGAAGTTGCCGAGGTTGTCGGACAGGACGCCGGCCGTGAGCAGCCCGACGCTCGAGCCGGCCACGCCGACGGTGACGATGGCGGCGTTGGCCCGTCCCCGGGCCCCGGTGGCGAACAGCTCGGGCCCGTAGACGCCGAGGGCGGGCACGGTCAGCGCACCGACGATGCCGCCGACGACCGACCACATCCACTGCGACCAGCCGAACGTCAGGTACATCGCCACGGTGCCGCCGACGCCGCCGACGAGGCCGAGCGCGCCGATGCGGCGGCGACCGTAGACGTCGGCGAGACGGCCGCCGACGACGACCCCGATGCCGGCGGGTGTGTTGGTGATCAGCGTGAACGCCGCGAGCTGGGAGGCGCTGAAGCCGCGCTCGGAGCGGAGGAACTCGTTCTGGAACTGCGACGCCGGCGCGGTGAACAACGACAGGAGGAACCCCGATGCGGCGAGGAGCGCCAGACGTGACCGCATCGACGGGTCGATGCGGCGCCAGCCGCCGCGCACGACCCCGGGGACCCGGCGCTTGCGTGCCGCGGCGGTGACCTCGAAGCGGCGGCTCTCTGGCAGCGAGCGGCACAGCCACCACGCCAGCGGCGCCCACACGAGCGGGACGAGGAAGAGGATGCGCCACGCCCACTCGCCGAGCGAGGCCAGCGGGAGCAGCCACACGACCATGCCGGAGCCGAGCGCCGCGGTCATCGACAGGATCGACGCCGTGTAGGCCCGGGAGCGCGCCGGTGCCTCCTCGGCGGCGATGATGGCGATGATGATGCCGACCCCGGTGGTCAGGCCACGGGCGATGGTCTGGGACACGCCGTACCACCACAGCGACGGCGCGGCCGCGGTCGCCGCCGTCGCCAGACAGGCGGCGACGATCGTGATCACCAGCAGGCGCCGGCGTCCGTGGCGGTCGGCGAGTGCCGTCGCCCCGATCGAGACGAGCACGCCGATGCGGACCGCGGCGAGCGTCGCCCCCTGGGCGCTGTCGGACGCATCGAACTCGTCGGCTGCGAACGTGATGGTCTGCGACAGCAGGGTGCCCAGGTAGCCGTCGATGATGGCGAGCCCCGCCAGCAGCGACAGGACGGTGGCGGCCCGGGGAGCCAGCCGGTCGGGCGGTGCCCACCACGGCTGGGTCGTCGCGTTGCGACGGACCCGCAGCGCCCGTCGGAACGGCAGGTGGAGGAGCCAGCGCCAGACGGGGACCGCGAGGCGGAAGTCGATGCGCTCGGTGACCTCGAAGGTGTCGTCGCCGGTGTCGGCGACCGACAGCGAGCGCTCGTAGCGTTCGAGCGGGCCCTCGGCGGCGACCCACCGGTCCTCGCCGTCGGGCCGTTCGGCGACGACGTCCGACCGCGGGCGCCGCAGCTCGGCGAGGCCGTCGGCGTCGACCTCGTGCTGCTGGACGATCAGGCCCATGGGCTCAGCCCGGCGCTGCCGGCCGCCGGGTACGGCATGCCCCGTGGCGCTCGGCGCCGACGCGCCCGGCCGAACGATCGGCCGAAGGCGTTCGGGATGTGGCCGTGGGGCGGGCCCGGCTCAACCGCGGCCGCCGCGGCCGGGATCGTCGGTCTCCTCGTCCGCGCCGAGGGCGTCCTGCTCGGCCCGGACCTGGGCCTTGGCACGGTGGTTGGCGATCCACAGCAGCCCGGCGAAGAACGCGACCGGTGCGGCGACGAGGAGGAACTCGTCCCATCCGCCCTGGTGGGCGACGATCCGGGCCAGCGCGGCGGTCGCGGTCATGGGTGGAGGTTCAACCACAGGATGGTGCCCACGGTACCGGCGGCCGCCACCATGAGCGGCCAGTCGAGGGCGTCGGCGCGGCGGCGCACGGCGGCGAGGCCCGCGGCGACCCCGGCGACGCCGCCGCCGATGATGGCGACGGGCTCGAGCCAGGCGACGACGGCGTTGGCGGTCAGGTCGACCGGGCGCCAGGTGATCGTCCCGAACGTGTCCCAGCCCTGGTCGAACGGGTCGGACAGCAGTGCGAGCACGTTCTGCGCCGCGGTCAGGCCCGGCGGCAGCAGGCCGCCGATGATCATGCCGGCGGCGAGGGCGCCGAGGAGGTCGCCGAGCAGTGCCCGATCGCCGCGACGGAACCGGGTGGTGGCCGCCGCGGTCACGAAGTGGACGAGGACGACGAGCGCACACGCCCACACGAGGCCGAACGTGCGCATCCCGATCAGCGACCAGTCGCGCAGGGGCCGCTCGATCTCGATCCACCACGGGGTGACGGCGACGAGCCGGAACACGAGCACCCCGATCATGATCTCGAGCACGCGGTTCGCCCGCGGCGCCGTCGCCGGGTCCTGCGGGTCGCCGCGCCGGGCCGGTGAGACGCCGGCGACGAGGCCGTCGGCGCGGCCCCGCAGCAGCGCCTGGCGGCCGATCGTGTCGAGCAGGAGCCGGAACGGGTCCCTCGCCGACACCCACGCCCGGCCCCGTAGGCGCCCGGCGACCACACCCCACACCACCCACGATGCGAGCCACACGGCGATGAGGCGGGCGGTGAGGGCGCCGACGTAGCACGACGGGACCCACCAGAAGGCGAAGAACGCCAGCCCGGGGAAGGCACCGATGCCCCGCCGTTCGGCCCCGATCACGTCGTCTCGGTCCCGGTCGTGATCGACCGACGCCCGGGCGGCATCGGCGTCCGCCGAGTGCGCGCCGCTCTCCGTTCCGACGGCGGCGCCGACAGAACGCCGCCCGGGTTGGGTCGCCGGTGCACCGACGAGCGCGGCCAGCGACTCGATCGGGTCGATGCGGCGCCATGCGTCGCCGACGACCAGCACCGCGACCGTGGCGCCCAGCGGCACCAGCCAGCTCAGGTAGTAGACGACGTTGGCGGTCGCCCGCTCCGGGCCCCGGAAGCCGATCACCAGCGTCGCGGCGAGGGCGACGACGGCGGCGCCACCGAGGACCGACCAGGTGGTGGTCATCACGGCCCGGGGTACGCCGAGGCGCCAGCCGTCGCGTCGCACGGGTGGCGTGGCCCGTAGGGTGAGGTAGGTCAACGCCACGAACGCCGGGCCCGCGACGACCACGGTCCACCACGGGACGCCCAGCAGGCCGCCGTGGGCGGCGTGGGCGACGAGCGGGAACACGCGGTTGGGGACCACGTCGGGAAGGCTACGCCTTCGATGGTTGTTGACCATGTCGAGCGGTGTCCCGATCGGTGATCGACCGGGACCGCCGTCCGATCGACACGGCGCGAGGCGCTGTGCCAGCATGCGGCCCTCGAGGGGAGCGGAGTGCGCGACAAGGTCGAAGTGGTCATCGAGGCGGTCCGGCCGGCCATCCAGGCCGACCAGGGCGACATCACGCTGCACGACGTCGACGAGGAGACGGGCGTCGTGACGGTCGAGCTGACCGGTGCGTGCGTGGCGTGTCCCGCGTCGACGGTCACGCTCAAGGCCGGCCTCGAGCGCATCCTGAAGGACCGGGTCGACGGTGTCACCGAGGTCGTCAACATCGGCGAGACGCTCGAGGACATCGGGGGCACCGCGGTCTCGCTCTGACGTGCCGCTCCCGCGCGACCCAGCGCTGCTGCTCGACGCCGCCCGGGACGGCAATCGTGGCGCGCTCGCCCGGCTGCTGAGCGGGGTCGAGCGCGGCGGGGACCGGGCCCGCGAGATCGGCCGCCTCGCCCACCCCCACGGTGGCGGGACGTACACGATCGGCATCACCGGCGCCCCCGGGGCCGGCAAGTCGACGCTCACGAGCGCGTTGCTGCGGGCCATCCGCTCCGCCTCCGAACAGGTCGCCGTGCTCGCCATCGACCCGTCCTCGCCGTTCTCCGGCGGCGCCATCCTCGGCGACCGGGTGCGCATGCAGGACCACGCGCTGGACGAGGGCGTGTTCATCCGGTCCATGGCGACGCGGGGCCACCTGGGCGGCCTCGCCCTCGCCGCGCCCGAGGCCATCCGGGTGCTCGACGCCGTCGGGTTCCCGCTCGTGCTCGCCGAGACCGTCGGCGTCGGCCAGGTCGAGGTCGAGATCGCCGGCGCGGCCGACACCACCGTCGTGGTCGTGAACCCGGGCTGGGGCGACGGCGTCCAGGCCAACAAGGCCGGGCTGTTGGAGATCGCCGACGTGTTCGTGATCAACAAGGCCGACCGCCCCGGCGTCGAGCAGACCCGCCGTGACCTCGAGCTGATGCTCGAGCTGTCCGACATCGGCGAGTGGCGGCCACCGATCGTGCCCACCGTCGCCTCCGACGAGGTCGGTGGGGGCGAGGGTGTCGAGAGCCTGTGGAAGGTCATCGGCGAGCACCGCGCGTACCTCGAGTCCTCCGGCGTGCTCGTCGAACGGCGTGCCGCCCGCCAGGACGACGAGCTGCGCCGGATCGTTGCCGAGCGGCTCCGCGAGCGCACCGAGGCCGTGTACACGAGCGACCGCTTCGTCGAGCTCCTCGCCGCCGTCGTCGGCCGCGAGCTCGATCCTTACGTCGCCGCCGAGCAGGTCCTCGACGAGCTCGGCTGACCCGACCGCTCCCGCCGGGGGCCGCGGGTTCGCCGTGCGCGGCGCCGGCGTGGACCGTGCCGCCCGCGCCGCGACGCTCCCGCCCGATGCCTTCGCGACGCGTCGCCACCGCTGGTGATCTCTGTTCAGCCGGTGCCCGCCGTGGTCGAACTCGCCCACGACCGTCTCCTGCCTCCGTCAGGTGGCGGGCGCGGTCGAGACCAGGACGACGCGGGAGCGACGATGGCGGACCCTCGGGCATCGGGCGGGCGGCGCAACGGCGCCGCCGCGCGCGCCCACGGGCTCCCGCCGAGCGAGGCGGCCGAGTCGGCGGCCCACCGGGCGGCGGACGTGATCGCGGCCGGGTTGTGCGTGCTCGGGGCCATCAGCCCGCTCGCGCTCGCCTACGGCCTGGTCGCCTGGCAGGCGGGCATGACCGTCGGTCTCGGGGTCCTGCTCGGCGTCGCCGCCGTCCTCACCGCCGGGTTGCTCGTGGTGCTCCTGTGGCCCCGCCGCCGGAGCGTCCTGCCGGTCGACCTGGCGTTCCGATGTCCCCACTGCCACCGGCCGGCCGCCGTGGCACCGAGGTTCCGTTCACTTGACGGTTTGGAAAGTCGGGTAGATACTTTCCGACATGGAAAGCGAACTGGGGCGCGAACCCGGCAGCGAGAAGGGAAGCAGGACGGCCGCGACGCCGGAGAGCAGCGGCAGCGACGGCCCCCCTCCCGCCACTGAACCGGGCGGGCGCGGCGTGGACGACGCCGGCGTGGGCCGCGCCGCCGACGACCTGCGGGCCGTGGGCCTCTCGGCCGCCCGGGTGTGGGCCGACTATCCGCCGACGCCGTGGTGGTGGTGGCCCGCCTTCGCCGCCCTGTGGGCCGGGTTCGTCGTTGCGGCCACCCGGGCCGTCGAGCTGTCGAACGTGTGGTTGTTCGATGCCGCAGCCGTCGTGCTCGCCGTCGGCGAGCTCGCGCTCCTGTACCACCACCGCCGGGTGCGGGGCGCCTGGCCCCGCCTGGCGACGATGCCCCCCGAGATCCGCACGCTCGTCGGCCGCCAGTTCGTCCTGACGGCGGGCGTCGCCGTGGTCGTCGTCCTGCTGTGCCTCGCCGGGTGGTCGCTGGTCGCGGCCGGGCTGACCTTCGCCTACCTGGCCCTCGGCGGCGGCATCGTCTACGAGCGTGCCTACCGTCGGGCCGCGGACGCCGCGGTCGCGCGGGTATCGGTGTGAGCCTCCACGACCTCGACCCGGTCATCCACGCGCCGAAGCGGCTCGCGGCGATGGCCGTGCTCGCCGCCACCGACAGCGTCGACTTCTCGTTCCTGCGCGACCACCTCGGGGTCAGCGACTCCGACCTGTCGAAGCAGATGAGCGCCCTGGCCGACGCCGGCTACGTGAAGATCGTCAAGACCGGCGCGGGCCGGAACCGCTCGACGTCCTACCGGATGACCCGCGAGGGCCGGGGCGCGTTCGACCACCACGTCGCGACCCTCCAGGCCATCGTCGCCGCGGACGCGGGCCCGGCCGGCACGTCAGGGGCGGTGGCTGCGTCCTCGTCGGGGTCGGGTCCCGAGTGACGAACGGCGTGTGGACGGCCGACGCCTCGGCCGCGACCATGCACCGCCGGACCCCGCCGTCACCCCTGGAGCCACGTTCCGCCATGCCCGCGCTCGAGCTCGCCGACATCCCCGTGCAACGCCTGGACGAGCCGGAGATCGTCGATCGCCTGGTCGAGGCGTCGTCGACCGTCGGGTTCGTCCAGCTCGTCGGCTTCGAGGACCCGTCGATCTTCGACGACGCGTTCGCGTTGAGCCGCGACTTCTTCTCCCTGCCCGATGCCGACAAGGAGCGCCTCGCCACCCGGACCTGGCGCCCGGAGAACGAGAACGTCTACCGCGGGTACTTCCCGGCGATCGAGGGCGCCCACGCCTACAAGGAGGGCTTCGAGATCGGCAACCCCGACTTCGAGCCGCCGGTCGAGGGCCACCCGCTCTTCGAGGCCAACCCCTACCCGGCGGCGCTCGGCCCACCGTGGCGGCGTTCGCTCGACCGCTACGCCCGGGAGATGCACCGACTCGGCCGGCGCGTCCTGGCCGCCTTCGAGCAGGGGTTCGAGCTCCCGGCGGGCAAGCTCACCGGCCGCTTCGCCAACAGCATGTCGACGCTGCGCATGATCCACTACCCCCAGGGTGCGGATCCCGACCCCGCTCGAGCGGCGGAGAGCGGGGGACACGCCCGAGCGGCGGAGAGCGGGGGACACGCCCGAGCGGCGGAGAGCGGGGGGCACGCCCGAGCGGCGGAGAGCGGGGAGCCCGGCCCGGCCCGGTTCGCCACGCCCGAGCACGTCGACTCCGGCATCCTGACCCTGCTGCTCCAGGACGACACCGGCGGCCTCCAGGTGAAGGGCCCCGACGGGGCGTGGCTCGACGTGGTGCCCCGGGAGAACACGCTGGTGATGAACCTCGGCGCCCTGCTCGAGACCCTGACCGGTGGGCGCCTCAAGGCGACCGAGCATCGGGTCCTGCTGCCCGGGCGGAGCCGCTACTCGATGCCGTTCTTCTTCGAGCCGTCGCCCGACGCGGCGATGACCGACCTGTTCACCGGCCGCAACGACGTCGGTGTCCCGGACTACGAGCACTACCTGGTCGAGCAGATGAAGGTGTTCGTCGAGTACCGCGACCTGGTCGAGCGGCTGCGCGCCGGTGAGGTGAACGCCTGATCCCGGCCCGGCGTGGACGGCGGCCGTGCACACCGCGACGATGGCCCGATGATCGCCACGGTCGACCTCCGCTCGGGCGACGCCGCCGCCCGCCTCGACGATGCCATCCGCCGCGACGGGTTCGTGCAGCTCGTCGGCCACGGGCTCGACGAGGCGGTCGGCGACGCGCTGTGGGCGGGGATGGACGAGCTGTTCGCCCTGCCGCGTGAGGTGAAGGCGCACTACGTGGTCGACGACCCGACCGCGAACCGGGGTTGGCGGGAGAGGGGGAGCGAGGCGCTCAGCTACTCGCTCGGTGAGGCGTCGCCACCCGACCTGTTCGAGTCGTTCAACGTCGGCCACGACGACCGGGTCGCCGCCGACACCGCCGATCTGATGGCGCCGACGCCGTGGCCGGGCGAGGCGCCGTCGTTCACCGCCGCCATCCGCGCCTACCTGGCCGAGATGGTGCGGCTGTCGGCCCACCTCGACGAGGTCCTCGGCGGTCTCATCGGTGTCGACGACCTCGCCGCGCGGTCGGGCCGTGGCCCCGACACGATGGCGTGCATCCGCTACGAGCGCGAGGCGTCCGACGGCGAGGTGCTGCCCGGCCAGCAGCGGATGGGCGCCCACAGCGACTACACGACGTTCACGATCCTGCGGGCCGACCCGGTGCCGGGGCTCGAGATCCTCGGCAACGACGGCTCGTGGGTCCCCGTCATCCCCGAGCCGGGCGCCCTGCTGCTGAACGTGGGCGACGTGCTGGCGATGTGGACCAACGACACCTGGCCCTCGACCCTGCACCGGGTGCCGCCCCCGCCCGGCAACGGCGCGGCGCTGCGGCGGTCGGTCGCCTACTTCCACTACCCCGACCTCGACGTCGAGGTCGCGCCGCTGGCGGCGTACGCGCCGAACGGAAGCGACTACGCGCCGACGACGGTGCGCGACCACCTCGCGGCCCGGCTCCTCGGCCCCAAGCAGCACCGCCCCTCGACCAGCACCGGCACCCTCGCCGGCCGCCGCATCTGACGTCCGGACCACTCGCCCGGAACCCGAACTGAACCCGAACTGGGTGTCACATCCGACCACCAGGTGGCAGATGTGACACCCAGAACGGGTTGGTCGTGGGGGTGGGGGCGGCCCGGTCGGGTCAGTTGGCCCAGGCGATGCGGCCGAGCTCCAGGGGCTGGCTCAGGTCGGCGTGGCCGGGGACGATCCGCACGGTGAAGCCGTAGCGGCCGGCGCGGTCGCACGCGAACGACGCCGTGTACATCCAGTGGCCGTCGCCGACCTTCTCCTTGCGGCTCATCACCACCGTCTCGGCGTGCTCGATCTCGTCGTGTTGGCCGACGGGGCCGTGCACCAGCTGGACCTCCACGTCGGTCGGCTCGAGGTGGCCGAGCGACACGCGGGCGGTGACCTGCTGGACCGAGCCGAGGTCGCTGACGGTTATGTCGGGCTCGGTCTGGTCGATGTGCACGCCGTGCCACGCCTCACCGATGCGCTGCTTCCACGCCGCCAGCTCCCTGGCCGCCAGGTTGCCTCCGGCGGTCAGGTGGTCGGCGCGGCCGGCGATCGGCTCGTACAGCTCGGTCGTGTAGTCGCGCACCATCCGGTGGGCGGTGACCTGGGGCCCGAGGCTGCGCCAGTTGGCCTTCATCCGCTCGATCCACGCCAGCGGCAGCGTGTTGGCGCTGCGGTCGTAGAACAGCGGCACGATCTGGGACTCGAGCAGGTCGAAGAGGCTGTTGGCCTCGAGCTCGTCGCGCTGCCAGTCGTCCTCGACGGTGTCGGCCGAGGTGATCGCCCAGCCGTTCTCGCCGTTGAACATCTCGTCCCACCATCCGTCGAGGATCGAGCAGTTCAGCGCACCGTTGAGCGCCGCCTTCATGCCGCTCGTCCCGCACGCCTCCATCGGGCGGCGGGGGTTGTTGAGCCACACGTCGGCGCCGCCGTAGAGGGCGCGGGCGACGGCCATGTCGTAGTCGTCGAGGAACACGAACCGGTGGCGGATGCCCATGTCGTGGGAGAACTCGACGATCTGGCGGATCAGCTCCTTGCCCTTGTCGTCGGCCGGGTGGGCCTTGCCGGCGAACACGAACTGCACCGGCCGGTCCGCGTCGAGCAGCAGCTTCTTCAGCCGGCTCGGCTGGCTGAGCAGCAGCGTCGCCCGCTTGTAGGTGGCGAAGCGTCGGGCGAAGCAGATGGTCAGCGCGTCGGGGTCGAGGGCTTGGCCGGTCCACGCCACGTCCGACGGCGAGAAGCCCCGCTGGAGCCCGGCCGAGTGGAGGTGGTCGCGCACGAACCGGACGAGCCGCTCGGTGCCGACCCGTCGGGCCGACCAGATCTCGTCGGCGCCGATGCTCGACACCCGCGACCAGTCGGAGCTGGCCTCCCACTCCTCGCCCAGGTGGCGGGCGAGGAGCTCGGCGTTCTCGGCCGTCACCCAGGTCGAGCCGTGGACGCCGTTGGTGACCGACGTGATCGGCACCTCGGCCTCGGGCACGTCGGGCCACAGGTCGGAGAACATGGCCCGGCTGACCGAGCCGTGGAGCTTGGCGACGCCGTTGGAGCGGGCGGCGAGGCGCAGGCCCATGACCGCCATGTTGAACCGGTCGGCGGTCGCCTCGCCGGGCCGGTGGCCGAGCGCCATGAGGTCGTCGACCTTGACGCCGCACTCGGACGCCCAGCGGGAGAAGTACTTGTCCATCAGCTCGCGGGGGAACTTGTCGATGCCCGCCGGGACCGGCGTGTGGGTCGTGAACAGGCACCCGGACCGGGCCGCCTCGATCGCCTCGGGGTAGGTCAGCCCGCCGTGGACGATCAGCTCGCGGATGCGCTCGAGGCCGAGGAACCCGGCGTGGCCCTCGTTCGTGTGGAAGACCTGGGTGGGCATGCCCAGCTCCCGCAGGGCGCGGACGCCGCCGACGCCGAGGAGGATCTCCTGGCGGAGGCGGTGCTCGATGTCGCCGCCGTAGAGGCGATCGGTGATCGTGCGCACGCTCGGGGCGTTGTCCTCGATGTCGGTGTCGAGCAGGTAGAGCGGCACGCGGCCGACGTCGGCCCGCCACACCTGGGCGGTCACGTCGGTGCCGCCCATGTCGAGCTGGACCCGGGCGTCGGTGAGGGTCAGCGCCATGGCGTAGGGGTCGAGGTCGGGGAAGCGCTCCTGCTGCCAGCCGTCGACGCTCAGCGACTGGCGGAAGTAGCCGTGCCGGTAGAACAGGCCGATGCCGACGAGGGGCACGCCGAGGTCGCTCGCCGCCTTGAGGTGGTCACCGGCGAGGATGCCGAGGCCGCCCGAGTACTGGGGGAGCGCCTCGCTGATGCCGAACTCCGGCGAGAAGTAGGCGATGTGGCGCAGCGGTGAGTCCTTGCGCTCCTGGAACCAGCGATCGCCCTCGCAGTAGGTGGCGAAGCGCTCGAGCGACTCGTCGAGCGTGCGCAGGAACCGGACGTCGGCGGCCAGCTCGTCGAAGCGCTGGCGGCTGACCTCGCCGAGCACCCGCACCGGGTCCTGGGCGGCGGCGCTCCACACCTCCGGGTCCACCCACTCGAACAGGGCCCGGGTCCGTCGGTCCCACGACCAGCGGAGGTTCATGGCCAGGGTGGCGAGTCCGTCGAGCTGGGCGGGGAGCCGGGGCCGGACGGTGAAGCTCTGGAGTGCCTTCATCACCCCCGGACGGTACAGAACCGGTCGGGTCACACAACGTGAACCCCCGGTTAAGCCTTCGAAAGCACCTACTCAGGGTGACCAGGTCAGCCCCTCTCCGCGGTCATGCGACCCCTTCCCCGATGTGACGAGTCTGTGTCAAGGGGTTTCACGACCCCGGTGGTGTGGGCAATCCTGGACACGTGCTGGGCCACATCATCATCGACGACGTCCGTCCGCGAACGCCCGACGGCTACCCCCCGAAGGTCGTCGACGGCGAACGGATCCGGGTCAGCGCCGACCTGATCAAGGACGGCCACGACGAGCTCGGCGCGGTCGTCCGGCTCCGTCGCGGCCCGCAGCTGATCGCCAGCGCCCCCCTGCACGAGGTCGTCAACGACCTGTGGGAGGGCGAGCTCGAGGTCAGCGGCCTCGGCGCCCACGAGCTCGAGATCGTCGCGTGGACCGATCGCTTCGCCACCTGGCGCCACCACATCGAGGTGAAGGCGGCTGCGGGCCAGGACGTGCTGGTCGAGCTCGAGGTCGGGGCCCGGTTCCTCGAGGAGCTGGTCGGCGACGTGTCCCCGGCCGGCCAGGCCCGGGTCCGCGACGCCATCGAGACCATGCGCAACGAGACCTGCTCGCTCGACGTGCGCCTCAACGCCGCGCTCGACGACGCGGTCGTCGAGCTGATCGCGCCGGTCGTGCCCGACTGGGACCGCACGAGCCGCACCGTGCCGCTGTGGATCGACCGTCCGCTGGGCGGCTTCAGCGCCTGGTACGAGCTGTTCCCCCGCTCCGAGGGCGGCTTCGCCGGCGCGGTCAAGCGGCTCGACGCCATCGCGGACATGGGCTTCGACATCGTCTACCTGCCGCCGATCCACCCGATCGGGCGCAGCTTCCGCAAGGGCCCGAACAACACGCTCGACGCCGGCCCCGACGACCCGGGCAGCCCGTGGGCCATCGGCGGCGCGGAGGGCGGCCACCTCGCCATCCACCCCGAGCTCGGCGATCACGGCGACTTCGTCCGCCTCGTCGACGAGACCCGGGCCCGGGGCATGGAGATCGCGCTCGACTACGCCCTGCAGTGCTCGCCCGACCACCCCTGGGTCCACGCCCATCCGGAGTGGTTCACGCAGCTGCCCGACGGGTCGATCCGCTACGCCGAGAACCCGCCGAAGAAGTACCAGGACATCTACCCGATCAACTTCTGGCCCGAGCGGGAGACCGATCGGATCGCCCTGTGGCACGCGTGCAAGGAGATCCTCGACCACTGGATCGCCGCCGGGGTGCGCGTGTTCCGGGTCGACAACCCCCACACCAAGCCGCTCGCCTTCTGGGAGTGGGTGATCGGCGAGGTCCGCGCCTCGCACCCCGATGTCCTGTTCCTCGCCGAGGCGTTCACCCGCCCGAAGATGATGGCCAAGCTCGCCGAGGTCGGCTTCACCCAGAGCTACTCGTACTTCACGTGGCGCTACAGCGACGCCGAGTTCCGGGAGTACCTCACCGAGCTGTCGACGACCGACGTCGTCGACTACATGCGACCGAACTTCTGGCCCAACACGCCCGACATCCTCGAGGGCGTGCTGCGCAACGGGCCGCCGGCGGCGTTCGCCATGCGGCTGGTGCTGGCTGCGACGATGACGCCGAACTACGGCATGTACAGCGGCTACGAGCTGTTCGAGAACCAGCCGGCCGCCGACCACAACACCGAGTACCTCAACTCGGAGAAGTACCAGATCGTCGAGCGGGACTGGAGCCGGACCGACACGCTCGTCCCGCTCATCACCCAGATCAACGCCATCCGTCGACGTCACCCGGCGTTCCAGCAGCTGCGGACCATCCGGTTCCACGGCTCGGACAACGGCGCCATCCTCGCCTACTCGAAGACGACGCCCGAGGGTGGCGATCCGGTGCTGGTCGTGGTCAACCTCGACTTCGACAACCCCCAGGCCGCCACGCTCGATCTCGATCTCGGTGAGCTGGGGATGCCGTGGGGCGACCCGTACACCGTCCACGACGAGATCTCCGGCGAGACCTACACGTGGCAGGGCAATCGACCATGGGTCCGCCTCGATCCCGCCCGATATCCGGCCCACGTGCTGGCGCTCCGTGCCTGAGCCCGGGCGAACACCGATGGACCAGCACGTGCGCCGCCCCGGACGCCATCTCGCCCCCCGACCCGTCTCCCGCACGAGTGACGTTCGCCATGGTGCCGGCGTCCGTGGCGGTACGGTTGGCAAGCATTCCCAGCTCAGCGTGACAGCGAAAGACCGTCCATGAACCGACCTCACGAACGCATCGACCCCAACGATGCGCTCTGGTATCAGCGAGCCGTCTTCTACGAGGTGAGCGTCCGCAGCTTCGCCGACAGCAACGGCGATGGCACCGGTGATCTCCAGGGGCTGATCAACAAGCTCGACTACCTGGAGTGGCTCGGCGTCGACTGCATCTGGATGCTGCCCTTCTACCAATCACCCCTGCGTGACGGTGGGTACGACATCTCCGACTTCCTGTCGGTCCACCCCAACTACGGCGATGTCGACGACGCCCGCCAGCTCATGGACGAGGCCCATCGGCGCGGCATTCGGGTGATCGCCGATCTCGTCGTCAACCACACGAGCGACCAGCACCCCTGGTTCCTCGAGAGCCGCCAGAACAAGACCAACCCGAAGGCCGACTGGTACGTCTGGAGCGACGACGACCAGCTCTGGTCCGAGGCCCGGATCATCTTCGTGGACACCGAGCCCTCGAACTGGACCTGGGACCACCAGCGCGAGCAGTTCTACTGGCACCGGTTCTTCCACCATCAGCCCGACCTCAACTACCGCAACCCCGAGGTGGGCGAGGCGATCATCGACACCCTCCGGTACTGGCTGGACCTCGGCTTCGACGGGTTCCGCCTCGACGCGGTGCCGTACCTGTTCGAGCGCGACGGCACGAACGGCGAGAACCTCCCGGAGACCCACGAGTACCTGAAGCGCCTGCGCAAGGAGATCGACGCCACCTACCCGGGGCGCGTGCTCCTGGCCGAGGCCAACCAGTGGCCGGCCGACGTCGTCGACTACTTCGGGGACGACGACGAGTGCCAGATGGCGTTCCACTTCCCGCTGATGCCCCGCATGTTCATGGCGGCGCGGCGGGAGCAGCGCTACCCGATCACCGAGATCCTGGCCCAGACACCGGACATCCCGCCCGGGTGCCAGTGGGGCATCTTCCTGCGGAACCACGACGAGCTGACGCTCGAGATGGTGACCGACGAAGAGCGGGACTACATGTACTCCGAGTACGCCAAGGACCCGCGCATGAAGCGGAACGTCGGCATCGCCCGCCGCCTGTTCCCGCTGCTGGAGAACGACCGGCGCCTCGCCGAGCTGTTCCACGCGCTCATCCTCAGCCTGCCGGGCAGCCCGGTCCTCTACTACGGTGACGAGATCGGGATGGGCGACAACATCTACCTCGGCGACCGCGACGGGGTACGTACGCCCATGCAGTGGACGCCGGACCGCAACGGCGGGTTCAGCACCGCCGATTTCGCCCAGCTCTTCCTGCCCCCGTTGATGGATCCGGTCTACGGGTTCACGTCCGTGAACGTCGAGGCCCATCAGCGCGATCCCAGCTCGTTCCTCCAGTGGGTGCGCCGGATGTTGCAGGTGCGCCGCGAGCTCCCGGTGTTCGGCACCGGCAACTTCGAGGTGCTCCACGCCGAGAACCCGTCGGTGCTCGCCTACATCCGCCGCGCGGACGAGGACATGGACGGCGACGGCCACGAGGACATCGTGCTGTGCGTCAACAACCTCAGCCGCTTCGCGCAGCCGGTGGAGCTCATGCTGGCGAACTTCGCGGGCAAGATCCCGATCGAGATGATGGGCCGGGTCCCGTTCCCGGCCATCGGACAACTGCCGTACTTCGTGACACTGCCGCCGTACGGCTTCTACTGGTTCACGCTCGTCGACGATGTGGTGGGGGGATGATCAAGAACTCCGAACTGGCCGCCTTGCTACCGGACTACCTCCGGGAGCAGCGCTGGTACGGCTCGAGCGACCGCACGCTCGCCGATGTGCGGATCGTCGACACGGAGGTCTGGAAGGCCGACTTCCCGGGCCTGGCCTGGGTGCTCGCCGAGGCCACCTTCGTCGACGCGCCGCCGGCCACGTACCAGGTGTTCGTCGGGTTGCGCCCCCACGGGTCGACCCAGGACTTCCTCCGGGGCAAGGACAACTCCGTCCTCGGGGAGCTGCGCACACCGATCGGCAGGGCCCTGGCCTACGACGCGCTCATCGACCCCGAGCTCACGCTCGACGTGGCCCGGCGCCTGGCGACCGAGGAGACCTTCACCTCGGTGCGTCCGCTCAACGTCGAGCAGTCGAACACGTCGATCGTGTTCGACGAGCGCCTGATCCTCAAGGTGTTCCGCCGGGTCTACGAGGGCTCCAACCCCGACGTCGAGGTGACCCGCAAGCTCCACGACGTCGGCTTCGAGAACATCACCGCACCGGTCGTCGAGTGGCAGCGCCACGGCTTCGACCTCGCGGTGCTGCGGGTCTACCTCGTGGGGAGCACGGCCGGCCTCGCCATGGCCCGCCTGTCGCTGCGCGACATCTTCCAGCGCCGTCGTGCGCCGAGCACCGTCGGCGGTGACTTCGGCCCCGAGGCACGCCGCCTCGGGGAGATCACCGCCCGCATGCACCTGGCGATGGCCGAGGCGTTCGGGCTCTTCGAGTCCGACCCGGCCGGATGGTCGGCCGCGATGGCGGCCCACCTCGACCGGATCGACGCCACCGACATCGACCGCGACGCCGTGCTGGCCCAGTACCGGCGCCTCGCCGAGCTGGACGACGCCGGGCCCGCCATGCGGATCCACGGCGACTACCACCTCGACCAGACGCTGCGGACCGACGACGGCTGGTACGTCCTCGACTTCGAGGGCGAACCGGCCCGACCGTTGGACGAGCGCACCGCGCCGTCCTCGCCACTGCGGGACGTGGCCGGCATGATGCGCTCGTTCCAGTACGCCGCCCGGCTCACGCTCGCCGAGCGCGGCGAGCACGACGAGGTCGAGCTGCTCGAGTGGGCCGAGCAGTGGGAGCAGCACGTCGTGCGCACCTTCCTCGCCGGCTACCGCGAGACCCCCGGCATCGATGCCCTGCTTCCTCCCAAGGAGGAGGCGCTGTGGACCGTGCTGCGGGCCTTCGAGCTCGACAAGGCCGTCTACGAGGTCGGCTACGAGCGTGCCCACCGCCCCACATGGGTAGACATCCCGTTGTCCGCCGTGAACCGACTCATCGAGATACGTGCCTGACATGCTCGAAACTGCCACGCTCGAAGCCCTCCTCACCGGAGAGCACGGAGACCCCCACACCGTTCTCGGCCTTCACCAGGTCGGGGACCGGTGGGTCGCCCGTGCGCTCCACCCGGAGGTCTCCGCCATCGACCTCGTCGTCGACGGACGCTCGTTCTCCATGGAGAAGGCGCATCCGGAAGGCCTGTGGGAGGTGGGGCTCGAGGCTCGGCCTGAGGGTCCGCACCACTTCGAGGTCAACTACCGGGACGGCGCCAGCGGGCGCATCGGCGACCCGTACCACCACGAGCCGACGATCGGTGAGCTCGACCTCCACCTGATCGGCGAGGGCCGCCACGAGCAGCTGTGGACCGTGCTCGGTTCCCGGCACCTGCTCCACCAGGGTGAGCCCGGCGTCGCGTTCGCGGTGTGGGCGCCCAACGCCCGCGGCGTGCGGGTCGTCGGCGACTGGAACGGTTGGAACGGCCGGGTCAACCCGATGCGGCGCATCGGTGGCGGCGGCATCTGGGAGCTGTTCGTGCCCGGCGTCGAGGCCGGCGCCCGCTACAAGTACGAGCTGGTCGACGCGACCGGGCGGCTCAAGCTCGTCGCCGACCCGATGGCGAAGCAGACCGAGATGCCGCCCCAGACGGCGAGCGTCGTCGCCCCCGAGCGGTCCCACGAGTGGAAGGACACCTCGTGGATGGCCGAGCGGCGCAACCAGTCGTTCGACCGCCGCATGTCGGTCTACGAGGTCCACCTCGGGTCGTGGCGACGCGTCCCCGAGGAGGGCGGCCGCTCGCTCACCTACCGCGAGATCGGCCCGATGCTGGCCGACCACTGCGAGCAGATGGGGTTCACCCACGTCGAGTTCATGCCCCTGGCCGAGCACCCCTTCGGTGGCTCGTGGGGCTACCAGGTGAGCGGCTACTACTCGCCGACCGCCCGCTACGGCTCGCCCGACGACCTGCGCGAGATGGTCGACGTGCTCCACCAGCGGGGCATCGGCGTCATCGTCGACTGGGTCCCGGCCCACTTCCCCCGCGACGACTTCGCGCTCGGCCGCTTCGACGGCACGGCGCTCTACGAGCACTCCGACCCCCGCCAGGGCGAGCACCCCGACTGGGGCACCTACGTCTTCAACTACGGGCGCAACGAGGTCAGGAACTTCCTGATCGCCAATGCCCTGTACTGGCTCGACGAGTTCCACATCGACGGCCTGCGGGTCGACGCCGTGGCGTCGATGCTCTACCTCGACTACTCCCGCGAGCACGGCGAGTGGGTTCCCAACCGCCACGGCGGGCGGGAGAACCTCGAGGCCATCGATTTCATGCGCGAGCTCAACACCGTGGTCCACCGCCACTACCCCGGCGCCCTCGTGGTCGCCGAGGAGTCCACGGCGTGGGACGGCGTGACCCGGCCGGTCGACACCGGCGGGCTCGGCTTCACCCAGAAGTGGAACATGGGCTGGATGCACGACACGCTCCAGTACTTCTCGAGCGACCCCGTGTACCGGAAGTGGGAGCACGACAACCTCACCTTCGGCCTCGTGTACGTGTGGACGGAGAACTTCATCTCCCCGCTCAGCCACGACGAGGTCGTCCACGGCAAGGGCTCGCTGCTCGACAAGATGAGCGGCGACCGCTGGCAGAAGTTCGCCAACCTCCGGTCGCTCTACGGCTGGATGTGGGCGCATCCCGGCAAGCAGCTGCTGTTCATGGGGGCCGAGGTCGCCCAGTGGCGGGAGTGGGACCACGACTCGAGCGTCGACTGGCACCTGCTCGACTACGACGAGCACCGCGGCATCCGCGACCTGCTCGCCGAGCTGAACCGGGTGCAGGCCGAGAACCCGGCGCTGTACCGCCAGGACTTCTCGCCGGCCGGGTTCCGGTGGCTCGACGCCGCCGATCGCGACAACAGCGTCTACAGCTTCGCCCGGGTGTCGGGTGACGACACGCCCGACATCGTGTGCGTGGCCAACCTGACGCCCGTGCCCCGCCACGGCTACCGCATCGGCCTCCCCGAGGCCGGTCGCTGGCTCGAGGTGCTCAACACCGACGACAGCCGCTTCGGTGGCAGCGGGGTCACCAACGGCGGCACCGTCGAGGCCGAGGAGCTGGCGTGGCACGGCTGCGCCCACTCCGCGGTCATGACCCTGCCGCCGCTCGGCGTCGTCTGGCTCAAGCCCGAGCGCTGACCGATGTCCGGTCCGGCCGGTTCTCGCCCCGAGCGTGGGAACCGGCCGCCGCGACCGGACGTCGAAGAGACATGACGACGATCCTGCGACTCCTGGCGACGGCGGTGGTCGTCCTCGCCCTCGCGGCCTGCGGCGGCGCAGCCGACACGTCCTCCACCACGACCACCGGAGACGACGCTCCGGACGACGGCGCAACGGACGACGGGGGCGACGCCGTGGTCGGGCGCACCTGGGTGCTCGACGCCCTCACCGTCGACGGCGAGGACGTGACCGCCGCCAGCGGCACGACGCCCACCATCACGTTCGGCGTCGATGGTGAGGTCTCGGGTTCGGGGCCGTGCAACCAGTACGTCGGCAGCTACGTGCGCGACGGCGAGTCGGTCGAGCTCTCCGGCCTCGGCTGGACCGAGATGGGTTGTGTCGACCAGTCGGTGATGGAGGCCGAGCAGGCGTTCTTCACGGCGCTGCCGACGGTCGAGACGATGGCCGTGGTCGACGGGCTGCTCGTGCTCGACGGCCCCGACGCCACCTTCGAGTGGTCCGAGCAGGAGCCGGTCGCCGACGCCCCGCTCGAGGGCACGGCCTGGCAGCTCGACACGTTCCTCGACGCCGGCCCCGACGGTGCGGCCTCGAGCACGATCGCCGATGTCGAGGTGACGCTCGTCGTCGAGGACGGCCGGGTCTCGGGTGACACCGGCTGCAACGACTACGGCGGCGACGTCACGATCGACGGCGACACCTTCACCGTCGGCCAGCTGGAGCAGACCGAGATGGCCTGCACCGAGCCCCCCGGTGTGATGGACCAGGAGGCCCGGTACCTCGAACGGCTGGGCGCCACGACGACGTGGGTCATCGAGGGCGAGCGTCTCACCCTCACCGCCGGGGACGGGTCCGGCCTCTCGTACCGCGCAGCGGCGGATGCCGTCGCGGTCGACGCCGACGGCTGAGGATCACGCCGCGAGTGCGGTGACCTCGGCCGCAGCCGCGCGTCGTACGCTCACCAGATCGGCGGCGGCGATGGTGACACCGCACGCCGCGATCGTCGCCGCGGCGACCAGCCCGAGCACGATCGGCGACCCGGCCCCGATCAGCACACCACCGGCGGCCGGGCCGATCGCCCGGCCCGCGGCCATCGCCCCCTGGGTGGCCCCGACCGTCGTCGCGGGATCCTCGGAACGGGCCACCAGGTGGCGCATGGCCGCCGGCACGCCGATCCAGTAGGCGACGCCCCACCACGTCATCCCGGCCAGGAACAGCGGCGCCGACGCACCGACGCTGACCGCGGTCGCGGCGAGGGCGATCGAGGCGATCCACCATCCGGCGCCGCCGAGGCGCAGGCGGGTCGCCGGGACCCCGGCGAGCGAGCTGAGCGAGAAGCCGATCGACACGACGAGCGGCGTGAGCCCTGCGTCGCTGGCGATCACGCCCGTGTAGAGGAACAGGCTCGAGCTGGCCAGGGTGAACACGGCGAGGGCGGCGAGGACGACGACCGCCGAGCGCGATGACGACCGATCCGCCGTCCGGTGCGCGAGTCCACCGCCCAACCCGGATCGCTGCCCGCCGCGCACCGGCGGCGAGGTCGCGGCCACGTCGCCGGGCAGCGCCCAGCCGGCGGCGGCCACCGCGGCGAGCGCGAGGTAGACGGTGCCCATGCCGCCCCAGGCCGCGGCGACGCCGAGGACTGGTGCCGCGATCGCGGCAGCGACCGGTCCGGCGGCGGCCACGTCGCCGAAGCTGCGCTCGTCGCGAGCGGCGTCGGCCCAGGCGATCCACGTGAGGACACCCATGGCGACGCCGGCGATCAGGCGCAGGCCGACCAGCAGCCCGAACGACGGTGCAAACGCGCTCGCCACGTTGGCCAGCGCGAGGACGACGAGCGCACGGTCGAGCAGCTGCCGGGACGCGCCGACCAGTCGGGGGACGACGACGCTGGCCGCGGCGAACGCACCGAGCTGCGCGACCGAGACGAGGCCGGAGGCGCCGACCGAGACGCCGTGGCGCTCGGCGACCGGGCCGAGGAGGAACGGCGTCGCCGCGAAGATGACGCTGTCGACGGCGACGGTGCCCAGCACGGCGGGCGACGCCGACGGGCGGAGGCGGTTGAGGCTGCGCAACGGCGCGAACACGGGCTGCTCACTGGTGCTCGGGGGCCGTCGGGCCCGGGACCGACCGCGAGCGTCGTTGCTGCGGCTCAACCCGTTCGGCACGTGACGGCCCGAACTTGAGCGAATGTGACGCGCGCGGTCGCGCGTGTGCCGGTCGCGGCGCGGTGCGGGGTCGAAGGCCCGGGGGCACGGGTACCGTGATCGCGTGGATACCGAGGCCGCCACCTGCTACCGCCACCCGGACCGGACCGGCCTCCGATGCCAGCGGTGCGACCGCGTCGTGTGCCCCGACTGCCGGGTCCAGGCCCCCGTCGGGTTCCAGTGCGCCGAGTGCGTGAAGGCCAACCAGCAGAAGGTCTACCGGCCCCGCGACCTCGTGCAGTCCCCGCAGTTGACCTACGTGCTCGTGGCGATCAACGCGCTCGCCTACCTGCCGAACTTCGCGGGGTCGTCGAGCCGGTACACGTTCGACTACGCCCTCATCGGCGCGGCGATGACCCGCTTCGGTGAGATCGGGGTCGCGGCCGGTGAGTGGTACCGGCTGGTGACCGGCGGGTTCCTCCACGCCAGCCTGCTCCACATCGGCTTCAACATGCTGCTGCTCCTCCAGCTCGGCACGATCCTCGAGCCGTGGCTCGGGCGGGTGCGCTTCGGGCTCCTCTTCGCCACGTCGATGCTGGCGGGCTCGTTCGGGGTGCTCCTGCTCGAGCCCAACCAGTTCACGGTCGGCGCGTCGGGCGCGGTGTTCGGGCTGATGGGGGCGACGTTCATGGCCCAGCGCAGCCGCGGGGTCAACGCGTTCCAGGCGGGCGGCCTCGGCGGTCTGATCATCATCAACCTGCTGATCACGTTCGTGGTGCCCCGGGTGTCGATGGGCGCCCACGTCGGCGGGCTCATCGGCGGCGGCCTCGCCGGCCTGTTCCTCGTGTGGGCGGAGCGCCGGCTGCCGGTCGCCGCCCAGGCCGGGGTGCTCGCAGCGGCCAGCGCCGTGCTGGTGGCCGGCTCCCTGTGGGCCGCCGGGCAACCGGGCCTGCTCGACTCGGTCGGCTAGCCGGTGCGCGGGCGGGGCCTCAGCCCCGGCTGCGCAGGTTCCGGCGGACGGTGCGTGCCCCGTCGAGCACGATCGGGGGCACGAACCTCGCCGCCGTGGCCCGGCGCGAGCGCGACCGCTCGGCGAACAGGACGCCGTGGTTCTCCACCGGGGTGTCGGGCAGGTCGGGGCTCGTGAAGTAGTACGCCGAGAAGCAGAGGCGGCTCCTCCCGCCCGGGGCACGCACCGGTTCCGGGCGGCCGTGGGCGGCGCCGGGGGTCGAGAAGATGACCATCCGGCCGAGCACGGGGACGATGGAGCGGACGGTCCGACCGTCGACCGTGCGGCACAGCTCGAGCCGGCCGCCCCAGTCCTCCTGCCAGTCCTCGTTGAGGTAGACGAGCACGTTGATGCGTCGTACCAGGTGGAGCTTGGGGTTGCGGGCGAAGTCGATGTGGACGTCGAGGAACCCGCCGGTGCGGACGTCGAAGTAGCCGGCCGCGGTGAGGTGGGGGTCGGGGACGAGGCCGCCGATGCCGCTGAGCCGCTCGAGGAAGCGGACGAACTCGGAGCTGTTGAGCTCGTCGGCGAGGCGGCGCGCCGTGCCACCCAGTCGATCGGGTCGATCGAAGACGCGCTTGCGCTCGTTCGCCGTGTCCCACGTCGTCCAGCCGCTCGTGTCCCGGGCCGGAAGCTCGTCGCGAACCCGGCGCAGTGCCCCGGCGTCGAACAGCCCGTCGATCACGGTGTGGGGGAACGGGTCGGCCGCGGCGTAGGCCTCGGCCCGCTCGTCGGCGAGGCGCACGAGGTCGTCGAGGTGCGGTGCGAGCCGTGCGTCGGCCGTTGGACCCTGATCGCCCATGGTCGTGGTGTCGGTCGTCGTGGCCAGGCTCATCCCGCTCGCTTCCGGTCGCGTCGGCGGCGCATCGGCGCGCCCCCGGTCATCGGGTCGGGCGCCGCCCGGTGCGGTCGCCCGCCGTGGTACGTCGACCCGGTACCGGCCGGTTCGCACAACGTCGGGTCCCCGTCCCCGGACGGGGCTCGCGGCGTCCGTCGTCGAGGCGCGACACCCGGACGGTGCGGCACCGGGCGCCGCTACCGTGGGGTCGGCCGGTTCGAGTGGAACAGGTTGGGAGCGTGGCGCCGGACGTGGCTGGAGCGGATGACCGAGGGACCCGGACCGGGAGCGGGTGGGCCTGCACCGTCTGTCGCGCGACCGACGCCGCCTACGCGCCGTCGGGCCGCTGCCTCGAGTGCGAGGACCGGGCGGACGTCCCGACCGAGGACACGGGGTCCGATCCCGGGTCCGTGGCACCCGACGGGGCCGATCGCCGGGAGCTGCGCCAGATCGGCGACGTCGCCAACCTCGTGGGGCTGTCGCTGCGCACGGTGCGCCACTACGAGGATGCCGGCCTCGTGCTGCCCGCGGCCCGCACGGCCGGGGGGTTCCGGCTCTACGGCGACGAGGCGATCGGTCGGCTGCGGCTGATCATGCAGATGAAGCCCCTGGGCTTCAGCCTCGAGGAGATGCGCCTGCTCATCGAGGCCCGGGCCGCGCTGGCCTCGGGCGCCGTGGCGGCCGACGAGCGCCGCGACCTGGAGGGCCGGGTGGCGATGTTCGCCGCCGCGGCGACCGAGAAGTGCGACGAGCTGCGGGCGTCGCTCGCTGTCGCCGAGGCGTTCTCCGACACGCTGGCCGCCGAGGTCGCGTCGTTCGACGAGCCGTGAGCCGGCCCGGCGCCCACCTGCGTCAGCCCGTCCCGCCCTTGTAGCGGCGCTTCGCCGCCTTGATCCCGTCGAACACGACCGGCGGCACGAAGCGCCGGGCATCGGCGTAGCGGCGACCACCGTGGCGCTCGGCGAAGAGCACGCCGTTGAGCGACGTCGGCGAGTCGGGCTGGTCGGGGCTGGTGAAGTAGTAGGCGGAGAAGCAGAGGCGGCTCCGCCGCTCGGGCGCCCGGATCGGGGTCGGGTGGCCGTGGGCCGCGTCGGGGGTCGAGAAGATCACCATGCGGTTGAACAGGGGCACGACCGACTGCACGGGCGGGCCGTCCACGGTGCGGCACAGCTGGAGCTCGCCGCCCCAGTCGTCCTGCCAGTCCTCGTTGAGGTAGACGAGCACGTTGATCCGCCGGACGAGCGAGAGCTTGGGGTTGCGGGCGAAGTCGATGTGGACGTCGAGGAACCCGCCGGTGCGGACGTCGAAGTAGCCGGCCGCGGTGAGGTGGGGGTCGGGGACGAGGCCGCCGATGCCGCTGATGCGCTCGAGGAAGCGGACGAACTCGGAGCCGTTCAGCTCGTTCGCCAGGCCCCGTGCGTGGGGGCCGAAGCGCTCGGGGTTGTCGAAGACGTACTTCCACTCGTTGACCGTGTCCCAGGTCGTCCACCCGGTCGCGTCGCGGGACGGGAGCTCGGCGGTGACCCGCCGCAGGAGGTTCGGGTCGAAGAGCCCGTCGATCACCGCGTGGGGGAACGGGTCGGCCGCGGCGTAGGCCTCGGCCCGTGCGTCGGCGAGACGCAGCAGGTCGTCGACGTGTGGCGTGAGGCGCGTTCCGTTCGTGGTCGTTGTCATTCGCTCACTTCTCGATCTGTCATCCGACGCGACGCGTCGCACCGGTCTGGTCCCTCGCCGACGTCGCGGACCGCTCGGGGTCGGGGCGCGCGTGTCGCGCCGCGTGCCCTCGCAGTGCTCACCCGATGGCGTCGGTGCGAGTCCGAGCCGGGTGCCGCGATCTCCCGGTGGCGGGGCGCCCGTCCTTCCCGGGTGCGTTCCCGTCCGCCGCCGTCCGCAGGTGCGCCGATGGTCGGTCCGGCGACCGATCCGCGCGCTGGCTGCGATGTGGGAACTGATCCTAGCGTGTGCGTTTAGCCCCGAATGGTCATGGCGAATGTGATTCGGTGATGTGCGGGTGCGCGGAAGAGCCCTTCTGAGCTGGGAAGATGTGGGTTGTCGAGATCCACAAGCTCCAGAACAGAAGGGCTCCGC
>JAXHUH010000222.1:0-18944 GCA_034211175.1 Actinomycetota bacterium
GGCGGCGACACCGGCGGCGGTGACACCGGCGGTGGTGACAACACGGGCGGCGGCACGACCGGCCCGGCGAACGGGGACCTCCCCGTCGGCGCGGTTCCCGCGACCATCGACGGGGTGTTCACCCCCGTGACCGGCGACTTCGACGGCAACGTCCAGGAGGACGTCCTCTGGTACGTGCCCGGCGCCGGGACCGAGTACGTCTGGTGGGGCACCGGCGCGGGCACGGCCGACGCCGAGACGTCCCCGTACCAGGTGGGCGGGACCTACACGCCGGTCACCGGCGACTTCAACGGCGACGGACGCGACGACATCCTCTGGTACGCACCCGGCGCCGCCACCGACTACCTCTGGTGGGGCACCGCGTCCCGCAGCTTCGCGGTGCGCACCTCGCCGTACCAGGTGGGCGGCACCTACACGCCGGTCACCGGCGACTTCAACGGCGACGGCACCGACGACATCCTCTGGTACGCACCCGGCGCCGCCACCGACTACCTCTGGTGGGGCACCACCAACGCCCGCTTCGCCCCCCGCCCCTCCCCCCACCAGGTCGGCGGCACCTACACGCCGGTCACCGGCGACTTCAACGGCGACGGGCGTGACGACATCCTCTGGTACGCACCCGGCGCCGCCACCGACTACCTCTGGTGGGGCACCACCAACGCCCGCTTCGCCCCCCGCCCCTCCCCCCACCAGGCAGCCGGCAACTTCACGCTGGTCGTCGGGGACCTGAACGGCGACGGGCGTGACGACATCGCCTGGTACGCACCGGGCACCGAGGCGGACGGCATCACCTTCAGCTGATCACCGTCCCCGGCTGCGCACGGCCCCTCGCCGACGAAGCGGCGGGGTCGACAACCGAACGAGGTGGCTGAGGCCGGCGGACCGGATCGGGTCCGCCGGCCTCTGCCGTTGCGACCGCGATCAGCCGACGGGCACGGTGATCGTCGCCCGGCGAAGCTCGTCGGGGTCCGCAACGACGTCGATCCGCGTGATCCGTCCCCGTTCGACCCGCACCCGCAGGATCACGGCGAGGTGGCCGCCTGGCGCGACGACGATGCCCGGGGCGCCGTCCACCGACGCGACCTCGCCGTGCCCGGCCAGGTGGGCGAACACCCGGGTCTCCTCCGCCACGGCCCGGGCGCCCCGTACATCGGAGGCGACCTCGTCCGGTACCGCGACCCGGTCCGCTCGGCGTACGACGTCGGGGGCGAGCAGCTCGACGAGGGTCGCCAGGTCCCCGTGCGCCGATGCGGCGAGGAACGCCTCGACGATGGCGCGGTGACGGTCCACGTCGGCGCCGACGGGCGCGGCGTCGCCGCGGACCCGGCGGCGGGCGCGGCTCGCCAGCTTCTTGGCCGCGGCCTGCGACCGGTCGACGATCTCGGCGATCTCGTCGAACGGCACCGCGAACAGGTCGTGGAGCACGAACGCGACCCGCTCGGCCGGCGAGAGGCGGTCGAGGACGACCAGCAGCGCCCGGCCGACCGACTCGGCCATCAGGGCGTCGTCCTCCGGTGTCGCCTCCCGCGCGGCGACCCGGTCGTCGACGAGCGCCTCCGTCGCCATGCGGGTGCGCCGGGCCCGGAGCAGGTCGAGGCAGACCCGGGAGACGACGGTCGTGAGCCAGCCGGACGGGTTCTCGATCCGGCGGCGGTCGGTCCGCGCGACGCGCACCCACGCCAGCTGGAGGGCGTCGTCGGCGTCGTCGAGCGACCCCAGGATCCGGAACGCGATGGCGCGCAACCGCTCGCGGTCCGCCTCGAAACGAACCGCTGGATCATCGACCGGGAGCATCGGTCACCTTCCTCACTCGGCATCCGTCATGGAGGCGACGAAACCGACACGACCGAGAACACGAGCGAGGAGACGTCGTCGTGAACCTACCAATGTCCCCGACGAGGGCCGAAGCCGACGCGACCGAGGACGCAGCGCGGGTCCTGCGGGTCGATGCGAGCATCCGCGACGCCGGATCGGTCGGTCGATCGCTGGCCGATGAAGCCGTCGACGCACTGGGCCGTGACCGCGATGGTGTCGTGGTCACCCGTCGAGACCTCGGACGAGAGCCACTGCCGCCGGTCTGGCCGGCTGCGGAGGCGGCGCGGACGACCCCCGTGGGCGAACGGACCGGGCCCCAGCGTCACGCTGCCGAGCTGGCGGCCGGGCTCGTCGACGAGCTGCTCGACGCCGACGTCCTCGTGGTGGCGGCGCCGATGTACAACTTCGGGCCGCCGCAGCAGGTGAAGCACTGGATCGATCTCGTGATCACCGACCACCGGGCGATGGACGTGAACGTCCCGATCCTCCCGGGTCGCCCGGCGCTCCTGGTCGCCACCCGCGGCGGCGCCTACGGAACCGGCACACCCCGGGCGGGTTGGGACCATGCCACACCGTTCCTCCGACGGATCCTGGCCGACGTCTGGGGACTCGACCTCACCGTCGTCGAGGTCGAGCTGACCGCGGCCGACGAGGTGCCGGCGATGGCCGGCCTGCGGGAGGCGGCACGCCGGCAGCTGGCCGACGCGCACGACCTGGTCCGGGAGTGGGCCGCGACGATCGCGACGCGGCGCACCGTCGGCGGCTGATCGCGTCGAGCGCCGGGACGCTCAGCGGGCCCCGGCGGCGGAGGTACCCGCATCCATCGCCGGGGCCGCCGCGTCGTCCTCGGCCGCCGGGTCGTGGACGGCCACGGTGCCCTTCCCTCGACGCTTCGCGGCGTACATGGCGGCGTCCGAGCGTCGCACGATCTCGTCGGCGTCGATCGCACCGGCACCGTCCGCGATCCCGATGCTGACGCCCACCGACGTGCCGACACCGTCGACCGCGAAGCCCGCGCCGAGCCGATCGAGCACGCGTGTCGCGATGCGCGATGCCGCGCCGAGGGGCTCGGCGGCGCGCACGACGACGGCGAACTCGTCGCCGCCCAGGCGGGCGACGAGGTCCTCACCCTCGCGCACGGCGGAGCGGAGCGTGCGCGCGACGTGCACGAGGAGCTCGTCACCGGCGTGGTGGCCCCTCGTGTCGTTCAGGCACTTGAAGTCGTCGACGTCGATGAGGACGACGGCGATCCGTTCACGGTCGCTCGCGGCGCATTGCTCCAGGGTCTCCGTGAACGCACGGCGGTTGGCGAGCCCGGTGAGACCGTCGGTGTACGCCTGGGTCCGCAGCCGGCTCTGGCTGCGCTGCAGGCTGTCCGCCATGTCGGCCATCGCACCGGCCAGGGTCGCGATCTCGCGACCCGCGTGGGCGGACACCTCGACGGGCTCGTCGAGCTCACCCCGACGGAACCGGGCGACGACGTGCTGCAGCGAGACGAGCGGACGAATCACGCGCACCGACAGCAGCCAGGCCGAGGCCGCGCCCAGCACGAGCGCCGCGAACAGGGCCGCGGCGAAGAGCCGCTCGGCGGCCGATTGGTCGTGCTCGGCCCGATCGGAGCTCTCCCGGAGGTCGTCGACGGTGGAGACGGCCAACGACGCCAGCGCGAGCTCCGTCTGCTTCAGGGGCGCCCACACCGACTCGGCGAACGGGTCCTCCCCTTCGGCCAGTGATGCGGCGACCTCGCCCGTCCCCCACAGCGACCGGGCGGTGTCCACGCCGTCGTTCACCCCGGCCCACGAGGCCCGGGCGTCGGCGAGGAGCCCGGCGTCGTCGCCCTCGAGGATGTCGGCGAGGCGGTCGAGCTCGGCGTCGATCGCCGTGGCGTGGGCCGTCCACTGATCCCACTGCTCGTCGAGCGTGCCCGACCGGTAGATCTCGTAGAGCACGCCGCCCAGCGGGCTCTCCGCCTCGAGCAGCTCGCGCTGGACGCCGGCGATGGTCGCCAGCTCGGCCTCCGCGACGTTCGACGTCCGTTCGAAGTCGTCGCGCTGGTTGCGCATGAGCACGAACGTCCACGCGCCGACTGCGAGCACGACGACGAGCGGTACGCCGACGGCGACCGCCCAGGTCCGGCGGATGCCACGACGTCGACCGGTACCGGTCGCCCCGGTCACGAGGGGCGCCCACCGGCGAGTCGGTGCGGCTGCGCGCAAGACGAGGCCATGTGATCCCGTCGTCCCGCGCACCCGGGTGCTGAAGCGCGAAGCCGAGCCCGGGGGATGACGAACCCGCAGGTGGGGCACGCCGGCGGGTGTGCGGGTCCGGTGTTCCGACGAGATGGGGCCCACCCCGGCCCACCACCTGAGCCGGTGGGCGGTGCCCGCTCAGCTGCGCAGCGCGGCCACGACCTCGGCGAGCGGCTCACGGTAGTCGCGGGTCGGCCCGATGCCCTCGAGCCGGAGCGCGGCGTTGTCGAGCACCGAGTACGTCGGCCGGGGCGCCGGCCGGGCCGGCGTGAGGTCGGCGTACTTGATGGGCGACACCCGCTCGGGGTCGTGGCCCGCGGCCTCGAGCACGGCCCGGGCGAAGTCGAACGGCGACGCCACGCCCTGGTTGGTGACGTGGTGCACGCCGGGCCGCCGATCGACCGACAGCCGCCAGATCATGGCCGCCAGGTCCGACGCGAAGGTCGGGTGCGACCACTGGTCGTCGGCGAAGGTCAGCCGATCGTGCTCACCGGCGAGGCGCAGGATCGTCTTGACCAGGTTGTTGCCGTGGGCGCTGCACACCAGGGACGTGCGCACGATCGTGGCCGAACCGTCGAGCTCGCGCTCGCCCGCCAGCTTCGAACGGCCGTACACCGACAGCGGGTCGGGGTCGTCCCACTCCACGTACGCCGTGCCCCGGTTCCCGGAGAACACGTAGTCGGTCGACACGTAGGTCACGTGGGCACCGACCCGGCGGGCGCCGTCGGCGACGTGGCGGGTGCCGAGCGCGTTGGCCTTCCACGCCTGGTCGGGCTCGGTCTCGCACAGGTCGACGTTGGTGAGCGCGCCGACGTGGAGGATCAGGTCGGGCTCGAGCGAGGTGATCGCGCCGAGCGCCGCGTCGCGGTCGCTGACGTCGAGGGTGTCGATGTCGGTGGCGACGAGCTCGTGGTGGTCACCGATGAGGGGCGCCAGCTCGGTGCCGACCTGCCCGTTGGCCCCGGTCAGGAGGATCTTCATGCGCTCTTGAGGGGTTCCCACCACCAGCGGTTGTCCCGGTACCACGCGACGGTGGCCTCGAGCGCCGAGGGGAAGTCGTGAGTGGGCTCCCAGCCGAGGGCCCGGACCTTGGTGGTGTCGATCGAGTACCGGCGGTCGTGACCGAGGCGGTCCTCCACGTACTCGATGCTCGACTCGTCGCGGCCGCACAGCTCGATCAGCCGGTCGGTCAGCTCCCGGTTGGGGACCTCGTTGCCGGGGCCGATGTTGTAGATCTCGCCGACCGCACCCTGGCGGAGGACGAGGTCGACGGCCCGGCAGTTGTCCTCGACGAAGCACCAGTCGCGCACGTTCATGCCGTCCCCGTACAGCGGCACCTTCTTGCCGTCGAGGAGGTTGGTCACGAACAGCGGGATGACCTTCTCGGGGAACTGGTACGGCCCGAACTGGTTCGACGAGCGGGTGACCACCACGGGCAGCCCGTAGGTCGAGTGGTAGCTCAGCGCGATGAGGTCGGAACCGGCCTTCGACGCCGAGTACGGCGAGCGGGGCCCGAGCGGGTCGGTCTCGAGGAACGAGCCCTCCTCGATCGAGCCGTAGACCTCGTCGGTCGAGATGTGCAACAGCCGCTCGACGCCGACCTGGCGGGCGACGTCGCACACGACGTTGGTGCCGTCGCAGTTGGTGCGCACGAAGGCGTCGGGGCTCACGATCGAGCGGTCGACGTGGCTCTCGGCCGCGAAGTGGACGACCAGGTCGCAGCCGTCCATGGCGCTGCGCACCGCGTCGCGGTCGCAGATGTCGCCCTTCACGAACCGGTAGCGGGGGTCGTCGTCGAGGTCCTTGAGGTTGTCGAGGTTGCCCGCGTAGGTCAGCGCGTCGAACACGACGACGGAGTCGTCGGTGTCGGCGAGCAGGTGGCGGACGTAGTTCGAACCGATGAAGCCGGCACCGCCGGTGACGAAGAGTCGCATGGTGTCCTCGGGCTCAGGTGCGCAGGCTGATGTGGGGCTGGACGGCCGGGTCGATGTCGGCGCGCCGGGGGTTCTTCTGGTCCCGGGCCGACAGCACAGGGTCCGTGAGTCCCCAGTCGGCGTCGATGGCCGGATCGTCCCAGGCGACGCCGAGCTCGTCGGACGGGTTGTAGTAGCCGTCCACGAGGTACGTGATCGTCATGTCGGTGAGCGACGCGAAGCCGTGGGCCACGCCCGGCGGGATGTAGACCCCGCGGTGGGAGAAGCTCCCGTCGGCCTGCTCGCCGAGGTCGAGGCACAGGGTCGCGCCGTCGGTCGGTGAGCCGGTGCGCAGGTCGTGGAGCACGACGCGGGCGCGGCCGTTGGGCACGTACCAGTAGTCGGACTGGTGCAGGTGGTAGTGCAGCCCGACGATGGCGCCGGCCTTGCGGTCGCCGCGGTTGCCCTGGATCATCTCGCGACCCAGCGGGAACCACTGGCGGCGGTAGGTCTCGACGAAGAATCCTCGGTCGTCGGCGTGAACGGTCGGGTCGACGAGCTGGACGCCGCTGATGACATCGGACTCGGTGATCTCGGCCACGGTTCCTCCGGAGGGGGTGGTTGGCTCGACTACTCGATGTCGACGATCGAGTGATCGCCGAGCATGAGACGCGTCGAGAACGGCTTGCGGCGGGACCGGTGCACGTCTGCGTTGCGACCGATGAGTGAGTCGGTGAGGCGGGGGATGCCCTCGATGCGGGCGTTGGCCAGCACGACGGAGTGGTCGAGCTCGGAGTCGATGATCTCGCAGTCGGCATCGACCGAGCTGTATGGGCCGATGTAGCTGCCGACGATGCGGCTGTTGCGGCCGATGATCGCCGGCCCCCGCACCCGGGCGCCGATGAGCTTGGCGCCCTCCTCGATCACGACGCGGCCCTCGACCCGGGAGTCGTCGTCGATCTCGCCGTCGATGCGGCCCTCGAGCGTCTCGAGCACGAGGCGGTTGCACTCGAGCAACGGGTCCTTCTTGCCGGTGTCGATCCACCAGCCCTCGAGGATCTCGTGGTTGACGCGGTGGCCGTTGTCGATCAGCCACTGGATGGCGTCGGTGATCTCGAGCTCGCCCCGGGCGGACGGCTTGATCTGGCTGACCGCCTCGTGCACGTTGCGGTCGAACAGGTAGACGCCGACGAGCGCGAGGTCGGACGGCGGGTTCTCCGGCTTCTCCACCAGCGCGGCCACGTCGCCCGTCGCCGAGTCGATCTCCGCGACGCCGAAGCTGCGGGGGTCCTCGACGTGGGCGAGGAGGATCTGCGCCGCCGGCGACGCGCCGTGGTTCTCGCCGAGCCGGGGACTGGCGGCCGCGACCCGGCGGTCCTCGAACCGGGAGACGAACTCGCTCAGCCCCTGCTGGAGCATGTTGTCGCCCAGGTACATGACGAAGTCGTCGTCGCCGAGGAAGTCGCGGGCGATCAGGACGCAGTGGGCGAGCCCGAGTGGCTTGTCCTGGGGCAGGTAGGTCACCTGGACCCCGAACTGCGAGCCGTCGCCGACCGCGTCCATGATGGCGGCGCGCGTGTCGCCGACGATGATGCCGATGTCGGTGATACCGGCTGCCGCCATGTCCTCGATCCCATAGAACAGGATCGGTTTGTTGGCGATCGGAACGAGCTGCTTCGCCGATGTGTGGGTGATCGGACGCAGTCGAGTGCCGGCCCCGCCGGAGAGGATGAGGCCCTTCATGACGTCCGCGAATGCTAGCGGCGGCTTCGCCCGGTCCGGTCGGGCCGCCCACTTCGCGACGATGTTTCAGGTCACGTCCTCGACCGCCCGGGTCACCGACATCGGCGACACCCGGGCGCCAGGACGCATGGCGAGCGGCTGCGTGCTGACCGCAGCTCGTCCGGAGGGCCCTGGCCCGACGGCGAGCGAGGACCAGCCGAACGCAGCTCGTCCGAGCTGAGCAGAGGTCGCCCTGCGACCGCCGCTCAGCCGGCCCCCTGGGCCTCCGGCGAGCGAGGACCAGCCGCTCAGCCGAGCTGAACGCAGCTCGACCGGAGGGCCCTGGCCCGACGGCGAGCGAGGCTCAGCCGGGCGCTTCGATCACGCGGGGGAGGCAGAGGCCGTCGAGGTCGGCGACCTCGATGCGCTCGCGGTTCTCCCAGGTGACCTGGTTGTCGGGGTCGATCCGGAGGCGGAACTCGCGGAAGCTCATCTCGAGCGAGTCGAACGCGACCAGGCGGCCGCGCAGCGGCTCGCCGATCCCGAGGATCAGCTTGATCGCCTCGAGCGCCTGGATCGAGCCGACGATGCCGGGCAGGACGCCGAGCACACCGGCCTCCGCGCAGCTCGGGGCGAGCTCGGCGGGCGGCGGCTCGGGCAGCATGTCGCGGTAGGTCGGGCCCTGGCGGGGGTCGAAGACGGTGATCTGGCCCTCGAAGCGGAAGATCGACCCGTGGACGACGGGGATGCCGAGCTTCACCGAGGCGTCGTTGAGCAGGTAGCGGCTCGGGAAGTTGTCGGCCCCGTCGACGACGACGTCGTACTCGGCCAGCACGTCCATGACGTTCTCGGCGCTGAGGCGCACGTCGTAGGTGACGACGTTCACATCGGGGTTGAGCAGCGTGAGGGTCTTCTTGGCCGAGTCGACCTTGCGCTCGCCGACCCGGTCCATGTTGTGGAGGATCTGGCGCTGGAGGTTCGACTCGTCGACGACGTCCATGTCGATGATGCCGAGCGTGCCGACGCCGGCCGCGGCCAGGTACATGGCCGCCGGGGAGCCGAGGCCGCCGGCGCCGAGGAGCAGGACCTTGGCGTCGAGGAGCTTCATCTGCCCCTCCTGGCCGACCTCGGGGAGGAGCAGGTGGCGCTGGTAGCGGTTGCGCTGCTCGGGGGTGAGGACCGAGGGGACCTTCCACTCGAGGCCCTGGTCCTTCCAGGTGTTGAACCCGCCGTCGATCGAGACGACGTCGGTGTAGCCGAGCTCGGCCAGCGTCTTGGCCGCGAACGCCGAGCGGACGCCGCCGGCGCAGTAGACGGCCAGCGGGGTCGACTTGTCGGGGACGTTGTTCTCGATCTGGCTCTCGAGGTTGCCCCGGGGGATGTGGAGCGCGCCGGGGATCGTGCCCTGCTCGTACTCGTCGGGCTCGCGGACGTCGAGGAGGACGACGCCGGGCTGGCGCCGCAGCTCGTCGCCCTCGGAGGTCGTGACCTCGCGGATCTCGGCCTTCGTCTGACGGAGGAGCTCTCGGAAGCTCGGCATGTGGGTGACCTCGCGGACGTTCTCTCGGCGGTGTGCTCGTCGGGTGGGCCCGTCAGCTGCGTCGGCCACGCCGTCGGGCATGGGGCTGGCGGGCGCTGTGCTCCCGGGTCTCTCGTCGAAACCCTAGCCAACAGGTCAACTATCGATCAGGTCCGACTATTCCGTCACACCTGATCGCGCAGCTGGTCGACCCGCTCCCGCAGGACCGCGTCTACGCGGCGCCGGTGATGGAGGGCAGGACGGCCGAGATCGACGCGGTCACGACGACGTCGGCGAGCTCGTCCATCTCGGTCGGCTCGAGGTTGACGATCACGACCTCGGCGCCCGAGCGCTTGGCCACCGGCACGACGCCGGCGATCGGGTAGACCGACAGCGTCGAGCCGACGGCGAGGAGCAGGTCGGCGCGCCGCGCGGCCTCGGAGGCACGATCGAGGTCGGACGCGACGAGCGCCTGGCCGAACGAGATCGTGGCCGTCTTGAGGATGCCGCCGCACGAGCGGCACGACGGGTCGTCCTCCCCGGCCCGGACCCGCTCGAGCAGCCGCTCCATCGGGGCGCGGTCGTCGCAGCTGAGGCAGTTCACCTCGCGGGTGTTGCCGTGGATCTCGACGACCTTGGAGGGGTCGGAGCCGGCGGCGTGGTGCAGCCCGTCGACGTTCTGGGTGATCAGCGTGTCGAGCTTGCCCCGGGTCTCGAGGTGGACGATGGCGTGGTGGCCCGGGTTGGGCTCGCGCAGGCTGTTGGGGTGGCCGTCGATCATCGACTGCCAGCGCTCCACCCGTACCTGGCGGTCGCTCATCCAGTGCTCGAGCGTGGCCCGCTTCTCGGCCGCCGGGTTCCTGGTCCACACCCCGTTCGGGCCGCGGAAGTCGGGGATGCCGCTGTCGGTCGACACACCGGCCCCGGTGAGCACGACCACCCGCGCCGCCTCGTCGACGAGCGCCCTGGCCCGCGCCACCGCCTCGGCGGTGTGGCCGCTCATCGTCCCCCGGTCGAGCCCGTTCTCCGACATGGGACGAGCCTAGGCAACGGTCGCCACCCCGTTCCGGCCCGCCGCGGCCGCGGGCGGCCTCAGGCCCGGAGCGCGACGACCGTCATCGTGCCCGGGGCGACCTCGGTGAAGCCGCCGTCACGCACCGCGACCGTCGCCGAAGGCACGAGCTGGTTCCACCGGGCCTCATCGGGGTGCACGACGACGAGGGCGAGGTCGTCGTCGAGCCACCGTCGACGCTGATCGGCGTCGGAGGCAGCCCACAGGAGGTGGGCGCCATGGCCGACCTGGGCTGCGAGCTTGCCGGTGCTCATCTCGACCGACGGGTTGAGGGCCAGCACCGGCCCGGACCAGCCGGGCGGCGGGACCTCCACTCGGTCGGGGTCGTCGAGCTCGAGGCCGCTGACCTGGAGCTTCGCCAGCGCCGGCGGTGCGGTGGCAATCGGGCCCGGCACCAGCGCCCGGGCCTCGGCACCCCGGTGGGCGACGGTCACGCCGTCGAGCGCACCGACGGCGTCCCAGCGGGCGCCCCGGGCCCGCTTGGCGATCTTGCGGATCCGGCCCGAGCTCCACCGCCGGACCGGCTCGCGCCAGGGGCCGTCGAGGTCGGCGGTGCGCTCGTCGGCCAACAACGCGACGACGGCCATCGCCGCGGCTTCGAGCGCCGCGGTCGCCGACGGCGGCGAGGCGCGCTCGACCCGCACGACGAGCTGGAGGGCCCAAGGATCGGGCTCGACCTCGGGCCGCTCGACCTCGGGCCGCTCGACCTCGACCGGTTCGGGAACGTCGGGGGTGACCGCCACGGCCGTCGAGCATGCCACCGACGAGCGGCGCGCCCGACACCGGTTCGGCGCGGTTCACACCGGTCAGCGCCGCTAGTACTGCTCGCGGAGGTTGCCGACGAGCACGACCGCCGCCGCGACCGCGAGCAGGGTGCCGACGTCCGTGGCCGACGGCGCACCGTGCCAGGCGAATGGTCCCATAAGACACGGAAAGTGCATGAAATAACTTGATGTGCATCTTCCCCTCGGTGACCCCGCCTCCCCGGAGGACCACGTGACCACCATCGAGCCCTCGCCGACCGCCGTCGCCACGCTCCACGTCCACCACTGGCCCGACCCGGTGATCGATCAGCTCGGCCACGATCCGCGGTCCTGGTACGCGGAGCGGTTCTGGCTGCCGGTGCTCGGGCCGACCGCGATGTGGTTGCTGCGACGGTTCGTCGACGGGCTCGACACCGCACCCGACGGGTTCTGCGTCGACCCGGACGTGTGGGCCCGCTCGCTCGGGGTCAAGGGCGGGACCGGTCGCCACGCGCCGTTCTCCCGCACCGTGCTGCGCCTGTGCCAGTTCGGCGCAGCCACCCGCCACGCACAGGGCCTGGCCGTGCGCCGGCGCCTCGCTCCCCTGGCGGCCCACCAGCTCACCCGGTTGCCCGAGGAGCTGCGCGTGGAGCACGAGCACTGGCGGGCCGCGCACGAGGACCACGTGGCGACCACGGACCCGGCCCGTGCCGGGCGCCTGGCCGAGGAGCTGGTCGGGCTCGGCCTCCCCCGCGACACGGTCGCGGTCCACCTCCGCCGCCTGGTCGGCCCGACGACGGCCGACCGCGTCCTGGCCGACGCGTGGGACCTCCGGGACGTCCTCACCGCCTGACCGCCTGACCGCCCGACCGCTCGACGGCCCGATCATCGGCCAAACGGGCGCGCCGTGTTCGTCCGCCGGGATCAGCCGTGGGTGCCGAGGTCGCGCCAGACGGTGAGCCCGGCGAAGTCCTCCACCACCGAGTACGGGTAGGCGGGCAGGCCGGGCGCGGACACCCGGGTCAGCTCGGCGAGCTCGTCGTCGGTCAGCGCCAGGTCGGCGGCGGCCAGGTTCTGGTCGAGCTGGTCCACGGTGCGGGCGCCGAGCAGGACCGACGCCACCCCGGGACGCGCCAGGAGCCACGCCAGCGCGACCTGGGCCGGCGGGCGTCCGTGCCGGTCGGCGATCCCGGTCACCGCGTCGACGATGCGCCACGTCCGCGCGGTGTTGCGTCGGTCGTAGGCCTCGACGCCCCGCCCCGGGTCCTCGCCGAGGCGGGTCGCGCCGCTCGGGCGCTCGGTCCGGGAGTACTTGCCGGTCAGCCAACCGCCGCCGAGCGGCGCCCACGGCGTCACGGCCAGGTTCTCGTCGAGGCAGGCGGGCAGCAGCTCCCACTCGGCCTCGCGGTCGATGAGGTTGTACTCGGGCTGGAGCACACCGGGCACGACGTGGCCGCCCAACCGGGCCGTGGTCATGATGCGGCTCAGCTGCCAACCGGTGACGTTCGACCAGCCGAGCTGGTGGATCTTGCCCGCCCGGACCAGGCCGCTCAGCGTGTCGAGGGTGTCCTCGACCGGGGTGTCGGCGTCCCAGCCGTGGACGAAGTAGAGGTCGATGGCGTCGACGCCGAGGCGCGCCAGACTGGCGTCGACCGATCGGACGAGGCTGCGCCGCGACGCACCCGGCGAGCCCGGCGGCGGCGCGAAGCGGCCCTTGGTCGCCACGATCACGTCGTCGGGGCGGCGATCGGCGAGCCACCGGCCGATGATGCGCTCCGACTCGCCGCCCCCGTAGACGTCGGCGGTGTCGATCAGGGTGCCGCACGCGGAGACGAACCGGTCGAGCTGGCGGTGGGCGACCTCGGCGTCGGTCTCGACCCCGAAGGTCATCGTCCCCAACGCCAGCCGCGACACCGTCGGCCCACCGGGCCCGAGCGCGGCCGTGGGCATCGGGGCACCCGGTGGTTGGTTCGTCGTCGTGTCGCTCGCGCTCATCGATGCCATCGAAGCCCTTCGAGCGCGCTCGAAGTCAAGGCCCGACCGCGGCGCGGGCCCCGCCCGTCAGCCGGCGGTGTCGCCGGAGGATGCCCGCTCGTTGCCGATGCGGGTGATCAGGTCGAGGAGCAGGCGCACACCGAAGCCGGTCCCGCCCTTGGTGATCTCGGCCTCGTCCTTGTCGGTGAACGACGGGCCGGCGATGTCGAGGTGGGCCCAGGCGATCCCGTCGCCCACGAACTCCTTGAGGAGCAGTGCAGCGGTGATGGCGCCGCCGTGGGGGCCGCCGATGTTCTTCATGTCGGCGACGGTCGAGTCGATCATCTTGCGGTAGTCGTCGGGGATCGGCAGCGGCCAGATCCGCTCGCCGGTGTGGTCGGCCGACGCCCGCAGCCAACCGGCGAGCTCGTCGTCGTTGGTGAACAGCCCGGCGATCTTCGGGCCGAGCGCGACCATGCACGCGCCGGTGAGGGTGGCCAGGTCGACGATCACGTCGGGCGTCGCCTCGCTCGCGACCGAGAGGGCGTCGGCCAGCACGAGGCGCCCCTCGGCGTCGGTGTTGAGCACCTCGATCGTCTTGCCGTTGCGGATCTTCAGGACGTCGCCGGGCCGGGTGGCGTCCCCGCCGAGCATGTTGTCGGTGGCGGCGACGTAGGCGGTCACCGCGACCGGCGGCGCGACGGCGGGCAGGGCCGTCATGGTGGCGAGCACGGCGGCGGCGCCGGCCATGTCGCTCTTCATCGTCATCATCCCCTGGCCGGGCTTGATCGACAGCCCGCCGGAGTCGAACGTGATGCCTTTGCCGACGAGGGCGACCGTCGCGACCGGCTCACCCTCGGGCTGGTAGGAGACCTCGATGAACCGGGGCGGGTTGGATGAGCCCCGGTTGACCCCGAGCAGGCCGCCGAGGCCCATGTCGGTGATCTCGCGGCGCTTGCGGATGACGACCCCGAGGTCGGTGTCGGCGAGCTTGTCGCGCACCGACCGGGCCAGCTCAGCCGGGGTGAGATCGCCGCCGGGGGTGTTGACCAGGTCGCGGGCCCAGCGGGCCGCCGCGGTGCCGGCGAGGGCCCGGGTCACGGCGTCGCCGTCGAGGCCGGGAGCGACGAGCACGATGCGCTCGAGCTTGCCCGGCTTCGGGTCGGACTTGAGGGTGAGGAACTCGTAGGCCGCGAGGTGGGCGCCCTCGGCCAGTGCGGTCACGAGCTCGACGTCGCCGCCGATCGGGCCGTCGAGGCGCATCGCGATCGTGGTGTGGCGCCGGCCGGCGCGTGCGAGCGAGGCTCCGGCCCGGCGGGCGTCGTGGCGGCTGGTCCCGCCGGCGGGCCCGAGGCCGACGAGGACGAGGGCGCCGGTCCCGTTCGCCCCGGGCACGGAGACGGCCTGGCCGACCTTGCCTTCGAAGCCGCGCGCCGCGAGGTAGTCGGTCGACACGCCCGTGTCATCGAGCGACCCCTCGAACACGGCCACGGCGAACGCCGAGACCTCCGACGGCGCCTCCTCGGCGACCTCGATCTGCACCTCGGCCACGGCCCACGACCCTCCTGGTACGGCCCGACACGGTCGCCCGACCCTATCGGCCCGCCCGACGGGCGGACCGCACCCGTCGCGGCCCGGCGCGACGCCGGTCGACCCCGCACTCAGCCGGCCGAGCGGGACGCCAGGGCGTCGCCCTCCTGCCAGCGGGCCAGCGTCCACACGAGATCGGACAGCCGGTTGAGGTACGCGAGCACGTGGGAGCCGTCGACGTGGACGACGACGCAGTCGCGCTCGGCCCGTCGCACGACCGTCCGGGCGACGTCGAGGCGGGCGGCGATCTCGTTCTGACCGGGGATCACGAACTCGGTCGGCATCGCGAAGCGCTCGGAGGTGGCGTCGATGTCGGCCTCGAGCGCGGTGACCATCTCCTCGGTGACGAGTGTCGTCCCCGCGGTGAGCTTGGCGCGGTTCTCGGGCAGCGTGGCCAGCTCCCCCATCAGCACGTAGAGGTCGTGGCAGATGCGCACGAGGAGCTCGTCGAGCTCGGACGGCCGCTCGCACACCGCCCTGACCAGGCCCAGCGCCGCCTGGGCCTCGTCGACCGCGCCGTAGGCCCGTGGGCGGTCGGCGTCCTTGGCGGTCCGGCCACCGTAGAACAGCCCGGTGGTCCCGTCGTCGCCCTTGCGCGTGTAGACCTTCACGATCGGCGACCGTAGTCGGGCGCTGCGACAGCGGTACCCTTGCCATGTTCGATGCCGCCGGGCACCCGGCCCGACCTGCGAAGGTCGAACCAGCCGGCACGCGCGTTGAGTGGCCGGCCGCCCGCATCGAGCGTGTCGCGCGTCCCGATAGCCTTGCTCACCATGAGTGGGTTCCTCGAAGCAGTCGCGCGCGGCGTCGTCATCTATGACGGGGCCGGCGGCACCTATCTCCAGACGCAAGAGCTCACCGCCGACGACTTCGGCGGACCCGCGTTGGAGGGCTGCAACGAGAACCTTGTGCTGACGCGTCCCGACATCGTCCGCCAGATGCACCGGGACTACCTCGAGGCCGGCGCCGACGTGGTCGAGACCAACACGTTCGGCGCGTTCTCGATCCCGCTCTCGGAGTACGACCTCCAGGACAAGGTCCACGAGATCAACGTCGCCGGCGCGCAGCTCGCCCGCATCGAGGCGGACGCCGCCTCGACGCCGGACCGGCCGCGGTTCGTCGCCGGCTCGATCGGTCCGGGCACCAAGTTCGCCAGCCTCGGCCAGATCCGCTTCGACGACCTCCGCCAGGCGTACCTCGACCAGTGCCGCGGCCTCGTCGAGGGCGGCATCGACCTCTTCATCATCGAGACCCAGTACGACCTGCTCGGTTGCAAGGCCGCCGTCAGTGCGGCCCGCCAGGCCATGGCCGAGGCCGGCGTCGACCTGCCGATCCAGCTCCAGGTCACGATCGAGCTGACCGGGCGCATGCTCCCGGGCACCGAGATCTCGGCCGCGCTGGCCGCGCTCGACCCGATCGGTCCCGACGTGATCGGCATCAACTGCGCCACCGGCCCGGCCGAGATGGGCGAGCACCTGCGGTACCTCTCGCAGCACGCCCGCATGCCGATCAGCTGCCTGCCCAACGCGGGCCTGCCGTCGGTCGTCGACGGGAAGATGCACTACGACCTGTCCGCGTCGGAGCTGGCCGACTACCACACCAAGTTCATCACCGAGCTCGGTGTGCGGGTCGTCGGCGGCTGCTGCGGTACCGACGTCGAGTTCATCCGCGAGATCGCCAGCCGATGCAAGGACCTCACCCCGGCCGAGCGGAACCCGGTCCACGAGGACGGCGCCACCTCGATCTACAGCTTCCAGCCGTTCGCCCAGGACACCTCGTTCATGATCATCGGCGAGCGGACCAACGCGAACGGCTCGAAGAAGTTCCGCGAGGCCATGCTCGAGCAGGACTGGGACTCCTGCGTCCAGATGGCCAAGGACCAGGTGAAGGACGGCTCCCACGTCCTCGACCTGTGCGTCGACTACGTCGGCCGCGACGGCACGCAGGACATGGACGAGCTCGCCCAGCGCTTCGCCACCCAGTCCAGCGTTCCCCTCGTGCTCGACTCGACCGAGCCCGAGGTCATGGAGGCCGGCCTCAAGTGGGTCGGCGGCCGGGCCATCCTCAACTCGGCCAACCTCGAGGACGGCGACGCCGAGGGCAGCCGCCTCGACAAGGTGTTCAAGCTGGCGAAGAGCCACGGCGCCGCGGTGATCTGCCTCCTGATCGACGAGGAGGGCCAGGCCCGCGACGTCGAGTGGAAGATGCGGGTGGCGCACCGCATCCACGACCTGGCGGTCGAGCGCTACGGCATGTCGCCGGGCGACCTCATCTTCGACGCGCTGACCTTCCCGCTGTCCACCGGCGACGACGACCTGCGCCGCGACGGCATCAGCACCATCGAGGCCATCCGGCGGATCAAGACCGAGCTGCCGGGCGTGTACACGACCCTGGGCGTGTCGAACGTGTCGTTCGGCCTCTCCCCCGCGGCCCGCCACGTCCTCAACTCGGTGTTCATCCACGAGTGCGTGCAGGCGGGCCTCGACTCGGCCATCGTCCACGCCTCGAAGATCCTTCCCCTCTCCAAGGTCCCCGAGGAGCAGCGTGACGTCTGCCTCGACCTGATCTGGGACCGCAGGGGCGCCGACGGTGCGCTGTCCGAGGGCGCCGCGGACTACGACCCGCTGGCCAAGCTCCTCGACGTGTTCGCCGACGTGAAGGTGGCGACGAAGGTCAAGGAGGACCGCTCCGACTGGCCGATCGGCAAGATCCTCTCGCAGCGGATCATCGACGGTGAGCGCGACGGCCTGCCCGACGACCTCGACCGGGCGATGGCCGAGGGCATCGCCCCGCTCGCCATCATCAACGAGCACCTCCTCGCCGGCATGAAGGTCGTCGGCGAGCTGTTCGGCTCGGGCGAGATGCAGCTGCCGTTCGTGCTCCAGTCGGCCGAGACGATGAAGGCGGCGGTCGCCCACCTCGAGCCCCACATGGAGCGCGAGGAGGGCGAGAGCTCCTCGAAGGGCAAGATCGTCCTCGCCACCGTGAAGGGCGACGTCCACGACATCGGCAAGAACCTCGTGGACATCATCCTCACGAACAACGGCTACGACGTGCACAACCTCGGCATCAAGATCAGCATCGCCGAGATGATCGAGAAGGCCGTCGAGGTCGACGCCGACGCCATCGGCATGAGCGGCCTGCTCGTGAAGAGCACGCTGATCATGAAGGACAACCTCGAGGAGCTGAACGATCGCGACCTGTCGCGGATCCCGGTCATCCTCGGCGGCGCCGCCCTCACCCGGACCTACGTGGAGCGCGACCTGCGCGAGGTCTACGAGGGTCGGGTGTTCTACGGCAAGGACGCGTTCGAGGGCCTGCGGGTGATGGACCGCCTCGGCGACATCCGACGCGGCAGCGAGGAGGACGACCCCGACTGGGGCCGGGCGCTCGGCGGGCGCAACATCCCGAAGCGGGAGAAGACCGAGGTCGACCCGTCGACGATCCCGGAGCGCTCCCCCGACGTCGTCACCGACAACCCGGTGTTCACACCGCCGTTCGTCGGCTCCAAGGTCGTGAAGGGCATCTCGATCGACGAGATCGCCGGCTACGTCAACGAGACGGCGCTGTTCCGCAACCAGTGGCAGTTCCGTCCCGAGGGCGACGAGAACGACGCCGAGTTCAAGGACCGGATCCGTCCGATCCTGCGCGAGCAGCTGGCCAACGCCAAGCAGAACGACCTGCTCGTCCCCCAGGTCGTGTACGGGTACTTCGCGGTGAACTCGGACGGCGACGACCTCGTGGTGTGGAAGGACGACAACCGCAACGCCGAGTGGCTGCGGTTCTCCTACCCCCGCCAGACGAAGGAGCCGTACCTGTGCATCGCCGACTTCTTCCGCTCCGTCTCCAGCGGTGAGGCCGACTACGCCGGCTTCCACATCGTGACGATGGGCCAGCGGGTCTCCGATGAGACGGCGAAGCTGTTCGCCGAGGACCGCTACCAGGACTACCTGCTGCTCCACGGCATCGGCGTGGAGATGGCCGAGGCCCTGGCCGAGCTGTGGCACAAGCGGATCCGCACCGAGTGGGGCTTCGTCGACGAGGACGGGCCCAGCCTCCAGGGCCTGTTCCGCCAGAAGTACCGCGGCGGCCGCTACTCGTGGGGCTACCCGGCGTGCCCTGACCTGGCCGACAACGAGAAGGTGGCGGAGCTGCTCGACGCCGACCGCATCGGCATCGAGGTGAACGAGGAGACCGGCTACCAGTACCAGCCGGAGCAGACGACCTCGGCCATCATCTGCCACCACCCCCGCGCCAAGTACTTCGTCGCCCGCTGAGCGACACGCCCCGCTGAGCGCGGGCGACCGGAACCGGATCGAGCCGCGGCCCGGACCCGATGGGTCCGGG
>JAXHUH010000223.1:0-2125 GCA_034211175.1 Actinomycetota bacterium
CGGTTGACGTAAGACACCTCCAGATTCGTTGAGCCCCTGTTCTCGTTCGCGGACCCCTCAACCGCCCCCGGTCGACGTCACCGCACGCCACCCACCCCGCTCAGATCCGAAGAGCCCGATAACGTGCGTGACCATCTGGGCCGATGCGTAGAGCAGAGCGCCGGGCGAAGGACCGCAGTGCAGAGGTGAGCGATGATCTATGGAGCAGACGAAGGCGATCGCGTCGTCTCTCTGATCGACGTGCTCCCGACGCTGCTCTGGGTCGGCTTCGCCTTCTTCGTCGTCGTCTATCTCGGGCGCGACCTCACCAGATCACTGGGGTCGCGCCTCACGAAGCTCCAAGCCGCCGGCGTCGCCGCCGAGTTCGCCGGTGTGGAGGAGGCACTCGACTCGGCGACCGATGCCAGCCTCACGGCAATCAGCTCGTCCCAGCGACGGGGCGCCGAAGCCCGCGCCCGTCGTAACCTGGACATCACGCGGGGCATTCGCATCCTGTGGGTCGACGACCAACCCACGAACAACGTCCAGGAGAAGCGGCTCCTGGAGAGCATGGGTATGGCGGTCGACCAGGTCGTGACGTCGAACGAGGGCATCGAAGCGCTGCGAAAGGCAGCGTACGATCTCGTCATCTCCGACATCGACCGACCGGAAGACGGCGGCCTCGGGTTCCTCGAGAAGCTCCGCGAACTCGCGCTGCCGTTCGCCGTGATCTTCTACATCACGAACTACCAGCGGGAGAAGGGCCTGCCGACAGGTGCGTTCGGGATCACGAACCGGGTCGACGAGCTCTTGCACCTCGTCCTCGACGTCGTCGAGCGCCGACGTCTCGCGTGATCAGTTGCGCGGACGCGCCGTCGGGCCCGAAGGGGCACGCGGCCTCCGCCCGGCCCGGAGCGGTCGTCATCGCCACGCCGAGAGGTCTCACGATGGCGCCGGGGCGACGTCGACGACGATCTTGAGTCCCTCGCGGCGGGAGGCGACGTCGAACGCCTCGGCGGCCCGATGGAGCGGGTACCGGTGGGTGGCGAGCGGGGCGGGGTCGAGGCGACCGTCGGCGACGAGCGCCACGCCCCGGCGGTAGGCATCGAGGGTCATGCGCCGCACCGGCGCCATGGTGATCGCCTTGCGCCGCATCAGCGACGCCGGGAACGAGGTGCGGTCGCCGTCGGGGATGCCCACGAGCAGGACCCGCCCGCCGAGCCTCGCCATCCGGCCCGCGCTCTCGAGGCCGTCGTCGGTGCCCGACACCTCGAACACCGACCGGCACGCGTCGAGCGACTCGGGCGCCGCGTTGTCGCCGGCCGTGATCGCCCCGGCCCCGGCGGCCGCGTCGCGCCGGTGGGCCAGCGGCTCCACGGCGTGGACGACGCAGCCCATCGTGCGCAGCACCATGATCGTGAGCAGCCCGATCGGGCCGCAGCCGACCACACCGACGGTCTGGCCGGCGCGCACGTGGGACAGGTCGACGGCGTGCATGGCGACACCGAGCGGCTCGAGGAGCGCGCCGGTCGCACCGTCGAGCCCGACCGGCAGGGGGACGAGGCGGTCCTCGGGCCACACCATCCGCTCCCGCAGCGCCCCGTCGGTGGACCCGTGGCCGGCGAAGGCCATGTGCGGGCACAGGTGCTCGAGCGCGTCCCTGCACGGTTCGCACGCCCCGCACGGCGCGGCCGGGTCGAGCCCGACGTGGGTGCCGGCCAGCGGCCCGTCCTCGACGACGCCGGCCATCTCGTGGCCGAGGACGAGCGGCTCGCGCAGCACCGCATCGCCGATACCGCCCTCGGTGAACCAGTGGAGGTCGGAGCCGCAGATCCCGACCCCGGTGATGCGCACGACGCGGTGGCCGGGCGCCGGCACCGGCTCGTCGACGTCGTCGACCCGCACGTCGCGCACACCGTGGATCCGAGCTGCCCGCACCTGTGTCCTCCGATCCGCGGCCTCGCCTCGGCCCTCACCTCGGGTGAGGCCCGCCTGGTGATCGTCGGCGAAACCTGTCGCCGGCACCGTCAGGGGCCAGGATGGCCGACCTCACCCGCCTGTGGTTCATCGGGATCCACGGCCACGGGCACGTCGCCGGGTACGGGCCCCTCGCCGTGCCCACGGGCGGGTGCGTCGTGCCCGACCC
>JAXHUH010000224.1:0-16733 GCA_034211175.1 Actinomycetota bacterium
CCGCGGAGCCCTTCTGTTCTGGAGCTTGTGGATCTCGACAACCCACATCTTCCCAGCTCAGAAGGGCTCTTCCGCGCACCCGCACATCACCGAATCACATTCGCCATGACCATTCGGGGCTGAAACAACGCCACCTGCTCGCGGGAGATCGCCTTGTTCATCTCGTACTTCTTGGCCTGGACCGCAACGCGTGTGGACAGGACATCGTTGATCGCTGCGAGCCCGATTCCGTCGATCCCCTCGTCCGCGGTTCCTCCTACTCGTGACATCTGGAGTCCATACGATCTCAGGAGGAAGACCACGAACTCCTCGAAGCCTCCGGGGGTCAGTGCGTGAAGGCGAGAGAGGAGGTCCTGTCGCCAGCTCGAATCATCGTCCTCGTCGTCGGGAAGCGGAGACGTCTCGCCGGGCTCATCGGAGGGCCCGCGGTCATGGCCTGCGTCCTCCTGCTTCTTGGGGGACGCCCTCCGCGCTTCCCTCACGGCTCTGTCGAGGGCGAAGATGTGGGACTGAGCTTCCTGTTCGGGCTTCGCGAGGATCTCCTTGCCCAGGGTGCTGAGTAGGAAGAGGCCGCGCTTGGGAGAATCGAGTGCCCCGCTCAGCTTCGCATACGAGCGTGCCCAGTCGAGCCGATCCAAATAGATAGACTTGTCCCGCGTGTCGTAGGTGAGCTCCAGCGTCGCTTCGTCGACCTGCTCCGATTCGACGACTTGTGCCGTGATCTCCCTCGCCTGCGCCGAGCCGCCGAGCGTGTCGACTGCTCGCAGCGTTGGCAGGATCAGGTCTCGATAGCTGGGGACATCGTCTGGCGCAGTCACTTCGTCACTCTTGCAGAGGGGCTTCCGTGGCGTCAGGTCCACGAATCCGGGCATTCGGTTCCTGATGGCGGATCAGCCTGCTGTCGACTCGGTGAGGTCGGAGACGATCAGCTCGAAGCCGGAGTCGGGGTGGTAGGACCAGAATGCCGAGAGGTCGCCCCACTCGGCGGTCTGGGCGCCGTCGAGGGCGCGGGTGTTCTCCATGCGGGCGACGATCACGTCGGGGACGTCGAGCTCGTCGATCACGCAGAAGAGGTCCACGAACGACGCGCCGGGGGAGTCGAGCGGGTCCTCGCCCTCGGTGTCGACCGTGAGCGTCGCCCCCTCGTCGCCCAGTCGGACGTGGCGCGTCGTCGGGGCGCACACCTCGCGAGCCCGTTCGAGCACGTTCAGGTCGTCGAGGTCCACGGTCGTCGTCGTGTTCTCCCCGGCGGAACGATCGTCCACCGAGGAGATCTCGAAGCCCCCGCACCCGCTCGCCACGATCATCGCCGCCGTCAGTGTCGTCGCCGCCCGCCGCATGGTTCCGTCCTCCCGGGGATCAGGTTCGATCCCCGGTAGGCGCGGGCTGTGACACCGCGCCGTTCTGGTCTACATCGTCGGCCCGGTGACCTGGGCTTGCGCGGCCCGACGCGTAGACCAGAACGGGGTCGAGGCGGTCAGGCGGTAGCGGGCATCAGGTGGGTGCGGAAGAAGTCGAGGATGATGTCGGCGCGCTCGATGCGGTGCTTGGGGGAGCCGGAGCGGGTCAGCTCGTGGCTCTCGGCCGGGAACCGGTAGAAGGTCGGGTCGCGGTCGAGGAGGCGCAACGCCACGAAAAGCTCCTCGGCCTGGACGATCGGGCAGCGCAGGTCGTCCTCGGAGTGGAGGATCAGCATCGGCGTCGTCATCCGCTCCACGTATGTGATCGGCGACATCCGCCGGTACTCGTCCGGGTCCTCGATGTGGGTCGGCCCGTGGTGGGTGCGGAACAGCGTGGCGATGTCGCTGTTCCACTCCTCGGACAGCAGGTTGTTCACCGACCGCTCCGAGCAGATCGCCTTGAACCGGTCACCGTGGTGGCCGGCGAGCCACGACGCCATGTAGCCGCCGTAGCTGCCGCCGAGCACCCCGACCCGGTCGCGGTCGGCGGCCGTGTAGCGGCGGAGGGCCTCGTCGAGCGCGGCGAGCACGTCGTCGACGTCGACGCTGCCCCACCCCCGCCCCGGGGCCGTGGCGTGCTTCGGGCCCATGATCGCCTGGCCCCACGCCGTCTCCCGCCCCGAGCTGCCCCGGGGGTTGGACATCACGACCAGGAACCCCGCCGCTGCCTGGAACTGGGCCTCGTCGAAGTAGCCGTAGCCGTACTGGGTGAACGGACCGCCGTGGACGTTGAGCAGCACCGGGTAGGAGCCCTCGGGGTCGAAGTCGGGCGGGGTGAGGACCCAGGTGTCGACCTCGGCGCCGTCGGTCGACGGCGCCAGGAAGTGCTCCATCGGACGGGGCGCCGTCCTGGCGCTGCGCCGGTCGGTCAGGTGGGTGAGGCGGCGGGTCTCGCCGTCGCCGGTGACGACGTGGATCTCCGGCGGGGTCGTCGGCGTGGCGAGGGCGACGACCACGGTCACGGCATCGGCCGCTGCGTCGAAGCCCGGGATCGTCACGCCCTCCGGGGTGAACGGCTCCGGTGCCCGCTCGCCGGCAGGGTCGACCCGGTAGCACCGGCTGGAGCCCCGGTCCTCGGCCGAGCTGATCAGGTGGTCGTCGCGCCAGATCGGCGCCCGGGCGCCCGGCATCGGTGTGAACGGTCGGTCGAGCCCGGTGCTCACCCAGCGGTGGGGGCCGCCGGCGAGGTCGAGGATGCCGACCTTGGCGTTCTGCACGTCGTTCTCCGGGTCGTCGACGCCGAGGAAGGCGACCCGGGTGCCGTCGGGGCTGACCGACGGTGACGAGTAGATGCCGGTCGCCTCGGTCAGACGGCGCCGCTCGCCGTCGAGGGTGACGAGGTGGAGGTCGGTGGCGAGGTCGCGGTCCCACGTGTCGTGGCCCTCACCACTGACGACGAGGCCGCTCGAGTCGGGCAGCCACGACGGTGACCGGAAGTGGAACTCGCCCGGGGTCAGGTCCTCGGGCGGGACGGTCCCGTCGGCGGGGACGACCCAGATGTGCTCGGGTCGGTCGTAGACCCAGCCCTCCGAGTCGAGCCGGCTCACGAACCGGGTGATCTTCCGGGCCGGCTGCTTGGCGGCGTCGTCCTCGTCGTAGCGGTCGTCCCGGGCTCGGGACACGAACGCCAGCATGGTCCCGTCGGGCGACCAGGCGACCTCGGACATTCCCTCCTTGCGGGTGCAGACCGTGATCGTCTCGCCCGGCCCGTCGACCGGGAGCACGTGGAGCGACGACTTGCCGGTCTTCTCCTCGCCCCGGCTCGACGTGAACGCCAGGAACCGGCCGTCGGGCGACCACACCGGCGAGCCGCCGCCGTGGCGGCCGTCGGTCAGCGGGCGCGGCCGGGTCGAGCCGTCGGTGTCGGCGATCCACACCTGGGAGCGGTACGTGTTGGCGTCGACGTCGGTCCGGGACACGACGAACGCCACCTGGCTGCCGTCGGGGGACACCGCCGGCGACGAGGCGGCGACGAGGGACCCGATGATGTCGGACGGGCTGGCGGGAGCAGACGCGGTCGGCACGCCGGCAACGTAGTTCGCCCGCCCGACCCTGCGGGACGGGTTTCCCTGCCCGGCGGCCTGGCGTCGCGAGCACGTTCGGGGTCGCCGGGTGCGTGCGAGGTGCCGGATGGGAACGAGGAACGGGTCGGGGTGACAGGGAGCGGTCGCGCTAGCGTGGCCGGTGATGCGATGGTCCGAGCGATTTCCGTGCCCCCCGGCCGACTTCGGCCGCCGGGTGGGCTCGACCGGACGACGCATCCTCGCGTCGTAGGAACGGCGCCGGCGGCATCGAACGCCCGAGCGGCCGGGGGGAGCACGTCACTGCTCACCCGATCACACCGCTCCAGGAGCACCGATGTCCGCGACCCACACCCCGTCCTCCGACGCCGCTTCCGACGACTGGGCCGATCTCCCGAGGATCACCGCCGCGCTCGACCTGCGCGACCTCACCGACCCCCAGGCTGGCCCGCATGCCGTCCAGCACCTGGTCGACGCCGCGACTTCGGCGTTGGCCCGGCGATGGCGATGTGAGGTCGTCGTCCACCGCGACCGCCCGATCGTGTCGGTCGAGGACAACTACGACCGCCTCGGCTACCCCCCTGAGGCCACCGCACGGGACCGCCGCTACACCCGCTACGTGAGTGACACGTGCCTGCTGCGCACCCACACCTCGGCGATGGTCCCGGTCGCGCTCCGCCGTCTCGCCGCCACCGAGCCGGTCCCGCCCGCCGACGTGCTCGTTGCCTGCCCCGGCATGGTCCACCGGCGCGACGTGATCGACCGGCTCCACGTGGGCACGCCCCACCAGGTCGACCTGTGGCGCGTGCGCCGCGGCGACCCGCTGACCACGGCCGACCTGGAGGCGATGATCGCCACGGTCGTCCGGGCCGTGTTGCCCCACGTCGAGTGGCGCACCGAGGCCCGCGTCCACCCGTACACGACCGACGGGCTCCAGATCGACGTGCTCGCCGACGACGGCACCTGGGTCGAGATCGGCGAGTGCGGGATGGCCGACCCGGCGGTGCTCGAGCGGGCCGGGATCGACCCCGGCGAGTGGACCGGGCTGGCGATGGGCCTCGGCCTCGATCGCCTGCTGATGCTGCGCAAGGGCGTGCCCGACATCCGCCTGCTCCGCAGCGACGACTCCCGGGTCGCGGCGCAGATGCTCCACCTCGGTCCGTGGGAGTCGGTGTCGGACCAGCCGCCGATCGTCCGGGACGTGTCAGTGGCCGTCGACCCGGCCCTCGACGCCGAGCTCCTCGGCGACCGGGTACGTGAGGCACTCGGCGCGGACGCCCGCAGCGTCGAGGCCGTCGAGGTCCTCTCGGAGACGCCGGGCGACGACGTGCCGGTGCCGGCCCGGGCCCGCCTCGGGCTCCGCGACGGCCAGAAGAACGTGCTCGTCCGGGTCGTCCTCCGCCACCCGGAGCGCACCCTCACCCGCTCGGAGGCCAACGAGCTGCGCGACCGCGTCCACGCCGCCCTCCACGAGGGCGGCTGATCCCCGCCCGCCCCGACCGACTGCCCGCCCGCCAACGCCAGGCCGTTCTGGTCTACCGATCTGCGGCTGGGACGTCGATTCTGTAGGCCAGTTCGGTGTGGTGGAGCGGGCGTCGCGGGCGGAGTGGGGTGTGGCATCGTCTGGGCGACCGGCATTGGTGGGCCCCGGCCCGCCGCCGGCCGTTCGACGACGCCACGACCAGGAGCTCCGCCCGATGTCTTGGATCACCTCGATCGTTCTGGTGACGGCAGAGCCGGCGCACATCGACACGCTCGCCCGGGACCTCGCCCAGGTTGACGGGGTGCGAGAGACGTACCTCGTCGCCGGCGGCAGCCCCGACATCGTCGCCATCATCCGGACGTCGACCCACGACGAGATCGCCGACCTCGTGACGGGTGTGATCAACAAGCTCGACGGCGTCACCCGCACCGAGACGAAGATTGCCTTCCGCCGCTACTCGAAGGAGGAGGAAGGCGCGGCGTTCGAGGCGTTCGGCGACTGACGGAGGCGGGGGCTACTGGATGTCGGAGGGCGGCGGTGGGGTCGAGAACGTGCGCTCGTCCTCCACGCCGGCGACGCCGTCGACCTCGACGAGCGCGGCGCGGCGTTCGAGCGGCACGGAGCCGGTGATCACGCCCATGCCCAGCACCCGCTCGACGTCCATCCCCGCCGTCCGCAGCCGGTCGGCGAGGTCGTCGAGGTGGCCCATCGCCTCGTCGGCCGCGGTCACGATCACCCGCTGCCAGACCGTGCTCGTTCCCTGAACAGCCGCGCCGGAAGAAGGATCCGCGGTCGGCCCGGTCGGGGTCTCGTCGTGGCCAGTCGGGCCGAAGGGATCGCTCGTCGACCCGGCCGCGCCCTGGTCAGGTTCGCCGGTCATTCGACCGGGGCCCGAACGAGGCCGGCGCCGACGTCGACCGATGGCTCCTCGAGGCGTATGGCGGCCTCGGTGAGACGGGCCCACAGCGCCTCGCCGGTCAGGCCGGTCGCCTCCGACCACAGCGCGGCGATCCCGGCGACGTGGGGCGTCGCCATGCTCGTGCCCGAGATCGTGGTGTAGCGGTCGGGCAACGTCCACGACGAGAACACGTCGACGCCCGGACCGGCGATGTCGATCTGGCCGCCCTCGACCGGGTTCGACCGGGCCGAGAAGTCGGCGATCACCAGGTTCGGGTCGACCGCGGCGACCGCCATGATCGACGGGCTGTTCGCCGGGATCCCGACGAAGCCCGGGTCACCGTCGGCCCGGCGGGCGTTGTTGCCGGCCGCGGCCACGATCAGGGAGCCGGCGGCGAGGGCGCGGCGCCCGACCGTCTCGTAGGCCGTCGACACGGTCTCCACGTCGGCGCCGAGCGACATCGAGATCACCGCGCAGCCGTTCTCGAGCGCCCAGTTGATGCCCGACAGGATCCCGGTGTCGTCGCCCGAGCCCTCGTTCGACAGGACCTTGCCCGCGTAGATCTCGACGTCGGGCGCCACGCCGTAGCGGGGCACCTCGGGCGCCCGGGGCGGGCTCGTCGAGCCGGCCGCGGTGCCGACGCAGTGGGTGCCGTGGCCGTGGCCATCCTCGGCGGTCTCGCCGTCGATGAACGACTCGGCGACGACGGTGCGGCCGTCGAGGTCGGGGTGGCCGAGCGTGAGGCCGGTGTCGAGCACCGCCAGGCGGATGCCGGCGCCGGTGAACGGTGACCCGGCCGCCGCCGTGGCCTGGAGTCCCCAGGTCAGCTCGTCGGTGTCGGCGAACAGCGGCCCCTCGGCGACCGCGCCGGCGGTCGCCAGCTCGTAGAGGTGGGCGACCGCGTCTCGGTAGCCCCGGAGGTACTCGGCGCTGAGCCCGTCGGCCGCGGGCCGGGGGCCGAGGACGTGGTGGATCAGCTCGGGCTCGACGGCCACGATCCGGCCGTCGCCGGCGGCCAGGCCCCGCATCGTCGTCGCCCGGGACGGATCGACGCTCACCACCGCCAAGCCGAGCGCCGGCAGCATCGTCGCCTCGGCACCCCGGGCCTGGGCGGTGTCGATGCGCCCGCCGCCGAAATCGCTGGCGCTGAGGATCGACGACGCGCCGGTCACCGAACGCAGCGTGTCGGCCATGGCGGTCTCGTCACCGCCGACATCGGCGCCGAACACGACGAGGTAGCGGCCGGTCGTGACCGGCACCCGCTCGGGCACCCGGTAGGTCGGCCCTGATCCGCCGCCAGGAGCGGACCCGGGCGTCATCGGACTCGTCATCGCTGCCCCCGTTCGGAAGCCGGGTACGGGCCTCGCCGCCTCGGCGCGGCCCGCACGACGCTACCGGTGAGCGGTCGAGTACCCACGCCCAGTCCGCGGCGACGCCGACCAGACCGTTCTGGACCCACCGAGGTGCCACCGGCGGCACTTCGGTGGGTCCAGAACGGGGTCTCGCCGCGGGAGCGGGTCAGCTGCCCTCGACGTCGGTGGTGAGGTCGCGCACCGCGGCGATCAGCTGGACGGCCTCGGTCTCGTCGATCACGGTCTCGTCGTTGGTGACCATGCCGATCGTGGCGAACGTGGCCCCGTCCGCGGTCTCGTGGGCCCAGGCGCCGGCGAGCACACCCGGTTCACTGCCGCCCTTGAACCCGAGGTAGTCCCACATACCGGTCGTGTCGGGGACGCCCGGGTTCACGGCGAGGACCTCACGCACGACCGGGTCGGCGTCGTCGCCGAGGGTGAGCCCGACGAGCGCCCGGCACACGTCGAGCGGTGAGCCGAACCACTCCAGCTCCTCGATCAGGCGCGGACCCTCGCCCATCTCCGTGACCGCGGCCGTCAGGTCGGGCAGCGGCGCGGCCGCGACCTCGCTGGCGAGCAGGTCGCGACGGCCGGCCTCGTCGGCGGCGACGTAGCGCTCCCGCAGGTCGGCGTCGGGTCCGAACTTCAGGATGAACAGCTCGCGGGTCGTGAGGAACGGTGCGTTGACGGCCGGGTCCGAGTGGCCGAGGTCGGCGACCGCCGCCTCGACGGCGTCACGGCCGACCAGGTCGATCAGGTGGTCGGTGGCGGTGTTGTCCGACACGGAGATCATCCGCTCGGCCAGCTCCCGCACGCTCAGCTCGGTGCCGGGCTCCACGTCCTGGGTCGTGCCCGACGGGAGGCTGTCGAGCTCGTCGCGGATCGTGACCGGCGCGTCCCACGCGGTCTCGCCGGCGGCCACCGTGTCGGCGACCGCACCGAGCACCCACAGCTTGAACACGGAGCCGACGGGCCGGCTCCGCTCGGCGTCGACCTCGAGCAGGGGCGCGCACTCGCCGTCGCCCGTTCGGGCCACGAGGAGCGCCACCTCGCCTTGGGCCTGCAGCCGTTCGATCGCCTCGTCGTTGCCGGCCGGTGGCACGAACGGCTCCTGGTCGGCCGGCTGGAGGAGGAGGCCGGCGATCACGGCCGGCTCGGCGCCGGTCACGGCGAGCGAGACCCGCAGGTCGTCGGTGCCGGGGGCGGCGATGCGGGCCACGACCTCGGTGTCGGAGGCGGACTCGACCTCGGCGATCGACCACGGTCCGGCGTCGCGCAGCTGGTCGAGCTGGCCCGTGAAGGCGTCGTAGGGGACCTGGGTGCGGAAGTCGTCGCTGAACCGGGCCTCGTAGTCGGTTGCGGTGAGCTCGTCGCCGTTGAGCCAGCCGATCACATCGGTGAGCGTCGCCGCGGCCGGGCCGGTCGCCTCGTCGCCCTCGTCGGCGCCAGCGGAGGTCGTCGTGGTCGCGGAGCTCTCCATGGTGGCGGTGGTCGTCGTCGGGTCGGCCTCGGTGGTCGAGGTGGATGCCGGGCCGCCGTCGTCGGTGCCGCCGCACGCGGCCGCCACGAGCAGCAGCACCGAGAGCACGACGAGGTGCCGCGGGGACGGTCGGCCGCCTCGGTGGTGGAGCGGCCGGGCGCGCATCGGTTCGGTGGACATGTCGGTCACGGTAGGAACGTCCCGGGTTCGGTGTCGTCGGCGGGGAGGATGACCGGTGTCGTTCCCACGAACGATCCGGCCGTCACCTCCGATCACATCTCCGATGGCCACGTGCCGGTCGGGTCGATCGCGCCGGAGCTACCGGCGGCCTTCCGGTTACCGTCTGCACGGTGCCCGAGCCCCTGCCCATCGAACCGCTGGCCAGCCCGCCCGACGCGACCGTCGTGCTGCCCGGGTCGAAGAGCATCACCAACCGGGCGCTCGTGTGCGCGTTCCTGGCGGAGGGGGTCAGCCGGCTCGAGGGTGTCCTCTTCTCGGACGACACCGAGGCGATGCTCGGCGTGATCGAGACGCTCGGCGCGCTCGTCGAGGTCGACCGCCCGGCGCGCCGGGTCGCCGTCGGCGGACGCGGCGGGGCGATCCGGCCGGGCCCGGTGACCGTCGACGTCCGCCAGTCGGGTACGACGAGCCGGTTCGTCACCCCGCTCGTCGCCCGGGGCGAGGGTCTGTACACGGTCGACGGCGCCCCCCAGATGCGGGCCCGGCCGATGGGGCCCCAGCTCGCGGCCCTGCGGGCGCTCGGCGTCGACGTCCACGGCGACACCCTGCCGATCGCGGTACGGGGCGGGATCCGGGGTGGGTCGGTCACCATCGGCGGCGACGTCTCGAGCCAGTTCGCGTCCGGCCTCCTGCTCGCCTCACCCGGGCTCGCCGAGGGCCTCGACCTGTGGCTCACCGGCGACGCCGTGTCGTTGTCGTACCTCGCGCTCACGACTGCGGTGATGGCCGGGTTCGGCGTCGAGGTCGACACCGACGACGAACGCCGCTGGACCGTCGCCGCCGACGCCCGCTACCGGCCGAGCGACCATCGCATCGAGCCCGACGCCACCGCGGCGTCGTACTTCCTCGCCGCCGCAGCACTGACCGGCGGACGGGTGCGGATCGAGGGCCTCGGCTCGACGTCACGCCAGGGTGACGTCGCCTTCGCCGAGGTGCTGGCCGCCATGGGCGCACAGGTCACGATCGACCCCGACGCCATCGAGGTGCGGGGCACCGGCACGCTGCGAGGCATCGACGTCGACATGAGCGACATCTCCGACACCGCCCAGACGCTGGCGGCCATCGCGCCGTTCGCCGACGGCCCGACCCGGGTCAGTGGGATCGGCTTCATCCGCCGCAAGGAGACCGACCGCATCGGCGCCGTCGTCACCGAGCTGCGCCGCCTGGGCATCGAGGCGAACGAGGAGCCCGACGGGTTCCTGGTCGAGCCCGGCGCCCCGCTGCCCGGCACGGTCGAGACCTACGACGACCACCGCATGGCGATGAGCTTCGCCCTCGTCGGCCTCGTCGCCGAGGGCATCGCGATCGCGGACCCCGGCTGCGTGGCCAAGACCTTCCCCGACTACTTCGAGGCCCTCGACACACTCCGAACCTGACCCGGCGTGCCCGGCGTGTCGTGATCCGGTCGCCCCAACCGAACAGACGGACCTGCTGTCCGCCACCCGGAACATGTGGGTGTCGCGGCCGCGTCGAGATGTGCCGTTCACTCCTGGTCGGGTTCGCCAGGGTCGACACGTTCAGGGTGTGCGTCGACGATCGAGCGGACCGACTCGACGACGCGCTCCGCTGCGTCGAGCAGCCCTTCGGCCTCCGCCAGGCTCGGCTCGGGTAGGTCTGCTGCGTATCGCCCGACGATGACCCACGGGTCCAGCACGTCGAGGTCGTCGTCCAACGTGGCGTCGGGCTCACCCGGCAACAGCTGCTGGAGCTGGCGCAGGCCGTGGATCCTCGGAGGATGGGTGGACGAGGCGAGGAGCCCGGCCTTCAGCGCCTTCTCCGCCGCTTGCTGGGCCAGGAACCCGGCGATCCGCAGTGCGGCTGATCCCTCGGCGACAAGCACTCGTCCGGCGTGCAGATCCTCCTCGGCGAGGCGGAACCATCGTTGGGGTGGTGTCGGCTCAGGCGGCTGGTCGTTCATAGAGGACGGAGCCCGTCGTGGCCGCCTCGTACTCGACCGTGCCGGGCCGACGACGGTCGCGCTCGTAGGTCCGGACGTCCGTGACGACCAGATCGTGTGGAGCGGCGACGTGGCGGGTGGCCCGGCGCATCTCGGTCATCAGACGGCGACGGTCCACAGGTTCGGCGACGGCGAGCACGACGAGCAGGTCGACATCGGAGTCCGGTCCGTCGGTCCCGTCAGCGACCGACCCGAAGAGCACGACGCGTTCAGGGCTGAACTCCCTCACGACGGCGTCGACGATCTCAGGAACCCACTCGCTCAGTGTTCGGCCGTTCCACAGCGCGTGGTCATCGCGCACCGCGAAGCTGATCCGGCCCATGGGGTCAAGGTACCAGGCGGGCCTGTGGAGGCACTCGGTGACTCCGCCGGCTCGGCATGTGGAGACGACGCCGGGGTTGCACCCGTGCTGCGTCACTCCGCGGTGTTGGTGGCGAGGTCGAGGGGGATGATGCGGTAGGCGGGGAGGTCGAGGCCGGACGAGAGCGAGCCCGGGCGGGCGACGATCTCGACCGAGCGGTGGGCCAGGTGGAACTGGCGGGCGATGCGGGCGAAGTGCCGGTCGCCCGAGCCGATCACGATGCCGTGGTAACGCGAGATCGCGCCACCGATGGGCGACACCGCGTTGCTGAGGGCCCGGTCGGCGCCGTCGACACCCCGACCGAGCAGCCGGCGGATCCCCGGCCGGCACGAGAAGAACGCGGACCGGGCGAGGGTGCGCCCGCAGGCGACGATCATGTGGTCGCGGAAGTGCACGTCGGCCGCCATCTCGTACGCCTCGAGCGTCCGCCGGACCGTGGCGTCATCGGCACCGGACCCGCCGGCCAGGTTCTCGATGTCGACCAGGTGGAGGCGCCGTCCAGGCGGGACGTACGGCCGGATCGCCGGTCGGTGGTCCCGTCGTGTCTGCATCGCCGCCCTCCGCCCCGTGGGGTTCGCTCCTCACCGGGTGGGGCTCCGCCGTGACACCTCGTGACACCGCCCCGCCCGGCCACTGTCCGGTCCGGTTGTCGGCGGATCGCATCGCCGGCCCCATGCCCTTTCACCGAAGGCATCATGTCGAAAGGCATGTGGCGCGTTGCCTCGGCCTGACAGGCGAGGGGCTCGGTGTTCGCGGACTCGCGCACGAGTCGGAGGCACTCGTCTGGCCTCGTGGCGTGTTTCTTCCGGCCACCACCGACGTCGAGCAGCCGCCCGCAGGGAACCGTCGTCGTCCAGCCGAAGGGAACTCGGCCGAATCCGGGTACCGGGAGCGCACGTTGGTGGCGCCGTCGGCATCGGTCACCGTGCCGTACCGGCCCGACGTGTCGCTGCCGGTGGCCGAGCTCCTCGACGCCGAGAGCTGAGCCCGCCGGGGCGTGCCCGGGTGCGCGCGAGGTTGGGACGACCGGCGGCGAGGAGGTGACCGATGGCCGGTCGTCACGAGCCGCTCGGCAGGTCAGCGTCGTGTGCGGACACCATCGGGAGGTCGCCATGACCACCACGGCATCGCCGTCCGCGTCGGTGCGCACGACGGCGACGGCGCCGACGCTCACGTTCCTCGGGGCCGCCGGCACCGTCACCGGTTCCAAGACGCTGCTCGAGGTCGACGGGCGCCGGGTGCTCGTCGACTGCGGCCTGTTCCAGGGGCGCAAGGAGCTGCGGCTCGCCAACTGGGAGCCGTTCGCGGTCCCGCCCGAGTCGATCGACGCCGTCGTGGTGACCCATGCCCACATCGACCACTGCGGCTACCTCCCGCGGCTCGTGAAGCTCGGGTTCCGGGGCCGGGTGCTGTGCACCGACGGCACCCGCGACCTGGCCCGCATCGTGCTGCCCGACAGCGCCCACCTCCAGGAGGAGGACGCGGCGTACGCCAACCGCAAGGGCTACTCCAAGCACCGCCCCGCGCTGCCCCTCTACACCGGTGAGGACGCGCAGGCCGCACTGAGGCTCCTGGACACGGTCCCGTGGGACGAGCCGGTCGAGGTGGTCGACGGGGTGACGGCGACCTGGCGCCGCGCCGGGCACATCCTCGGCGCCGCGTCGATCGGGCTCCACCTCGACGGCGTCGGCCGTGACGTCACGTTCAGCGGTGACCTCGGCCGCCCGACCCACCCGCTCCTCGCGGCGCCCGCCCCGATCGGCCGGGCCGACGTGGTCGTGTGCGAATCGACCTACGCCGGGCGCCACCACGACCAGCGGGACCCGACCGACGTCATCGCCGACGTCGTCGAGCGGGCGGCCCGGCACGGCGGCGTGGTCGTGATCCCGGCGTTCGCCGTCGACCGCACCGAGGTCGTCCTCTGGCACCTCGACCGGCTCGTCGCCGAGGGCCGGGTACCGGACCTCCCCGTCTTCGTGGACAGCCCGATGGCGTGCCGCGCCCTCGACGCCTACCGCGACGCCGCCCGGCGGCGCTCACCCGAGCTGCGGCCGGAGGTCCGGGGCCGCGACCTGTTCGCCTCGCTGTCGTTGCGGGAGGCCCGCTCGACCGAGGAGTCGATCGCGCTCAACGACCGGCGCGGGCCGATGATCGTCATCTCCGCGTCGGGCATGGCCACCGGCGGCCGGGTCCTCCACCACCTCGCCAACCGGCTCGGCGACTCCCGCAACGAGATCCTCCTGGTCGGGTTCCAGGCCCCGGGCACCCGGGGCGACGCACTGCGTCAGGGCGCCCGCCGGCTCAAGCTCCTCGGCAGCTACCAGCGGGTCGCGGCCCGGGTCAGCTCGATGGAGCTGTCGTCCCACGCGGACGGCGGCGAGCTCGTCGACTGGCTCGCCACCGACCAACCGCCGCCCGGGATCGTGTACGTGAACCACGGCGAGCCCGAGCGGTCGGCGGCGCTCGTCGACGCGCTCGACGAGCGGCTCGGCATCGACGCCGTCGTGCCCCGGCCCGGCGAGCGCGTCCGCCTCGACCACTGAGTGACCGGGATCGCCGGGAGGAGGCCAGCGATGGGCAGGATCATCGTCGTCGGTGGGATCAACATGGACCTCCACCTGTTCGGCGTGCGGTCGTCGGCCGGCCAGGCGCCGCTGACCGCCGAGCACTACCTGACCGAGCCCGGTGGCAAGGGCGCCAACGTCGCCCGCGCCGCGGCGCGCCTCGGCGCCGGGGTCGCGCTCGTCGGTCGCGTCGGCGACGACGAGTACGGCCGCCGCTGCGTCGCCGCGGTGCGCGACGACGGGGTCGACACCTCCGCGGTGCGCACGACCGCGGGTGAGCCGACCGGCTTCGTCGCCATCGAGCTCGTCGACGGCCGGCACCGCTCGCTGCTGTTCGTCCCCGGCGCCAACGAGGCGCTCACGTGGGCCGACGTCGAGCCCGCGCTCGCCGGGGCCGGGCCCGGCGACGTGATCGTCGCGCAGGCCGAGGTGCCACCGCCGGCGCTCGAGCGGCTCGCCGAGGCCGCGGCCCGCGTCGGGGCGCCCCTGTTCCTCGATCCGACGCCGCCCGACCGCGTCGCGCCGGCCGTCGTGCGGGCGGCCGACGTGATCACGCCGAACCTGTCGGAGGCGGCCCGCCTCGTCGGTCGCGGCGAAGGTTCGCGCCTGGTCGCCGGGATCGTGGCCCGGGAGCTGGTCGACGCCGGCGCCCGTCGGGTGCTGGTGAAGGCGGCCGAGGCCGGCGCGGTGCTCGCCGAGCGGGGCCGGTCGCTGGAGGTGGCGACGTTGCCGGTCGACGCGGTCGACGAGACCGGCGCCGGCGACGTGTTCCTCGCCGCACTGGCGGTCGAGCGGGTCCGGGGCGCGGACTGGGAGCGGGCGAGCCGCTTCGCCAACGTCGCCAGCGCGCTCTCGGTCGCGGCGTCGGGCCTGCACCTGCCGACGCGCGACGCCGTCGAACGGGAGTTGCACGCGCTCGACGGTCGCGACGGCCCGGTCCGGGGGCCCAGCCCCGGCGACGCCGTAGCCGCGGACGGCCACCGACCGGCCGGGTCGTCGATCGGGCGGCCGAGGTTCCGCGTCGGCGGCGCCATCGCCCGCCCGGCGCCCTGAGCGCGGTCCGCGTGCCGCGGCCGTCGGATCGGCAGTCGGCCGGCACCGTCGCGACCTCACCTTCGGCCCTGGTCGGAGAGCGGGCCACAGCGGATCATCGTCGGTGAGCGACCGGGCGTCCGCCGGCCGGTCGTTCCGCGCGCCGAGGCGCGCGATCGGGGGCGCGAGCGAGGAGAACCGACCATGCCCCGCGGCACCTTCACCACCGCCGAGTGGGCGATGCTCCGGCTCGCCCCGTGGACCGTCGCCGTCGGCGTCGCGTCCCGCGAGCCCGATCCGACGCGGCGCGAGTTCGTGGTCGTCACCTCAGCGGTCCGCCGCGCCTGCCACCACGCGGCGGTGGAACCCGGCCTGATCGGCGACATCGCCTGCTCGCTGTGCGGGCGCGACCTACCCACGTGCCGGGACCTCGGCCTGTCCGACGCCGACCGAGGTGGCCGCGATCCCGGTCGGGCCGCCGTCGCCCGGTGCCGGGTGATCTCGGAGGTGCTCGGGGCGAGGGTCGGGCCGGACGAGGCGGCGCAGGTCCGCTCGTGGCTCGTCGAGGTCGCGTCCCTCGTCGCCGAGGTCGCCGGCCGCGGCCACGAGTCCTGTGGTCCCCTGGCGAGCACCCCCGCCCGGGAGGCGCTGGCCGAGATCACGGACGCGCTGCAGGTCCCGTCGGGGCGAGCCGAGGCGGTCGCCGCGACCTCCGGATGACATCCGGAACCGCCCGCCACGTCGAGGGCGGTGGGACGGATCGGCGCGACCCGGGCCTGCTCGCGCGGGTCGTCCGCACCGCGGTTCCCGGCTGGGAGACCGCCCGGCGCTACCGCCGGGCGTGGTTGGGGCCCGACCTCGTGGCCGGGGTCGTGCTCGCCACCCTCCTCGTGCCCCAGGGCATGGCCTACGCGGAGCTGGCCGGGCTCCCGGCGGTCACCGGGCTCTACACGACCGCGACGGGCCTGGTCGCGTACGCGCTGTTCGGGCCGTCACGGATCCTGGTCGTCGGCCCCGACTCGGCGCTCGCCCCCCTGATCCTCGCCGCGGTGACCGGCACCCTGGCGGTCGCCGGGCCCGGCGACGCGGTCGCGCTCGCCGGGATGCTGGCCATCCTGATGGGGCTCTGCTCGCTCGTCGTCGGCGCCGTCGGGCTCGGCACCATCGCCGAGTTGCTGTCCAAGCCGGTCCGCGTCGGCTACCTCGCCGGGCTCGCGGTGATCGTGCTCGTCAGCCAGCTGCCGAAGCTGTTCGGGTTCTCGACCTCCGCCGACGGGTTCGTCGAGGAGCTGTCCGCGTTCGTCGACGGGGTGCGCGACGGCGCCATCGAACCCGCTGCGCTGGCGGGCGGGCTCGGTTGCCTGGTCACGATCGCCGTCCTCGGCCGGTGGCTGCCGGTCGTGCCGGGTGTGCTCGTCGCCGCGGTCGGCGCCACCGTCGCGGTCGCGGGTCTCGACCTCGCGGCCCGGGTGCCGGTGGTGGGCGACGTCCCCTCCGGCATGCCCGAGCTGACGTGGCCGTCCGTGAGCGGCGACCAGTTCGAGACGCTGCTCGTCGCGGCCATCGGCATCACCTTCGTCGGGCTCGCCGACACCACCGCCCTGTCGCGCAGCCTCGGCGCACGAAGGGGCGAGCAGGTCGACCCGAACCGCGAGATCGCGGCGATGGGCGTCGCCAACGTCGCCACCGGGCTCTTCGGGGGCTTCCCGATCAGCGCGTCGGCGTCGCGCACCGCGGTGGCCGAACGGGCCGGCGCACGGTCGCAGCTCGCCGGGCTCCTCGGCGCGGTCGCGGTCCTCGCGGTGCTCGGCGTGGCCACCGGGGCGTTCCGGTACCTGCCGCAGTCCGCGCTCGCCGCGATCGTCGTGGTCGCGGCGTTCGGCCT
>JAXHUH010000225.1:0-2911 GCA_034211175.1 Actinomycetota bacterium
TTTCGAGTTGTTCCAACGTCAAAGATTTTCAGGGGAGGCGGGCGAACATTCGTTCTCGGCGACACCCCCGAGCACGGCGCCCCCGACGACGGCACCACCGACACCTCCGGCGACCACCGCGCCGCCACGGACCACACCTCCGACGACCGCGCCACCGGCGCCGACCGTCGCGAGCGCGGCCACCGGGTTCCGGCCCGCGCTGGTCGCACCGATCGCCGGCGCCACCGCCATGACCATGCGCCCGGGCGACGACGACCTGTGGATCGCCCAGCGACCGGGGATCGTCCACCGCATCCCGCTCGAGGGTGGACGGTTCCTCCCGCCGGTCGCGGTCCTCGACATCCGGGGGCTGGTCAGCGAGGGCGGCGAGCGCGGGCTGCTGGGCCTCGCCTTCTCCGCCGACGGCTCCCGCCTGTGGCTGAGCTACACCGACACCAGCGGTGCCGCGGCCATCGACGAGGTCCCCGTCGCCCCCGGTGGCCAGCCGAACCCCTCGGCCCGCGGCGCCGTCATCCGGGTGCCCCAACCGGCCGCCAACCACAACGGCGGCGACCTCCACCTCGGGCCCGACGGCTACCTGTGGTGGGGCCTCGGCGACGGCGGCGGCGCCAACGACCAGTTCGGTCACGGGCAGAACCCGAACACCCTGCCCGGCACGATCGTCCGCATCGACCCGCTCGGCGGCTCCCCCTACGCCATCCCGCCCGACAACCCGTTCGTGGGCGGGGGCGGCGCCCCGGAGGTGTGGGCCTACGGCCTGCGCAACTCGTTCGACGCGGCCAACGGACACCTGTGGATCGGCGACGTCGGCCAGAACGCGGTCGAGGAGATCGACCTGCTGCGGGCGCCCGGCCGGGGTCGGGGCGCGAACCTCGGTTGGAGCCTCATGGAGGGCAACCGGCCCTTCGCCGGCCGTGCGCCCGCAGGCCATCTCGGGCCGTTCTTCACCTACGGCCACGATCGCGGCTGCTCGGTCACCGGCGGCTACGTCTACCGGGGCACCGCGGTGGCGGCCCACATCGGCAGGTACGTCTATGCCGACTTCTGCAACGGCGACATCCGCTCGATCGGCGCCGACGGCTCCGACGTCAGCACGGGTGCGTCGGTCGACCAGATCGTGGCGTTCGGTGAGGGCCCGGGACGGGAGCTCTACGCGCTCAGCCTGAGCGGCGGCGTGTTCCACCTCATCCCCCGCTAAGGCACGCGCCTGGCGGTCGGGCGTCCAGCGGTGCCATCCTGCGACGTCCGCCACCGGGGGAGCCCACACCATGGCCGATCTGCTGTCGCTGTCCGCTCGTCTCATCGACGACGGCGTCACCGACGAACCGTCCAACCGGGTCACCCAGGAGCTGTCCGAGCTCGACGACGACCTGGCGCTGATCGAGTCGTTCTCCCACATCGTCGTCTTCCGCACCGACGACGGGCTCGTGTGCTTCGACGCCACGGGCCCCGCCACCGGCCAGCAGGCGGTCGAGTCGCTGCGGGGCTGGTCCGACGACCGGGTCCACACGCTCGTCTACACCCACGGCCACCTCGACCACGTCGGCGGCAGCGGCGCGTTCGTCGCCGATGCCCGCCGGAGCCGACGGGCCGATCCCTCCGTCGTCGCCCACGAGGCCGTGCTCGACCGGTTCCGCCGCTACCGCCGCACCGACGGGTTCAACCTCGCCATCAACGCCCGCCAGTTCGGGGGCGTGGCCCCGCGCCACGGCATGGGCGTGGGCGGCGTCGACCGGTTCCTGCCCGACGACGTCGTCGAGCCCGATCACACCTACGCGCGGCGCACCGGGCTGCGGATCGGTGACCTGCGGATCGAGCTCCACCACGCCCGCGGCGAGACCGACGACCACACCTGGGCGTGGGTCCCCGACAAGCGGGCGGTGTGCGTCGGCGACTTCCTCACCTGGGTGTTCCCCAACGCCGGCAACCCCCAGAAGGTCCAGCGCTACCCCGAGGAGTGGGCGGCCGCGCTGCGGGACATGGCGGCGCTCGAGCCCGAGCTGGTCCTGCCCGCCCACGGGCTGCCGATCGCCGGCCGGGACCGCATCGCCACGGTGCTCGACCAGATCGCCTCGGTGCTCGAGCACCTCGTCACCGAGACGCTCTCGATGATGAACGCCGGCGCGGCCCTCGAGGAGATCGTGCACACCGTGCGGGTGCCGGAGACGACCCTCGCCCTGCCCTACCTGCGCCCGGTGTACGACGAGCCGGAGTTCGTCGTGCGCAACGTCTGGCGACGCTACGGCGGCTGGTGGGACGGCGACGCCGCCCGCCTGAAGCCGCCGACGCGGGCCGCGCTCGCGTCCGAGCTCGCGGCCCTCGCCGGCGGTGCCACACCCCTGGCCGACCGGGCGGCCGCCGTCGCCGCCCAGGGTGATCACCGGTTGGCGTGCGAGCTCGTCGAGCTGGCCGCGGCCGCCGCACCCGACGACGCCGCCATCCACGGCCGGCGGGCCGAGATCTACCGGGCCCGCCGCGCCGCGGAGAGCTCGCTGATGGCCAAGGGCATCTACGCGGCCGCGGCACGCGAGTCCGAGCAGCGTTCAGACCCGATCGGCCAACCGCCCCCGACCTGACCATCCGGTCGGGCGGGCGTAACCTCCGCCAGGTTCCACTTCCCGGCGGGTGGGAGGGGGACATTTGCTCGTTAACCTCCCCTCGCCAGTGCACGTGAACGATCTGAGCGTCACGCCCACCACAAGGAGCGTCAGGCCAGCTGGTTCACGTCGCGCGCTCGCAGGCGCGGTCGCAACGATCGTGCTGCTCGTCGGTGGCGCCGTGCCGGCCGCGGCCCAGACCGACGACACCGCACCCACCGACACCTCGTCACCGGGCGCGACGACCACGGCGCCGGCGCCCACGACGACCGTGCCGGCCACGACCGCACCACCGCCGACCACCCCGCCCGAGC
>JAXHUH010000226.1:0-9301 GCA_034211175.1 Actinomycetota bacterium
GATCGCTTCGCCGAGCACCTCGCCGAGGTCGACCCCCCGATCGATGCGGCCCTCGCCGAACGGGTCATCGCCAACCTGCGCGTCCTCGTCGCCCACGCCCACGACCGCAACGGCACCGGCCGGGCACTCGCCCGAGCCGTCGTCGAGCTCGTCGTCGACGGCGATGCCACACCGGAGGCGCTGGCCGCCGGCGCCCGGGTCGCGTCGGTCGTCGCCACCCACCTGGGACGGGGCGACCTGCACGGCCAGCTCGACGACCACTGAGCGGTCGGCTCCGCCGGACGTCGGCAGCACCCGACGATCGACGTGGCGCACGGGAGCCCGGGTGACCGGCCCGCTCAGCGCGGATGGTTACCATCCGTCCGTGCCCGACCGGAGCGGACGAACGGCAGAGGAACGTGGCTGAGCACAGCCACAGCCACGGCCACGACGCCGGCCCGCTCGACATCGGACGCAACCTCGAGCGGTGGTTGTCGGGCACGGCGATCACCCTCGCCCTGCTCACCGTCATCGGCCTGGTGTCGCTGCGCCCGTCGGGCGAGATCCGGACCGCGGCGTCGGAGCTCGGCCTGACCACCGAGAGCTACCCGGCGACGGTGGAGAGCGCCGAGGCGGTCGGCTGCAGCTACGACCCCGAGGCCGCGTGCACGCGGCTGCTCGTCGTACCGCTCGCCGGGCCCGACGAGGGCGAGACGGTCGACCTCGGCGAGCTGAGCCGCGACAACGCCTTCGCGCCGTCACTGTCGGCCGGCGACGAGATCATCCTCGACCACGAGCCGTCGACCGACTTCTACGCCTACGCCGACCGCCAGCGTCGGCCCGCGCTGTGGTGGCTCGTCGGGCTGTTCGCCGTCTCGGTGGTGGCGTTGGGCCGCCTCAGGGGCGTCGCCGCGCTCGGGTCGCTCGCCATCACGGTGGCGGTCCTCGGCGGGTTCGTCGTGCCCGCGGTGCTCGACGGCGTGGACCCGGTCGCGGTGTCGGTGGTCGGCGCGTCGGCGATCGCGTTCGTCGCGCTGTACCTGACCCACGGCTTCCGCGTCCTGACCACGGTGGCGTTGCTCGGCACGCTGGCCGCGCTCGCGCTCACCCTCGGGCTCGCCGCGCTGTTCTTCGAGCTCGCGCACTTCACGGGGGCGGTGAGCGAGGAGGCGACGTACCTGCCGCTGCTGTCGGACCGCATCGACGTCGCCGGCCTGCTCCTCGGGGGCGTGGTCCTCGGCGCCCTCGGCGCGCTCGACGACGTCACCGTCACCCAGGCGGCGACGGTGTGGGAGCTGCGGCGCTCGAACCCCTCGCTCGACGCCGCCGGGCTGTTCCGAGGGGGCATGGCGGTCGGGCGATCCCACGTCGGCTCGACGGTGAACACCCTGCTGCTGGCCTACGCCGGGGCGTCGATGCCGTTGCTGCTGCTGTTCGTCGTGTCCGGCCACTCGTTGGGCACGGTGGCCAACTCGGAGGTCGTGGCCGTCGAGATCGTGCGGACCCTGGTCGGCAGCATCGGGCTCGTCGCCGCGGTGCCCCTGACCACCTGGTTCGCGGCGCGGGTGGCGGTGAACGCCACCCCGGGCGACGAGCCGGCGGCCGGGCACCCGCCGGCCTGACCGAACGCGGGCCCGCAGCGTCGGCGCGGCCGGGCCCGGAGCCGTCGGACTCAGCGGGTGGCGGGCTCGCCCGGCGGCCGGGTGCGCCCGACGACCGGGTGGCCGACGAGCTCGACGATCGCCCGGTCGGGTAGCACCCGGACACCGTCGCCGAGGTCGGCGCCGTGGCGGAGGACCCGGCTCACCGCCATCACCCACGCCGCGAGCTCGAGCGAGCGCTCGACGTTGGACAGCAGGTCGTCGTGGAGGTCGGCGACGTCGATCGGCAGGTCGGCCGAGCACCGGCGCAGCAGGACGAGCGCGTCGCCGAGGACCCGGGCGTCGACCGAGAGGTCGAGCTCGGCGTCGACCAGCTCGGCGGCGTGGGCGAGCCGCTCGGGATCACCGGCGGTCCAGCCCTCGTGACGGGGACCGTCGTGGGCGCCACCCGCGGCGGACGGGGTGGCCGGCCGCCCGACCAGGCCCGGGAGACGGTCACCGTGGTGGTCCTCCGGCCGGTCGCCGGGCGCGCCGAGACCATCGGCGACGCCGGTCACGGACGGACCGCCCGGGAGATCCGCTCGCCGAGCTCGGCTTCGAAGGTGCGGTCCCATGCGCGCTGCTCCAGGCCTCGTTGTTCGATCTCCGACGCCGCCCGCAGGCGACCCACGGCGACGTCCTCCGCCGCCCGCTCGAGCCGGGCCTCGAGCTCGCCCGACTGCGCGTCGAGCAGCTCGCGGACCAGGTCGAACGTCGTGCGTGACGGCCCGTCCCAACCGGAGGCGACCTCGTCGTAGACGTCGCGTCGGATCGAGCGCACCGCCGAGAGCGACCGAGCCGCGCTGCGCAGCAGCAGCTCCGCCGCCGCGGCGGCATCGTCGTCGAAGTCGAGGTCGCGGGGGCGCCACAGTTGCGTCGGGGAGCCGTGCTGCATGATCGCCGACGCTATGGCAGCCCCCGGCGCCGACCCATCGGCCGATCGGCCCAACGCGACCGGGCCGGCGTCATTCGAACGGGCTCGTCCGTGACCCACTGTCAGAGGGCGGTGGAAGGATGGCCGCCATGACCGATGCGCTCCCCGAAGGGCTCACCGCCGGCGACGACACGCTCGTGCGCTGCTGGTGGGCCGGCCGTTCCGCCGACTACGTCGCCTACCACGACGACGAATGGGGTCGCCCGGTCGCCGACGACGTCCGCCTCTACGAGAAGCTGTGCCTGGAGGGGTTCCAGGCCGGCCTCAGCTGGCTCACGATCCTGCGCAAGCGCGAGGCGTTCCGCGCCGCGTTCTGCGGGTTCGAACCCGAGAAGGTGGCGGCATTCGGCCCCGACGACGTGGCCCGCCTCATGGAGGACGCGGCGATCGTCCGCAACCGGGCCAAGATCGAGGCCGCGGTGAACAACGCGCAACGCCTCCTCGAGCTGCAGGCCGACGTCGGCTCACTCGCCGCCTTCGTCTGGTCCTACGAACCGCCGCCCGACGAGCGACCGACCACGATGGACTGGGCGGCGCTGTCGCAGCTCGCGCAGACCGACCGGTCGAAGGCGCTGAGCAAGGAGCTCAAGCGCCGCGGCTGGCGCTTCGTCGGCCCGACGACGGTGTACGCGTTCATGCAGGCCATGGGCGTCGTGAACGACCACGTCGAGGGCTGCCACGCCCGTCCGGCGGTCGAGGCGGCGCGCGCGGCGTTCGCGCGGCCGACCACCTGAGGTCGGCCTCCACGTGGGCCGCTGCGGGGGTCAAGGCCCGACCGCAGCATGCCGACGACCAGAGCGGACGGGGAGGTCGGGTTGGTCGCACGACGGCTCCGGCGGGCTGCGGTGTGCGCGCTCGCCCTGCTCATGACAACGGGTGTCGTGTCCGGCGCCGGTGCCGCGGACACGCCGGGCCCCACCGGAGCGACCGATCGGGCCATCGACGACGGCGACGACGGGCGTGGCGGCGACGACGAGCCCCCGGCCGACCTGACCCGACCGCTCGGCGCCGGTGCGATCACGCTGGCGCCCGACGGTTCGCCGGCGACGGTCCGCGTGGTCGTGCCCGCCGAGCACGAGGCCGTCGAACTGGTCGGCCGCCTCATCGTCCCCTCCCACATCGTCGACGGCACGGTGCACGTCCACCGCGACGGGCATCGCCTGGCGACGATCGTCGTCCCCGATCGCTCCGAGCGCGAGGACGACCCGACCATCGTGATCCGAGTGCCGCTCGACCGCGACCCCGACGAGGCGCAGACGACCGTCCGGACCGTCGATGTCGAGCTGCGCGCCGAGGTGCGCGTCGCCGACGACGACACGTGTCCCGCGGAGCGCGCCGCCATCGAGCTGCACGGCGCCGAGATCGCCTACGACCGGGTCGCGGCCGACGATCCGACGCTGGCCGCGGTGTTCGGCTCGACGATCGACCGGGTCACCATCGTCACCGGCGACGGCCACGACCGCGACGACAAGCGCACCGACGACGGTGACGGCGACGAGCCGACCCCGGCCGAGGCCCGCGCCGCGATGACCGTCGCCGCGGCCGCGGTCGTGCTCGACCCCGCCCGGGCGACCGAGGTCGAGCTCGCGGCCGCGACGCCGACCGGAGCCGGCCCGCTCGAGCGGGTCGTCGTCCTCACCGAGACCGACGACGACGCGGAGGTCACGGCCAGCCGCATCGACGGCGGCGGCATCCGCCTCGACGTCACCGGCGACGCCGAGACGCTGGCCGACACCACCCGGGCGATCGCCACGGGTGCGCTCGGGGCACTCCCCCACCGGTCGGTCGAACGAATCGACCACACACCGATCGGCGCGGAGCGGCCCCGTCGCATCCCGATCGGCGACCTCGCCGCCCCCACCGTCACCTCCGACGACCGCCCCTTCACCGCGGCCGCGCCGGCCGCGGCCGAGGTCACCGTCCCCGTGGCGGCGTGGAGCCTGGGCGGCGATCGGCGCATCGATCGGCTGCGGCTCCTCGGCATCCACACGCCCGCACCCGACGGCGCGGTCAGCCGGCTGAGCATCCGGGTCAACGGCCAGCTCGTCCGCTCCGCGGTGATCGACGACGACCGCTTCGACGAGACGGTCGACGTGGCCCGCCACCTTGCCGCCCGAGACAACGAGGTCACCGTCGGCGTCGAGCACGTCCCCGCCGGCGACGCCATCACCTCGTGCCCGCCGGCGAGCCTCGTCGGCCTCACGATCGACCCCACCTCGTGGGTCGAGTGGGAGCCGTGGCGGGCGGCCGGCGGGCTCGAGCGATTCCCCCAGGCCGCGGCGCGCGGGCTCACGGTGGCGTTCGACGAGCAGGACACCGCCCACCTCGCGACCGCCGTCGAGGTCGTCGCCGAGCTCCAGCGCCAGGCCCCCGGCCCCCTCGCCCTGGTCGTCGCCCCGTGGTCGGACGTACCCGGGCGCCGGGCCCCGACCCTCCTCGTGGCGACCGACCCCGACCGGCTGGCGACGGTCCTCGACCGGTCGGGCGCAGCGGAGGAGACGACCGGCGTGCTCGTCGGCGACGCCCGCCACGCGGCCGTCCTCGCCGGGACCGCCGTCGACGACGACCGCCCGCTCCTCGTCGCCGCAGCCGCCGACGCCGAGGGCCTGCGACGGCTCGGTCCCGCGCTCCGCCGGGTGCCGCGACGGCTCGGCGGGATCTCCGGCGAACGGGTCATCGTCACCGACGAGGGCATGGGCGAGGTGCCCCCGAACGTGGCCGACGCGGCGCTCGACACCGCCGCGGACCCGTCCCCCGGGGCGCTCACCCGGGCCGCACCGCTCGCCGGCCTGGCGGCGTTCGCCCTGTTCGTGGCGGTCGTGACGTTGATCGCCCGGACCAGCTACGTCCGGCGGGCCCGGCGCTCGGCCGCGACAGGCCGGACCGGTCCGCTCACCAGTGGCGGAGGTCGACCGGCCAGCGGTCGATGACCTCGTCGTCGCGGTCGACGACCCACAGCTGCTCGTGGCGGGCGATCGTCGGGTCGATGTGGGCCGGCACCAGCCGCAACCGGTCACCGACCGACACGTCGCCGATGTCGCCGACGACGGTCGTGTGCTCGTCGGAGCAGAAGAACACGCGCAGGTCCTCGCCGACGACGGCCGGGTCGCCGTGGTCCATGCCGAGCGCCTTCAGCCCGCCGTCGACCACCACCCACCCGCCGCCGCGGTTGACCGAGATCACCGTGCAGTCGAGGAACAGCGCCTGCACGAACGGCAGCCCCAGCCGCCCGTAGTGGGTGTCCATCAACACGTAGGAACCGGCCTGGATCTCGTCGGCCCACCGGTTCACGTCGTAGGTGCCCGTCCCGCCCGCCGAGATCAGCCCACCGACGTCCGCGTGGGCGACGAGCAGCTTCGCCATCGCCGCCTCGACCTGACGGGCCTGCTTCATCCGGTCCTCGACCGCCATCAGGTGGCCCTCGTAGCCCATGACGCCACGAACCGACAGGCCCTTCGACCGGGCGAGCTCGGCGAGGCGACCGGCGTCGGCCGGGTCACACCCGCAGCGGGGCAGGCCGACGTTGACGTCGACGAGCACCTCTCGCACGCCGCCGGCCGCGGCCGCGGCGATCGTCTCGGGGCTGTCGACCGCGACCGTGACCCGGGCGCCGGCCTCGACGAGCGGGCCGAGGCGGCTCGCGTCGAGCACCTCGTTGGCGAGCAGGAGGTCCTCGCCGAGCCCGGCGGCGGCCATGCCCTCGACCTCCCGGATCGTGGCGCAGCAGAACGACCGGTGACCGGCCTGCGCGAGCCGGGCGGCCAGGGCCGTGCTCTTGAACGCCTTCACGTGGGGGCGCAGCGCGGCGCCGGGACGGACACCCGCCATCGTGACGACGTTCGCGTCGAAGCCGGCGGCGTCGACGGTCAGCGCGGGCGTGGGCAGGTCGGAGCGGCGCATCGCGAGATTCTGCCGCGTCGGGACGGTCGGGCCGAGCTGACCGTCAGACCGACCCCGCCAACCCTCTGACGTGGACTGATGTCGTTCAGTCACGGAGAGCGTCGAACGCAGGTTCCCGCGCCCGCCCGAGATATTCGCCCGCCATCGCGACGCGATGTCGCGCCACGCACCCGAACCACGTGGTTCCTCGGCTATGTTGGCCGCCCGGTGAGCCGGCTGGTGATCAACGGCGGTCGCCCTCTTCACGGAGAGGTCGCGGCCAGCGGGAACAAGAACGCGGTGCTACCGATGATCGCCGCGACCCTCCTGACCGATCAGGAGGTCGTGCTCGAGAACGTGCCCCGCATCCGCGACGTCGACACGATGCTCGAGATCGCCGCCCACCTGGGCGCCGACGTGTCGCGCGACGGTCACACCCTGCGGATCCGCACGGCCGAGGTCACGACGTCGGACATCCCGTGGGAGCTGTGCGAGAAGAACCGCACCAGCTTCCTGTTCGTCGCCCCCCTGCTGTACCGGACGGGGTGGGCCAAGGTCCACCAGCCCGGCGGCGACGTCATCGGCCGCCGGCGGCTCGACGCCCACTTCTACGGGCTCGAGAAGCTCGGCTGCGTCGTCGACGCCGACCAGTACGCCTTTGCCACCTCCGGCGGCATGAAGGGCTCGTTCCTGTTCTTCGACGAGGCCAGCGTCACCGCCACCGAGCACATCATGATGGCGGCGGCCGTCGCCGAGGGCGTCACCGAGATCCGCAACGCGGCGAGTGAGCCCCACGTCGTCGACCTGGCCAACCTGCTGGTGGCGATGGGCGCCGACATCGAGGGCCTCGAGACCAACACCCTCACCATCCGGGGCGTGCCCGCACTGTCGGGCACGACCCATCGGATCGAGGGCGACCACATCGAGGCGGGCAGCCTCCTCGCCGCGGCCGCGGCGACGGGCGGCGGCATCACCGTGACCGGCACGCGCCGCGGCCACTATTGGATGATCAACCGGGTGTTCGAGCGCTTCGGCGTCCACCTCGAGCTCGGCAACGACCACCTGACGCTGCCGCCCGGCCAGACACCGTCGGTGCGCACCGACGTCGGCGGCGCCATCCCCCGCATCGACGACGGCCCCTGGCCCCAGTTCCCGTCCGACCTGCTCAGCAGCATCCTGGTGCTGGCGACGCAGTCCGAGGGCACCGTGCTCATCTTCGAGAAGATGTTCGAGAGCCGGCTGTTCTTCGTCGACCCGCTGGCGCAGATGGGCGCCAACATCATCGTGTGCGACCCCCACCGCGTCGTCGTGTCGGGCCGCACCCAGCTCTACGGCCAGACGGTGCGGAGCCCCGACATCCGCGCCGGCATGGCGCTCATCACCGCGGCGCTGTGTGCGACGCGGCGGCCGAGCATCGTCCAGAACGCCGAGATCGTCGATCGCGGCTACGAGGACGTCGTCGGGAAGTTGCGGGCGCTGGGAGCCGACGTCGAGCGCGTCGACGACTGAGGACACAACGACCTTGCCGCCTGCGAACGCCCGGAGAACGATGCGCCGACCGCTGCGCCACGCCGCCCTGTCGACCTGCTTCCTCGCCGTCCTCGCGCTGAGCGCGTGCGGTGAGCTGAGCGACGAGGCGTCGGCACCGACCACCGCCGAGCCCGCCTCGCCGGCGGGTGAGATCGACGTGCAGCGATCGACCGTGCTCATCGACGATGTCGACATCGTGCTCGCACCACCGCCGGAGGAACCGACGCTGACCGTCAAGGGCCAGCTCCCGACGCCGTGCCACCGGCCGGCGTGGGACGTCGTCGACCACCTCGACGACGAGGTCGACGTCGACCTCTACACGCTCGTCGATGCGCACGCGCTGTGCACCCAGGTCGTCGAGCCGTTCGACGTCACGATCCCGCTGCGCTCGCGCGGCGCGCTCCACCGGGTGACGATCAACGGACGCGCGTACACCCCCGGGGACTGACGGGCACCCCCGGGGACCGACGGGCCGGTACGCGACGAGGCCGCGAACCCGGCGGCGGGTCCGCGGCCTCCGCTCGTCGTGGTGCGGTCGCTCAGAGGGCGTCGCTGATGGTCTGGAACGCCTCCTGGACCTGACCACCGAGCACGGCGACCACGGTCACGATCACGGCGGCGATCAGCGCGACCATCATCCCGTACTCGACCGCGGTGGCACCGTCCTCGTCGGAGCGCAGGTCTGCCAGCTTGGCGAGAAGCTCGTTCATGTCGGCGGACTTCCTTGTTGTCGGCGGCTGCGTATCGGCGGCTGACGCCCCCGGGTCGGTGGCGTCGACCTGTCCATCGACCACGGGCGCCGACGGCTGGAGCCACACGATGGGCAAATCCCCCAGCGACGTCACCCCCGGCCACCGGCGGCGCCGGTGCCCCGACGCGGCGGAGCCGCAGGCCCGGGACGAGCCTGCGGCCCCACCGGCACGGGGGGGGTGTGCGGGGGATCTGCTCAGAGCGCGTCCGAGATGGTCTGGAACGCGGCCTGCACCTGGCCGCCGAGGACCGCGACGACGGTCACGATCACAGCGGCGATCAGCGCAACCATCATTCCGTACTCAACCGCCGTCGCACCGTCTTCCTCGGTGCGCAGCGCGGTGTACAGCTTGATGAGAAGCTCGTTCATGTTCGGCGGACTTCCTTCGTAGGCGGAACGTGCTCGGCGGTACTTCGTTCTGCGTTGCAATTGCTTGCACCAGGACCATCGTCCGCCGTGCGCCGAACCTGCATGCGCCGATCGGGCGAAAGGTGACGCCCCGGTCCTGCCCTCTTCGCACGAGGACCCGCGCCCGGGACCGGGTCCGGACGCGGCGAGGCCGCAGGCCCGGAGGAGCCTGCGGCCGCG
>JAXHUH010000227.1:0-5104 GCA_034211175.1 Actinomycetota bacterium
CGGTTGACGTAAGACACCTCCAGATTCGTTGAGCCCCTGTTCTCGTTCGCGGACCCCTCAACCGCCCCCGGTCGACGTCACCGCACGCCACCCACCCCGCTCAGATCCGAAGAGCCGCGAAACCCGCTGGCGCCCGACATCGTGCCCTATTCACCAGTTCCGCCTACAAGGGGATGTGGTAGCCCGCAGTGATCGCCTTGAGCTTCTCGGGGTTGCGGATGCCGTGGAGGTGGTCGACGCCGGTCTCGCTGGCGCCGACGATCAGGACGAGTTCCAGCTCATCGCCGGCCCACACCAGGTAGGCCGGCTCGCGGTTGACCATCGCCGGTTCGAGGCGGGCGTTCTCGGGGGCCCGCTTGGCCAGGTTGGTGAGGAACCGGGCCACACGGGAGGCACCGATCACCGGGCGCACGGCGGCGTGGCGCACGCCCCCGCCATCCGACGTGAGCACGACATCGGCGGTCAACAGCCGCTCCAAGGCGGCCATGTCGCCCCCGACCACCGCGCCCAACAGGCCCTCGACCAGCTCCTGCTCCCGGCCCGGCTCGGGTCGACGCCTCGCCGGCTCGCGATGCTCGGCCAACCGGCGCCGGGCCCGTGACGCGATCTGACGGCACGCGTCCTCGCTGCGGTCGACCATCGGCCCGATGTCCCGGTACGGCAGGTCGAACACCTCGTGGAGCAGGTAGACCGCCCGCTCGACCGCACCCAGGTGGTCCAGGAGGTGGAGGAACCCGATGGTGACCGACTCGGCGAGCGCAACGGTCTCGGCCGGCTCCGGGTCGGTCAGCACCGGCTCGGCCAGCCATGGGCCGACGTAGGTCTCCCGCCGCACCCGGGCCGAGCGGAGCCGGTCGATGGTCAGCCGGGTCACGATCGTGGTCAGGTAGGCCGCCGGCTGATCGAGCGAGCCGTGGTCGACGTCCGTCCACTTCAGCCAGGTGTCCTGGACGACGTCCTCGGCCTCGGCGGCGTCACCCAGCATCCGGTAGGCGATGCCGACCAGACGAGCGCGCTCCGCCGTGAAGACGGCGTCGCCGATGCCGTCGGCATCAGGTCCGGCCCCGGTCATGCCGCCGCCTGCGTCGCCAGCCGGCGACCGGCCGCCTCGACCGCGGCAGCGGCGGACGCCAGCGAGGCGTCGGCCAGCATCCCGTCCGGCCCGACCCAGTCGCCGGCGAGGTACACGCCCGGCACGCCGAGCGCGTCGACGCCCGGCCGCCCCGAGAGCCCGCCCCGGGCGGCGAGCGGCATCCCGTGGGCGACCGTCAGCCGGTGCTGGTAGCGGCGCTCGACGATGTCGCCGGCCGCGAGGCCGGCGTGGGCGGCGTGAGCCTCGAGCTCGGCGGCGGTCTCGTGGCGGTCGTGGTGCTCGCCGGGGCGCAGGTAGCGCATCAGGCCGTACAGCGAGTGGCCCTCGGGGGCGAGGTCGGCCGGCGGATCGTGACGGGAGCAGTAGAGCGGCTCGTCGATGCCGAGCACGAACGAGTGCTCCGGCAGGCCACGCACGCCGAGGTCGAGGGTCGCGGCCTCGACCGGCGGGCCGGCCGCGTCGCTCAGGTCGGGCGCCCCCGACACCACCGAGGCCGCAGCGCGGGGCGACAGCCCGGCGACGATGACGGCCCGCGCCCGAACCTCGCCACCGTCGTGGCGCACCACGCCGCTGCTCACCTCGGTCACCCGGCCATGTTCGACGATGTCGACGCCCGCCGCCTGCGCCTGCGCGGCCAACCCGTCGACGAGCTGCTGCCAACCGCCGTCGAGGTACTGGACACCGTCGCCGAGCGCGTGGCCGATCTGGAGATGGGCGACGTCGGCACTGACCGCCTCGGTGTCGGCGACATAGCAGGTCAGGCGGGTCAGCGCGGCGAACATCGCCCACACGTCGGCGTCGCCGGAGAGCGACGCGAACCACTCGGCCGCGCTCATCGACCCGCTCGGGCGACGGCGGGCGAACGTGGCGAGCAGCCAGGCCAGGCCTGGCTTGGCCCGACCCGAGAGCAGCCGCGAGCGCACGAGGCTGCCCACACCACCCGGCAGCAGGCCGACGGTGCCGTCACGGGAGCCGAGTGCCCCCTTGGTCGACGGCGCCCCGCCCCTCGGCTCGACGCCGCACGCCTCGAGCACCGGCCGACCGGCGGCCGAGACGTAGAGCGCGTGCGGGCCCTGGTTCAGCGTGAACCCGGTCTCGGTCGTGGACGAGCGGGCCCGGCCGCCGAGCGTCTGCTGCTCGAACAGCGCCACGGTCAGTCCCCGTCGAGCGGCGAGGGTCGCGGTGGCGAGCCCGGCGAGGCCCCCGCCGACGACGGCGACATCGACGTCTCGTCGCGTGCCTGCTCGATCGGTCAAGCCCTGGTTCGTGGTCGCGGTCATGGCGTGCCTCCTGCTCGGCCTCGACGACGAAACGGATGACGAGACAGCCCCACCGGACGTGACACCACCGACCATGAATCCCCTCGATCACGCCGATCCGGCCGGCTCGACCCGCCGTGAGCCCGGTTTGTCGCCGAGAGAATACTGGGTATAGTACGGCGTATTGTCCGCTGAGGAGAGGGACCGGCGTGTCCATCCCCCACGCCTTGTTGGCCCTGTTGGCCGAGGAACCGAAGTTCGGGCTCCGACTGAAGGAGGAGTTCGAGGCCCGCACCGGCGCGGTGTGGCCGCTGAACGTCGGGCAGGTGTACACGACCCTCGGTCGGCTCGAGCGGAACGGCTTGGTGTCGTTCTCGGCCGACCGGGGGACCAGCGCCTCACAGAAGCTCTATCGCCTCACCGATGACGGCCGGGTCGAGCTGTCGACGTGGCTCACGACCCCGCCGACCGAATCGTCGCCGCCCCGCAACGAGGTGGTGATCAAGGTGATGGTGGCGCTGTCGGTGCCCGGCGTGGACGTCGAGGCGATCGTCCAGGCCCACCGCACGCAGGCGGTCGAGGCCATGCAGGCCGTCACCCGCCTCAAGCGCGATGCCGAGGACCTCGCCCTGCTGCTGGTGCTCGACGCCGAGCTGCTTCGCCTCGAGGCGATCGTGCGCTGGCTCGACACCTGCGACGCCCGCCTCCGCCACGGCGGCCACCTCGACGTACCGGCAGCCGAGCCGACCGCGGACGACGGCACCGACCTCACCGACGACACGGCCGATCAGCAGCGGGAGCACAGCCGATGAGCACCACCACCGACTCCACCCCGCCGCTGCAGCTGCGGGGGATCACCAAGACCTACGCCGACGGCGACGGAACCATCCGGGCCCTCGTCGACGTCGACGTCGCCGTCGCCGCCGGCGAGCTGGTCGGCGTGATGGGGCCGAGCGGCTCGGGGAAGAGCACACTGCTCAACATCGCCGGTGGCCTCGAGTCCCCGAGCGCGGGCGAGGTCGTGCTCCAGGGACAGGAGCTCGGCACGCTCGATCGCGACGAGCGGGCGCGGCTGCGGCGTGGCGCCATCGGCTACATCTTCCAGGACCTCAACCTGCTCGACGCGCTGACCGCGGCCGAGAACGTCGCCCTCCCGCTCGAGCTCGACGGCGCCAGCCCCCGCGACGCCCAGGGCGAGGCGCTCGCCGCGCTCGAGGTCGTCGGCGTGGCCGCCAAGGCCCACCGCTTCGGCGACGACCTCTCCGGTGGTGAACGCCAGCGGGTCGCCATCGCACGTGCCCTGGTCGGGAACCGGCCGGTGATCCTGGCGGACGAGCCCACCGGCGCGCTCGACTCCGTGAACGGCGAGCAGGTGATGCGCCTGCTGCGCAAGGCCTGTGACCGGGGCGCCGCGGGCATCGTCGTGACCCACGACGCGCAGCTCGCGGCGTGGGCCGACCGCGTCGTGTTCCTCCGCGACGGACGCGCCGTGGACACTGCCGCCCACGTCCCCGTCGGCGACGTCCTCGCCGGTCCGTCGGCATGAAGGCGACGAACGACCCCCGTTCGAGGCGCACGCTGGCCCGATGGGCCCTGCGTCTCCTCCGCCGCGAGTGGCGCTCCCAGCTCCTCGTGGTCGGCCTCATCACCGTCGCCGTCACCCTCGCCGCGACCGGCGCGGTCCTCGTCCACCACCTGACCCGACCGGCGTCGGCGTTCACCGGCTCGGCCACCCACGAGCTCCGGATGCACGACGACGATCCGGCCCGCGTCCGGGCAGGCGCCGCGGAGGTTGCGGCGTCGTTCGACGACGCCGACGTCACCCTTCGGCGTGCCGTCGAGCCCGCCGGGCGGACCTCGGCGTACTCGATCATCTCCCCACCCGACGTCTCCGCGTTCGGCGCCGAGACCGTGCGCCTCGTCGACGGATCCCGGCCCGCCGGGCCCGGGCAGGCGACCCTGAGCCGGTCGCTGGCCGACACGCTCGACGCCGGGATCGGATCGGTCGTCGGGCTCGCCGGCGAGTCGTTCGAGGTCGTCGGCCTGGTCGAGAACCCGGCCGAACTGGACGAGCGGTTCGCCGCTGTGGTGCCGGACGCCCTCCCCGAGCCCCATCAGGCGAGCGTGCTCGTCCGATCCGACGAAGCGACGATCGATCGGGCCGTGCGTACCCTCGACGTCGACAGCCGGGACACCGACGGCCTCGAGGACGAGCTGCCGATCCAGCTGATCGGCGTCGCCCAGATCTACGTGTTCTCCGCGTTCCTGATGATCGAGGTCGCGCTGCTGTGCACCGCCGGCTTCGCCGTGCTGGCCCAGCGGAGGATGCGCCAGTACGGCCTCCTCGCCGCGCTCGGCGCAACACGCCGCCAGCTGCGCACCGCCTGCCACCTGCAGGGCCTGACCCTCGGGCTCGTCGGCGGCGCCCTCGGCGTCGCGCTCGCCTACCTCGGCTCGCTCGCGGCCCGTTCCCTCGTCGAGGAGCTGGTGAACCAGCGCTTCGACCGCTGGGACCTCCCGTGGTTCGCGGCCGTGCCGTTCGTCGTCCTCGGCGTCCTCACCGCACTGGGTGGGTCATGGTGGCCCGCGCAGACCGTCGCCCGGTTGCCGGTCGTGGATGCGCTCGCCGCCCGACGGCCCGGCGGGGAGCCGTCGGGCCGCACCAGTACGGTCGCCGTGGCGGTCGCGCTGCTCGGCGTCCTGGGCGTCGTGGTCGGCTTCGTCGCCAGCCCGGGGAGGGCGGCGACGAAGC
>JAXHUH010000228.1:0-12159 GCA_034211175.1 Actinomycetota bacterium
TCAGGCTCCGGCCGCGCATAAAATGGCCCGATCAGCACCTCATACGGGTCGACCGGGTTGAGATCGGGTTCATAGCCAAGCGCGATGATATCGGGGTCCGTCTGCATTACCGCGCCCCCATGGGCGGGATCGGACGGGGCGGCCGGGGTCGACGGGACCCGCCCGGCACCGGTGCGCCGCCGGGCCCGCAACCCGATCCTCGGGCGCGACGAGGAGCTGCGACGCGTACTGGCCCTGCTCGCGAACGACGGCCTCGTCACCGTCACCGGGCCCGGGGGCGTCGGCAAGACCCGCCTCGCCCGAGAGGTCGCCGATCGCTGGGACGGGCCGGTGCTGTTCGTCGAGCTCGACACGATCGAGACGGTCGACGCGGGGGGCGTGCTCGCCGCGGTCGTGGAGGTCGCCGGCATCCGCACCGCCCGCACCGCGCTCGACCGGGACCGCTCGACGCTGACACCGACCGAACGCCTCGGCCACGAGCTGCGGGGCAGGAACGCGCTCGTGGTCGTCGACAACTGCGAGCACGTGCTCGCGGAGGCCGCCACCGTCGTCGACGAGCTGGCCGACGCCGGCGACCTGACCGTCCTCGCGACCAGCCGCGAGGGCCTGGGCATCGACGGCGAGCAGGTCGTCCCGCTGCGACCACTCGGCGGTGACGCCGTGGAGCTGTTCGTGGCCCGCGCCCGCGCCGTTCGGCCCGACTTCGAACCGGACGCGGTGGAGTCGGCCGCGATCGCGGCGCTCTGCGAACGCGTCGACGGCCTGCCGCTCGCCATCGAGCTCGCCGCGGCGCGGGTGCGCACCATGCGCCCGTCCGAGCTGCTCGAGCGCCTCGACGGCCGGCCGAACCTGCTGCGGGCACCGCGCCGGTCGGGGCCGGCCCACCACACGAGCGTGACCGAGCTGCTCGACTGGAGCCTCGACCTCCTCTTTGTCGCCGAACGCCGACTGCTCGCCCGGTTGAGCGTGTTCTCCGGCTCGTTCGCGATCGACGCGGCGGAGGCGGTCGGCGCCTCGGCCGAGCTGCGACGCGAGGAGGTGGTCGACCTGCTCGACCGCCTCGTCGACAAGTCGCTGCTGGCCGTGGAGGAGCATCCGGAGGGGACCGGGACCCACGACCCGGCGGGCGCGACCCGGTACCGGCTGCTGCACCTCGTCCGCTCCCACGTCGCGACCGAGCTGGTCGGGCCCGATCGCGTCGACGCGACGCGCCGTCACCTCGGCCATCACCTCGCCCTCGCCGAGCGGGCGAACGACGGCGTGCGGGGGCCGGAGGTCGGGCACTGGGTCGAGGTGCTCGAGCAGGAGCAGGCGGAGCTCGCGGCCGCGCTCGACCACGCCTTCGTGCACGACCCGGACGCGGGGATCACGCTCACCGCGCGCCTCTCGTGGTTCTGGTTCATCACCGGCCGCCAGCTCGAGCTCGTCCGACGGGCCGCGCAGGCGCTCGGCGCCCGCATCGACGGGGCCGAGGCGGCCCGGCATCCGGACCGCAGCTGGATCGCGTCGCTCGCGGCGATCGAGGGCCACGAACCCGCCATCCCCGAGGCGATCGAGGTGGCCGGACGGGTTCCGGAGAGCCTGCTCGATGCGCTGACGCTCATCGGCGCCGGTGCGGTGTGCCTCCAGCAGGGCATGACCGAGCGGGGCACCGCCGCGCTCCGCAGGGCGCGGGCGATGTTCGTCGAGCACGACCACGAGTGGGGCCTCGGCGTCGCCGCCGCACTCGAGGGCATGGCCCAGTTCTGGACCGGGGGTCTCGCCGGCGCCGAGGAGAAGCTCGCCGTCGCCCAGGACCTGGTGCGGGCGAGCGGCGACCCGTGGCAGCTCGCGTTCCTGACCAGCACGCGCGCCGACCTCGCCATCGTGCGCGGCGACTACGAGCACGCCGAGGCGCTCTACGAGGAGGCCCTGGCATCGGCCACCGAGCTGCGGCTCGGTCACGCCGTGGTCCAGATCACGAACGGCCTGGCGGACCTCGCCATCCTGACCGGCCGGCCCGGCGATGCGCTGGCGATGCTCGATGACGCGCGACGCCACGCGGCGCGGGTCGGGGCACAGGAGACGATGGTCCAGATCGACACGGCGATGGGCCTCGCCCTCCACCGCCTGGGCCGTCGCGAGGAGGCCTCGGCCACCTATCGCTCGGCGCTCGACAAGATCCAGCCGGGGTTCAAGGCCGGCGAGTCGCTCATCCTGTGCCGCCTCGCCGACGTCACCCTGGACCTCGGCGACCACGCCGGCGCGCGCGACCACCTGCAACGGGCGACGGCGCTCGTCGGCAACGGCGTCGATCGCCAGCGTGCGACCGCCCTCGTCCTCGAGGGCTGGGCGACGCTCCTGGCGGCCGAGCATCGGCCCATCGCCGCGGCGCGGGCGCTCGGGTGCGCCGAGCGGTTGCGCGACGACGCCGGCGCCCCCCTGGCGTCGGGCGAGCGCGGCGCCGTCGACCTGGTCCGGTGCACGCTCGAGCGGGAGCTGGGTGCCGGCGGGTTGCGCGACGAGCTGGCGGCCGGGGCGCGATCGACGCTCGACGCCGTGCTCGACGAGGTCTGCGGCACCGGCGACCGCGTGGCCTGACCCACGGCACCGAGCCTCCGCCGGCCGTCCCAACCAGATCTGATCGGCGGTTTCACCCGCGGTTCAAGGAGTTCAGCGAGCGTTGGTGTGACGCTCGTCCGGAATTCGACCTCACCTCGTTACCGTGACGTTGCCGAAAACAGGGGAGGGAACCCACGGTGCCTACTGGTACACGTTCGATGCTGCGCGTCCTCGGGGCCGCATCACTGGCCGCGGCGACCGCCGCGGTCGGCCTGGCCGCTCCGGCGGCAGGCGCGACCGAGGAGGGGTACACGCTCTCGGTCTTCCATCACAACGATGCGGAGTCCGCGATCATCGCGGACGGGGACTTCGGCGGCGCCGCCCGCTTCGTCAACGCCACCTGGCGCTACCGCGCCGAGGCGGAGCAGGCCGGCAACGCGACGCTGATGGTCAACGCCGGCGACAGCTTCCTGGCGAGTCCCGAGTGGGCCGCCAACCCGTCGTACTGGTTCTACGACTCGATCTACCAGCAGATGGTCAACTACGACGTGATGGGGATCGGGAACCACGAGTTCGACTTCGGTCCCGACGTCTTCGCCACGTTCATCAAGGGGTTCACCGCGGGCGACGCCACGCCGCCGTTCGTGTCGGCCAACCTCGACTTCTCGGGCGTGCCGTCGCTGCAGGCCTACGTGGACCAGGGCGTCCTCGCCCCGAGCACGGTCGTCGAGAAGGACGGCGAGCGCATCGGCGTCATCGGCGCCACCACCCCGCTGCTCGACGCCATCTCCAGCCCCGGTGACGTCGAGGTCGGTGACGTGGTCCCGGCCGTGCAGGCCGAGATCGACGCGCTGACGGCCGACGGTGTCGAGATCATCATCCTCGTCAGCCACCTCCAGAGCCTGAACAACGACATCGAGGTCGTGAGCCAGCTGAGCGGCCTCGACGCCGCCATCGGCGGTGGCGGCGACCAGCTCCAGGCCAACGAGGGCGACCTCCTCCTGCCCGACGACGAGGCCGATCCCGAGTTCCCGTACCCGTTGGTCGTCGCCGACGCCGACGGCGACGAGGTCCCGGTCGTGTCCGGCCCGGGCGAGATGAACTACCTCGGCGAGCTGGTCCTCACCTTCGACGCCGACGGCGAGGTCACGAACGTCGGCGGCCAGCCCCACCGGGTCTCCGGCATCGAGCCCGAGCTCATCACGCCGCACCCGACGGTCGAGGCGCTGGTCGAGGCTCCGATCGCCGAGTTCGTCGCGGAGCTCGAGGCCGAGGTGATCGGCAGCTCCGACGTCGACCTCAACGGCCAGCGCGAGCCGGGCATCCGCACCCAGGAGACCGGCCTCGGCGACCTGATCGCCGACTCGCTGCTGTGGCAGGCGAACCAGCTCGCCGCGGACGCCGGTGTCGGTGAGGCCGACATCGCCCTCCAGAACGGTGGCGGCATCCGCAACGACAGCGTCATCCCGGCCGGCCCGATCACGGCGCTGACCACGTTCGACATCCTCCCGTTCGCGAACTTCGTGACGGTGGTCGAGGGCGTGGAGCCGGAGACGCTGGTCGAGATCCTCGAGAACGCGTACTCCGCGGTCGAGGACGTCGACGGCCGCTTCGCCCAGATCGCCGGGTTCAGCGTCGTCTACGACCCCTCCGCGCAGGCCCGCGAGGTCGACGAGGACGGCAACGTCCTCACCGACGGCGAGCGCATCGTGTCGGTCACGCTCGACGACGGCACCGCCATCGTCGCCGACGGCGAGATCGTCGACGGCGCCCCGGCCGTGAACATCGCCACCATCGACTTCCTGGCCCGCGGTGGCGACCAGTACCCGTTCGGTGAGGACGCCACGTTCAGCCTCCTGGCGACCTCCTACCAGCAGGCGCTGGCCAACTACATCGTCGACGGCCTCGGCGGCACGATCAGCGCCGCCGACTACCCCGTCGACGGCGCCGGGCGCATCACCACCGGCTGATCCCACCGGCAGCGGCTCCGTCGTCGGCGGCTCCATCGTCGTCGGCGGCACGATCAGCCGCCGCCGTGCCCCGGGCCATCACGACCGGTGGCCGTGGAGCGACGAAGGCGGGGCGGGTCTGCGGACCCGCCCCGTCACGCGTCCCGGTGCGCACGCCGTTGCCCGCCACGGGAGCGACCCGGGGGACGACGGCGTTCACCGACCGCGGATGGCCGAACCCGCGCCCGTCGCCGTGACCGTCCGTCCCGGCCCGACCGACGACCCGCCCGTCGGCCATCCACGCCTCGACCTCGGCGGGGGTGACCGGCGGCGAGAACAGCCAGCCCTGGCCCTGCTCGCAGCGCGCCCGCAACCGCCGGCGCTGCTCCTCGTGCTCGATCCCCTCGGCCACGATCTCGACACCCAGGGCCCGACCGAGGTCGACGAGCGTCCGGACCAGCCGGTCGGCGTCGAGGTCGGTCACGATCGACCGGTCGATCTTGAGGACGTCGACCGGCAGGTCCCGCAGCGACGCGAACGACGCGTAGCCGGTGCCGAAGTCGTCGAGCGCGAGGCGCACGCCGAGGTAGCGCACCGCCCGGAGACGCTCGGCGAGCCCGGCGGAGTCGCCGATGAGGTCCGCCTCGCTGACCTCGATCACGAGCGCGCCCGGCGGGAGCCCGAAGTCGACGAGCGCGTGGCGCAGGTCGTCGATGAAGCCGGCATGCGCGAGCTGGGACGCCGACACGTTGACCGAGACCGGAACGGCGAACCCCCTCCGCCGCCAGTACGCGGCCTGCCGGCACGCGTGGCGGACCACCCAGCGCCCGATCGTCACGATGGCGCCCGTCTCCTCGGCGAGGGGCAGGAAGTCCCCCGGCGTCAGGATCCCCCGCTCGGGGTGGTCCCAGCGCAGGAGCGACTCGAACGAGCGGATCGCTCCCGAGCCCATGTCGACGATCGGCTGGTAGACGAGCCGCAGCTCGCCGCGCTCGAGCACCGAGGCCAGGTCGGCCTCGAGGCGGAACCGGTCCTGCGCCGCCTCCCGCATGTCGGTCGTGAACACCGCGGCCGTGTTCCGGCCGTTGGCCTTCGCCTGGTAGAGCGCGAGGTCGGCGTCGCGCAGCAGCTCCCCCGCCGTGGCCGCGCCGGACCCGGTCGCCACCCCGATGCTGGCCGACGTGCGGATCGGGACGCCCGGCGCCGCCGACAGCTCGAACGGCACCTCGAACACCTCGAGGATCCGTTCGGCCACCGCGGGCGGCCCGGGTGCGCCACCGGCCGGGGTCACCAGGACGACGAACTCGTCGCCGCCGAGCCGGCCGACGGTGTCGCCGGCGCGCACCGCCCCGACCAGCCGGCGGCTGGCGAGGCACAGCAGCTCGTCGCCCGCCCCGTGGCCGAGCGTGTCGTTGACGTCCTTGAACTTGTCGAGATCGAGGTAGAGCACCGACACGGGCGGCCAACCCCCGTGCGACCGGGCGGCCGCGACCAGGCGCTCGAGCTGGTCCATCACGTACGCCCGGTTCGGCAACCCGGTGAGCGAGTCGTGCAGTGCCAGGTGGCGCAGCTCGGCGGTCGTGTCCTCGACGACGGCGAGGGCCCGGGCCCGTGAGCGCGCCGGCAGCCAGACGAGCAGGAACAGCAGCACGGAGACCGACGCACCGGCGACGGTCGTGCCGACCGAGGTGAGGAGGTCGCCGAGCGGCAGCGCGGGTTCGGCGGTGATGGCCAGCTCCCAGTCGCCGTCGCTCATCGGCACCGCGACCGTTCGCTGCCACCATCCCCGATCGGCCATGGGCCGGTCGACCCGGTTGACGAGCTGCCTCGAACCGTCCCGGTACGTCCGGAACACGGCCACGTGGAGCTCGTCGCGGCCGGCCAGGCCCGCCGAGACGATCGCATCGGGATCGAAGCTCGCCGCCGCCCACCCGACGACGTCGGCGCGCCGCTCGGCCGGTGTCGCCGGGACGGCGCCGTCGCGGTAGATCGGCGCGACGGTGGCGACGAGGACGGGCTCCAGGAACGACACCGACGTCGGGGGCGACACGGCCATCTCCGCCGACGCCGCGGACAGGCGGAGGGCGTCGAGCAGGCGGGGAGCGTCGTCGTCGGGCGTCGGCGCGCAGGCATCGATCGGCCCGGTCACCCACTGGTCGGCCGCCGCGCCGCCGAGCACCATGAGCCGGAAGAGGCAGTACTCGCCACGATCACCGGGTGGCATCACGCCGAGCGACGGGTCGACGCCGAGCCCGACGGCGGGGTCGTGCGCCATCTGGTCGAGCACGACCCCGAGACGGTCGTCGGCGACGCGCTGGATGTACGCGTAGCCGATGCCGCCTTCGTAGCGCTCGCCGACGTTCGCGGCGTCGAGCCACTCGGCGAGCTCGTCGTTCGTCAACGACGGGTCTCCCTCGCGGCCGACGCGCAACCCGATCTCGGCGCGGAGCAGGGCCACGATGTCGGTGTTGCGGCGCAGGACCTGGCCCACGGCGGTTCCGACGTCGTCGGCCGACCGTTCGAACCGCTCGTGGGCGGCGTCGAGGCGCGTCCGGTAGCTCCACCAGCCCGCGACGCCCGAACCGACGAGCCCGCAGGCGAGCAGGAACCAGGCGCCACGGACGAGCGCGCTGCCCGCGCGCCCGCCGCGCGCCGCTCGCCGTCGTCTCGCCGCCCGCCCGTCGGTCATCCGCTCGCCCGCCTGAAGGATCGTCGTGGCGTTCCCATCGGCCGGACGCCCTGAGAATCAACTACACCACTATGAGTGATATCAGACGATCGGCGGCGCGCCTCACGAACGTGCGGGCGACGTGGCCCGATGCCTCACCCGACGGCGGGTGCCGGGAGCGACACGCCGATGCCGCCGGGGGTGTCGGCGCCGAAGCGGTCGATCTCGGCGCCGAGGTCGAGCGGCAGGATCGTGGTCCGGGCCTCGACGTCGGCGTCGGTGAGGAGGTCGGCGGGGATGAGCCAGCTCACCTCCAGCTCGATGCCGTCGGGGTCGCGGGCGTAGAGCGCCTTCGTCGTGCCGTGGTCGGACGCGCCGACGAGGGCGTTGCGGTCGACGAGCCGCTCGGCGACCCGCTGGAGCTCGGCGAGGGTGTCGACCTCCCAGGCCAGGTGGTAGAGGCCGACGGTCGACCGGCCGGCGGCGGAGGGGCCGGCCGCCTCGCCGACCTGGAACAGGCCGAGGTCGTGGTCGTTGGACGAGCCCGACGCCTGGAGGAACGAGGCCCGCGACCCCATCGCCATGACCTCACGGAAGCCGAGCACCTCCTCGTAGAACGTCCGGGTGCGGGCGACGTCGCGTACGTAGAGGACGGCGTGGTTCAGGCGGGTGACGGGCATCGGGACCCCTTCGATCACTCGATATATGATTGAGCGTTCAAGTACATACCCGTCCCAACGCCGGAACGCTCCCCGGGATTCCCGTCCGGATCGGTGTTCGGGCGCCTGGCTACCGTGGTGAGGTGGGCCGACAGACCGAACAGCCCGGCGAGCCCGGGCCGACCGACGACCGGCCAGCGCCGTGGTTGTCCGCGGACGAGCAGGCGACGTGGCGCGCGTTCCTGCTCGCGTCCCACCACATCGACGCCACGATGGACCGCCAGCTCCAGCACGACTCGTCGATGACCCACAGCCACTACGGCATCCTCGTCGCCCTGTCCGAGGCGCCCGATCGCTCGCTGCGGATGACCGAGCTGGCCAACCACCTGTACTACTCGCAGAGCCGCACGACCCACGCCGTCGCCCGCCTGGAGCGCAGCGGGTGGGTCCGCCGCCAGCCGTGCCCGACCGACGGGCGGGGCCAGATCGCGGTCCTGACCGACGCGGGGATGGACGCACTGGTCGCCGCCGCACCCGGCCACGTCGCCCACGTGCGGGCCAGCCTGTTCGACCGGCTCACCCCGCAGCAGCAGCGCGACCTGCGGGCCATCTGCGAGACCATCGCCGCCGGCCCCGGCGCCACCACGCCCGGCGACACCGCCTGATCGGGACCGACGCCACCCCACCCGGCGACACCACCTGAGCCGGGGTCGGCGCCGCCGACCTGCGTGCGGAGCCACACCGGTCGCGTACGGTGGAACCCGACGATGGACACCTCCGCCCCCGACTCCGCGACCGCCACGGCCGACGCTCCCGGCGAGGCCCCCCTGCCGCCGCTGCTGCGCCACCTGCCGTCCTCGGTCGGCGCCGACGCCGACGAGCTGCTCGACGCGTTCCTCGCCTACTGCATGGACAAGGGCATCGAGCTGTACCCGGCCCAGGAGGAGGCGATCCTCGAGCTGTTCGGCGGGTCGAACGTCATCCTGGCCACCCCGACGGGTTCGGGGAAGTCGCTCGTCGCCCTCGCCGGCCACTTCGCCGCCTACGTCCGGGGCGGGCGCAGCGTGTACACGGCACCGATCAAGGCGCTGGTCAGCGAGAAGTTCTTCGAGCTGTGCCGCGACCTCGGCTCCGACCACGTCGGCATGCTCACCGGCGACGCCGCGGTCAACCCCGACGCACCGGTCATCTGCTGCACGGCCGAGGTGCTGGCCAACTGGGCGCTGCGCGACGGCGAGAAGACACCCGTCGACCACGTCGTCATGGACGAGTTCCACTTCTACTCCGACCGCTCCCGGGGCGTGGCGTGGCAGGTACCGCTGCTCCAGCTGCCGAGGGCCCAGTTCCTGCTCATGTCGGCCACGCTCGGCAACACCGCACGCTTCGAGGAGGAGCTGACCGAGCGCACCGGCCGCCGCACGGTGCTGGTGGCCAGCGCCGAGCGCCCCGTGCCGCTCGACTTCACCTACCGCGAGACCCCGCTCCACGAGTCGATCAGCGAGATCGTCGAGCTCGGCCGCACCCCGGCCTACGTCGTCCACTTCACCCAGAAGTCGGCGACCGAGGCCGCGCAGTCGATGACCAGCATCGACGTGCTCAGCAAGGACGAGAAGGCCGCGGTGAAGGACGCCATCGGCGGCTTCCGCTTCGACACCGCGTTCGGCAAGGACCTGCGTCGCTACGTGACCCAGGGCGTCGGCGTCCACCACGCCGGCATGCTCCCCAAGTACCGGCTGCTGGTCGAGAAGCTGGCCCAGGACGGGCTGCTGAAGCTGATCTGTGGCACCGACACGCTCGGCGTCGGCATCAACGTGCCGATCCGCACGGTGCTGTTCACCCAGCTCTGCAAGTTCGACGGCGAGCGGGTCCGGGTGCTCGGCGTGCGCGACTTCCAGCAGATCGCCGGCCGGGCCGGGCGCAAGGGCTACGACGACGCCGGCTCGGTGTGGGTCCAGGCCCCGCCCCACGTCGTCGAGAACAAGCGGATCGACGAGAAGGCGGCGGCCGACCCGAAGAAGCGCAAGAAGCTGGTCAAGAAGAAGCCGCCGGAGAAGAACTACGCGCACTGGAGCGACGACACGCTCCGCAAGCTCATCGAGGGCCGACCGGAGGAGCTGGTCTCCAGCTTCGAGGTCAACCACATGATGCTGCTCCACCTCCTCGACCGGCCGGGCGACGGCGCGGCCGCGGTGAAGCGGCTCCTGCTCGACAACCACGAGAGCCGGGCCGACCAGCGCCGCCACATCCGTCGGGCCATCGCCATCTTCCGATCGCTGGTCGAGGCCGGCATCGTGGAGCGACTCGACGAGCCCGACGAGGACGGCCGGACGGTGCGGGTCAACCTCGACCTCCAGGAGGACTTCCGCCTCAACCAGCCGCTGTCGCCGTTCGTGCTCGAGGTGGTCGAGTCGCTCGACCTCACCGACGACACCGACAGCGGCGAGCGCGACGAGCGGGGCCGCACCGACCCCCAGCAGCGGGCGCTCGACGTGCTCAGCGTCGTCGAGGCGGTGCTCGAGAACCCGTGGGTCGTGCTCTACGCCCAGCAGGACCGGGCGAAGGGCGAGCTGCTGGCCAAGCTGAAGTCCGAGGGCGTCGAGTACGAGGAGCGGATGGAGCGCCTCGCCGAGGTCCGCTGGCCCCAGCCGCTGGCCGACGAGCTGTGGGAGCGGTTCCGCCCGTTCCGCACGGCCAACCCGTGGGTCGGCGACGACGCCATCAAGCCGAAGTCGGTGGCGCGCGACCTCTTCGAGCGGTCGGCCACGTTCAACGAGTACGTGGCGAGCTACGGCCTCAAGCGCTCCGAGGGTGTCCTGCTGCGCTACCTGTCGGACACCTACAAGGCGATGGTCCAGACCATCCCCGAGAGCTGGAAGTCCGAGGAGATCCTCGACCTGACCGAGTGGCTGGGCGAGCTGGTCCGCCAGGTCGACTCCAGCCTCCTCGACGAGTGGGAGCGCCTGCGCGACCCCGACCGGCTGCTCGACGAGGCCGACGAGCCGCTGCGGCCGCCGGAGCGCTCCGACATCACGGCCAACACCCGGGCGTTCTCGGTCATGGTCCGCAACGAGCTGTTCCGCTGGGTCGGTCTGCTGGCCCGCCGGGCGCACCGCGAGCTGGCCGAGGTGCCCGCGGCGAGCGACGACGAGCGGTGGACGCCGGAGGCGATCGCCGAGTTGATGGCGCCGTACTGGGACGAGCACGACTCGATCGGCACGGGCGCGGACGCCCGCGCCCACGTCATGCAGATCCTCCCCGCGGAGAACGAGCGCGGCCGCGACTGGGACGCGGTCCAGCTCATCGACGACCCCGAGGGCCACCACGAGTGGCGCCTGGTCGGCCGGGTCGATCTCGACGCGTCGAGGGCCGAGGGCCGCGCCGTGGTCCGCCTGGTCACCATCGCCAAGCTCTGACCCACCCCGCCTCCCCCACCCCAGCCCGAACTGGCCTACAGAACTGACGGCCACAGCGCGGATCGGTAGACCAGAACGAGATGGGGGCGCGGTGTGGGGTGGGCACGCGTATCGTGGGGATGACGAACGTGACGCCTTCGTTGCGATGTGATGCGACCTCGCGCTAAGCCAGTGCAAACGCCGATAGCGTCCGCACCTTCCAGGGTGCGTACCGGGCGGTTCACTCAGCTCGGCGATCGGTGCGGGAGGGGCGTCATGGCCGGCGACGGTTCGACGGACGGGACCGGTGGGACCACACGGGAGGAGCGCAACCGCGAGCTCCGGCGGCACCTGGCGATCGCCGCGGCGCTCACGACACCGGCGCTGCTGGTGCCCGCGGTGCTCTCCGCACTCGACGACGACACCCGCCTCGCCATCGAGCGGACGCTCCCACCCCCCGTCGTCGTGGACGACGGGCGGGTGCCGCTGACCGCACCCCGCCACGACGATCCCAACGGCGTCGTCCTCCCCCGCGCCACGGACCCGACCGTGGCGCCCACCGCCGCCGAACGGTCGCCATCGACCGCGGCCGGCGCGTCGGACACCGGCTCGGAGCCGGCCGCGCCGCTCGTGCTCTCACGGCCGGTGCCGCTGCCCGCCGACCGCACCCCGGCACCGATCGACACCGGCGAGGAGATCGCCGCGCCGCCGACCGGTCTCGACGGCAACGACGAGCCCGTCGAGGTCGTCGACGGGGCCGGTGACGACCCGACCACCGATGGCACGGGCACGACCGGCGACGGGGAGGGGGACGACTCGCTGGGCACGGCCGGTGGCATCGATCCGATCGACACCGACGCCGGCACGACCACGACGGTCCCCGAGCCGGACGACACCGAGCCCGGCACGACCACGACGGTGCCCGAGCCCGGCGACACCGACCCGACCAC
>JAXHUH010000229.1:0-18528 GCA_034211175.1 Actinomycetota bacterium
GTCCCACCACACCCGACACTGCCGCAACTCGCGCTCACCAACAGCCACACGAACCCATCAACCACTCACCGCGCGCCTACGAATAGCGAAGACGACCGCCACGATTATTCAGGGCTAGCCCGCGCCTCTAGTGCCCTGACCAGAAACGTTCGCGCGGGTGGGTCATGCTGCTCGTGAGGCGGGGCGTCCCCATCGGCGACCCTTCTCGGCTCGGACCCGTGCACGTTCTCGGCGCTGGGCGGCGAGTGGCTCTGGGGCGCGGGCGTTGTCGTTGCGCCAGCGCAGGTGGGCCTGGAGTCGGCGGGTGAGCACGACGTGGTTCGGGTAGTTCGAGTTGTTCAACACGGACTCGCGCAGGGGGCCGAAGTGCGCCTCGATCGGGTTCGCCCATGAGCTGTAGGTCGGCGTGAAGCACAGCTCGACCTTGTTGCGCGCCGCCCAAGCCCCGATCTTGGTCCTTTGTGCGCGGAGAGGTTGTCGAGGACCACGTAGATCCAGTCCCCGTCCGGGCGCCGAGCCCGGATCGAGCGCAGCGCCTTCAGTGTGTTGGCCGCCGACTTCTGCTTGCGGACGACGCCCCCAGAGTTCGTCGTCGCCGACCGAGTAGCAGCCATGGAACTGCCGGACCCCGTGGAACTTGTGGTAGTTCGCCGGCTGGCGCTGGGGCTGACCGGCGGTCGCCCAGCACGACCCGCCGACCGGCCGGATTGCCAGCGGCCCGAACTCGTCGAACGCGATCGTGCGATCCGGATGATGCTCGAGTGCCCACTCGATCCGGTCGAGCTTGACGTCCCGGTCCGGGTCGTTGGACTCCCTCCAGGTCTTGGTCCGCTGGAACGTCACGTCGTTGGCCACGAGGAGCTGGCGGAGCCGTTCCCGGCCGATCTTCACCGGACGGGTGTCGTTGTCGGCCAGATAGTCGACGAGCTTGCGGATGCTCGAGCGCGTGAAGGGCTGCCCGAGCTTCTCCGGGCGGGTCTTGGCGGTCTCGACGATGAAGGCCTCATCGTCAGTCGTGATCTGGCGGGGACGGCCACCCGCCCACTGAGGGTCCAGCGAGGCCATCCCCATCTCGTTGAACCGATGGATCATCTCCCGCACCCGGTCCTCCGACGTCGCGGCCAACGTCGCGATCACCGGCACCGTGTTCCCGCCCGCGGAGGCGTGCACGACCAACGCCCGTCGCCACTTCACATGCGACTTGTCGGTCTTGCCGCCGCCGCGGCGGACGATCCGCTGGAGCTGCTGGCCTTCCTCGGGCGTCAAGCGCCGCACTCGAAGTGGTTTGGACATGCCCCGATCAAAACAGGCCCCACCGTCCAAGTGGTGGACGCGCCTACCGACGAAGGTTCGTGGTCAGGGCACTAGCCGTGGAGGTTCCCCGTCCCGCTGTGGTCGGTGACCGCAGCGACGGAAGCTCTTGAAGCCGTTGCTACCGCCTCCGAATGGGACCGGGCGGCGGACGAAGTACATGCGTCGAGAGATCGTGAATGCGATCTTCTACCAAGCTTGAAGCGGGGGGCGTGGCGGAGGCTTCCCCGGGATCGTCTGCCTTCATGGCGGACCGTGTACTGGTGGCTCAGCTCAGCGCCGGACCGGTACGGAGTGCTCCCAGTCGGCGAGCAGGGCCCGGAGGGCGGCGATGAGCGCCAGGGGCTGGTCGAGGGGCACGTGGTGGTGGGCCTGAGGTATTTCGACGAAGGGAGCGGTGCGCCCGAGAACCTCGGACATGTGGTCGGTGACGTCGGGGGTGACGATGGCGCTGAACTGCCCGTGGAGCACGGCGATGCGGGTCTTCACCATGGCCAGGTACTCGTGGAGCTCGTGGGCGGCGAAGCGGTCGAAGACGCCGCGGTCGAACTTCCAGGTCCATCCCGCCGGCGTCTCCCGCAGCGAGTGGCGTGCGATGTGGTCCACGATGTAGCGGTTCTCGCACGGCTGCGGGGGCACCAGGTGGAAGTGCTCCATCGCCTCCTCGAGGCTGGGATAGGTCTTGGGGTTCGAGAAGGCGCGGCCCCGGTTGGCTTCCTCGGTCTCGGGGTCGGGTCGCCGCACCGGCGAGTCGATGATGATCGTGCCTGCGATGTCGTCACCATGGATCGCAGCGGCGACCATCGTGACGAAACCGCCCATGCTGTGGCCCACCGCGATGGGTCGGTCCATCCCGAGGGCGTTGGCCACGCCCAGGACCTCGGCCGCCCACTGCTCCATGTCGTAGCGCTGCCGGTGGCCGCTGTCGCCGTGGCCGCTGAGGTCCAGGGCGGCGACGTGGTAGTGGTGCGTCAGCTGTGGCGCGATGAAGCTCCACCACCGGGCATGGGCCGCACCCCCGTGGACGAGCACGAGCCCGGGTTTGGTCGTGTCGCCCCAGGACAGGACGTGGATGTCGCATCCGTCCACGTCGATGTGCGTGGTGCGGGCTTCGGTCGCGATGGCGCTCGTGAACCAGGTCGGGGGGTGGGTGGCGGCCATGGCCGGCACCATAGGGCGCGCCGCAGGCGGTCGCGAAGCACGCGTCGGGTCCTACCGGTCTGCGTCCAGCGCGTAACGCTCGATGAGCTCCACGCCGCGGGCCGTGTCCTCGTGGAGCACGAAGTGGCCGCCCGGGACGACGACCAGCTCGGCTCCGGCTCGGGTCGCCTGCTCCGCGAAGATGTCGGGCAGGAACGTGTCGGCGCCGGCGAGGATGGTGGTGGGCGCGGAGAGCCGCGGCAGGTGGTCCCACGCCGCCGCCGCACCGTCGGGCCCCGTGGACACCTCGAACACCGTGGCCTCCACCTCCGGGCTGCAGGCGAGGCGCACGCCGCCCCCGTCCTCGACCGTTCCCCAGCGGGCGTAGGCCTCGAGCGCCTCGGGTGCCAGCCGCGACAACGGCGGGCGGTCGCGGTAGGCGTCGACCACAGCGGTCCGGTCGGGGAAGCGGTCCCGCCGGCGACGAGCGCCGGCTGCCATCGGGTTGTCCGCACCCGAGGTTCCCTCAGCGGCGGGGAACGCCACCGGCTCGGCCAGCACCAGGCGGGACCACCGTCCCGGATCGAGCCGGTCGACCAGCACGGCCACCGCCCCACCCAGGGACCCGCCGACCCCGACCACGCCACGCAGGCCCAGACCGTCGAGCAGCGCCACCACGTCGGCGGCGAGCCGCTCGAACCGGTAGCGGTCGGGCCCGGATGGTGCACTGGAGGCCCCGTGGCCACGCAGGTCCACGGCGATCGGCCGGGCGACCCGACGGAGGCGTTCGGCGAGGGGCTGGTACAGGCCGGCGCAGAACCCGTTCGGGTGCAACAGCACCACCGCCGGGTCCGGGCCGCCCCAGTCCAGGGCTCGGAGCCGTACCCCCGGCGCGACATCGATGTCGATGAGATCGGGTCCGTCGTCGCTGGGATCGACCGGCATCGCCGCAGCCTACGTGCGGGCCGGTCCCGGTTCAGCGTTCGACACGCGTCGGTGACACGTGAGGCGTATAGGGTCTCGTTGCCACTGGACGAAGGGGCCGGGGGCGAAGGGGGAACGGTGATGACGAAGAGGCGATGGATGAGCCTTCTGCTCGCCGCGGCAGTGCTGCTCGGTGCGTGCGGTGCCGAGGACGAGTCCACGGCGACCAACGACGACGCTGCGGGGGATGGCGACACCGAGGAGCCGGCCGAGGCACCGGAAGAACCGACCGAGGCGCCCGAAGAAGAGGCCGAGATCGAGGACAGCACCACGGGCGTCACGGACTCCGCCATCAACATCGGCATCCATGCCCCGGAGACCATCGGCGGCATCGACATCGGAGAGATCCTCGGGCTGGGCGACCTCACGCAGCTGTACTGGGACACGGTGAACGAGGCCGGCGGCATCCACGGCCGCATGGTGAACGTCACCCTCGGCGACGACGGTTACGATGCCAACGCCGCCCAGCAGGCCTGCCGGGACCTGATGAACCAGGACGTCTTCTTCGTCTCCGGCACGTCGGGCGCCGACCAGATCGTCACCTGTGCCAACCTGGCCACCGAGCGCCAGATCCCGTACATGAGCCTCGGCGTGGCCGAGGCCGGCCTGGTCGACAAGCCGGGCTACCGGGCCATGACCATGACCTACGACGGGATGTCGGAGCTCATGGCCGAGTACATCCTCGCCGAGCTGGCCGAGCGGGAGACCCCGGTGGCCATGGTCCGCTACAACAGCCCCAGCTCGGAGGGGGCCCAGCAGGCGTTCACCGACCGGATGGACGAGCTCGGGGGCAACGTCGTCGCCGCCGACGCCGTGGACAAGCAGGGCAACCCCAACGAGCTCACGGCCGAGTGCGTCAAGCTGGCCAACCTCGACGTCGAGGTCGTGTTCATGATCCTGGTGCCCACGGTGTCGACCCAGCTCGCTCGCCTGTGCGCCGAGCAGGGGTTCGCCCCCCAGTACGTGACCGTTTCGAACACCTTGTCGTGTGCGTCGGAACCGCCCATCGGCGTCCCCGAGCTGGTCGGCTGCCAGTCCTTCTCCGCCGTGCGGGCCGACGTCACCGACAACCCGCTGGCCCGCGAAGCCCAGGAGGCGTGGGCCGCCGCCTACCCCGATCGGGAGCCGCCCGACGACCTCGTGACCTTCTGGGGTCTGTTCGACGTGTACCGGGAAGCGCTGGAGCAGGCCGGTCCGGACCTGAGCACCGTCACGTTCCTCGAGACGTTGGACTCCATGGAGTACGACAACGGGCTGGCCAACCCGATCGACTTCGGCGGGGACAAGGTCGGCGCCGACAGCTTCGTCGTGACCGAAGCCATCGGTGAGGCGCCATGGGAGCGCGAGCTGGTCTCCGAGTGGACGTCCAGCTTCGGCTGATCACCTGATCGGCGGGCACCGATGCAAGAGGCGTTCACCTTCGTCGTTGTCGGCATCGCCGGCGGCTCCACCTATGCCCTGCTCGCGCTCGGCCTGGTGCTCGTCCACAGCGTCTCCCGAGTCCTGAACTTCGCCCAGGGCGCCTTCGGCACCCTGGCCGCCTTCGTCGCCGCCAGCATCGCCATGGGTCACGGCCTGCCGTGGCCGGTGGCGGTGGCGGCCGGCGTGGTCGTGGGTGCGGCCGTGGGGGCGGCCACGGCGGTGGTGCTCCTCGGCCGCGACGGCGGGATCCTCCCCCCGCTGGTGGGCACCGTCGGGCTCCTCTCCGCGATCACGCTCGTCGAGGCCCGCTGGCTCGGCGGGACCCGGGAGTTCCCCACGCCGGTGTCCGGCGACGGTGTCGAGCTGGCCGGGGTGGTGATCACACCCACCCGCATGCTGGTCGTCGCCGTCGCCGCCGCCGCCGGGCTCGCACTGTGGCTGGGCCTCGAGCGGACGCGCATCGGCTTGGCGTTGCGGGCCGGCGCCGACAACCGCGAGGGCGCTCGCATCGTCGGCCTCGACCCACGACGCCTCGAGGTGGCGGCCTGGAGCGCGGCCGGGGCCCTCGGCGCCCTCGCCGGCGTGTTGTCCGGTTGGACGACCCAGAGCATCACTCCCGGTTTCCTCACCGGCGTGCTCCCCCAGGCCTTCGCCGCGGCCATGCTCGGGGGCATGGTCAGCCTGCCCGGCGCCATCCTCGGCGGCCTGGTCGTCGGCGTGGCCGAGAGCCTCACCCGGCTCTACTGGGGCGGCACCGCGGGCTCGCCGGAGCTGGTCGTCTTCCTCGTGCTCGGTGCCGTGCTGCTGCTCCGTCCCCAGGGGCTGTTCACCCGAGCCCGGCGTGGGCTGGCCTTCGAGGGGTCCGAATCGCTGGTCCGCCTCCTGCCCATGGTGCGCGACCCGCGCCCGGGGTCGACGCTGGCGCGGTGGGCGGGCCCGGCTGGCCCCGTCGTGGCGGTGGTGGCCGTCGTGGCGATCGCCGGTGCGGTATCCGGTCCGGACGCCTTCAGGCTGTCGGCCCTGCCGGTGTACGCGCTCCTCGCCCTCAGCGTCAGCTTCCTCGCTTCCGCCACCGGGCAGCTGTCCCTCGGCCACGCCGGCCTCTTCGGGCTCGGCGCCTTCGGTGCGGCCATCGCCACCACCAGCTGGGAGCTGCCGCCCATGCTGGGCTTCCTGGCCGGACCAGCGCTCGCCGGTGTCGCTGCCGCCGCCCTCGGTGCCGCCTCGCTGCGGGTCCGCGGCCTCTACCTGGCCGTGTTGACCCTGGCCTTCGGGGTGGTGCTGCAGGCCTTCGTGTTCCCCACGAAGACGTTCTCCCAAGGCGGCGCCGGCCTGACGCTCAGCCGCCCCGAGCTCGGCCCGTTCGATCTCGGCGACGACGGCACCTTCCTGGCTGCCAGCGGGTTGCTCCTGGTCGTGGTGTGGGCGGTCCTGCGCCGGCTCGAGCGGGTCCCGCTGCTGCGGGGCATGGTCGCCATCCGCGAGAACCAGACGGCGGCCTCGGCTCGGGGCATCGACGCCACCAGGCTCGGCGTCGTCGGCTTCGCCATCTCCGGCATCCTGGCCGGCCTGGCCGGGTCCACCTACGCCTTCCGCCAGGGCATCGTGGTGGCATCGGTCTTCCCGGTGCAGCTGTCGCTCACGCTCGTGATCTGGGTGGTGCTCGGAGGGTTGGGATCCCGGGTCGGCGTCGCTGCCGTCGCCGCCGGGTTCACCCTCATCGACCTCTACGCCTCCGGCAGCAACCAGATCGTGACGCTCCTCGCCGCGCTGGCGGTGGTCCTGCTCATCGGTCGCCAACCCCTCGGTGCCGGTGGCACCCTGCGCGCCCTGCTCGAGCGTCGCCGTCTCGCAGCACCCGCGAGCGGGCCGCAGGAACCAGCGAGGAGCGACGCGGCGGGGGATGGCCTGGCACCCGGAGCAGTCGCCTCGCCGTCGCTCGTGGTCCGCATGCCCGACCGCGAGCTGGTCCGGCCCGTCCTGCTCGGCGCTCGCGACGTCACGGTCCGCTTCGGCGGCAACGTGGCCATCGACTCGTTGTCGCTCGACGTCCATCCGGGCGAGATCGTCGGCATCCTCGGGCCCAACGGCGCGGGCAAGACCACGACGTTCAACGTCCTGAGCGGCTTCATCACGCCCTCCCGCGGCGAGGTCTGGTTCCGCGGCCGCGCCATCTCCGAGCTCACTCCCGCCGAACGCACCCGGCGCGGGCTCGGCCGATCGTTCCAGCAGGGGGGCCTGTGGCTGTCGGAGACGGCGCACGCCAACTTGCTGATGGCCCAGTACGGGCGTGCTGCGGGGGCCTCCTTCGGCGATGCCGTGGGGCTGGCACCGGACCAGCGGCGCCGGGACCGCCGGCGCGCCGTCGTCGCCGACGAGGTGCTCGAGGTGCTGGGCCTGGGCTACGCGTCCCGCCGACCGGTCGGCACCTTGCCCTACGGCCACCGCAAGGTCCTCGAGATCGGCTGTGCCGTGGCCACCCGTCCGGTGGCGTTGCTCCTCGACGAGCCGGCCGCCGGCCTCCACGGTGCCCAGCGCGAGTGGGTCGCGCAGGCCATCGCCGCCCTGCGCCGCGAGCTGCGCATCACCGTGGTGGTCATCGAGCACGACGTCGCCCTGGTGCGGTCGGTCTCCGACCGCATCTACGTGCTCGACTTCGGGCGCCTGCTCACCGCGGGCCGGCCCGACGAGGTGCTCGCCCGACCCGAGGTGATCGAGGCGTACCTCGGCCAGGCGGTCGCCGTCCCCGGGACGGTGCCGTCGTGAACGGTGCACTGTCGGTGCGGGGGCTGGTGGCCGGCTACGACGGCGTGCCCGTGGTGCGCGACCTCGACCTCGACATCGGCCCGGACACGTTCCTGGCGATGGTCGGCGCCAACGGCGCCGGCAAGACCACCACCCTGCGGGCGATCATGGGCCTGTGCGACGTGTTGGCGGGCACCGTCGAGCTCGGTGGCGAGTCGCTCGCTGGTGCGCGAACGAGCGACCGGGTCCGTGCCGGCCTGGCGCTGTGTCCGGAGGGGCGCGAGGTCTTCCCCACGCTCACCGTGGAGGCGAACCTGCTCACCGGCGCCATCGCGGGCCAGCGCTGGGCCAGCCGCACCGACGCGCTGGCCCGCGTCTACGAACTGCTGCCCCGGCTCGGGGAGCGCCGCACCCAAGCGGCCGGGACGATGTCGGGCGGCGAGCAGCAGCAGCTCGCCGTCGGGCGCGCCCTGATGAGCGATCCTCGCGTCCTGCTCGTCGACGAGGCATCCCTGGGCTTGGCGCCGGTCATGGTGGATCACGTGTTCGAGATCCTCGCCAGCATCCATGCATCGGGCACCGCGGTCGTGGCCGTCGAACAGAACATCCGTATCAGCGCCGTGGCCACCGAGATCGTGGTGCTCGAGCAGGGCACGATCTCCGAGCGGATCCCGGCCGGGGAGAGCGGCCACGGGCTGCACGAGGCCGCGAGCGCGGCGTACTTCGGAACAGGAGAGCACTGACATGTCCGACACCGACATCCCGTCCGAGCAAGCCACGCAGGTGGTCGACTGGCGGGCGCTGCGCGACCTCGTCAGCGACGACACCGGTGAGCAGCGGCGCCGCCGCCGGTCGGTTGCGCTCACGGTCACCGTGGTCGCCTGGCTCGCCGCGGCCGTCCTCATCTGGACGACGTGGGACCAGATCGCAGCGCGGAACGTCGTCGCCGACCAGCTGCCGTGGCTGGCCAGCGGGGGCCTGGGCGCCATCGTGCTGGCGATCGTCGGGGGCGCTTCGCTTGTGGTCGCCTTCCTGCCGGCCGACGAGTCGGCACCACGCGGAAGCCGGCCACCGCGGACCGGGCCGACGTCGAGCGCAGCACAGCCCACGAGCACCGCGCCGGACACCGTCATCCGGTGACCTGCGACTCCATGGGGAGCGACCTTCTCCGGAGGTGACTGTTCTCGACACTGGTCGGTGCCCTCGAGCGCCCGTGGCTCGCCTGCGTCGGCAGCGCCACCTTCGCGGGAGGCGGGGCGTCGTGAACCTGGAGGTCCGCAGCTGGCTGGTTCAGCCCGCTGGGGCGTTCGTCGACCGGACGCCGGGACCGGCGTCGTCTTCGGGGCCCTCGCCGCTGGCGGTGAGATCGGGGACGTCGGCGTTGTCCGGGTTGAACGACGTCTCGAAGGCGGCCGCCGTGGCCGCGCCGTCGGTGACCACCGGCTCGGCGTGTCCGACCGAGGTTCGCAGCGAGAGCTCGGGTAGGAACAAGACGACGAGGAAGCCGGCCAGCGCGATCGGGATGGCCAGCGTGTAGATGTCGGAGAGGCTGTCGGCGAACCCGCCGAGGACTGCGTCTCTGACCGGTCCGGGGAGTGCTGCGATGGCGTCGGGGGTGCCGAGGAGATCGCCGGTGCCCCCGCCGGCGGGAACGTCGACGCCGGCGTCGGCCAGCCGGCTCGGGATGTGGGTGCCGAGGCGGTCGGACAGCACGGCACCGAAGACGGCGACGCCGAGCGCTCCGCCCATCGATCGGAAGAACGTGGCCGCCGAGGTGGCCGTGCCGAGGTCCCGGTGCTGCACGGCGTTCTGCACGGCCAGGATGAGTACCTGCATCACCATGCCCAGCCCGGACCCGAGGACGATCATGTAGACCCCGGCCACCGGCAGGGGGGTGTCGACGCCGAGCAGCGAGAACAGTGCGAGCCCCACCGCGACGATCACCAGGCCCACCACCGGGAACACCTTGTAGCGGCCGGTGCGGGTGATGATCCGTCCCGATGCGATCGACATGGACATGAGGCCGACCATGAGCGGGATGGTCAGCAGCCCCGAGCGGGTGGGGCTCTGCCCCTTCACGATCTGCAGGTACTGGGGCAGGTACACGATGGCCCCGAACATCGCCACGCCGACGATGAACCCGGCCAGGCTGGTGATCCGGAAGGTGGGGATCCGGAACAGTCGGGGTGGGATGATCGGCTCGGCGGCACGGCGCTCCTGCACCACGGCCAACCCGAGCAGCACGGCGCTGCCGATCCCCATGCCGATGGTCTCGGCCGATCCCCACTCGAACTCCTTGCCGCCGAGCGAGAGCATGAGCAGCAGGAGCGACACCCCGCCGACGATGAGGGCGGCACCGAGGTAGTCGATCTCGTGGTCGCGGCGGGTGAAGGGCATGGTGAGCACCCGGTTGGTGACCACGAACGCGGCGATCCCGATCGGGACGCCGACGTAGAAGCACCACCGCCATCCCGGTCCGTCGACGAGGAAGCCGCCGATCAGCGGTCCGCCCACGCTGGCCACGCCGAACACCGAGCCCATGTAGCCCTGGTACCTGCCCCGCTCGCGGGGGGAGACGATGTCGCCGATGATCGCCTGGGACAGGGCCATCAGGCCGCCGATGCCCAGACCCTGGACGGCGCGGAAGCCGATGAGCTGTCCCATCGACTGCGACAGGCCGGAGAGGACGGAGCCGAGCAAGAACACGCCGATGGCGGCCTGGAACAGGGGGCGGCGACCGTAGAGGTCGCTCAGCTTGCCCCACAGCGGCGTCGACGCCGTCGAGGTGAGCAGCGTGGCGCTCACCACCCAGGCCAGCTGGTCCTGACCGCCCAGCTCGCCCACGATGGTCGGCAGCGCGGTGGCCACGACCGTCTGGCCGAGCGCGGCGACGAGCATGCCCAGCATGAGGCCGCCCATCACCACCAGGATCTCCCGATGCGTCAGCTCGACCGGCCCGCTTGGCGTCAAGTCGCTGTCTCGGTCCACGACGTTCTCCTCGGTCCACCGTCGGTCTCGGTGCACGCTACCGAAGTCATTGCACGATGCAAAAGAGTGACCATACAACGACACGCGTGGATCCGGTACCCTGCGGATGGCATGGAAACGACCGGCCAGACGGTGTCGACCGTCAACGGCTTCACGGATGCGCTCGGTCGCGTGGTCCGGTTCGCGACCCTCCCGCGGTTCGCCGAACGGGTCGCGGAGGAGGCGGGCACGCACCTGGACCGCTCGGCATACGTGCTGCTCGCCCGCTTGGTGGAGGAGCACTGCCGGGTCGGCGAGCTGGCCGAACACCTGTGCCTCGACGTGTCCACGGTGAGCCGGCAGGTGCACGCCCTCGAAGAGCGTGGCCTGGTCCGCCGCAAACCGCACCCCACCGACCGCCGCGGCTCGGTGGTGGTGATCGCACCGCGGGGGCAGGAAGTGGTCGAACGGCACCGCCGGGCCCGGCGCAAGCTCTTCGCCGAGCTGCTCAGCGACATGCCGCCGACCGAGCTGGAGGTGGTCACGTCGGTCCTCAACCGGCTCGCCGCCGGCATCGAGGAGCTGGCCAGCACATGAACCCCGCTGGAGCGCGCAACGGCCTGCTCGAATGTCCACGAACGTCGCTCGCCGGTTGAGCAACGGCCCCGGGCGCTTCGCCCCGAACCGCCCGGGACCGCCCGATCGGGGTCGGACAGCAGCGGCAGGCCCAGCGAGCTGCGCTCGTCGAACGCCGCCTGGCGGTCGATGCTGCCGGCGCTGATCCCGATGGCCTGCGCGCCGAGCGCGTCGAACTCGGCCCGCAGGTCGCGGAAGTGGCAGCTCTCCGCGGTGCAGCCGCGGGTCATCGCCCGCGGATAGAAGAACACGACCACCGGTCCGTCCTCGAGGACCGCGGACAGCGTGACCGGACGCCCGGACTGGTCGTCCAGGGTGAGATCGGGAGCCATGTCGCCGGGTTGCAGCATCGAGCAGCTCCTCGCTGTGGTGTGCCTTGCCCTGTTGCTCCGGCGCGTGGTCGGGCAGTCTCGGTTCGTCCTCAGGCGGGTCGGCCCTGACCGGCGAGGTAGGAGTTCAGCGTCCCCGTTTCGCCGAAGAGGGCGTCTCGCCACCGCGCCACGAGCTGCTCGGTGTCGCGGTCGTCGGGGTGGAAGCCGGGCCGGTGGTACTCGAGCAGGCGCAAGCCGATCTTCTTGCGGGCGAAGGGCGAGTTCCGCAGGTTCAGCAGGCTGCCGAGGAATCGCACCGGGTTCCGGGCGGCCGGGTCGGTGACCGCCGAGCCGACGAGGGCGGCGCCGGCCACCGCGACCAGCAGGGCGGTGGTGACATGCATGGTGGCCAGCCGGATGGCCTCGTTGTGGACGCACTCGTCGTAGACGTCGAAGGCCACGGCCTTGTGCTCGGCCTCCTCGAGCGCGTGCCACCGGAACAGGACCCGGATCTCCTCGGGGACGTCCTGGTCCTCGAAGGTGTCGTCCTCGAGGAGCTGCTCGGCCAGCACGGAGGTGAAGTGCTCGGCTGCGGCGGTGAAGGCGAGCTGCACCGACTTCGGGGCAAGCTGCTGGATGAGCGCCATGGCCCGGCCGGTGGCTGCATCGACGAAGCGGGTGGGGTACCCGAGCCCGGCCAGCGTGTCGTTGAGCCGGTCGTGTTCGCGACCGTGCATGGACTCCTGGCCGATGAACCCAGCCACCTGCCGGCGGAGCTCGTCGTCGCCGATCTCGTCTCGGTAGTTCCGGACGGAATCGACGAAGAACTGCTCTCCCTTGGGGAAGGTGGCCGACAGCACCGCCATGACGTGGCTCATCAAGATGTCGCCGTCGAGGAAGTGTCGCGGCATCTCCTCCGGGTGGTCGATGGCCATGCGGCGGGTCGTGATCGACCGTTCGGTGGCGGGGGGAACGAGCGTGGACATTCGAGACTCCTTCGTCAGCCGGACAGCGCGTGCGGTGGGTCTCACGATACGCCGAAGTGAAACGACGACACGTGACTGTTGCATCGACACCATGCGGTGCGCTGCTCGACGGGGACGGCGCGCCGGCGCCCGACATCAGCATCCGGTTGGCCATGGACCGGCTGGACCGCGACGCGGAGTCCGTGCCCGTCGACGGTTCCCGCTACCGGCATCCGGACCTGCGACGGCCTCGAGCACCGCATCGACCACCTGATCGTCGCCGGCTGAGCACCGGCCCCGCCGGTCGCCGCACGCGGCGTGGTTCAGCCCGGGGTGACGCCGGGTGGGGCGACCTCGACGTCGGCCATGTCGCCGAACAGGAACGTCAGCAGCTCGGGGTCGGCGAGGATCGCCCAGTCCGGCGCCATCAGCTTGGCGTAGCGCTCGAAGTAGAGGAGCTGCTTGGCCACCAGGACCAGCTCCCGGGGCCGGCGTACGTCGTAGCGGGTGCCGATGCGCACGATGTCGATCAGCACTTGGCCGTAGCTGATCTCGGACAGCGGCCGTCCGAGGATCGGCTCGACGATCTCGGCGATGTCGGCGGCGGACTGCTCGAGGCTCGTGGGGTTGAGCACGGCGCCCATGTCGAAGATGGCCTGGGCCACGGCTTCGAAGTCGCCGGACACGAGCAGGGCAGGAAGTCCGCGCCGGACGATCTCGCGCGTCTCGTCGTCGAAGCTGCCACAGATCCCGAAGTCCAGGAAGACGACGTCACCGTCGGTGTCGAGCATCAGGTTGCCGGCGTGGACGTCACCATGGAAGAAGCCGTGCTCGAGGGCTGCCTCGAGCCATGCCCGCACCCCCCGCTTGAGCGCTGCGCCCAGGTCCCAGCCGGTGGCCTGCAGCTCGACGAGGTCGTCGATCTTGTAGCCGTGGATGCGCTGCATGGTGAGCACGCGGGGGCTGGTGAGCTCCCAGTGCACCGCCGGGACCCGCACGCCCCCAGGGGTCTGGCTGGCGGCGACGATGCGCCCGAAGCGCTCCATGGCGCGGGCCTCGATCATGAAGTTGAGCTCCTCGCTCAACGTGGTGGCGAAGTCCTCGACCACCGCGACCGGGTTGGCCATGCGCCCCTTCGACGAGACCTTGTCGAGCCCTTTCGCCAGCTTGAGCAGGATGCGCAGGTCGGAGTCCAGCATGCGTCCGATGCCCGGCCGCTGGACCTTCACGACCACGTCGGAGCCGTCGTGGAGCGTCGCGGCGTGGACCTGGGCGATGGATGCCGAGGCCATGGGTTCACGGTCGAAGGTGGCGAACACCTCGTCGTGGTGGGCGCCGAGGTCGGCTTCGATCAGCTCGACGACGTCGCGATAGGGCACGGGAGGGACGCGGTCGAGGCAGGCGCGGAGCTCATCCGCGAGCACGTCGGGGAACAGACCGGGGCTGGACGCGACCAGCTGGGCGAGCTTGACGTAGGTGGGTCCGAGCTCTTCGAAGGACTGGCGCAGCGCGAGCGCGCCGCGCTCGCTCCGTGGGCGGGGCCCGGGACGGAGCGTGTGCGCCCCGGCGCGGCCGAGCAGACGGGCCGTGGTGATCGCTCGCCGCAGCTCGCGTGGGCGGAGGCGGGTGATCTCGCTCGGAACCAAACGTTCGGTCCGCACGCACATCTCCTGATCGTGATACGGTGGCGTGTCATTGTTGCACGCGCTGGTTCCCGGTGCCGCACCGGGAGCGTTCTGGGGGGTTCTGTGGTGGCCGTGACCGATACCGTTCCAGTGCTGGCCGGCGATGCGCCGGCCAGCACCGAGCCCTTCGAGGTCCGGATCGACCTGGGTGGCGTCCACCCCGGTGACGCCGCCCGACTGCTGGAGATCGCTGCCACGCTGGCGCGCCACGGTGTCGTCGTCGCGGCGCGCCGCGGGCCGTTCATCGCGTTGCGGCTGCGCCGGCGGGCACCGCGCGCCCTGGCCGTGGCGCTGCGCCGCAGCTTCGTCGACCTCGGCCCCACCTTCGTCAAGTTCGGGCAGCTGATCGCGTCCAGCCCCGGACTGTTCCCCGAGGTGGCCGCCACCGAGTTCCGCAGCCTGCTGGACGAGGTCCCCACCATCCCGACCCGGGAGGTGCACCGCATCGTCGAGCGAGCCCTGGGCCGGCCCTTGGAGGTGGCCTTCGCCTCCTTCGACGACGAGCCGCTCGCGGCTGCCTCCATCGCCCAGGTCCACCGGGCCCGCCTCGCCGACGGCGCCGACGTGGTCGTCAAGGTGCGACGCCCCGGGCTTCGTCACAAGGTGGCGCGGGACACCCGGATCCTCCGCGTCCTCGCCTCGTTGCTCGGTCGCGCCCGGGGTGTCGGTCAGATGATGAACCCGGTGGCCATCGTCGACGACTTCGCCGCCACCCTGCGCTACGAGCTCGACTTCCGCAACGAGGCCCGCTGGATGGCCGAGTTCCGGGCCAACCTGGAGACCTTCGGCGACAACCGCAGCGTGACGACCCCGCAGCCGATCGAGCACCTGTGCACCGAGCGGGTGCTGGTCATGACCTACGTGGACGGTCACCCGGTCGACCGCCTCGACCTGCTGGCCGCGTCGGACCGCGACTTCGAGGAGCTGCTGCGGCTCGGCGTGCGGGCGTGGCTGGAATCGGCCTTCGAGCACGGCCTGTTCCATGGTGACGTCCACGCTGGCAACCTCTTCCTCACCACCGATGGCAAGGTCGCGTTGCTCGACTTCGGGATCATGGGGCACCTGGAGCCGGCGGTCCGGGACGCGCTGCGGATGCGCTCCCCGGCCTGCTGCTCGCCGAGGATCCCCGTGGCGTGGTCGAGGCGTTCTTCGCCCTCGGCGCGGTGACCGGGCCCGTCGACATGGAGCGGGCCAGCGAGGACGTGCGCCGGCTGGTGGCGCCGCTGGCCGAGAAGCCGCTGTCGGAGATCAGCTACGGCGAGCTGCTGTCGGATGTCATGGGTGTCGCCGGGCGTCACCGGGTCCGCCTGCCCCGCGAGCTGGTGCTGGTGATCAAGCAGATCCTCTACTTCGAGCGCTACGCGAAGGAGCTCGCCCCCGGCTACCAGATCCTGTCCGACCCTCGCCTGCTCACCTATCTCCTGCCCCAGTACGAGGTGCCGGTGCAGCGGCCGGTGCTCACCACCCGGCCCCGCACCCATCCGCTGCACGGCGATCCCGCGGCCGGCCTCCTCGTCGAGTCGGTGCGCGACGATCGTTTCGGCTGGGAGTACGACCCCCGGCGCCCCGAGCTGCGCCGGCTCTACGCCAAGGCCAAGGACAAGCAGTGGAACGCCTCGGTCGACATCGACTGGTCGATCGAGGTCGACCGTGAGGATCCCGGCGGGCTCTCGGAGTACCTGCCGGTGATGGCGGCCGACGCGTTCGACTCCTTCACCGAAGCCCAGAAGCACGAGGCCGGCCACGTGTTCAACACCTGGCTCACCTCGCAGTTCCTCCATGGCGAGCAGGGAGCCCTGCTGGCCACCTCCAAGCTCGTCGCCCAGGTCCCCGACGTCGACGCGAAGTTCTACGGCGCCACCCAGGTGATGGACGAGGCCCGTCACGTCGAGGTCTACGGGCGGTACCTGAACGAGAAGCTGGGCGAGATCCACCCGATCAACCCCAACGTGCAACAGCTGTTGGAGATCATCGTGGCCGACCCGCGCTGGGACGTGACCTACCTCGGCATGCAGATCATCGTCGAGGGCCTCGCGCTGGCTGCCTTCGGGCTGATCCACCAGTTCTCGACCGAGCCGCTGATCAAGCAGATCACCCGTTACGTGATGGCCGACGAGGCCCGCCACGTGGCGTTCGGCGCCCTCGCGCTCAGCGGCTACTACGACGAGCTGACCTCCGCGGAGCGGCTGGAGCGTCAGGACTTCGTCCTCGAGGCGTCGTGGCTGATGCGTGACCGGTTCCTCGCCACCGAGGTGTGGGAGCGCCTCGGCATCCCACCGTCCGACGGCCTGCTCGACGCCAGCCGATCGCCGATGATGCAGATGTTCCAGCACGTGCTCTTCGCCAAGATCACGCCCAACCTCACCAAGGTGGGCCTCATGGACGAGAAGCTGCGCGACCGCCTGGTGGCGATCGGCGCCATCGCGACCTCGTGAGCACGGCATCGCTGGATCCGGGTGGCGGAGACCCGTGCGCGACAATGGCGCCCATGACCGGATCCTCGCCGCTCACCGCGCTCGGTCTCCCGCCCGTTCCGGACCCGGTCCTCGACCCGTACCTCGACGCGGCGGCGAGCTGCTTCGCCCGTCACGGCTTGCGCCGGACGCGGGTCACCGACATCGCCGAGGAGGTCGGAGTCTCCCGTGTCACGGTCTACCGCCAGGTGGGGACCACCGAGGACGCGGCCCGGCTGCTCCTGGCTCGCGAGCTCGACCGGCTCGTGACGTCGCTGCTCCCCAGCCTCGTGGCGGCCGAGGACGCCGACGGGATCGTCGCCGTCATCGCCTCCGCCATCGACTTCGCCGTCACGCACCCGGTCATGCGCAAGGTGCTCCAGGACGAGGCCGATCTGGTCGGAGCGTTCGTCATGAACGAGTTCGGCACCGTGCTCGACCGATTGCTGCTGCTCGCCGAGCCGGTCGTCCAGCGTCTGGAGGCGATCGCCGGCGGGCGCGACATCGACGTGCCCGTGGTCGCCGAGTGGGTCGCCCGAGTGGTGCTCACCATGGTGGTGGCGCCCCCGGCGGCGCCGCCGGAGGTGTTCCTGCGCAAGGTGCTGGGCCCCCTGGTGAGCGTCACCGGCGGCTACGGCTGAGCGCCTGTCCCGGCGACGTCCACCTGCCAGCGGTGGCGGGGCCGCAGCCGGTTTCGTCTCGACGTCCTCGGCGAGCTCGCGCATCTGCTCGCGGGCGAGCGAAGGACGGGTCGTGAGCGGGGCCGCGTTCATGCGATGAGGACGCGTTTCCGTCTTGTTGCTGCACACTCGAGCGTGACATGTGACGCAGATCGTCCGGTGACCCGCACAGGCGTTAGGTTCGCGCACCGGATCACGAAGGGGGTGCCGGTGGCCGGTGTCGGAGTGGAGCGCGAGGGTCTGGTCGGGGTGGTGGAGCTGCGGCGTCCGCCGCACAACTTCTTCGACGCAGATCTGATCGGGGAGCTCGTGTCAGCGTTCGAGGCGCTCGACGCCGATCCCGACTGTCGGGCGATCGTGCTCGCCGCCGAGGGACGGTCGTTCTGTGCCGGCGCCGACTTCTCCGGCCAGCGTCCCGATGCCGGGTCGTTCTCCGGAGGTGGCGAGGGGCCGGGGAGCGTCGGTGCGGGCTCGCTGTACCGCGAGGCGCTGCGGCTGTTCGACATCGCTACGCCCGTGGTGGCTGCGGTGCACGGCCCCGCCGTCGGCGGTGGACTCGGCCTGGCGCTGGTCGCCGACTTCCGCATCACCTGCCCGGAGGCCCGCTGGTCGGCCAACTTCGCCCGCCTGGGCTTCCATCCCGGGTTCGCCCTGACCGCCACGCTGCCCGAGCTCGTCGGCGGCCAGCACGCACGGCGGCTGTTCTACACCGGCGCCCGGATCGACGGGCGTGAGGCCGCAGCCATCGGCCTCGCCGACGAGTGCGTGGACGACGTCGCCGAGGTCCGGGCGCGCAGCCTCGAGTTCGCCGCCGAGATCGCCGCCTCCGCCCCGCTCGTGGTCCAGGCCGTGAAGCGAACCCTGGCCGGCGATCGGCTCGACCGGCTGCGGGCGGTCACCGGCCACGAGCTCGCCGAACAGGTCCGCCTGCTGGCCACCGACGACGCCCGCGAGGGGATCGCTGCCTACGCCGAGCGGCGCCCGCCGGTGTTCAACGCCCGGTAGCGGCTCCGACCCGACCATCATCGAGGCCCGCCGCCCTTTCCACCTGCAACGCTGACCCCGACCACCCACCACCCACCACCTACCACCACCTGAGGGATGCCTTCATGAGAACACCGTTGCTGGCGCCGCCGCTGCCGTCGAGCGTCGACACGACCAGCGAGCAGTTCCGCAAGAACCGGGATGACGTGTTGGAGCAGCTCGCCGTCATCGAGGAGCTGCTCGGC
>JAXHUH010000230.1:0-3498 GCA_034211175.1 Actinomycetota bacterium
CGCAGGAGGCCCGGCCGGTCGAACCGACCCCGCCGGCGACCGGGACCCGGCCCCGCACGTCGGCACCGACACCCAGGGTCACCGACGTCGCACGACCGCGTGGCGGCGCCATGGAGCCCACCTACGCCGGTGTGGCCACGATGGGCGCCGATGCCGGTGACGATCGGCCGGAGAACACCCGCAAGCGGGCGCTGCAACGGCTCATCGAGTCGATCAGGGGTGCGTGAGCCGGGACCCGGCCGCTCAGCCCGGGCCCATGCGGCTCGCGAACCCGATGCGGAGCGCGGGCCGGAAGAACTGCTCGACGTACGCGTACATCGAGCCGAGCACCCGATCGAGCTCCGAGTCGCTCACCGCCTCGTTCGGGAGCGCGCCGACCAGGAACAGGGCATCCTCGTCGCCGATGGCGAAGCAGGCGCCGTGCATGCGCAGGTTCCGGCGCAGCACGTGCTCGTAGAACTCGGCGTGGTTCTCCTCGGGCGCGGGCATCACGTAGGTCTCGTAGCGCAGCGTCCGCTGGCCGAGGTCGAACCAGATCGTGAAGACGTCCTTCTGCTCACCGGTCACCCGCACGTACCAGCGACGCTCGCCGGGCTCGCCGCGCTCGACGGCGGCCACCACCGGGTTCTCGACGAGCTGGAGCCGGAACCAGGCGTCGATCTCGGTCTCGAGGGCGTCGAGCTCGGCGCCTCGCATCGGGGACGGGCTCACCCGCGCTCCTCTCCGGCGCCACCGGCCGCCGGCGACGACACGGACCACGGCGCCGCACCCCCGACGGGCACAGGGCGACGCGCTCGTGCCGCAGCGGGGTGGCGCACCGCTCGTTGCGGACTGGTGCTGGCCGCCGAGCGTAGCCCGACCGGCCCGGCCGGCTCGCACCCGTGCCCCACGGCACGGCCCCGCGGGCTCAGCCCGCGCAGTCGACCGGGGCTCGGGTGGTGAGGTCGGCGTACAGGCGGCGGAGGCGGGCCCCGGTGATCGACCACCGGTAGCCCGATGCGCGCGTCGCGGCCCGGCGTCCCATCTCGGCGGCCCGGTCCGGGCGGGCGAGGAGGTGGTCGATGTGGGCCGCGAACCGGGCGGGATCACGGTCGTCGGTGAGCAGGCCGGTCTCGCCGTGGTCGACCAGCGTCAGGAGCCCGCCGACGCCGGCGGCCACGACCGGGATGGCGCACGCCGCCGCCTCGAGGGCCACGAGCCCGAACGACTCCGAGCGGCTCGGCACGACGCTCACGTCCGAGGCCCGGAAGAACGTCGACAGCAGGTGGTGGGGCTGGGGCGGACAGAACCGGACCCGGCCCGTGAGCCCGAGCTCACCGACGAGATCGTGGCAGTGCTGCTCGTAGACGGCACCGTCGGCACCGCTCGGACCGCCGACGACGACGAGCTCGGCCGTGCGGTCCTCCAGCATGCCCAGCGCGCGGATGGCCACGTCGAGGCCCTTGAGCGGCTGGATCCGGCCCACGAACAGGATCACGGGGTGGTCGCCGATGCCGAGCGCGGCGCGGGCGCCGCCGCGGTCGCCGGGCGAGAAGAACGCGTGGTCCACGCCGGGGGGCACGATCTCGATGCGGTCGGGATCCGCGCCGTACAGCTCGACGAGCTGGGTCGCCTCGGCGTCGGAGTTGGCGAGCACGGCGTCGGAGCAGCGCACGACCATCGTCTCGGCGTCGATCCGCCGGGCCGGCTCCGGGTCGCCGGTGTCCGCCTTCACGCGGGCCAGCGTGTGGAACGTCGACACGAGCGGCAGGTCGAGCTCGTGCTTGATGTCGTGGCCCGACACCCCCGAGAGCCAGTAGTTGGCGTGCACGACGTCCGCGGTGCGCTCGGAGCGGAGGTGGTCCAACGTCCAGCGGGTGAACGCATCGGTGACCGCCGGGAGCTTCTCCTTCGGCAGGTCGACCGGGCCGGCGGGCACGTGCACCACCCGGAACCCCCGCTCGACCTCGACCTCGGTCGGCAGGTCGTCCGACCAGCGGCGGACGTAGACGGTCGTGTCGACGCCGGCCTGCGCGAGCGCGCTCACCAGCTCGCGCACGTACACGTTCATCCCGCCGCTGTCACCCGAACCGGGTTGGACCAGCGGCGACGTGTGCAACGAGAGCACCGCCAGGTTCCGCACAGACGTGCTCAACCGATCCGGTCCCGGGATGATTCCCCGGTGGTCCCGGAACCGTCGGAGCGGTCCGGCGCCTCCGCCGGTCCGGCGTCGGTGCCCCGCAGCGACTCGGCCTCCTGGCGGAACGACTCGTAGATGTGGATGAGCGTCCGCTTGTGGTCCTCGGTGAGGGCCGGGTCACGGCGGATGGCGGCGACGGTGTCGAGGTCGACGTCGCGGGGATCGAGGATCCCGGCGCGCACGTAGAGGGTCTCGGAGCTGATCTCGAGCGACCGGGCGATCGACGCCAGGATCTCGGCCGACGGCTTGCGCAGCCCGCGCTCGATCTGGCTCAGGTACGGGTTGGACACCCCGGACAGCTCGGCGAGCCGCCTGAGGGAGAGCTGGGTCAGGCGCCGCTGCTCCCGGATGAACTCACCCAGGTCGGCCCACCGCTTGTCGCTCTCGTCTGCCAGATCGTCCACGACCCGTCGACACCCCGTCGACACGCCGGACCGTACCTCGGGCGGCGCCGGTGCCACCGTAGTGGGTGCGCCGGGACCCGACCGAGGCGGGCGACCGATCGTGACGGGCGGTGGCCGGTGCCGCGCCCGGGTCGATCAGCGGTTGAGCAGGCTGTCGACCGACGCCTCGCCCGACCGGTAGCGGCGGGTCATCTCCTCGTGGAGGGCGTCGATCTGCTGGTGGAGCCGGCGCCGCACCGTCGAGAGGCTCCGCTCGTAGGCGGACAGGCGCTCGATCAGCTCGGCGAGCTCGTCCTCGTCGAGCGAGCCCAACGACGCGAGCACGCCCGAGCTGACGATCAGGTCGAGACCGTGGGCGAGCTGGTCGTCCACCCCGGTGGGCGCGATCGAGCCGATCGGGCGGGGTGCACCCGCCGGGCCGCGGGGGCCGTCGGCGAGGATGCCGGGGAGGCGACTGATGAGCGTCCCCAGGTCGACGTCGGACTCGCCGTCGCGTCGGCGCGCCAGCTCGCTGTTCACGATGTCGAGGCGTCCCTGCGCCAACCGGCGGCAGTAGGACACGCTCGACTCGAGCGACTGACACTCCGCGCGGCGCGCTCTCAGCTCCTCCATCGGCTCGGTCTCGATGCCGGCGAGGAAGTCGGGGGCCGTCACACGTTCCAGCTGCGGACTCGTCACCACGATGCAGGTATCGGCACGCGGGAGCGGGGACTTGAGACCCGAGTCGTTCTTCCCGTCACGCGGCACGGTCGGGCCGTCGGCCGGGCCCGGCGGGTGGGCATCCGTCACGAGATCGTGAGCGAGATCAGCGCGACCCAGGCGGGACCGACGACGATGAGCGTGTCGAGGCGGCGCAGGCCGGGGGCGCGCACGGACGCGGCCGGCAGCACCGCCGAGCCGACGAGCGGACCGAGC
>JAXHUH010000231.1:0-3015 GCA_034211175.1 Actinomycetota bacterium
CGTCCCACCACACCCGACACTGCCGCAACTCGCGCTCACCAACAGCCACACGAACCCATCAACCACTCACCGCGCGCCTACGAATAGCGAAGACGACCGCCACGATTATTCAGGGCTAGAGCGTCGAGGACGCGGGACTTGTTGGCGTCGTGGCGCCGCAGCTCTACCGCGCTGAGCTCTTCGAGGAAGGCGGTCACCATGTTCTCGATCTCGGTCGTGGTGAACCTAGGGCTGACCGCGCCCAGGTCATCCGGCCAGAAGTGCCGGTCGTGACAGAACTCGATGGCGAACTGGGTGAGGATGTCGCGGTTCGACCGCGCCGGCGCCTCGTCGTGCAGGTCGACCATGAGGTTCAGCGATGAGGCGTAGGGAGAGGGGACCGTCTCGCCGAAGCTGAGTACACCGACCTTCGTCGCGGTGTCATCGTTCGGGTCTGTGGCCACGCCGCACTCCCACATGCACCAATCCCAATCGTCATCGGGATCGGTGTAGATCAGCAGGACCAGTCCTGCTCGGGCGAGCGCTGAACGTAGCTCGTCCGGGATCGGCTGACTGAACCGCGGTCCCTCGTATGCGGCATGGCCGGACAGGTAGATCCGGACGTTTCCGCCGGACAACAGCCGGATGAACCTGCCGACGACCTCCGCCAGATCCTTGTCGGCATGCTTGTGGCTGATGAACGCCATGCGTTCCGGCGCATGGTGCGTGCCGTTGTCCGAGTGCTTGTCCATCCGGCGCGTTCCCCCGCCCGAGAGCCGATGTCGCCCGAGGCGAACGACGGTGCTGGTCGCACGACGGCCGGCGCGCTACCCGCTGGTCGCGAACACCGACCGGCCCCGTGCATCCAAAGAGACGGCTGGCTACGGCGGTGATACAGCTTGGCGCGTGATCGATCGTCTCCTCCTGCGGCGGGTAGGAGCGCGCTCAGTCCGCGGCGAACGCGGCGAAGCGGCCGTTGCGGCTGCGCTCGAGCAGCAGCGGCAGGCCGAAGCACGCCGACAGCGACGCCGAGGTGAGTGTCTCCTCGAGCGGCCCGGCGGCGAGCACCCGGCCGCCGCTGAGCAGGAGCACGTGGGTGGTGCCCGGCGGGATCTCCTCGGGGTGGTGGGTGACGAGCACCATCGGCGGTGCGGAGGCGTCGGCGGCGAGCAGCGCCAGGGTGGCGACGAGCTGCTCCCGTCCGGCCAGGTCGAGGCCGGCGGTCGGCTCGTCGAGCAGCAGCAGGCCGGGGTCGCTGATCAGGGTGCGGGCCAGCAGGACCCGCTGGCGCTCCCCGGAGGAGAGCGTGCCGAACGTGCGCTCCGCCAGGTGGGCCACGCCGAGGCGGGCCAGGCGCTCGTCGGCCCGGGCGAGCTCGTCGTCGTCGTAGGTGTGCCACCACGTCTCGAGCGCGGCGTGGATGCCGCTGACCACGACGTCGCGGGCGGTCGTGGTCGCCCGCAGCTGGTCGGCGAGGGCGGGGGAGGTGAGGCCGATGCGCTCGCGGTGGCGGCGCACGTCGACCCGGCCCAGGCGCTCGCCGAGCACGTGGACCGTGCCGCTCGTCGGGTGCTCGTAGAGCGACGCGATGCGCACGAGCGTCGTCTTGCCGGAGCCGTTGCGCCCGAGCAGCGCCCACCGCTGCCCCGGGGTGACCTGCCAGCTGACGTCGTCGAGGATGACCGTCCCGTTGCGCTCGAAGCGCACCCGGTCCATGGAGAGCGCGGGGTCGTCGGAGGTGGGGGCGCGGTCGTTCACCGCTCCAGTGTCGCGGCCGTGGCGCCGCGGTGTGATCAGGCGCGTGCCGAGCCGGCGGGCCACGGCCGCCGCCGGCCATGTCTCCTAGGTCGGCTACGGCGCCGAGATCGGGATCTCGATGAGGTGGGGCTTGCCCGAGGCCACGGCGGCCTTCACCGCGTCGCCGATGTCGGCGGCGTTGTCGACGTGGGTGCCGTCGACGCCCATCGAGCGGGCGAGCGCCACGAAGTCGACCGGTGGGGTGTCGAGGTCCATCGCCACGAACCTCCCGGTGCGCACCGCGTCTCCCGACATGCCGCGCAGGTTGTTCTTGAGGATCAGGTACTGGCGGTTGTTGACCACGGCGAACACGATCGGCAGCTGCTCTCGGGCCGCGGTCCACAGCGCCTGCGGTGAGTACATCGCGGCGCCGTCGCCGGTGACCGACAGCACCGGCTCGCGGTCGAGACCGAGGCACACGCCGAGCGCCGCCGGCATGCCCCACCCGAGCCCGCCGCCCTTGGTGAAGAAGTAGCGGCCCGGTGTGCCGTGGTGGTGGAAGCCCCGGACGTAGGTGCCGGTGGTGATGGCCTCGTCGACGACGGCCGAGCCCTCGGGCATGGCTCGCAGCAGGGCGTGGGCCGCGGCCATCGGCTCGACCGGCGAGGCGTCGTAGCGGCTGAGCGCCGTCTGCTCCATCTGGGCGATCTCGCCGTCGCGGCGGGCGCGAGCGGCCTCGACCGCGGCGTCGGCGGCCGCGGCGTCGATCCGGTCGCGCACGAGCGGCACGAGCGCCCGGGCGGTGGCGGCCGGGTCGCCGAGCACGCCGAGGCGGGCGGTGTGGGCCCGCCCGAGCAGCGACGGCTCGGCCGAGACGTGGAGCAGCTCGCAGTGCTCCGGCAGCGGCGAGCCCTCGGTGTAGGGGTAGACGCGGAACGCCTGGCCGCCGAGGAGCAGCACCCGGTCGTAGGCGGCCAGCGTCTTGTTGATGGCGGCCGCGGCGGGCGCCAGCGGTCCGGCCCACAGCGGGTGGGTCGGCGGGAACACGCCGGTGCCGTGCAGCGGTGCACCGTGCACCGGGGCGCCGAGGGCCTCGGCGAGCGCGACCGCGGCGTCGGGGCCGTCCGGGGAGGCCTCGGTCAGCTCGTCGCTCACGATGATCGCGACCCGCCCGATCCCGGGCTGGCACACCAGGTCGGCCAGCTCGTCGAGCGCGCCGCCGACCGGCGCCATCGACAGCTCCGAGCGGGGCGGCGCCTCGGCCGAGGCGACCTCGTCGAAGAGGTCCATCGGAAGCGA
>JAXHUH010000232.1:0-13683 GCA_034211175.1 Actinomycetota bacterium
GGTCCGCCGGGTCGAGGAGGCCGAGCGACGCGAGCGCGAGGGCGAGGCCGCAGCGACGGCCGCCGCCGAGGCGCCCGCGGAGACCGCAGCGGTCGACGACGGCAAGCCCAAGGTCCCGGCCCACCTGCTCGAGCGGTCCAAGAAGGCCCGCGAGAAGGCGATGGCCGCCAAGGGCTGAGCCCGGCCGTTGCCGACGGCCCGACACGTCGCGGGCGTTTGCTCCGGCGTCGGCGACCCCGGCCGCCACCGTCCCGCCGGTCGAGCAGGACGACACGAACGATGATCCGGCACCCCGCTCCGCCCGGGCGCACGCCGAGCGGAGCGGGGGTCCGGGGGCTCAGGCCGGTTGCGGCTCGTTCGGGGAGTCGGCCGGGCGCAGGGGACGGGCCCGGCGCGGGCGGTTCTTCATGCGGGCCTCGGGGTCGTCGCCGTGGCGCTCGATGCTCGAGACACGGTTGATGTCGTGCAGCTCGCGCAGGCAGGCGCGCAGCCGCTCCTCCGAGTCGTGCCAGAAGCGGGTCGCCTCCGACAGGCGCCGCTGGAGGTCGTCGTAGCGGTAGTCGACCTCGTCGAGGTGGGCGCGGTGCTCCTCCTGGATCACGGCGAGCCGGCTGATCAGCTCGTCGCGCTCCCGGCTCGTCGCCGCCATGCGGCGCTCGAGCGCGGCGGTCCGCTTGCGGAGCCGTTGCAGCTCGGCGGCCCGGTCCTCCGCCTCGGCCCGCTCGGCCCGTTGATCGTCCAGCTCACGCTGGAGGGGTTGCAGCTTGAGCTTGTACAGCCCCGCCATCCCGAGTGCCGCTCCCACGGCGATCATCACGACCTCAACCACGCTCCGGACCCCGTTCCTCGCCGACGTGTTCCCGGCACCGGCGGCGCCTCGAAATGCCGAGAGCCTCCATCGGACGTCATCGGCGGCAGAGGGTGGTTTCTTGAGGTGAAGCGGCGATTCTGCCCCGAGCGTTCACATGACGACGCTTCAGCCGCAACCTCGGGACCGGCGCGACGCCCGAACGGGATCACCCGCGGCCGATGTCCTCCAGCTCCTCGACGGAACGCGGCCAGTCCTCCTTGAGCAGACGCGACAGCGAGCGGTCGGCGAGGACCCGGCCCTCGGTCTGGCAGGTCGGGCAGTAGTTGACCTCGTTGTCGGCGTAGACGATCCGCTGGACCTTCGTGCCGCACACCGGGCACGGTTCGCCGTAACGGCCGTGGACACCCATGTCGGGCCGGAACGCGGTGACCTTGTCGGGGAAGCCGTCGCCGACCTCGGCCCTTATCCGCTCGGTGAACTCGACAAGCGTCTGCTGCGTCGCCTCGTAGAGCCGGGCGATCGCCTCCTCGTCGAGCTGGGCCGTCCGCTGGACCGGCGACAGCTTCGCCCGCAGGAGGATCTCGTCGCTGTACGCGTTGCCGATGCCGCTGAAGATGGTCGGGTCGGTGAGCGCCCGCTTGAGGGTCCGGTTGCGGGCGGTGAGACGCTCGGTGAAGGTCGTCAGGTCGATCTCGAGCGGTTCGGCGCCGCCGCGGTCGTGCTCGGCCGCCAGCGCCTCCTCGCCCCGCATCAGCCACAACGAGGCGCGCTTCTTCGAGGCCGCCTCGGTGAGCACGAGCGTGCCGTGGTCGAAGCGGAACGCGGCGAGCCCGACCTTGGCCGGCACCTTCGCCTTCGGGTCGTCCTTCCAGCGGAGGCGGCCCGAGATCATGAGGTGGACGACCAGGAACAGGTCGTCCTCCAGCTCGAGCACCAGGCGCTTGCCGAGGCGGCGGGTGCCGGTCACGACCTTGCCGTGGGCCTCGTTGATCGGCGGGTCGAACGTGCGCAGGAGCGAGATCCCCCGCACGTCGATGCGGTCGAGCCGCTGACCGACCACGTGACGGTCGAGCGCCTCGAGGTAGACGACCACGTCGGGCAGCTCCGGCACCCCCAGACTCTGCCACGCCCCACACCCCGGCCGCCGAACGGGCGCACGACCGTCGAGCGGTCCGTCGACCGGCGCCCGTCGGGCGAGCCCCCATCGTCGGTGAGCGGGGCGCCACGCGGGGGTACGTCGTGCGCAGGATGGTCACCCGCGATGGCGACGCACGGTCACCGGGTAGCCACTAGCCTGGTGTGGCGGGGGACACGTCGACGAGGGGGCCGCCATGTACGCGGTGTCGATGCACACACCTGACGAGGTCTCGGCCGAGATCGCCGACCTCGCAGTCAACTGGATGCCGGAGATCGAGCACGTGTACTCGGCTCGATCACCGGGCGAGGACGACGTCGTCGTGGTCGCGCGCGCCGACGGCACCGACGAGGGCGACGGCGGCCGCACCGGCGAGGGGGGCGGGGTCGTGGGCTTCCTCGTCGCCTCGTGCCCGAGCGGCGAGCCGACGCAGATCTGGGAGCACGTCGTCGCGCCGAGCCATCGGGGCCACGGCATCGGACGTGCGCTCCTCCACCACCTGGCGTCCGGCGCGGCCGCGTCGGGCGACATCGTCATGGACCCGACCCACCAGCTCGATCCCGTCCGACTCGGCGACTACTACCGGTCGTGCGGGTTCACGGAGAGCGAGGACGAGCTCCGCGCCCCGGCCGCTCAGGTGCAGCGCCGCACCGCCCCGGACAGCGGCAACGAACGTCAGCCGATCACGACCGGAGGCCAGACATGACCGTCGAGCACCTGCTGCAGCGCAAGGGTGACAACGTCCTGACCGTGAGTCCCGGGGCCACGGTGAGCGAGGCCGCCGCCGTGCTCGAACGGCACCGGGTCGGCGCGCTCGTGGTCTCGCGACACGGCACCGACATCTGCGGCATCCTGTCCGAGCGCGACCTGGTGACCGGCATCGCCCGGCACGGGTCCGAGGTCCTCACCTGGCCGGTCGAGAAGATCATGACGGCCGAGGTACGGACCTGCGGCTGCCGGGACTCGATCGACTCGCTGATGCGGATCATGACCGACAGCCGCATCCGCCACCTCCCCGTCGTCGACGGCGACCGGATGGTGGGCGTCGTGAGCATCGGCGACATCGTCAAGAAGCGCCTCGACGACCTCGAGCTCGAGACCCGGGCGCTGCACGACTACATCCAGACCGGGCGCTGAACGGCCCGGGCGACGACCACGTCGCCGGGACGGCCCGAGGCGTTCAGTCCCCGCAGGCGGGCACGTCCTGCGGGTAGCGGTCACCGAGCGCGGCGTCCTCGTAGCACGCCTCGCCCACCTCGACCTCGACGAGCACGATCGCCCGCCCCTCGTCGGCGAGGCCGCCTCCGAGCACGGGGCCGCGCACGTCCTCGTGGAGACCGTCGCAATCCGCGTCGTCGGGCCAGCTCGCATCGGCGGGCAGGTCGGCGCCGCACGCCTCGGGGACGAAGAGGTTGACCTGGAGCAGCCGCTCCGGCGAGTCGAACGTGATGCCGGCCAGCTCGAAGCCACCGCGCTCGTACTTGTCGACCACCGTCGGTTCGTCGTCGAACAGCTCGACCGTGGCGGTCTCGGACGACGTCTCCACGCTGGTCGCGAAGAACAGGCCGCCCACGCCGAACGCGAGCAGCCCGAGGACGACGAGCGCGAGCACGCCGACGAGCGCGAGCACACCGATCCGGCGACCGGTCGAGGCCTGTTGGTCGGACATCATCCTCCGATGCGTGCGTCCCGCGGTGATCGAACCCTCAGCCACCGCACCCGTCGATGTCGTCCGTGTAGACCTCACCGAGCACGACGTTGGCGTAGCACCGGGGCTCGACGTCCATGTCGAGCTCGATGACGAGCTCGTCGGCGTCGGCGGCCAGGACGGCGCTCACGGTACCGGTCAGGCCGGTAGGGTCGGTGCAGCCGTCGGCCGCGTCGGGCCAGCGGTCGCCCGGCTCCAGGTCCGCGGCGCACCCGGCCGGGACCGCGAACCGGACGGCGATCTCCGGCTCGGCCGGCTGGAGCGTGACGAAGACCAGCGCGCGGGCGCCCGTCATCGACTTCCCCACGGCGATCACGCCGTCGTCGACGGTCGGGACGGCCGCCGGCTCGACGCGCGACTCGGAGCCCTCGACGTCGGCCGACGGATCGACCAGCGCGAACGCACCGACCGCGTCACCGACGACGGCGGCGGCCGTGGCGACGAGCGCGACGATGGTGATCAGCACCACCGCACCGGCCCCCAGCGACGGGGCCTTCTTCGGTCGAGACAATCCGGTCACCTCGGGACGAGGACGTGGCGGCGCGCCCCGCTCCTGCGCACCGTGGCCTCAACGATGAACCCCGACGACGAACGTTGATACCAGAGATCCTGCTCAGGAGGCATCTGCGCGGGCGAGGCCGGTGCCGCCCGGGCGGAGGTCGAGCACCAGCGACGTACGGCTCGTGCGTTCGATCCACGCCCGGCTGAGCCCGCACATCCACCCCGTCACCTCGAGCAGGTTCGAGAGGTCGTTGGCCAGGTCCCGTTGATGCACCGGCTCGTGGTGGGCGATGCGGTTGCGCAGGTAGTGGAGGCGCTGCACCCGGTCGTCGACGTCGGCCCGGACCCGGCGCGGGTCGGGTGCCGCCGGGTGGAGCGGGAACGCGTCGACGAGGGCGGGCACCCACAGCGAGGTGAGGTAGTGCGAGCTGCACAGGTACCGCCAGAAGCCGAAGCTGAGCTCGGCGATGACCTTGCCGTGACGCTCCCGGCCGTCGGGGGCGGCCGCCCGCGAGCAGGCGGCGGCGAGGTCGTGGCGGGCGCGACTGCCCCGCTTGCCGGGGAACAGCTCCGGGCGCCGATACCAGACCACGGGCCAGCCCTGACGACGGCCGTGGGCGACGAGCGCGGCGTCGAGCGCGTTGCGGAACACCACCTCGAACCGGCTGAGGTCGCGATGGAAGGCGCCGCCGACGTCGACGTTCCAGTCGTAGAGCGCGAGGGCCGGCTCGAGGCGCCCGTCGGACGCGTCGAGGTACGAGCCGAGGCGATCGAGCGTGAGCCGTCGGGCGACGGCACGATGCTCCACGGTCGTCACGACGCGCCCCGCTATGCTCGGCTGACGAAGACCCCGGAACCGTCCCTGCCTCGGCACACGGCCGGGGTTTCGCCGTTCTCAACCACGCGCACTGCTCCTCCCACCCCGCCGGGCGAAGGCGGTGTCGTCCCATCCGTGGCCCCGGAGGGCCCGGGTCCTCGGTCACCGCACGAACGTACCGAGAGGCACTGACAGCGAGCGCTCGGCGCGCCCCGGACGCGGGCGTGCCCGCCGACCGATCGGTCGGCGGGCACGCACCTGTCGGGTCTGCTCACCCGGTCGGGCCGGGCGAGGTGGTCTCAGGTCTCGGCCGGGGTGTCGTCGTCCTCGGCAGCGTCGGCCGCGTCATCGGCAGCGTCGGCCGCATCATCCTCGGCGTCGGCCGCATCATCGGCAGCGTCGGCCGCATCATCCTCGGCGTCGGCCGCGTCATCGGCAGCGTCGGTTGCGTCATCGGCCGCGTCGTCGCCCTCGGCGGCGCAGGGATCCTCGGCCTCCTCGCCCTCGGCGACCTCGTCACCCTCGGCGACCTCGTCACCCTCGGCGACCTCGTCACCCTCGGCGACCTCGTCACCCTCGGCGACCTCGTCACCGTCGGTGCTGTCGTCGACCTGGGCCGGCTCGACCGTCTCGTCGGTGGTCTCGTCAGCCGGCGTCTCGTCGTCCGGCATCTCGTCGACCGGCGTCTCGTCAGCCGGCGTGTCGTCGTCCGGCATGTCGTCGACGTCGCCCATGGCGGCCGGGTCGACCTCGACGACGTTGCCGCTCCAGGTGAAGGCCACGGCGCCGTCCAGCTCGACCTCGACGGTGTCGCAGAACGAGAGCTCGGCCTGGAAGCCCGGGCCGCCGGCGATGTCGCTGTCCCACGCCCAGAGAAGCACCTGCCACGGCCGCTCCTCGGCCTGGTGGGTGACGAGCAGCGTTCCCGCTTCCGTCATCTCGAATCGCAGGGTGTCCGAGACGGTCATCGCTTCGTCATCGGCCACCGCGCCGTCGGTGGGGTTCTTGTCAGGGAGGTCCTGAGCGCCCGCCGGCCCGGCCATGACCAGTCCGGCGACCGCCGCTCCCGCTAGTGGCATGAAGAGTCGTCGCATACCCAGGACATCGGCCATACGGGCGAAGTGCTTGCTCCCCGGATTCGGCGGAATTCACATGTATGTAACGAACCAATAACGACGCGAAGTGCCTCGCCACATGGGATATTTCGGCACGCGAAGCGTCAAAGTTCGCCGCCAAAACCGACTCCTGGAGTACCAGCCATCGCTTCCGTCCCGGTCCTGGTGAGGCGCTCCACGACCCACGCGAGCGCCTCGGCGACGGCCCGGCGCTCCCCCTCGTCGAGATGACGGGCGACGCGCCGACCGGTGCCGGGACGGCGGCCCACCCCGCCTGACCGGACATTCGGATGGACCGGTCGGCGCCGACGCCGTAGGTTGCCGGTTCGATCTCGAGACCATGGGACGGCGCACGTGACCGATGTCGACCGAACCCCCGCCCGGGGGGAGCGGCCCACCACCAACGACGGGCCGGCGGACGTCGGGCCGGCCGAGCGAGAGGACCGGGAGCGCCTGGCCAGGCGGACCGTGCGGGTCCTCATGGGTTCCCAGGTGCTCGGCGGCGCGGGCCTGGCATCGGGCTACGCGGCAGCGGCGCTGCTCGCCGACGAGCTGACCGGCAGCGACGCCCTGGCCGGGTTGACCGCGGCGATGATGCCGCTCGGCAGCGCCGTGGCGGCCGTGCCGCTCGCCCGGCTCATGGCCCGACGCGGCCGCCGTCCCGGCCTGCGCATCGGCTACCTGCTGGCCTCGGTCGGCACCGGGCTGGCCATCCTCGCCGCCGCGCTCGACATCTTCCCGATCCTGCCGCTCGGCATCGCGCTGCTGGGCGTCGGCAACTCGTCGAACCTGGCGGCGCGGTTCGCGGCCGGGGACCTGGCGACCGACGAGACCCGGGCCCGGTTCATCGGGGTGCTGGTGTGGGCGACGACGATCGGCTCGGTCATCGGCCCCTCCCTCGCGCTCGGTGCGGCCCAGGACGTCGCGTCGGCGCTCGGCCTGCGGGCGCTGAGCGGCGCCTACCTGTTCTCGGTCGTGTTCTTCGCCGCCGCCGCGCTCGTCGTCGACCGGCTGCTGCGGCCGGACCCGCTGGTCGTCGCCGGCGGGCTCGACGTCGAGGCCCGGCCCGGCCGGTCGGCCACCAGGGAGAGCGCCGCCCTGATCCGGTCGCAGCCGCTGGCGATGATGGCCGTGATCGCCATGGTCATCGCCCACATGACGATGGTCGGAATCATGACGATGACGCCGTTGCACATGGAGGACGGTGACCACGAGCTGCGCATCATCGGCTTCGTCATCAGCCTCCACATCGTCGGCATGTACGCCTTCTCCCCTGTCGTCGGCTGGCTCACCGACCGCGTCGGTCGCCTCCGGGTCATCGCCGCCGGCGCCGTGGTGCTGGCGGTCGGGGCCGAGCTCGCGGGCCATGCACCGCCCGAGCAGGCCAACACCGTGTTCATCGGCCTCTTCCTGATCGGCCTCGGCTGGAGCTGCGCCCTCATCGCCGGCAGCACCCTGCTGACCGACCTGTTCCCGGCGTCGCAGCGGGTCGGGGTCCAGGGGGTGGCCGACCTGGCCATGACCGGCGCGGGCGCCGCCGCCGGGCTCGCGGCCGGCGGCGTCGTCGCCGTCGCCGGCTACCACGAGCTCACGATGATCGGCGTCGTCGGCTCGGCCTGCCTCGCGGTCGCCGCCATCGCCGCCATCCTCCGTGGCCGGAGGGACACCCCCGCCGCGATCTGACCCCGGGAGACCGGGTTCGGTCGTTGCGACCCCACCCGTCTACGGTCGACCCGATCGGTGCGGCGAGGGCCGTCCGGCGAACAGGGGGGATGTGGGATGGCCGAGGTGCAGGGCCGGGCGGACGAGCAGTTCAAGGGCCTGGGCGACGTCCTGAGCGGGCTGATCGACCGCGGCGCCGACCTCGGCGCGTCGATCGCGGTGACCGTCGAGGGCGAGCCCGTGGTCGACCTGTGGGCCGGCTGGGCCGACGAGGCGCGGACCAGGCCCTGGCAGGCCGACACGATCACCAACGTGTGGTCGACGACCAAGACGGTCACCTCGCTCGCCGCCCTGACCCTGGTCGAGCGCGGTCAGCTCGACGTCTACGAGAAGGTCGCCACCTACTGGCCCGAGTTCGCGGCCAACGGCAAGGAGGCGATCGAGGTCCGCCACCTGATGTCGCACACCTCGGGCGTGTCCGCCTGGGCGCAGCCGGTGACGATGGACGACGTCTACGACTGGGAGACGGCCACGTCGAAGCTCGCCGCCCAGGCACCGTGGTGGGAGCCCGGCACCGCCTCCGGCTACCACGCGCTCAACCAGGGCCACCTCGTCGGCGAGGTCGTCCGGCGGGTCTCCGGGCGTCCGCTCAAGCAGTTCGTGGCGGAGGAGATCGCCGGCCCGCTCGGTGCCGACTTCCAGATCGGCCTGGCCGACGCCGACCTCGACCGGGTCGCCAACGTGATCCCGCCGCCGCCGATGGAGCTGCCCGGCGGCCCGCCCGCACCCGACAGCGTCGCCATGAAGACGTTCACCGGCCCCGTGTCGCCCGGCGACGTGGCCCTGACCGCCGGCTGGCGCCACGCCGACATCGGTGCGGCCAACGGCCACGGCAACGCCCGCGCCGTCGCCCGCATCCAGTCGGTCGTCGCCAACGGCGGCGAGGTCGACGGCGTCCGGCTGCTGTCCCCGGCGACGATCGACCTCATCTTCGACCAGCAGTCCGACGGCGTCGACCTGGTGCTCGGCCTCCCGCTGCGCTTCGGCATCGGCTACGCCCTCCCCCAGCCGGCGACGCTGCCGTACATCCCCACGGGGCGCATCTGCTTCTGGGGCGGCTACGGCGGGTCGATGATCATCATCGACCTCGAGCGCGCCATGACCATCGCCTTCGTGATGAACAAGATGCAGCCCGGCATCATCGGCAGCCCGTCGAGCGCGGCCGTGATCTCGGCGACCTACGAGGCACTCGGCGCCACCAGCGCCTGAATCAGCTCGCCCTCCGGACACATCGCGCGCTACGCGCGAACGCCATCACTCAGTGAGGTGAATCGCTGCGAAACCTCTGGAGTCGCAGCGAGGCGGACCGACCGTCAACGTGCACGACGAGCCGCGGCGACCGAGGTGCGCCGGCCGGCTCCCACCACGACGGGATGAGGGCGGTGCGCCACGGTGAGCGACGCGGAGTTGGTGACCCAACAGGCGCCGATCGGACCACGCGCCGGTCGGTGCCGCAGCCGGGTGACGTCGGTGGTCAGCGGGTTCCGGAGACGATCCGTCGCACCCGCGCCGGGCGGGCCGGAGGCTGCACCGGCGGAACCGGAGGCCGGTCGGCCGGCCCGGCGGGACCACCGCGAGTGGAGTGACGAGCTCGGCGCCGACGGCTCCCACCTGCTCGGCCTCCACCTCGCCGCCGCGACCTGGACCACCGCCCGGACCGACCGCTACACGGCGTCGTACGGCGACGGGCTCCACCGCGTCACCACCCTGTCGGTCGACCTCGACGCCGATCGGGTCGCGCTCCTGCCCTCCTGGCGGGACCGCCGGCTCCTGCCGATCTCGGCCGTCGGCCCGACCCGTCCCGGGCAGCTCACGGCCCACCAGGACGGCGACCGGGTCCAGTTGATCGGCGGCCGCCACGAACGCAGCCTCGTCGCCGCCGCGATCACCGCGGCGATCGTCACGTCGGGCGACGGCGGGCCACCGGCCCGGACCTACGGCGAGGTGCTCGCCGCGCTCGCGGCCGACCCGGGCGAGGACCCCGTCGCGGACCACATCGGGAGCTGGCCGCCGGCTGCGGCCGAGCTGGTGCGGGCCTGGCGGGACACGCAGCTCCTGCTCGCCGCGGTGGCGGTCCCCGACGACGCGCCCGAGAACGGCTGGCGCACCGAGCTGACCATCGAGGCCCGGTTGCCGCTCGGCACACCCGACGACCGGGTCGCACTCGCCGACGAGCTGGTCGGCGAGGCCCGGGCGCTGGTCCGACGAGCCCGGCGGGCGAGGCCGGCCGCCACGCCGCCCCTGCGGCGTCTGGAGGCGACCGAGCTCGACGACCTGCGACTCCGCATCCCCGTCGAGCGGCTCGCGGCGTGCGGGCGCTACCGGGTCGAGCTCGACGCGCCCCGCGAGGTCGTCGTCGCCCGCAGCGCCCTCGTCGTCGCCACGTTCGACACGGCAACGGCCGTGCTGCCCTCCACCGAGGTCGTTGTCGGCGAGCGCCACGACGGCGGCTCCCGCACGACGATCGACAAGGCCGTACCATCCGACTGGTCCGACCCGACGTCGCCGACGCTCGTGGATGCCCACATCGACGTCGTGCTCCGGCCCCGCCGTGCGCCACACCTGCCCGCAGCGGCCTGCATCGAGGGCGCGTGCGCGGCGGGACTCACCCTCGCCCCGGCCGCCACCGGGCGCGTGGTCGGGCCCGGTGTCGTCGCCGCGGTCCTGGTGGTGCTGACGCTGGTGGCCGCGCGCCGGGCCCGCCGGCTCGACCGGCGCCTGACCCACACCGTGGCGGCGAGCAGCCGGCACCGGGTGGTCGTGTCCGCCGCGGCAACCGCACTCGGTGCCGCAATCGCCGTCGTCGGCGCTTCCGGCCCGCCGGCGGCGTTCGCGCTCGGCGCGCTCGCCTTGGCCGCCTGGCTCGTCGCGGTGCCGGCGATGGTGTCGCATCTGCACACGAGGGATCGATCGCGCGACCTCCGCACAGCTGTGCGCTCTGAGCGCGGGCGGTCGGATGAACCGATGCGCTGGACCCGTATCGACAAGAGCCTGCGCACCTGATTCGCCGTGCCGTGTGTTCTCCCGACTCGTGAGGAACACGCACTGAACGGCCGTAGTATCGAACGAACGAAGGGCGGGCGTGTGATGAAGTTGCGGTGGTTCGGCGGTTCGAAGCAGATCGATGTGCCCGAGGTGGAGCGCTCGGCGTTCCACGTTGCGTTCACCCCGTTGCTCGGTCGGACCGACCGCGCCCGGGAGGTCGTCGAGGCCCGCCGGTTCCTCGCTCGCGGCGGCCGTGCGGCCACGCCGAACGTGCCCCAGCCCGACCCGACGACGAGGTCGTCGGTGCAGGTCGACCTGACGACGTCGACGCCGCGAGCGACCCCGGCTCGCCGATCCGCATGGTCGCGCCCGTCCGACGACGACTGAGCAACACCGACGCCCTCGCCGAACACCACGAACTGGCCTACCGAACCGACGTGCTCAACGCAGATCGGTAGACCGGAACGCTGCAGCGTCGAACTGGCCTACCGAATCGACGCGTGCAGCGCAGATCGGTAGACCAGTTCGGGTCGCGTGCGCTGGTGATCAGTCGGCGAGTGATGCGAGCTCGGCGAGGACGCGGCGCAGCTCGACCGTGATGCGGTCGGCGCGCACGTGGGTCTCGACGCCCGGGTCGAGCGGGACGGCCTTCGTCTCGAACCGCTCCAGGAGCTGGCGGTCCTCGGTGGCCACCGCGACCTGGAACGCCGCGGCGTCCTCCGCGCTGACCCGGCCGTCGGCCACGTTCTCCGCCAGCTCCATGCAGTAGAGCACCGTCGTGTGCTCGTCGATGGGCTGGTGGAAGAACACCAGCACCATGATCCCGGCGGGCCCGTAGTCGAGCATGAGGCGCACGTGGTGGGGCGCGGTGCACGTGAAGCGCATCACCCGCTCGAACATGTCGCCGGGCTCGCCGCCGATCACCTGCGACGAGTGGCGGTGCTCGGCGGTGAACACCCACCCGTCGCGGGCCAGCTCGTAGGGCCGCACCGCCCGATCGTCGGGGTCGCCGATGGTGGCGGTGTGGGTGAACGGGAAGTGGGCGACGTCGAGGAAGTTGTCGGCCATCTGGGCTGCCCCGGCGCTCCAGGCCTGCGGGTCGAGCCGAACGACGCCGTAGCGGTCGTCACCCCACTCGGGGACCTCGGGGATCGGCGTGACCGGCCCGTCGACGCTGGCCCACACGAGCCCGTAGCGCTCGGCCACCGCGGCCGCCGGGCGGAGGTGGGCCGTCGGCGGGACCGCGGCGCCGGGGCCGGACGCCGGCACCTCGACGCAACGGCCGGCGCCGTCGAAGCACCACCCGTGGTAGGCGCACTCGACGACCGGGCCGTCGGCACCGGCGACGATCACGCCGGCGGTCAGCGGGGCGAGGCGGTGGGGGCAACGATCGGGCAGCAGCGACCAGTCGTCGCCGAGGCGCACGAGCGCCCACGACTCGCCGAGGAGGCGCACCGGATGGGGACCGTCGCCGTCGAGCGCGGCGACCTCGGCGATCGGGTGCCAGCAGGCCCGCAGCGCCGGGTGGGTGTTGCCGAACCACCGCACCCCGTTGCCGTCCGGCCCGGCGGCCGGAACCGCGGTCACGTCGCCCCCCGCACGAACGGCACGCCGAGCGCGGAGGGCGTGTGGCTGGCCCGGGCCCGGATGACCAGCGCGATCAGCGTGACCGCGTACGGCAGGGCGAGGAACACCTCGTAGGGCACCTCGGTCGCCGTGCCCTGGAGCCGCAGCTGGGCGGCGTCGCACAACCCGAACAGCAGGGCGCCGCCGAGCGCGTGCCACGGCCGCCAACCGGCGAAGACCACCAGTGCCAGCGCGACCCAGCCCCGCCCGGCGGTCACGTTCTCGATGAACAGCCCGAGTGGGCCGCACACGAGCGCGGCGCCGCCGAGGCCGGCGAGGCCGCCGCCGATCATCGAGGCGATCCACCGGAGCCGCACGACCCGGTAGCCGAGGGCGTCGGCCGACTCGGGCGCCTCGCCCACCGCGGCGAGCGACAGCCCGAACGTCGTGCGGGTGAACAGCAGCCACACCCCGACCACGCACAGCAACGTGAGCACGACGAGCGGGCCCATGCCGATGCGGCTGATGCGGGGAGGCACGTCGCCGATCGAGTACTGGAGCTGGAACACGTAGGTGGTGGCCGAACCCGCGAGCAGGGTGAACGCGATGCCGGTCACCACCTGGTTGGCCCGGGCGGTCACGACGAGCAGCGCCATCAGCCCGCCGCACAGCGCACCGACGAGGATGCCGGCGCCGAGGCCGACCCACGGCGAGCCGATGCCCTCGGCGGCCGCGTAGCCGCCGAGCGCACCACAGAGCATCATCCCCTCGAGCCCGAGGTTGAGCACTCCGGAGCGCTCGGAGACGAGGGCGCCCAGCGCGGCCAGCGCCACCGGCACCGCGAGGCGGATCGCCGCCTCGAGCGTCGCGACGTTCAACAGGACGTCCACGTCGACCTCCCGGGATCGGGCCGCGACAGGGCCGGGGACGGGGCCGGGGTCGGGGTCAGGGGCGGGGTCATCGGCGCTCCCGGAGTCGGACGGCGAGGGCGTCGCCGACCACGACGAACACCACGAGCAGGGCCGTGATCACGCCGATCAGCGAGGACGGCAGGTCGTAGGTGCGCTGGGCGACCTCGAAGCCGATGGTCATGCCGGCGAGACCGAGACCGGCGGCGAGCACCCCGATCGGGTGAAGGCGCCCGAGCAGGGCGACGATCACGGCCTCCCAGCCGTAGCCGACGGACGCCTCGGCCCCGTGGCTGGTGTTCACGCCGGCGGTCTCGGTGACGCCGGCGAGCCCGGCGAGCGCACCGGCGACGACCATCACCAGCAGGACGATGCGCGACGAGCGCACCTCGTTGGCGTCGAGCGCGGCGGCGTT
>JAXHUH010000233.1:0-37003 GCA_034211175.1 Actinomycetota bacterium
CGACGGTCGCCGCCTCCCCCGGTGGTGGCGTGGCCGTGCTCGCCGGCGCGCTGGCGGCGACCCTGGCGGTGTGGGCGGTGGTGGCTCTGGTGGCGTCGTCGCTGCTGGACGCCCTCGACGTGAGCGCCACGACGCTGTACCTCGGCGCGGGGGCCCTCGTGCTGAACAGCGTGGTGCGGCGCACGCTCGGCCGGGCGGGAGCGACGAGCACGCCGGCGACCGCGACGACCGTCCCGGCGGCGCTGGTCGCCGTCTCCCTCCTGGTCACGCCGGCGCCGACGATGGTCGTCCTCGCGGTCGCCGGGCGGGCGGGCGTGTCGAGCGCCCTCGCCGGCGCGCTGGCGGCCCTCGTCGCGGTCGGTCTCCTCGCCAGGCCGGGCATGAGCACCGATCTGCCCCGGTCGCACCTCGCGCTGGTCGCCGGGGCCGTCGTGGCGAGCCAGATGGTCCTCGTCGGCGCGGTCGGCCTCTGACGACCTGGCGGCGACGCGACAGACCGGGCACAGCGGGCCACTAGGGTGAGGGGGTGCCCCGTGTTCCATACAGGAGTTCGTGAATGCCCAAGCAGACCAGGGACGACGTCATCGTCATGGACGGCACCGTCCTCGAGGCCCTGCCGAACGCGATGTTCAAGGTCGAGCTCGAGGGAGGCAACACCGTCCTCGCGCACATCTCGGGCCGCATGCGGCGTGGCCGGATCCGTGTGCTCCCCGGTGATCGCGTCCAGGTCGAGATCAGCGCGTACGACCTCTCCCGGGCCCGGATGACGTACCGCTACAAGTAAGTCACAACCCGCCCCTGCCTCATCCGGTCCCGTCGTCCGCGGCGGGACTTTTCCGCGCCCGTCCGGCGGCGGCGGTGTCGGGTGTGCCGGTCGAGATCAACTCTTGAGGATGTCTTGAGTCGAGGCCCGGGGGGCGTGCGGACGATGAACGGGTAGAGCCCCGGCCTCGACGACGAGGTCGCCGGCTCGCTCCCCGCACCCGCACGCCGGCGCCCGTGGCGCCGTGCCCGGCCCCCGGAGATGTCGATGTCGGTACGCAACCACCGCTCGAACCATCGCTCCCCGCTGCGCCACCGCGTTCCCGGCCGTCCGCCGACCGAGCGCCGGTCCCGCGCCGGCGGCCGCTCGTGAGTGGTGCCGCGTCGGCACTGAAGGCGGCGCCGGGCCGCGCCGATCACCTGGACATGGCCGATCACCTGGACATGGCCGATCACCCGGACATGATCACTGGTCGGGCTCCGGCGTCCGCTCCGGGCACCGGCCCGACGATCGGGCTCGCGGCCCGGGTCGACGCCCGCACCGTCGCCCACCTCGAGCTGCTGCTGGACGCGGTCGACCCGACGTCGGCGGACGAGGTCCGCCTCGACGCGTCCCGCGTCCGCTTCGTCGACGACGGGGGTCTGGCCGCGCTCCGCTCGACGGTCGCCCGCTACCGCACCCGTGGCCTCGACCTGGTGGTCGTCGACGCCTCCCGCGCCGCCGAGCTCACCTTCGACCGCCACGCCTTCCCCCACCGCTCCCCCCGCTTCGCCCACGTCCGCCGCATAGGCGCCGCCTGACCCCCTCGCGGAAGGCGCCACGACGCCCACGGCCCCACACGACCGCCGACATCGCGCACCGGGAACGGCGACGACGGCCACGGCGCCGTGCGACCGCCGACCGGATCTTGCGGCACCCACGCCGAACCGGACACCACCCGTGACAGCAACATCCGGGCGCCGGTCGCACGCCGTCCACGCATCGAGCGAAGCGAGATCTGCCTGGACGGAACCAGCAAGCTCGAGCGAAGCGAGAGCCGGCCGCCGCAGGCGGACGAAGCACTACCCCAAGAGCTCGCCAGAGCTCTTGCGACTACGTCATCCGATACCCGACGCCGCGGATGGTCTTGATGAGGCTGCCGTTGCGGCCGGTGTCGATCTTCTTGCGGAGGTTGGCGATGTGCACGTCGACGACGTGGTCGTCGCCGACCCACATCGGCCCCCACACCTGCTCGAGCAGCACCTGGCGGGAGCTGACGACGGAGGGGCGGCGGGTGAGCGCCTCGAGGAGGTCGAACTCGATGCGGGTGAGGTGCACCTCGACGCCGTCGATGGTGACCTCGCGGGCGTCGAGGTCGATGCTGAGCGAGCCGTGGTCGCGCACCTGGCGTTCGGGTTCGTCGTCGACGACGAACCCGGCGCGCGGGCGGCGCATGAGCACGTTGATCCGGGCGAGGAGCTCGCGTTCGGAGAACGGCCGGGTCATGAAGTCGTCGGCGCCGACGGCGAGCCCGACGAGCATGTCGACCTCGTCGGCACGGGCGGTGACCATGATGACGTAGGCGTCGCTGAACAGCCGGAGGCGGCGGCACACCTCGTTGCCGTCGACGCCGCCGGGCAGGTTGACGTCGAGCACCAGCAGGTCGGGCGACCAGGCCCGGGCGTACTCGAGCGCGGTCGGTCCATCGCCGACCGCCTTGACCTCGTAGCCCTGGGACTCGAGGAGGGGGCCGAGCTGGTCGTCCGGTTCCGGACCGCCCTCGACGACGAGCACCTTGATGTGCCGACCCGGGGCGAGCGTTGTGGGCTGCTGGTTGACCATCGAGCTCTGCATTCGCCTCACCGCGAGTGATCGGCCCGCCCTGGCACCCTCTGGACCTCAAAGCTGGCGTTTGCACCACCTGACCCACCCGAGGGATGGGTGCCAACAGGCTGATGAGCTTTCAGGGTACGTCGATCCGGTCCGCGATGCTGAGCGCGACAAGCCTCTCCGCGTCCAAAACCGCGCTCTCAGTGATGATCTGACGGATCTCGCCCTCCGAACGACCGGTAGCCGACGCCAATCGTCCGACGAGGTCCGCCAGGCGGGTGCGGTGGGCCTCCGCCCAGTTCGCCACCGACTCCGGACGGCCGTCGAACGACGCCACCGGCTCGCTGACCAGGGCACGGGCGTGGGGTGCCACCACACGCTCGGCACCGACGGCGAGCACGGCGACGGCCAGCCCTCCGGCCCGCCCGGCGAGACGCACCCGCACGGGCGCACCGATGGTGTCGATCGCGTCGATCACGGCGAAGACGGCGTCGAGGTCGTCCCCCTCGACGTCGAGGTGGAGATCGATGGGGTCGTCGGCCAGAGCGTCGAGCGTGAGCAACTGCGCCACCGTCCGCCCCGCGAGCTCGGCGTCGAGCCGGCCCCGCGCCATCACCAGCCGGCGCCGGAACATCGTGTCCGCCACGACGGCGTCCACGTCGGCACCAGGCCCGGGGAAGGGGAACATCGCGTCACCGGCCATCGTCGCGCTCCTCGGTTCGTGTGGTCGGCGTCGTTCGATCCGCGACGCCGTCGACCGTCCCGGCGATCCCCACGGCGAGCGACGCGTCCAGGGCGGCCGCATAGCGCTGCAGCGTGGACAACCGGGCGTCGACGGCGCCCGATTCGAGGCGGGCGACCGACGACTGCGTGGTCCCCATGCGCTCGGCGACGACACCCTGGGTGACACCGACCGAGCGACGGTGCGCGACGAGCCCGGCCCACAGCTCGCGCCGGGCGGCGATCGCGTCGAACCCGGGCAGCCGCGTGCGACGAGGTGCGATCATGGACCCAGCATATCGCGGATGTGCTATGTCGCCGCGAGTGCCGCGCCGCACACGACAGCGCGTCTCATGACCATCGTTGTGACCACCGCGTTCCAACTCTCCCACAGATGGGCCTTCTCCTTGACAGATGTCACACGCGCGGGCATCGTGGGGCCCGCCGAGGGGTGACGGCCATCGAGCCACTCGGCGGTCCGTCGGTTCGATCCACCCGAGGGGGGATGGAATGACCGTGGAGCGAAGCCCACCCGATCCGTGTGCGGCGTCGATGGGTGAGCCCGCGTCCGGGAAGGTCCTTCTGCAACCACCGTGGTGACCGTTACGGCGGCCCACGCCGAGGGGGGCGACAGCCGGTCCGTGCGAGCGACACCGGCGCCGCAGCCAGGCGAACCGCGACCCGTGGGGGCGCTCCGCTGTGCGGGGCGCCCCCACGGCGCGTCGATGGCCCCGCCGAGGTCGTTGCGGCGGGCGCGGCACCGACCCGGCCGGGTCCGGGCGCGTGGCACACGGCGGGTACCCTCGCCACCGGGCGAGACGCGCACGGCGGCGCGACCGGCACGTGCTCGGCGGGTTTGGTGCGTCCCGACAGCGGGTAGCTCGCCCCCGAGGAGAAGGAGGAAACCATGGGCAGACGTCGCGGCCGGCGACGCACGAACGGGAAGAAGGTCGTCCTCGAGCTCGAGGCGGCACACGAGCTCGTCGACCTCGTCGAGGACGAGCCGGGTGACGCCAACGAAGACCTGCTCGACGAGGCGTACCTCGCCATCGACCGACGATCGAACCGCCTCGAGGCCGATGCGCAACGCATGGTCGCCGAGGGTGCGGCGGTCGCGGTCGAGGTGGACGACGAGGCGGCGGGCCGCGTGAAGGCTCTGATCGCCCGTGAGCCCGTGCCCCTGGAGGACGAGCCGGTTCGCACGTTCGGCCGGCGCCTGTCCTCGAAGCTCCGCACCGCGTCGAAGAAGCGCGAGAGCGCCTGATCGGCCCCGGCGCGCGACCGGCGCGCCGACCGGCCCGCCTCACGACGCGAGCAGCGGCGCCAATCGCTCGACCAACGCGTCGTCGAGCCGGGTCGGTCGGCCGGACGGGCCGATCACGCCGATCTTGACCTCGGCCTCGCACAGGACCTCGCCGCCGCGCTCGATGCGCTGTCGCCAGGTGCTCGACACGCGGGCGAGCCGCTCGATGGACGACACGACCTCGAGCGCGTCGCCGCCGACGGCCGACGCCCGGTAGCGCACCCGGAGCTCGGTGACCACGAGCTGCGTGCCCGAGCGCGCCAGCTCGTGGAGATCGATCCCGACCCTCTCCAGCGATTCCGCCCGGCCGATCTCGAAGTACTCGACGTAGACCGCGTGGTTCACGTGACCGTACGGATCGAGCTCCGAGAACCGGACCTTCACCGGCGCGCGCATCACGATACGAACAGTCTCGTAAATTGCGCACGGCACATGGGAACCAACCTGGTCGCGGAGCAGCGCGCCGACTGTACGGCGTTCGACGTGGACAGATGACGACCGTCGCTCCGTCCGCGTCCGCCGACGACCGGTACGACGGCCCACCGACGGTCCGTGCACCCGATGATCGGGGTTACCCGGCGTCGTCCACACGTTGGCGAAGTCACTCTTGCGGAGGCTCGCGAAGCGGTCCTATGTTGGCCGTCTGACGCCCCGTCATCGCACACTGCGGCCTTCCCGGAACCGATGATGGCGAGGAGTCGGGCGACCAGACCTGACCACCGAGCCGACCGTCGCGAACGCGCTGGTCCGGAGGACGTATGAGCCGTGTCGTTCTGACCACGGGCGCCAACTCGGGCATCGGTCTCGCGGTGGCGGTCGAGATCGCCCGCCGGGGTCACACATCGGTGGCCACCGTACGCAACGAGGCACGCGCCATCGACCTCAAGGAACACGCGCACGCCGCGGGCGTCGACGTGGACATCGCACTCCTCGACGTCACCGACGCCGACCAGTGCGAAGAGGTCATCGCCGCGCATCAACCCGACGCCATCGTGAACAACGCCGGCTTCGGCCTGACCGCGCCGATGGAGGCCGTCTCCGACGACGACGCGCGTCGCGTACTGGAGACGATGCTCGTCGCCCCTATGCGCCTGGCGCGCCTCGCCATCCCGACGATGCGGGCACGCGGAGGCGGCCGGATCGTGAACGTGTCCTCGATCCTCGGTCGGGTCACGATGCCGCTCACCGGTTGGTACCAGGCGGCCAAGCACGGCCTCGAGGCCGCGAGCGACGCCCTGAGGGTGGAGGTCGCCCGTGACGGCATCTCGGTGACGCTGGTCGAGCCCGGGTTCGTCCGCACCTCGCTGCTCGATCGGATGGACGACGACGCGCAGCGATTCGCACACCACGGCTACGACCGCGCGTACGAGCGGGCGGCCCGGGCCCTCGGCCTGGCGCGCCCGTTCATGAGCACCCCCGAGGACGCGGCCGGCGTCATCGCCAACGTCATCGACGCACGCGCCCCGAAGGCCCGGTGCACGGTCGGGTTGGACGCCCGGTGGCTCGACGCCACCAACGGCCTCGTCCCGACCGGCGTGCGCGACCGCCTGACCCGCGTCGGCTCCGGGCTGTGACACCGGTGTCCCGACGGCCGAGTCCCGTGCCCCCGACGCCCACCCGCCCACCTGCGTCTCGAGGTACTCATGCGCCAGATGACCGCCGACGGCCTCGAGCGGCCGTCCAGCGACGTGCTGGACCGGCCCGACGACACCGAACCCGACACCGCGACCACCAGTGCCACCGCCACCGCGCCCGTCCGTGGGGTCGACGCCGAGCCCGGGCAGGGGCCACGGAACGGGCTCGTGGACACGGAGCTCGACACCGCTCCCACCGGGCCCGAGGAGCGTGGGGAACCGCCCTCCGGGGCCATCGGCGTGCTCTCGCCGGTCGCCCGGGCCATGATCCGCCCGGCCTGCCACCTCTACAACAAGCTGACCGTCGAGGGGCTCGAGAACGTGCCCGCCACCGGCCGGGCCATCATCGCCGCCAACCACATCTCGTTCCTCGACTCGGTCGTCCTGCTCGGGACACTGCCCCGCCGGGTCACCTTCGTGGGCAAGGCCGAGTACCTCGACAGCTGGACGACCCGGTACCTGTTCCCGGCGATCGGGATGATCCCGATCGACCGCAGCGGAGGCCGCTCGGCCCTGCGGGCGCTCGAGCAGGCGTGCGAGGTCCTGGAGCGGGACGAGCTGTTCGGCATCTTCCCCGAGGGCACGCGCTCTCGCGACGGCCTTCTCCACCGGGGCAGGACCGGCATCGCCCGGGTGGCCATGCGGACCGGTGCCGTCGTCGTGCCGACCGGGATCGTCGGCACCGCCGAGATCCAACCGCCCGGCGCGAAGGTCCCACGACCGCGACGGGAGTGCCGCGTCCACTTCGGTGAGCCGATCGACCCGGCCCGCTACGAGAGCTCGGAACCGGACCCGCTGGTCCATCGCCGCTTCACCGACGAGATCATGTACGAGATCCGCCAGCTGAGCGGTCAGCGCTACGTCGACACCTACGCCTGAGACCGGCGGTCGTCGTCGGGCTCCGGCGTGATCAGCGCCGGCGGTCCGTCCACGGGCGCAGCTCGAGCGACGATGCGGCTCGCCGCGGCGAGGGGCCGCGCGCCGGCCGCTCTCGTCGCTCGTCGAGGCCGGCCAGCGCGAGCGCCCAGCCGAGGGCCACGAGCGGCAGGGCGGCGACCACCGCCGCCGGCGGCACGCCGATCGTGGTGACCAGGTCCGGGAGCGCCCACACGCCGACCGCGGCGACGACGCGGACCGCCTCCAGCTCGACGCGCCGTCCGAGCACGGTCGCGAGGGCGACCACCGCGCCGAGGCCGATCACGGCGGCGCCGAGCGCGGCGAGCATCTCGCCCGCCGAGCCCCCGAACGCCTCGGAGAGTCCGACCATCGCGTAGGCCGAGACGGCGATCGCTCCGGCCGGCAGGGCCATCGTTCGGGCCGCCGCCGGGCCGTCGGTCCGCCGGCGCGGCCAGCCGAGGAGCAGCGCCAGCCCGGGTCCGGCGCCGACCGCACCGGGCACGGTCACGAGGAGCGCCCCGACCGCCCGACGGATCGTGCGGGCACGGCGCAGCTCACGGCGACGTTCGTCGTTCATGGCTCCGACGGTACGGGCGGCGGACCGGGCCGTCCTCGGGGAAGACCCCGTTCCCGACCCCCGCCCCGGGGCCCGACCACCGGTGGGCCGGGTGGGTGGCGCCCGAGTTTGGCCGATCCGGGGCACGGGTAGCCCTTCGTTCAGCAACGATCTCGACCCCACGAGGAGCTACAGATGAGCGACTTCACGCCTGCCGGAGTGGATGCTGCGACCGCCGACAAGACCTGCGCCCTGCTCCAGCATCGCCTGAACGCGCTGATCGACCTCGAGCTGACCCTGAAGCACGTGCACTGGAACGTGGTCGGTCCGAACTTCATCGGCGTCCACGAGATGCTCGATCCCCAGGTCGATCACGTCCGCGAGATGGTGGACGACGTCGCCGAGCGCATGGCGGCGCTCGGGGGTGTTCCCCGGGGCACGCCGGGCGCCGTGGTCAACGGCCGGTCCTGGAACGACTACGAGATCGGGCGCGACAACGCCATCGCCCACCTCGGTGCGCTCGACGTCGTCTTCAGCGGCGTCATCAAGGACCACCGCAGCGTGGTCGAGGAGCTCGAGGGCGTCGAGCCGATCACCCAGGACATGATGATCGAGCAGACCGGGATCCTCGAGCAGGACCAGTGGTTCGTCCGGGCCCACCTCGAGAGCTCCAACGGTCAGCTCACGACCGAGGGCATCGACACGGAGCGCCGCGCGGCACAGGCCGCCGGCTGACCCGAAGCACCACGCTGTCCCTCACGTCCGAACAATCGTCACGTCGCCGGCTCCGGCCGGCGACGTGGCGCGTCGATCGCGCTGTTCGGGTGTCCCACGAACCATCGGGGCTAGGGTGTTTGGCCGGATGGTGCGCCTGGGTAACGACGGCAGCGAGATGGAGATCGAGCTCGTGACTCCGGTCCACTCGCTGGCGCAGCACATCGATGCCGAGGCGTCCTCGGTGTCCGTCGCGCGGGCCGACGCCCGTGACGCGCTCGAGAACGCGGGGATCGGCCGCGAGCTCGTGGACGACACGCTCCTCGTGGCGACCGAGCTGCTGGCGAATGCCGTGGAGCACGCGCCCGAGGGCCTGATCGTGTTCCGCATGGACGTCGCGCTCGGTCGCTGGATCCTCGTCGAGGTCGAGTGTGCCGGCTCGATGGATCTGCTCCCGGAGCTGCCCAACTGGGGCCCCGACGAGCCCCTCGCACCCCGGGGACGGGGCCTGGCCATCGTCGATGCACTGTCGGACTCGGTCGCGTTCAGCGATGTCGAGGGTCGTCTGCGCATCGCCGCGCTCCGCTTCGTCGGCGTCGCACCACCGGCCGCCGCAGCCGCCGGCTGAGACACGGCGCCCATCCCGTCGCGCCGCGGGCGCGGCAGAGCACCGGGCTCGTGCGGTTCGTGACGGTTGATGACCCGATTCCCGCGCCAGCGGGGCGGGATCAGCGCTCGAGGCGCTCGCGGAGCTGGTCGATCGTGCGGCGCAGCAGCCGGGAGACGTGCATCTGGCTGATGCCGACCTGCTCGGCGATCTGGCTCTGCGACATCTGGTCGTAGAAGCGCAGCTCGAGGATCTTTCGCTCCCGATCGGGCAGCTCCTCGAGCAGCTCCTGCACGACGACCCGGGCCTCGACGCGCCCGTAGCCCTCCTCACCATCGGAGAGCTGGAAGGTCGGTCCGTCGTCGTCGGCCGGGGCCGGTCGGTCGATGCTCTTGGCCCGGTACGCCTGGGCGGCGTCGAGCGCCTCGAGCACCTCGGCCACGTCGAGGCCGGTGCGCTCGGCGAGCTCGTCGGGCTTCGGCGAGCGGCCGAGCTCCTGGTTCAGGGTCTCGGCCGCCTTGCGCACCTGGAGGTGGAGCTCCTGGGCGTGACGCGGGACGCGCACCGCCCAGGTGCGGTCCCGGAACCAGCGCTTGAGCTCGCCGTCCATCGTCCGGCCCGCGAACGTCGCGAACTTGACGTTGCGCTCGGGGTCGAAGCGATCCACGGCCTTGACCAGGCCGACGTAGGCGATCTGGCGCAGGTCCTCGGCGGTGACGCCGCGGTTGCGGTACCGGCGCGCGAAGTAGTCAGCGAGGCCGATGTGGGCCTCGATCAGCTCCTTGCGGACATCCTCGTCACCGGTGTCGCGCAGCTGGCGGAACCGCTCCTCGGCACGCGCCGCGCTGAGGCGCGCCGACGTGCCGGAGCCGGAGCGCTCGCTCACTCGCCGCTCTCGGCGTCGACGAACGGCATCTTCTGGAGGCGGCAGCGGCGCACCCCGTCGTGCACGACCAGCGAGTGCTCGTCGACCGTTGCGCTGAGGATCATCTCGACGAGGTCGGGAAGGCCGCCACCATCGGGGTCATCGGCGGCGTCGCCGTCGATCGCCGGCCGCGACGCCTCGATGACGAGGCCGTCGCTCCCCGGCTCGAAGCGGAGGTCGATGCGGGGCCCGCCGCCGCCGTCGAGGAGGAGCGAGCAGACCTCGTCGATCGCGATCCGCAGATCGTCGATCTCGTCGACGCTGAAGCCGTGCTCCCCCGCCACCCCGGCGACCGACAGGCGCACCAGGCGGAGGTACGCCGTCGACGCCGGGAGCTGGAGGGTGACGATGCCCGCGTCGCCGGTCGTGACGGGGTCGATGTCGGACATGTGCGATTCCATCTGTCAGGCGAGGACGCGGAGGTGGCCGTCGAGGCCGGTGACCTCGAGGAGCCGCCGGACGACGGCGCTCGGCGAGCGAAGCACGAGGCCGTCCTGGCCGCGCTTCTGGCGCTCGGCGACGAGCACGCGCAGGCCCGACGAGTCGATGAACGTCACGTCCGCCAACTCGATCTCGATCGGGTCCGACGACGCGCGCGTCAGCTCGGCCTCGAGCATCGGGGCGGTGTGGAGGTCCAGCTCGCCGGCGAGGACGATGCGGTCGTCGACGGCGTCGAGCCGGAGCTTGTCGTCAGCAGCCACGTCGGGCAAGGTACCGGACCGGGACCCGACATGACCCACCCATGCCGGATCCCGCGAGGTCACGGCGACTCGGTGTGGGCGCCTCGGGCCATCCCGTCGGTCACACCGGGCACCGCGGGGGCGGGTTCGTCCTGGTCGCCCGACCGACCGTTCTGCACGGCGGTGTCCACCGCGCCACGGCCTGCGTCGTAGACGTCGCGCATGTCGTCGGCGCTCGTGCGCAGCCGCTGTGCGACGTCCTGGCGACGGTCGTGCCCCCGATCGGGGTCGAAGAGCCACGCGACGCCGGCACCGGCGGCGAACGCCAGACCCAGGTTCCGTACCTTCCTGATGACCTTCATGAGCCGGCACGTACCCCCGCGGGCGCGGGACCAAACCGGACCCGATCGCCATGTCGGCAACGATCGCGACCGGCGACGCGTGCCGCGCGGACGACCACTGGTCGTGGCGTGCTCGTGCTCAGCCGGTCGTGACCGCGTCGGCCCGGCGAACCCGCTCGTCGAGCCACCGGACGAGCTCGCCCTCGGCATCCGGCGGCGCGGACCGGCCGGGGATCCGCACGGTGGAGCGCGGGCGGCGATCCAACCAGAACAGACCGGTCGTCCGGCCCGCCTCCTCGCTGCCGACGAGCCACACGATCGTGTCCGCTCCGTGCTCAGCCGACCGCAGGATCGGCCCGATCAGGCCGCTGAAGCCGGGCAGGGAGTCGCCGATGCCCGGCGTGTTCGCCCAACCGGGGTGCATGGCGTGGCTCACCGCTCGCCCGCGCAGCTCGGCGGCGAGCGCCCGGCTCAGCACCACCTGGGCCCGCTTGGCCCGGGCGTAGGCGACGGCGCCCCGATAGGCGTCGGCATCCATCTCGAGCCGATCGAGGTCGAAGCCCTGGGTGTACATGCCGCCCGAGGACACGAAGACGATCCGGGCACCGGGGGCGAGGGCGTCCTGGACGGCGCGGGTGAGCACGTAGGGCCCGACGACGTGGGTCGCCAGGGTGAGCTCGATCCCCGCCGCGGTCTCGCGCCGCTGATCGGTGAGCGCACCGGCGTTGTGGACGACGGCATCGAGCGCTCCGGCCTCCTCGACGACCCCGGCGGCCGCGTCGCGCACGGCGGGCAGGTCGCCGAGATCGGCCACCATCAGGCGGATCTCGTCGTTGCCGGTCGCGTCGCGCAGCTCGTCGCGGACCTTCGCGCCCCGCTCCGCGTCCCGCACACCGAGCCAGACGCGAGCGCCCATGCCCGCGAGGCGCGCGGCGGTGGCACGGCCGAGGCCCGAGGTCGTCCCGGTCACCAGGACCGCACGGCCCTCGACGTTGCGCCGATCGATCGTGTCCCAGTCGTCGACGCGCCGGCGGACCCGGTAGCCGATGTCGGAGAAGCTCCCGACCACGGACAGCTCGAGCGCGCCGTCGACGATCCTGTTGAGTGGTGCTCGCACGGTCGCTCCCCTGTGCAGGTCCATCGGGCGGCCTTCCCGCCGGGGGCGTCCTACCCCGTGAAGGTGTCGGCGACCCACGGCACGGCCGGTGCCTGCACGGAGGCGCTCGTCATCTCAGGCGTCGGCGATGTCGAGGTGGCGGTCGAGCCCGGTCACCGCGAACAGGCGCGCCACCACGTCGTTCAGCGCCCGGAACCGCAGTCGTCCGCCGCCGTTGCGTTGGCGGTGGTGCACGGCGATGAGGGCGCTCAGGCCGGACGAGTCGACGAAGGACACGTCGGCGAGGTCGAGGCAGACCGACGCCTCGGCCGGCAGATCCTCGAGACGGGCCTGCAACCGGGGCGAGGTCGCGGTGTCGATCTCGCCGTGCACGACGAGCACGAGCTCGTCGGGGTCGTCGCCCGGGCGCGCTTCGTCGATCTCGAGCCGATCGTCGTTCGGCGAGCCCGCCGGCGCGCCGCCTGCGCTCGTGTTCTCCGCGGTCATGGCTGGTCGTCGAACCTACCGCGCCACCGGGCGCCGCGGAAGCTCCCGGGGCGGCCGGTCGGGGCGTTCAACCGCGCGGCGCACTGCTCTTCGTCTCGTCGTAGATGGCGACGCCGTCGACGATGTCGGCGATCACCGGCACGAGCACGTCCACCACCCTGGCCGGGGGGCGCTCCGCCGCGAACTGGTCGGGGAACGCGCCGATCAGGCTGGCCACGACGGTCTGGCACTGGCGGCCGAGGTAGCACCGGTTCGCGTCGGTGACCGTGCGCAGCCGGCCCGTGATGCGCAGCGCTCCGTCCTCGGGCCCGAGCCGCCCGCTGCGCACGTCGCCGAGGAGGCCGGAGACCGCCTCGCAGCCGAGCTTGCAGGGTGGGCACTGGCCGCAGGACTCGACCGCCAGGAACGTCGCGATCGCGTGGGCGATGGCGACCATGTCGGTCCGGTCGTCGTACACGGCGAAGCCGGCGGCGCCGAGGCCCGACCCGAGCGAGGCCATGGCCTCGTAGGAGAGGCCGACGTCGAGGTGCGCGCCCGTGATCACCGGGTTGGCCACGCCGGACAGGACCGCGCCCACCGACCGGCCGTCTCCGACGCCACCGCCGACCTCCTCGACGAGCGCGGCGAGGGGCGTGCCCGCGACGACCTCGGCGACGGCGGCGCGCCGGGTGTCGCCCACGACCGTGCACAGCAGGGTGCCGGGCGTCTGCTCGGTCCCGACCGACCGGTACCAGCCGGGGCCGTTGGCCAGCACCGCCGCGGCGGCCGCCAGGGTCTCGACGTTGTTGACGACCGTCGGGTTCGCCCCGGAACCGGCCCCGGCGCCGACTCCCGTGCCCGCGGTCCAGCCGAGCTGGGCCGCGCCCGAGAACAGCCCGTGCACGTACGGGGGCACACCTCGGGGCAGCGCGTCGCCACCCTCGATCACGCCGAGCAGTCCCGTCTCCTCGCCGAAGAGGTACGACTCGGGACCCTCGACGACGATGATCGAGCCGGGCTCGATCCACGACGCCTGCTCCATCTCGACCAGGGCCGCCTCGAGCCGCGCGATCTCGGCGCCGAACGACGCCTTCACCCCGACGAACGCCCGGGCCGCGCCGACCGCGAGCTGGGCGATCGCCGTGCCCTCCAGTACCTGGTAGGGGTTCGACCGCATCAACTGGCGGTCCTTGAAGGTCGCGGGCTCGCCCTCGGCGCCGTTGGCGACGACGAAGGTCGTGTCCTCGGCACCGGCGGTGTCGCGCACCGAGCGCCACTTCCGCCCGGCCGGGAACCCCCCGCCGCCGCGCCCGCGCACGCCGGCGCGCGTGACCTCGTCGATCACCGCGTCGGACCCGAGGCGCCGAGCCCTGCTCAGGCCCTCGCCCCCGCCACGACGTCGGTAGGCGTCGAGGTCTGCCAGCGGCTCGGGCGGCAACAGGCGGTCGGCGAGCATGGGCGTCCTCCTCCGGGCGAACGGCCCAACTGTAGGCCCCGGCACCGACAGCCGACCGCGGACCGGAGACCCGTTTCAATCCCCGGCCCGGCGGGCACGTCGAACGAGAGGTGATGACCGTGCCCAACGCAACCATCAGCGCGGACCTGCGCGACGAGCCGGTGCTCGACGCCCTCGACACCATCGACGCCGGTCGGCCCCCGTTCGTTTCCATCTACCTGCGGGCCCGCAGCGACGTCGAGGACGCCGAGGAGCGCTTCGACATCCGCTGGCGCAACGCCCGCCGTCACATCGACTCGGTGCTGCGCGAGGCCGGCGTCGACCCCTCCGACGACTACCTCGACCGGGTCGGCGACGCCCTCGGCTCCCACGCCGACGGCGCGACCGCCGTGGTGCTGGCCGATGCCGACGGACCGAGGGCGGTCGGCGAGCTGAGCGAGCCGGTGCGCCACGACGTGGTCGAGGTCCACTCGCTCGCCCGGGTCGTGCCCCGCCTGGCGTGGGAGCGCTCGCAGGTCCCCCACGTCGTCGTGGTCGCCGACCGCGAGGGTGCCGACATCGTGACCGTCGAGCCGCTCGCCGAGCCGATCGTCCGGAGCGTCGACGGCGACACCGAGCACATCCACCGGGACAACACCGGCGGACTCGAGCACAAGCGGCACCAGACCCGTGCCGAGAACACCTGGGACCGCAACGCCCGGGCCGTCGCCGACGAGGTCGCCGAGGCCGCGCGTCGCATCGATGCGGGCTTGATCGTGGTCGCCGGCGACGTCCGCGCCCTCCAGTTCCTGCGCGAGCACCTGCCTCAGGAGGTCACCTCGCTCGTCAGGGAGGCCACCGCCTCGGCCGAGCACGGCGATGACGAGCTCGCCGACGAGATCGTCCGTTGGGAGGCGACCATCGCCGCCGAGCGGACCGTCGCCACGCTCCACGCCTTCGCCGAGGCACTGGGCCGCGACGAGGCGGTCGAGGGGGCCGAGGCCACCTTCGCCGCGCTGCGCCAGCGTCGGGTCGCGACGCTGCTGATCGCCGACGACAGCGAGCGCACCGAGCCGGGCGACGACGCGTGGTTCGACCCGGGCGACCGGGCGCTGGTCGCCGATGAGGCGTCCGAGCTCGACGGCGTCGCGCAGCAGACGCCGGTGTCGGGCCCACGCTCGGAGGTCGCGCTGCGCGCCGGGCTCGCCTCCGGGGCCGACGTGCAGCTCGTGCCCGCCGTCGGCCGCCACGTCCCGAGCGAGGGCATCGGCGCCATCCTCCGGTTCTGACCACACCCTGCCCGCCCCCGGGCGGAGCACGGCGCACCCGTGCGGCCGGTCGCCCTGCGGCCGGCCGCACCTCGCGCCCCGGCGGCCGATCCCCGAACGGGCGCCGACCACCACCGTTGACGTACTGTCAGCTTTGGACGCTCGCGATGTCCAACGAGGTTTCAGATGGCCGGATATGCCACGCTCGAGAGTCAAATGACCGCGCAGGTGAACATCACGTGTGGCTGATGAACATCCTGTTGCGTCCTTACACGGCCAGCGTTCAGATCAGGTAAGCAGCTCACTTGTGAAGCAATCGCACGAGAACCCCGCCGTCAGCGACCTCGAGGCCGCCGTGTTCGACCTCGACGGTGTGCTGACCGACACCGCGGCCGTACACGCCAGCGCCTGGAAGGCGATCTTCGACGATGTCCTCCGCGAGCACGCGGAGGCGACCGGGATCGAGTTCGTGCCGTTCGACAAGGACGACGACTACCGCACCTACGTCGACGGGCGCCCGCGCTACGACGGTGTCGAGAACTTCCTGACCAGCCGGGGCATCGTCCGTGAGCGAGGCGAGCCGTCCGACGACCCCGAGCTCGACACGTACTGCGGCATCGGGAACCGCAAGAACGACGTCTTCCTCCAACGCCTCGACGCCGAGGGCGTGCGGGTCTTCCCCGACGCCATCGCCGCCCTCGACCGCCTCGCGGCCAACGGCGTGCGCATCGGCCTCCACACCTCGAGCCGCAACGGGCGACCGGTGCTCACCGCCGGCGGCATCATCGACCGGTTCGAGGCGATCGTCGACGGCAACGACCTGCTCACCCTCGGCATCCCCGGCAAGCCCGACCCCGCCCCGTTCCGCGAGGTCGCCTACATGCTCGGCGTCGAGCCGAACGACGCCGCGGTCATCGAGGACGCGACGGCCGGCGTGCGCTCCGGGCGCCGCGGCGGGTTCGGCATCGTCGTCGGTGTCGCCCGCGGCGAGGCCGACGCCGAGGAGCTGCTGGCCCACGGCGCCGACGTCGTCGTCGAGGAGCTGACCGAGCTCGATGACGACCCCCGCACGTGGCGACGCCTCGGTGCCGCCCCGCCCCGCCCGCTCGACGAGGTCCCGGAGGCCACGGCCGACGCGGTGATGGAGCGCCTCGGCGGCCGCACCCCCGTCGTCTTCTGCGACTTCGACGGCGTGCTGTCGGAGATCGTGAACGACCCCGACGCGGCCACGATGACCGACGCGAACCGGGACGCGCTGCGCGAGCTCACGAAGCGGTGCCCGGTGGCGGTGGTCAGCGGGCGCGGCGCCCCCGACGTCGCCGGCCGGCTCGGCCTCGAGGGCCTCTACGTGGCGGGCTCCCACGGCTTCGAGCTCATCGCCCCCGACGGCAGCCACTCCGTGCAGGACCGCGCCGCAGCGAAGGCCACCGAGCTCGCCGCCGCGGCCGAGGCCCTCGAGGCGGAGGTCGGCGGCATCGACGGCGTCCTCGTGGAGAACAAGCGCTTCTCGATCGCGGTCCACTTCCGCAACGCCGACCCCTCGACCCACGAGCGGGTTCAGGCCGCCGTCATCGCCGAAGGTGAGCGCCGGGGCCTGATCAGCTCGGGCGGCAAGATGATCCGCGAGCTGCGACCGCCGCTTCCGTGGGACAAGGGCGCCGCCGTCATCGATCTCCTCGGCCGCATCGCCCCCGACCCCGACGCCCCCGCCATCTACCTCGGCGACGACCTCACCGACGAGGACGCCTTCCGCGTGCTGCGCGGGTGGGGGGTCAGCGTCGCCGTTCGTGGCGGCGACCACGACACGGTCGCCGACCTCGCCGTCGACGATCCCGACGGCATCGCCGCGCTGCTCGCCGGGCTCGGACGCCGCCTCGCCTGACCCCACTGCCCGCCGCCCACCAGGAAGGCCACATGCCGCTGCACGACGACGATCCCTGGAAGCTCGTCTACACCGACTACGAGCCCGAGACCGAGGGACTGCGCGAAGCGCTGTGCGCCCTCGGGAACGGCCGCTTCGTCACCCGTGGTGCGTCGACCGACGCCCGCGCCGATGACGTCCACTACCCGGGCACCTACCTGGCCGGCGGCTACAACCGGGCCGCCAGCCAGGTCGGTGACCGCATCGTCGTCAACGAGGACCTCGTCAACCTGCCGAACTGGTTGCCGCTCACGTTCCGTCCCGCCGGCGGCTCGTGGTACCGCATCGACGACGTCGACGTGCTCGAGCACCGGGTGGAGCTCGACCTGCGCACGGGCATCCTCGGCCGCAGCACCCGGTCCCGCGACCGCGACGGCCGCACGACCACGCTCACCGAGCGCCGGCTCGTGTCGATGGCCGAGCCCCACCTCGCCGCGGTCGAGCTCACGATCGAGCCCGAGGACTGGGGCGGCCCGGTCGAGATCCGCTCCGCCATCGACGGCACGGTCACCAACGCGGGCGTGAAGCGCTACCGCGCGCTGAACTCCCAGCACCTCCACGTCCTCGAGACCGGCGGCGACGGTGGCGCCGACGACGTGATCTCGCTCCTCGCGGAGACGACCGCGTCGCGGGTCCGGGTGGCGACGGCCGCCCGCACCAGGGTCGTGGCCCCCGAGGCGCTCCCGGTCGAGCACACCCGCATCGAGCTGCCCGGCATCATCGAGCAGCGCCAGACGTGCGAGGCGACCGCGGGCGTGGCGATCCGCATCGAGAAGGTCGTGTCGCTGCGGACGTCGCGGGACCGCCCGTCCGTCGCGCCGATGGTCGACGCCCACCGCGACATCGCCCACGCGCCGGACTTCGCCCGCCTGGCGACCGACCACCGGACCGTGTGGACCCGCATGTGGGAGGCGAGCCGGCTGGAGTTCCAGGGCTCGGCGCCCCGGTCGACGCTGATCTGCAACCTCCACCTCTTCCAGCTCAACCAGACCTACTCGGACCACACCACCGACATCGACGCCGGGGTCCCGGCGCGGGGCTGGCACGGCGAGGCGTACCGGGGCCACATCTTCTGGGACGAGCTGTTCATCCTCCCGTTCCTCGACTACCGCTTCCCCGAGCGGTCCGAGGCCGCGCTGCTGTACCGCTACCGGCGCCTCGACGAGGCCCGCCGGGCCGCGAAGGCGGAGGGCTACCGGGGCGCGATGTTCCCGTGGCAGAGCGGCTCCGCCGGCGAGGAGGAGACCCAGACCGTCCACCTCAACCCGAAGTCGGGCCGTTGGCTGCCCGACGGCTCCCACCTGCAGCGCCACGTGAACCTGGCCATCGCCTACAACGTGTGGCACCACTGGCTCGTCACCAACGACCGCGAGTTCCTCGTGCGCTACGGCGCGGAGATGCTGCTGTCGATCGCCCGCTTCTGGTCGAGCGCCGCCACCTGGGACGAGAACCTCGGCCGCTGGCGCATCCTCGGGGTGATGGGCCCCGACGAGTACCACGAGCACCTCCCGGGCCGCGACGCACCCGGCCTCGACGACAACGCCTACACCAACGTCATGGCGTCGTGGACGCTGCGACGGGCGCTGGACGTGCTCGACCTGCTGCCCGAGGCCCGGTGCCAGGAGCTCCAGGACCGCCTCGGCGTCGACGCCTCCGAGATCGACCGCTGGCGCCAGCAGGCCGGGCGCCTCTACGTCCCGATCGGCGACGACGGCATCATCAGCCAGTTCGAGGGCTGGGACGACCTGCCCGAGTTCGACTGGGACGGCTACCGGGCCCGCTACGGCGACATCTCCCGCCTGGACCGGATCCTCGAGGCCGAGGGCGACTCCGCCGACAACTACAAGCTGTCGAAGCAGGCGGACACGCTCATGCTGCTCTACCTGCTGAGCGCGGACGAGGTGATCGGGCTCCTCGACGACCTCGGCTACGAGTGCGACGGCGAGATGCTGCGGCGCAACGTCGAGTACCACCTCGCCCGCACGTCGCACGGCTCGACGCTGAGCCGGGTCGTGCACGCCTGGATCCTGGCCCGCTCGGACCGGGCCCGCTCGTGGCACCTCTACACCGACGCCCTCGAGAGCGACGTCAACGACATCCAGGGCGGCACGACCGCCGAGGGCATCCACCTCGGCGCCATGGTCGGCACCGTCGACCTCGCCCAGCGCTGCTTCACGGGCCTGCGCCCGACGCCGGAGGGCCTGAGCTTCAGCCCGCGCCTACCCGACGACGTCGAGCGCCTGGCGTTCCCGCTCCAGTTCCGCACCCTGTGGAAGCTCCAGGTGGAGCTGAACCACGACGAGCTGCTGGTCGAGGCGTTGTCGGGCCCCGAGGGCGCAACGATCGCCATCGAGGTGAAGGGCGAGGTCGAGGCGCTGTCGTCGGGCAAGAGCGCCCGCTTCCAGCTCCGCCAGCCCGCCGCCGTCTGACGGCCCGCCCCCTCACCCACCCACCCGATTCCGTTCTGGACCCCACGGACGACCACCGGTGGTAGTCCGTGGGGTCCAGTTCGGTGGGTCGGCGGTGGGTGGTGCGGGTGAGGGGCCGGTGGGCCAGGCCTCAGGCGTCCAGGCGTCAGGCCTCGAGGCCGGCGAGGGCGAGCGCGTGCTCGTGCTCCTCGGCCTTGCGCAGCTCGCGACCCCGGCGGTGGTCGCCGAGGGCCCGCATGCCCAACTGGATCATCGGGCCGATGATCACGGCGAACGCGGCGGTCGCCGGGCCGAACGAGCCGCCGATGAGCACGCCGATCGCGATCACGCCGACCTCGAGGCCGGTGCGGACCCGCTGGGCGTCGATGCCGCGGTCGGTGCCCGCCTGCATCAGGTACTCGAACGGGCCGCCGGTCGCGGCCTCGTGGACCACGATCGACGCACCGGACGCGATCAGCAGGGTGCCGAGCACGACGAAGGCCATCCGCACCCACATCTGATCCGGTGAGCGGATCAGGCGGACGGCGAGATCGACCGTGGTGCCGTTGAGCAGGACGAGGCCGACCGCATGGGAGCACGGCCGGCGGCCGAGCAGGGTGGCCACGGCGAAGAGGACCCCGCCGAAGACCCAGCTGGCCTGCCCGAGGGTCACGCCGAGGTGGCGGGACAGCCCGGACAGGAAGACATCGGACGGCGCGTTGCCGAGCTCGGCGTGGACGAACACGCCGACGCCCAGGCCGATGAGGACCGAGCCGCACACCAGCGCGGGGACTCGGCGGAACGGGGAGACGGCTCGGGCGGCGGGGATCCGCCGCACCTCACTCACCAAGCCCTGTCGCGTCAGCGACAGACCGGCCGGAAGGCGCGCGGCGACCCGGCGGTTGAAGGGGGTGGTTCGCATACGCGCCAGACTGGAGGTTCCGAAGCGCTTGCGGAACACGTTTGCCCTGGTCATGGGTCACAAATGACGTGAGTCACCGTTCGTGTTTTCGGTGACGAACACGTCCCGGGACCGACCCGGGGAACTGGGGACCGATGAGCGGACCGAACGACGAGCACGGGGCGGACGCAGGGCCCGGGCGCACGGTGCGGGGCGCCTGCCCGCTCGACTGCCCGGACGCCTGCTCCTGGGACGTGACCGTCTCGGAGGGCCGCGCCGTGCGCCTCCGCGGCGCACGGGACCACCCGTTCACCCGGGGCGGCCTGTGCAACAAGGTCACGAGCTACCTCGACCACACCGCGGCACCGGATCGGCTGCTGCAGCCCCTCCGCCGGGTCGGCCCGAAGGGCGAGGGCCGGTTCGAGCCGGTCAGCTGGGACGCGGCGCTCGACGAGATCGCGCAGCGTTGGCGGGCCGTGATCGACCGCTCCGGCGCCGAGGCCATCTGGCCGTTCCTCGGCACGGGCACCGTCGGCTTCCTGCAGGGGGTCGCGGGGACCGGCAAGCGCTTGTTCAACCATCTCGGGACCTCTCAGCACGTGGCGGACATCTGCGCCGTCGCCGGTCACGTCGGCGTCTCGTACACGATGGGCTCGGGCGCCGGCATGGACCCGGAGGACCTGGCCCACTCCGGGGTCGTCCTCCTGTGGGGAACCAACACGCTCACGACGAACGCCCACCTCTGGCCGTTCATACGAGACGCCCGGGGTCGTGGTTCGCACGTCGTCGCCATCGACCCGGTCCGCACCCGGACGGCCCGCCGGGTCGACGAGCACGTCGCGCTCCGCCCCGGCACCGACGGGGCGCTGGCCCTGGGCCTGATCGCCCGGATCGTCGCCTGCGGCGGCGAGGACGCGAGGTTCCTGGCGGACGCGACCCTCGGCTGGGACGAGCTGCGTGCCCGGGCCCTCGAGTGGACGCCCGGGCGCGTCGCGGAGGTGTGCGGCATCCCCGCGGCGCAGGTGGAGCGGCTCGGCGAGCGCCTGGCCGCCGACGGCCCGGTCGGCATCCGCTTCTCGATGGGCATGCAGCGCCACGCCGGCGGCGGCAACGCGGCGAGGCTGATCTCGGCGATCCCGGCGGTCACCGGCGACCACCGACGGCTCGGCGGCGGTGCCTGCTACTCCACCTCACCCGCCTACCCCCTGAACCAGTGGAAGCTCCATGGCCGCGACCTCGCCACCGGCTCGCCCCGGCGGCTGATGATGTCGCGCCTCGCCGAGGGACTGCTGGAGCTCGACGACCCGCCGATCGAGGCGCTCCTCGTCGTCGCCGCCAACCCGGTGGTGTCCAACCCCGACCAGGAGCGGGTGCGGGCCGGGCTGGCGCGGAACGACCTGTTCACCGTGGTCGTCGAGCACTTCCTCACCGACACGGCCGACTACGCCGACATCGTGTTGCCGTCGACGATGCAGACCGAGCACGCCGATCTCCACGACAGCTTCAGCCACCTGTACCTGCAGTGGAACGAGCCGGCCGTCGAACCGCCGGGCGAGTGCCTGCCCCACACCGAGATCTGGCGGCGGTTGGCACGGGCGCTCGGCTGCGACGAGCCGGCCGTGTACGCCTCGGACCACGACCTCGCCCGCGCCGCGCTCGACACCGACGACCCGGCGCTCGCCGGCGTGACCCTGGAGCGGTTGCGGGCGCACGGCTGGGTCCGCCTCTCGGTTCCCCGGCCGTACCTGCCGTTCGCGGACCGGTTCCCGACCGCGTCGGGCCGCTTCGAGTTCGTCAGCGACCGCGCCGAGCACGACGGGTTGGGCCGGGTGCCCGACTACACACCGCCGGCCGAGGCGGTACCCGGTCCACGCGGTGGCGCCGGTTCCGGCGAGCGCACCAGCGGGCCCGGCCGCACGCTGTCGCTGCTCGCCCCCGCCGACCACGACCGCCTCAACTCGCTGTTCGCCAATCGGGAGCTCCACGAGAGACGGGCCGGGGCCGACGTCGTCCATCTCCATCCCGACGACGCCGCGGCCCTCGGCGTGTCCGACGGGGACGAGGTGTGCCTCGGCAACGCCCGGGGCTCGTTCACGGTCCGCGCCTCGGTCGACGACGTGGCCCGGCCGGGCGTGGCGGTCACCACGAAGGGGCGCTGGCCCAAGCTCGAGGGCGGCCCCACGGTGAACGCCACCACCGGTGAGCGCTCGACCGACGCCGGCGGCCCGACGTTCCACGACAACCGCGTCACCGTGCGGGTCGTGACCGCGGCGAACGGGACGACGACCCCGAGTGCTGACGACGGTTCAGACAACGGTGATCGGTCGGCGGTCCCGGTCCGCAGTCCCGGGGGCGCTGGCAACCTGGACCCATGAGCCGCGCCCGCACGACCGCCACCGCCGGGGCGTTCGCCGTGCTCGGCGGCGCCCTGTGGACGCTGGTCGAGTACGTGATGCACCGCTTCGCCATGCACGCGCCCCGGGGCCGGGGCCGCATCTCACGAGACCACCTCGACCACCACGCGGACCCGGACGCGACCAGCGCGCCGCTTCGGGCACTGCTGTACACGGTCGTTGCGCTGCCGTTCCTGGCCGCCGGTTGGGCGCTGGGCCGGATCGCACCCCGCTACGCGGCCGTCGCAGCCGGGACCTACGCCGGGTTCGCCGCCTACGAGCAGGTCCACTGGCGGGCCCACCACCGGGCACCGTCGACCCGGTGGAGCGCAACCGCACGCCAGCGCCACTTCGCCCACCACTTCGGCGCCCCGACCACCAACTACGGGGTCACGACCAACGTGTGGGACCACCTGTTCCGCACGTGGCGACCGCCCGGCGTCGTGGCGGTGCCCCGTCGCCTCGCCCCCTCGTGGATGGTCGACGAGCACGGTCGGGTACAGGCGGCCCACGCCGAGCGCTACCGACTCGTCGGCTCCACCGATCCGCACGGGCGCCGGGCCGCGCTCGATCGGGCCAGGGCGTACGCGGACGTGGCGCCGGCCGACTGACGCCTTACGCTCATCGGTCTCGCTGTCGACGAGGACCGAGGGCAAAGGCTGGCATGGACCTGCTCACCGACCCGCAGATCTGGATCTCCTTCCTCACGCTGACCGCGCTGGAGATCGTCCTCGGCGTCGACAACATCATCTTCATCTCGATCATCACCGGGAGGCTGCCGCAGCACCAGCAGCAGCGCGGCCGCATGATCGGGCTCTCGGTGGCGATGGGCACCCGGATCCTCCTGCTCCTGTCGATCAACTGGGTCCGCTCGCTCACCGAGCCGCTGTTCGAGGTGTTCGAGCGGGAGATCACCGGTGAGGGGCTGATCCTGCTGCTCGGCGGGGCGTTCCTGATCGCCAAGGCGACCCACGAGCTGCACGAGAACCTCGAGGGGCCGGAGCACGAGGAGCACCGGGTCGTCAAGGTCGCCAGCTTCGCCTCGGTGATCGCACAGATCGCGATCATCGACATCGTGTTCTCGATCGACTCGGTCATCACCGCCGTCGGCCTCGCCGAGGAGGTGGCGGTGATGATCGCGGCGGTCGTCGTCGCCGTCGTCGTCATGATGGTGCTGGCCGGACCGATCAGCGAGTTCGTCGAGGACCACCCCACGTTGAAGGTCCTGGCGCTGTCGTTCCTGATCCTGATCGGCGTGTCGCTCGTCGCCGAGGGCCTCGAGCAGCACATCCCGAAGGGCTACATCTACTTCGCGATGGCGTTCTCGGTCCTCGTCGAGATGCTCAACCTCCGGATGCGGTCGGTCCGCAAGCCCGTGCACCTCCACCAGCAGCCACCCGCGGAGCTGGAGATCGACGCCGCCGCGGCCGACGGTGGCGGCTCCACCCCGTCGGGCGGCTGATCCGGGGCCGGCCCGGGCCCCGGGGTCCGGCCGGCGCGTCCGCCATCCCGCTGCTCGTACCGCCGCCCGATCGGGTCGCGACCGGTCAAAGTTGGTCGAAGTCTCCCGCGTCGCCTCGTGTGCGTCGTCGGCACCGCCGAAGAGTCCCTACGCGTGCCCGCCGACGACCCGAGGGGAGTGATGGAGGAGCCTTCGCTGGCGGACCATCGTGGCGCGACGGCCCCCGTCGGCCCGCCGGCCACGGCGCGCGCCCCCGGACGGGTGACCGCGGTGCTGGTCCTGCTGGCGGGCCTGTTGGCCTCGGCCGCCGTCGGCACGTGGTGGGCGGACGACGTGCGCGAGGACGAGGCGATGGCCCGAGAGCACCGGGCGGAGGAGATCGCCCGCACGGTCGCCAGCACCATCCGGCGCCACGTCGACGTGACCGTCGCGGCGTTGAACATCCTGCGGGTCGAGCCGGCGGAGGGTGCAGACATCGAGCCGTTCCGGGCCTGGTACGAGCTCGAGGACGCCGGAGGACGTCACCCGGGCACGGTCATGCTCGGCTACATCCGGGCCGTCACGGCCGAGGACGCACCCGCCGCGTTCGACGAGCTCGCCGCCGGGCTGACGGCCGGGTACGCCGTGGAGGAGGATGCGTTCAGGTCGGCCTTCGGGGACGACCTCGGACTGGAACCGGGCCGGGACCGCTACTGCATCCCCACCGTCCTCGCCGGTGACCTCGCGGTCTGGGGCGCGCTCGGCGCGGACCGCGGGGTCATCGACCAGTGCCAGACGCCCGTGGGCGGGGCCATCGACCAGGCCCGTGACACGGGCCGGGTCGCGTTCGTGCCCTGGGGCCTCGACGACCACCTCCTCGTCGTCGCACCCCACTACGGCGAGGGCGATGCACCGGCCTCGCTCGATGCCCGACGCTCGGCCTTCGTCGGCGCCATGTTCAGCGTCATCGACGGGCGAACGCTGCTCGACACCGCGACCGGGTCGCGCAACGACCTCCGCCTGGAGCTCACCGAGGTCCACATGAGCGGCGAGCGCGCCCTGCTCGCCACGACCGGGGGCGCGACCGGCGGCACCCCACTGCGGGACGTCACCTTCTTCGCGGACGGCACCTGGCGCCTCGGGGTCACACAGCTCGGCGGCCCGGCGTCACCGTCGCCCGATGTCCAGGGATGGGCGGTGTTCGTCGCCGGCGCCGCCGCCTCCCTCATGTTGGCCGCCCTCCTGCGGACCGCGTCCGTGAGCCGGGAACGGGCGCTGGCCCTCGTCGATGTGCGCACGGGCGAGCTGCACCACCAGGCGCTCCACGACGCCCTGACCGGGCTGGCGAACCGCAGCCTCGTCACCGATCGGGCCGAGCACCTGCTCCGGCGGGCGCGCAGGGACGACGACGAGTGCGCCGCGCTCGTCATCGGCCTCGACGGGTTCAAGACGATCAACGAGACCCTGGGCCACGAGCAGGGCGACGCGCTCCTGCGATCGGTCGGCGCCCGGCTCGCACGGACGTTGCGTGAGAGCGACACCGTCGGACGCATGGGTGGCGACGAGTTCGTCGTCCTGCTCGAGCAGGGCGCCATCGAGCCCGGGCCGGAGGTGGTCGCGGACCGGATCCTCGACGTGCTGCGGGAGCCGTTCCCCGTCGGCGGCGTCGGTGCCGACGGCGACGCCGACCGGGACTTCCCGATCACCGCGAGCGTGGGTGTCGCCGTGCGTCGGTCCGGCACCGCCTCCGAGCTGTTGCGCGACGCCGACATCGCCCTGCACCAGGCGAAGGCGGAGGGCCGCAACCGGGCGGTCGTCTTCCGGCCCGAGATGCAGGCCGCCGCCCATGAGCGGCTGACGCTGAGTCTCGAGCTGCGGGACGCCATCGGGCACGGGCAGCTCCACCTCGACTACCAACCGACGTTCGACATCGCCTCGATGCGGGTGACCGGCGTCGAGGCGCTGCTGCGATGGCGCCACCCGGTGCGGGGCCCGGTCTCGCCGCTCGAGTTCATCCCGCTGGCCGAGCAGAGCGGCATCATCGTCGACATCGGCGCCTGGGTGCTGCGCGAGGCGTGCGGGCAGATGGCCATTTGGCACGCACACGGGCACGACCTGCGGCTGCACGTCAACGTGTCCGGCCACCAGCTCGAGCGCGACGACTTCGTCACCACCGTTGCCGGAGCGCTGGCGAGCACGGCCCTGCCGGCCCGCAACCTCGTGCTGGAGATCACCGAGTCGATGCTCATGCACGACGCGGTGGCGGTCGGCGCCCGGCTCGCGGAGCTGAAGGCGCTCGGCGTGCAGCTGGCCATCGACGACTTCGGGACCGGCTACTCGTCGCTGTCGTACCTGCGCCAGTTCCCCGTCGACTCGATCAAGATCGACCGGTCGTTCCTCACCGACATCGCGCACTCGACCGAGGCCGCCGCCCTCCTCCACTCGCTGATCCGCCTCGGTCGGAGCCTCGGCCTCGAGACCCTGGCCGAGGGCATCGAGGAGGAGGCCCAGCTCGACCACCTCCGCCGAGAGGCCTGCGACTCGGGCCAGGGCTACCTGGTGTCCCGCCCGCTGCCGCCCGGCGAGGTCGAGCACCTCTTCACCCCGAGCCAGGTCCCCGGCTAGCGCTGCCGCGCAGGGCCTGCTCACGCCTGCGCCGAGACCAGCCAGCACGCCGCGTCGAACCGCACGTCGTCGGCTTCGAGGTACGGGTCGAACGCGGGACGAACGAGGTTGAGGACCCGGGCCCGTGTGGCCTCGTCCTCACCGCGGATCGCCCGGCCGAAGGGCCCGAGGTTGGTGAGATAGGCGTCGAGCGCGGCGGCCGGGAACGAGCAGGTCCGGTCGATCGGCGCCAGCTCGACGTTGCGCCAGCCGCTCTCGCCGAGAACCTCGTGGATGTGGGCCGGGTCGGCGAGGCCGAACTGGCCGGGCTCGCCCCCGCTCCTGGTCGGGAGGTCGAGGAGCGGGGCCGCAGCCCGTTCGGCCGTGGTCATGAACGGGTTCTCGTGGGGGCCGCGCCACGTGATCACCCTCAGAGCGCCACCGGCTCTCGTTGCGGCGTGCAGGTTGGTGAACGCCGCGACGGGATCGGCGAAGAACATCACGCCCCACCGGGAGGCCACGACGTCGACGCCTCCTCGTTCGAACCGGTGGTGCTGGGCGTCAGCCTCGACGAACGTCGCGTCGACGTCAGCTCGTGGATCGGGGTGGTACGTCCGGTTCGGCCGCGGTGGTCGTTCCCCGGTGCGAACTGGACCACAAATCGTGCCACCGGTAGTCAAAGCTGATCGCCAGAACGAGCGATTCGGGGTCTTGCATGTAGATCGTGCCACGGAAGGCAGGATCTGCATGCAAGATCGGTCTGGTCCGCTGCGTGTATCGGCCGGGTGATCGGTTTGCTGCGCGGAGTGATGAGTGCGGATTTCTCGCCATACGGCTCGAATTGATCACGCTCGTTTGGTATCATGTGCTCATGCAGGCGGCGGAACTTCTCGACACGGTGGACCGGATATCGGTCGACTGCGATCTCGATGAGATTCGTCGTGTGGTGTGCGCGATCGATCAGTTGAAAGCGAAGGTCTCGCCGGCGCTCGTCGCGGCTGATGAGGCGAAGTTGTTCGAGGCCGAGTCGGCGACGTCGATGACGGCGTGGTTGAAGTCCGAAGGGCTCCACCCGGGTGAGGCCGCGGGGATGATGTCGACCGCCCGCAAACTGGCTCGGCTGCCGGTACTCGCAGCGTCCTTCGAAGCCGGGCGGGTGCGGTCGGGGCACGTGCGGGCGGTGGTCGAGAACACACCGGGGAAGTTGGTCGACGAGTTCGCCGACCAGTCCGACGAGTTCGTGCCGCTGCTCGAGGACCTCACCGTCGACGAAGCGTCCGAAGCGATGCAGGCCTGGAAGCAGGCAACCAAGGACCGAGTGGGTGAACGCGAGCTCGGGCTCGACAAGCGGTCACTGCACATCTCGAAGATGCTCGACGGACGTCACCGCATCGACGGCGAGCTCGACGCCGACGCCTCCGCCGTTCTCAACAAAGCGATCAAACGAGCGATGCAACCCGACGGCGAACACGAACCGGCGCGTTCACCGGCGCACCGGCGTGCGGACGCATTGGTCAGTGTTGCGTGGTTCTACCTCACACACTGCGAACAAGAGACCTCGACCAAGCGGAACCGGCCCCATCTGAACATCACGGTGGAACGCGGAGACCGGCGAAGCGACCAGCCCCGACGCGTCGGTGCTGCCGCGGACGGCGGTCGAGCGGTGGCTTTGTGACTCGATCGCCCACCGGCTCGTCCGCGACGACGAAGGCGTCATCCTCCACCACGGACGAGGCCAACGCACCGCCACCGACGCCCAGTGGACAACCCTCATCTCACGCGACGGCGGCTGCCGCGCCCACGGCTGCGACCGCGGGCCGCAATGGTGCGAAGCCCACCACATCGTCGAATGGGACGACGGCGGGCCCACCGACATCGACAACCTCGCCCTCATCTGCGAACGGCACCACCACCTCCTCCACGACCTCGGCTGGCACCTCAAGCTCCTCCCCGACGCCACGTTGAAGATCACCCTCCCCTCGGGACGAGTCCTCACGACCCGGCCACGAGGCGTCGACCCACCCCGCCTCTGGTGAGCACCCAGGCACTCCAGCTCCAGCAACCGGCGAGGCGACCCCGCCCGGGTCGCCGCACTGGCGCGCCCGTACACGAGTTGTCGGTGGAAGATCGCTGGGAGGATGTCACCCGATGGGCCGGCTGCGATGACCTACCGGTGATGAGCCCGCCGGACAGCCTCCAGACCGACACGGATGCCGACGAGCCGCTCGACGAGCCTGAGCCGATCGTCGTCCCGACGGGCCCGGCGCCGAGCTTCGAAGAGTTCTACCGACGGGAGCAACGTCGCGTCGTCGGGCTGGCCTACGTGCTCTGCGGCCGACGCAGCGTCGCCGAGGAGATCGCCCAGGACGCCTTCCTCGCGACCTATCGCCGCTGGTCCGAGGTCCGCGACCCCGACGCCTGGGTCCGCCGACTCGTCGCCAACCGCTCGGTCAACGCCATCCAACGCCGTACCCGCGAGGCCCGCGCCCTCGTCCGCCTCCGCGGCGGCCAGAGCCACGTCGAAGCGCCCGAGCTGCCGGCCGACGACGAACGGCTCTGGGCCGAGGTGCGACGCCTCCCCCGCCGGCAGGCCCAGGCCGTCGCGCTTCGCTACGCCGACGCGCTCTCCATCCCCGAGATCGCCGCCTCGCTCGACCTGTCGGAGAACACGGTGAAGACCCACCTCACCCGGGCACGACCAACGCTCGCACGACGACTCGGCGACGATGTCGAGGAGGACGACCGATGACCTCGATCGACGATCGGCTCGACCGCGCCGGGACCGACCTCCGCGACCACTTCGCCGTCCTCGACGACCTCTCCGAACCGACGCTCGACACACTCGAGCGGCACGGCCGCCGACCCACGAGGGCGAGGGCCGTCGCGCTCGCCGCCGCCGTCGTCCTCATCGTGCTCGCCGTCGCGCTCACCCGGGACGACCCGCGCTCCGACCCCGCTCCGGTCGCCGACCTTCCCGAACCCGTCACCGAGCTCGGGCTCGGCCCCGATGACGAGATCGCGCTCCGCTCCAGCACACCCGCCACGGCGGCCCCGCCACAGCCCGACGTCGCCTGGGCCACCGACTACGAGGTCGGCAACGGGCTCGCCCGGTTCTCCGTCGGTGTCCTTCGGCCCGAGGCGTTCCCCCGATGGGCCGAACAGGCAGGCAGCCGCGGTCTCGACCCGGAGGAGGCCCGGGCGGCGGCCGCGGACACGCAGTGCACCGGGGGAGGGAGCGGGGCCGGGTACGGCTGCGGCCCGGCGGGTGGCGTGTTCAGCATCGGCATCGCCGACCACCCCGTCGATGACGTCCTGGCCTGGTCCGGCCTCGACGACGACGTCGACGTCGTGGTGTTCCGCGCCGGCACCACCGTGTGGTGGCAGCGACCGGTCGACGGTCTCGTCGCGTTCCCGTTCTCGTTCGACGACTGGTGCACCACCGACGGCTGCAGGGTCGTCATCGACGCCTACGACGCCGCCGGGCGCCTCGTCGACCATCACGCGGACCCCGACGACACCGCCGTCGTCGCTCTCGATCTCGAGCCCGACGACGAGGTCGAGCTGCGGCGCTACGGGATCGGGGGCTTCGGCGGGCTCGACACCGACAAGTACTGGTGGTCCGGTGCGTACGAGACGGAGGGCGTCGCCCCGTTCGCCACTGCCCGCCACACGGGCGCCGGCGTCACCGCGCTCGACGGCGACGCCGACGACGTCTGTGTGCGGCGCAAGGGCTCCGGCACGTGCCGACCCGCCGGTGAGATCCACGTCCTGGCCGAGGTCGACGGCGCACCCGAAGCGATCGTCTGGCCCGGGCTCGACCAGGACGTCGCCCTCGTTGTCGCTGAGCACGACGGCCGGCGCCGTTGGCAACGTCCGTCGGGGGACGCACTCGGCGGGGCCGTGGCCTTCCCCTACCCGTGCGCGCAGGGACAGACGTGCGACGTGCGGCTCCGCACCTACGACCGGGACGGGAACCCGATCGGAGGCGTGTACAGCCGCCTCATCGGCGACTGAACGGGCCGGCTACGCCGTCGTCGTCGCTGCGGCGATGGCGTCGGCGATGGCGAGGTTGCGGCGGGCCTCGTCGACGTGGAGGTTCTCGATCATGCGGCCGTCGACGGTGACGACGCCCTTGCCCTCGGCCTCGGCCTTCTCGAACGCCTCGATGACCTTGCGGGCCTGTTCGATCTCCTCCTCGCTCGGGGCGAAGAGGCGGTTCGTCGGCTCGACCTGGCTCGGGTGGATCAGCGTCTTGCCGTCGAAGCCCAGCTCCATGCCCTGGCGGCACTCGGCCTCGAAGCCCTCGGCGTTGCGGACGTCGTTGTAGACGCCGTCGAGGATCACCTTGCCGGCCGCCCTCGCCGCCAGCAGGCACAGCTGCAGGCCGCCGAGCAGCGGCAGCCGCCCGGGCACGTGCTTGGCGTGGAGCTCCTTGGCCAGGTCGTTCGTGCCCATCACCAGCGTGACCAACCGGTCCGAGCTGGTGGCGATCTCCTCCGCCCGCAGCATGGCGATCGGGGTCTCGACCATCGCCCAGATCTTCAGGTCGTCCGAGGCACCGGCCGCGACCAGCGCGGCCTCGACGGCGTCGACCTCGGCCTTGCTGTTGATCTTCGGGACGACCACGGCGTCAGGACCGGCCTCGGCGACCGCCTTCAGGTCGTCGTCGTGCCACGGGGTGCCGATCGAGTTGACCCGGATCGTCACCTCCTTCGACCCGTACTCCCCCGACGCCGCCGCGGCGCACACCCGGGCCCGGGCCTCGACCTTGGCGTCGGGCGCGACCGCGTCCTCGAGGTCGAGGATCAGCGCGTCGGCCGGGATGCCCTTCGCCTTCTCCAACGCCCGCTCGTTGGCGCCCGGCATGTACAGCACGGAACGGCGCGGCCGCAGGGTGACCTCGGTGAGCTCGTCCATCAGGCCTTCTCCCCCGACATCCCGTACGCCTCGGCCAGCTCCGGGTCGCGGGCGGCGAGGCTCTTCGCCAGGTCGACCATCACCAGGCACTGCTTGTAGGAGGCGTCGTCCTGCATCTTGCCGTCGAGCATGATCGCCCCGGTCCCGTCGCCCATCGCCTCGATCACCCGAAGGGCCCACGCCACCTCGGACGGCTCGGGCGAGAACACCCGCTTGGCGATGTCGATCTGCACCGGGTGGAGGCTCCACGCACCGACGCAGCCGAGGAGGAACGCGTTGCGGAACTGGTCCTCGCAGGCCGTCGTGTCGGCGATGTCGCCGAACGGGCCGTAGTACGGGAAGAGCCCGTTGGCCTGGCAGGCGTCGACCATGCGGGCGATCGTGTAGTGCCACAGGTCCTGCTGGGCCGTCACCCGGGCCTTGTCGGCATCGTCGGGGTCCGGGTCCTGGCGGACCAGGTAGCCGGGGTGGCCGCCGCCGACCCGGGTCGTCTTCATCCGCCGGTCGGCGGCGAGGTCGGCCGGGCCGAGCGACAGGCCCTGCATCCGGGGGCTCGCCGCGCAGATCTCCTCGACGTTGGCCACCCCTCGGGCGGTCTCGAGGATGGCGTGGACCATCAGGGGGCGCTCCAGGCCGGCGCGGGCCTCGAGCTGGGCGAGGAGGCGGTCCACGTAGTGGATGTCCTCGGCGCCCTCGACCTTCGGGACCATGATGACCTCGAGCACGTCACCGATCTCGGTGACCAGCGTGATCAGGTCGTCCAGCGCCCACGGCGAGTCCAGGCTGTTGACCCGGGTCCACAGCTGGGTGTCGCCGAAGTCGACCTCCCGGGCCACCTTCACCAGCCCGGCCCGGGCCGCCTCCTTGCGGTCGGACGCGATGGCGTCCTCCAGGTTGCCCAGCATCACATCGACCCGCGGGGCGATGTCCGGCACCTTGCCGACCATCTTCTCGTTGCTCGGATCGAAGAAGTGGATCATCCGCGACGGCTTCGACGGCACGTCGCCGAGCGGGGACGGCGCGCCGACGGCGAGCGGTCGGAAGAAGTCCTTGGGGTTGCGCAACGTGGCCTCCGACGACCTCGACGAACGCACGAACTCGAGCCCCGACCGTAGGGACTCCGCGCCGTCGGCGCCCAATCCACGGAGTGTCAGCAGGTCCGGTCGGGCGCGTCCGACCGCCCGTGGCCTCAGCCCCGGATGCCGGACCAGTCCCCGGCGCCGCGTCGGATCAGCTGGAGCGCACACCGGCCGCAGCCGGCCCGTTCGACGTCGCGGCTCACCCGCCGGTCGACGAGCGACGCCGGCAGCGGCGCCCCGCAGTTCGGGCACGCGCTCGTCGTCTGCTGATCGGCCGAGGAAGGCGCGTCACCGGTCATGGCCCGGCATCGTACGCCGCCCCGCCCCACGCCGACCCGTTCTGGTCTACATCCCCCGCCGCAAACGACCAGGTCGCAGGGCGGGCCGTGTAGACCAGAACGGGACGTGGGGCGGCTAGCCGGGGGTGCCGGCCATCGAGGGGCCGTCGGCCAGGAGCACCTGCTCGACAGCCTTGGCGAAGTCACGCCACTCGTCGCGCTTGCCGGCGAGGGCCTGCTCACCCCCGTCCGTCAACCGGTACACCCGTCTCCGCCGACCACCGACCGACATCGACTCGCTCGTCACGTAGCCGCCGTGCTCGAGCCGGTGCAGCGCCGGATAGAGCGTGCCCTCTGCGAGGTCGAACGCTCCGTCACTGAGCTGCCGCAGCTCGATTGCCACCTGGTAGCCATGCGCCGGCCCACGTTCGAGCGCCGCCAGCACCAAGCCGTCGATGTGCCCCCGCACCAAGTTCCCGTCCACAACCTGAAATGGTAAGGAGCGGACGAGGTGGTCCAACCGTCCGCCCATCGGAAGGACGTTCGCTGGTCAGGATCACCCATGCCGACCGGCCCGTTCGCCGGCACGTTCCGCAGTGCGTGCGATGATCTCGCCATGCGCGTCGGCATCTCCCCGTTCGGCACCTCACGCGACGGTGTGCTCGAGCTCGCCAGCGTCGCGGTCGATGGCGGCCTCGACACGTTATGGCTGGGCGACGGTCTCCTCGCCAACGAGGACTTCCCCGCCTGGTCAGGGGGGATGGAGTCGTTCTGCGAGCTCGCGTGGCTCGCCGGCGCCATCCCGACCGCCCGGATCGGCATCACCGCCGCGGTGCTCCCCCTGCGCGACCCCGTGTGGGTGATCAAGCAGGCGGCGACGCTCGACAACCTCACCGGCGGCGGGTTCGTCTTCGTGGTCACCCCCGGGTTCTGGGAGCGCGAGTTCGACTATCGCGGGCTCGAGTTCACCCGTCGTGGGGATCGATTCGCGGAAGCGGTCGAGGCGGTCCGGGCCGGGCTCGCCGGCCGACCGCACGAGGGCGAGCACTTCCACCTGCCGGCCGACGGCCGCCTCGCGCCCGTCCCGGTCACCCCGGACGGCCCGCCCATCTGGCTCGCCGGCGGCCCGGCGACGATGCGGCGGGCGCTGGCCATGGGGTTGCCGTTCCAGGCATCCCGGGCGACCCCCGACGAGCTGGCCATCACCGCCAAGGCGTTCTTCGACGGCGGCGGCACCGTGCTCGCCCACCGGGTGAAGGTCCAGGTCGGCGAGCCCCCGGCCGAGGGCCGCAACGTCGACTGGCACGCGGTGTCCGGCTCGGTCGAGGAGCTGGTCGACCAGCTCGGCCGGTTCGCCGAGCTCGGGGTGTCCGACCTGTCGGTCGCGCCGGGCGCCGACGAGACGACCAACCGCCGCACCGTCGAGGCCCTCGCCACCGAGGTCCTGCCCCGCCTCGGCTGGACCTGAGCGGCACGTGACCCGAGCCGGCGCGGTCCACCAGGGGCCGCCCGGACGCGGACGTGCCCCGGGCCGCAGCCCGGGGCACGTCACCGATCACGTCGTGCGGGGGGCCTAGGCCTCCCCGTCCTCACCCTCGGTCGTGCCCTCGGGCGTCGCCATCGAGGGGTCCTGGACCTGCTCGCAGCGACGGTGGACGTCGAAGGTGCCGACCACGCAGCTGTCGGCGCCGTCGAAGCCGTCGAGGTCGTCCTGCTCGGGCAGGTCGGGGGCCTCGCCGGTCACGCCGTCCAGCATGTCGTCGCCGAGGCCGCCGTTGACCCGGTCCTCACCGGCGCCGCCCACGAGGAGGGCGTCGTTGCCGGGCCCGCCCCACAGGTGGTCGTCGTCGGGACCGCCGGAGATCTCGGCGTCGTCGCCGGCCCCGCCGAAGAGCAGGTCGCGGCCGGAGGCACCGACGATCGTGTCGACGCCGTCGTCGCCCAGGATCGTGTCGTTGCCGCTGTTGCCCCACAGGATGTCGTCACCCGACCCGCCGCGGAGCAGGTTGGAGCGGCCGTCGGCGCGGATCACGTCGTTGCCGGGCCCGCCCCGGAGGGTGTCGGGCTCGGTCAGCTCGAGCGGGGACAGCTCGACGAAGGCGGCTGCCTCGTCCGGCCCCTGGGCCACCGCGAGCGTTCCGGCACCCTCGAGGTCGCCATCGTCGCGACCGTCGTCGAGCTCACCGGCGCCGGCCCGGACGGCGTCGTGGCCGATCAGGTCGTCGCCGGGACCGCCGTCGACCACGTCGGTCTCCGGCCCGGTCACGATGACGTCGGCGCCCGGACCGCCCTCGACCCGGTTCACGGCGTCGGGATCGGGGCCCATGGCCGTCGTGTCGGCCGCACCGGCCTCGACCGGCATGGCGAGCATGATGTCGTCGTCGCCGTCGCCGCCGATGACCTCGACGCCGCCACCGGCGGTCTCGATGACGTCGTTGCCGTCACCGCCGTCGAGCATGGCGCTCGACGGGACCACGTTGTGGAGCATGTCGTCGCCGGCGCCGCCGTAGATGAGCCCGTCCCCGGCGGAGAACAGGGTGTCGTCGCCGGCCAGGCCGAACACGCGGTCACGGCCCGGTCCGCCGCAGATGACGTCGGCGCCCTCGGTGCCGACCAGCAGGTCGTCACCCATCGTGCCCTCGACGTAGCTCATCGGGTCGGCGTCGGCGGCCTCGGCCGCCGCGGCGTCGGTGATCATGAGGCGGGCGTCGGCGCACGCCTCCTTCAGCGCCGCGGGTGCGCTGTCGGTGATCTCGATGGTCACGGTGGCCACGCATTCGACGCCGGCGTTCGCCTCGGCGGCGGGGTCGCACAGCGTGTAGTCGAACGTCTCGGTGCCACCGTCGAAGACGGTCGAGGAGGCCTCGAACAGCACGCGGTTGTCGGAACGGACCTCGACCGTGCCGAGCGCCGTCGTACCCGGCGCGGCGCCGGCGTCGGCATCGGCCGCCGCGGCGACGAGCTGGACGGCCACGTCGTCGAGGAAGTCGTCGTTGGCGAGGACGTCGATCAGCACCTGCTGGCCGCGCTCGACCGTGGCCGTGTCGTCCGCCGCCCGCGTCGGGTTGGAGCCCTCGGGCAGGACGGTGACGGTGACCATGGCGTCCCAGCACTGCGAGGTGCGGTCACAGACCTCGTAGCGGAACTGGTCGGTGAGCTCGACCGACGTGCCGTCCGCGTCCACGGCCAGCGGGTCCGGCGTGTAGGTGATCGAGTGGCCCGCGCCGGCCGGCGTCGCCGTGCCCGCGGTCGGCCCGGAACCGGGGACGACCCGCACGGACATGCCGTCGAAGTTGCCGGAGGGGTGGCTGTCGTTGTCGAGGACCTCGATCGTGACCGCCGAGCCGTCGACGGTCGTCGCGACGTCGTCGACCAGCGTCGGCTCGTTGGCCGTTGCGCTCACCTCGACGCGGGCGAGGGCCGTCGGGCACTCGCCCTCGGCGCCGACGAGGCACACGGTGTACTCGAAGGTCTCGGTCCCGTCGGCCGCGTCGGCGGCCGGGGTGTAGGCGATGACCAGGTCATCGTCCGCCTGGGCGGCGGCGAGGTCGAGGTCGTCCAGCGCATCGCCGGTCCCGGTGTCGGTCGGCACCGTCTCCTCGGTCGGCGGCACCGTCTCCTCGGTCGGCGGCACCGTCTCCTCGGTCGGCGGCACCGTCTCTTCCGTCGGCGGCACCGTCTCCTCGGTCGGCGGCACCGTCTCCTCGGTCGGCGGCACCGTCTCCTCGGTCGGCGGCACCGTCTCTTCCGTCGGCGGCACCGTCTCGTCCGTCGGCGGCGTCCCGTCCTCGGGCGGCATCGTGGTCGGGTCGTCGGTCAGACCGGCC
>JAXHUH010000234.1:0-4589 GCA_034211175.1 Actinomycetota bacterium
AACGCATCGGGTTCGGGTTCCGGTCCTTCCGCAACTACCGCATCCGAGTCCTGCTCTACGCAGGCCGACCCAACTGGACCCTCCTCGACCAGATCACCCCCGCCGAAATCCGATGAGCCCGTTATCGTCGTTCGCATGAATGAGGACGCGCCGCCTGTCCTGTTCCTCGGTGCCGGCGCATCGCTTCCACTACCCGCCGGTGGGCCGTTGTTCGGCCAGATACGGGACGCCTGTGCGAAGCGCGCCGGTGTCGAGACGATCTCGTGGGAGCGTGGCGATCCTCGTCGGATCCTGCTCGACCACATCATCCCGGAGGTGTTCCTGAAGGCGCTGGCCGATGCCGGGTATGAGCTCGGCCCGGCGCTCACCCGGGCGGTCGGGGCCGGGCGCCTCGGCGCGCCGAACGCCGTGCACCACCTGGCAGCGTCGGTGCTGGAGCGGGGCGGGCTGGTCTGCACGACCAACTGGGACACCTGGATCGAGCAGGCGCACCGGGTGCGCGCTGGTCGTCCTCCCGCCGTCGCCGTACATCCCGTCGACGAAGCGCCTTCCGAGCTCTCGGGCCGCCTCGTCAAGCTCCACGGATGTGTGAGCCGACCGGGCTCACTCCTGTTCTCGACACCGCAGATCATGCGTCCGCTCGATGCGCGCTGGCTCCGGGCTCTCGTCGACGCCTGCCGTGGTGGTCGTCTGTTCGTGGCCGGGTACGCCGGAGCCGATGTCGACCTCTACCCGGCGCTCGCGTCTGCGATCGAGGCGTCCAAGGCCACCTACTGGTTCGAGGGGGTCGGTGACGACGACCTCGATGGGTCCACGATCGCGGACTACGAACGGTGGCGGTTCGCGCTGGCGGGCGTCGTCCACGATCCGACCTCGCTGCCGGCCAGCGGTGCGCACCTCGTCTGGTGTGGCCGTGGCTCGACGTCGGCAAGCCCGGCCGATGGGCTCCTCGACGCGTTCGGCGTCGATGGCGACGTGCACGCGATCCCCGATGCGGAAGCGCAGTACGAGGCGGTGGAGGAGGCGATCAGCCACGCCCCCCAAGTCGAGCCGCGGCGGGCGCGCCGGCTCCTGCTCCGAGCGGTCGTCGACGAGCGTCTGGGCGCCCGGTGGTCTGCCGCAGCGAAACACGCAGCGGTGGTCATGCTCGGGAACCGACGGGAGAAGGGCGTCGCCGTCCGGTCGCTCGGCAACCTCGTCATGCTGCGGTCACACCGCCTCCGCCTGGCGCTCGTCCTGCTGTACACGAAGCTGTCCCGCAGCGAGGAGCGGGTGGAGTTCCTCGTGCTCCAGGCGGGCGGGGTCGCCCATGACACGGCGCGCGTCCGGCGCGTGCTCGACGGCAGCGAGCAGGTGTCCATCGACACGGGGCTCAACCTCGCGGGCACCGGCCGATGGTCGGGCGACCTCCGCCTGAGCGAGCGTCTGGCCCGCAGCCAACTCGAGCGCGCGCTGGCCGAGGATCTCGCCAGCCTCGAGCGCAACTGGCCCGAGCGCGTGTCGCGGGCGGCGTTCGAGCTCGCGCAGTCGCTGATCTGGCAGGGGCGGTACCGGGAGGCGGACGATGTCTGCCGGACCGCGCTGATGCGGGTCTCGGGCTCGAAGTGGACAGCCTGGGAGTTCGCGATCCGTGCCGTGCCGCAGTTCGCCCGGCGTGAGCACCACGCCGCGATCGCGAGCCTGAGCACGGCGATCGATCTGCTGCACGGCGACGGCTTCCACGACTTCACCCGGACGCTGTTCACGGCGAGGGCCGCGTGTCACCGGGTGATCGGCCGGCGGAGCCGGGCAGCGGCCGACCTGGCGGAGGCTGAAGGTTGGCCCCGAAAGGGGCCGGGCACGGTCGCGGCGATCCTCGCCGAGCGTGCCGAGCAGGCCATCGGAGCGGGTGCGCGCACACAGGCGATCGATGACTGGCTCGCCCTCACCACATCGTCCCTCCCCCTGTGGCGCGCGCTCGGGCACCTCCGGCTGGCCGAGAACGAGATCGACGCCGACAGGAACCTCCGGGCCGCGCTCGCCGACTTCACGGACATCGGTTGCCGGTGGGGCGAGATCCGAGCAACCGCGCTGGCCGAGGGACGCGACGCCGCGTGGATCGAAGCCCGCGCCGACGGGCTCGGGCCTGCCGAGTCGTTCACGCCCGGTGGGCCCTGGCTCTTCTGAGCGGCGACCGCGCCCGTCGGCGGGTCGGACGACGTCGCGGTCAGGCCCCGGAGCGGGCACGTGGCCCGCTCCGGGACGGACGATCCCGTCGGAGCCGGCGGCCGCTACAGCGAGTGGGCGAAGGCGGAGATGTCGCGGATCGTCGCCGCGTAGACGTCGGGCATCGCCGCACGGAAGATGCAGTCGCCGGCGTGGCAGGTGCCGTTGACCGTTCGGCTCACCGACGAGACGCCGGCGTCGAGCAGCTTGCGGTGGTAGGCGAGGCCCTCGTCGCGCAGCGGGTCGAGCTGGTTGACCGAGATCACGTGCGGCGGCAGGCCGGTGAGGTCGTCGCCGCTCGCGTGGTACGGCCACGCCAGCGGGTTCGTGGCGTTGTTGCCGTCGGGGTCGTAGGCCCGCGCGAGCGGGCCCATCATGTCGCAGCTGAGGAAGTAGCCGTCGTTCTCGTGGAGCGAGGTCAGCTCCGGCGGCGGCGCGTGGTAGAGGTTCGACACGTACGGGCACTGGGCGTAGACCCCGGCGATCGCGTCGAGCCAGCCGTCCTGGCGGGCCTTCAACGTCGTCGCCAGCGCCAGGTTCCCGCCGCCGGACTCGCCCGACATGACCACCTTCGAGACGCCGAGCCGCTCGGCGTTGTCGGCCACCCAGCGGGCCGCCGCGGCGCAGTCGTTCAGGCCGGCGGGGAACGGGTGGGGCCCGAGCTTGCCGCCGCCGTTGCGGAACTCGACGCCGACGACGACGAGCCCGGTCGCCGCGAGCTCGTCACGCCAGCGCACGTAGTTCGGGTCGGCGGCCGCGGCGAGGACCATGCCGCCGCCGTGGGTGTGCACGATCGCCGGCAGCGGGCCGGAGCGCTCGGCCGGTTCATGGATGTAGAGGCTGACGTCGTTGTTGTCGACCCCGGTGATGATCTCGGTCCGTGACGTCACCCCGGGCACCGGCGGGAGTCCCGTGAACAGGGCCTCCCAGATGGCCCCGAAGCCCTCCTCGGTCGCGTTCAGGACCTCGTGGATCGCCGAGATCGGGCCGCCGTGGCCCACCGGCATCGGCGGGGGCGGGGCGTCGAGGCCCACCGCGGCCATGGCGACGACCATGCGGGGATCGGCGCGGACGTCGTCGGCGATCGTTCGGTCGGGATCGCCCAACCGGCCGGGAAGGTGGGGGCTCACGGGGCTCGTCATGTCGGCACCTCCGTCGTCGGAGCTCGCTCGGTGGGGGAGGCCCACACCGGACGAGCCCGAGACGCTCCCGGCAAGACGCCGCGGGAGTCAGGGACGCACCGGTGCCGGGCACGTCTCCCCCCGGCGCGTGCCCGACGCCGGCACGGTACTCGTCGCCCGCCGCGGCGGCCAGCGCCCGGCCCGGCCCGGCCCGGGCGTCGAGGTGCGCCGCGCTCCGTTCCTCCGCCTCCAAGTCCGATGGGGGTTCACGTATCAATGGCGTCCGTCGACGATCATGTCGCGTCTGGTTGCCCAGGTCGGGCGGCCGGCGATGGCGTTGGAGGACGTGTTGACGGGAATGCGACGGGCGGCCGTGGTGGCGATCGCGGTGATCGGGCTCACCGCCGCGGGCTGCGGCGATGACGACGACGATGGCTCCGAGGCCACGACCACCACCGGGGAGACGGTCGAGGAGACCACGACCACCGTCTCCGAGGAGTCGGTGCCGGAGGAGACCACGACCACGGTGGCGGTCACCGAGACCACCGGTGAGGGCGCGGCGGGCGCCGACTCCGAACAGGCCGCGGCGGAGGCGGCCATGCTCGTGCTCGACGACTTCGTCTCGGGCTGGCAGGAGACCCCGGCGGATGCGGAGGACGAGGCCGCACAGGCCGAGCGCCAGGCGACCATGGCGGCGTGCCTCGGCGTCGATACCGCCGACCTGTACCGGCCCGACGCCCCGCAGGCGGACTCCCCGACGTTCGTGTCGCAGGCCGACGAGCAGGTGTCCTCCTCGCTGAACGTGGCCCCGTCCGTCGACGACGCCGCCTTCCGCTTCGCCACGCTCACCTCGGACGAGGCGTTCGCGTGCATCGCGTCGGCCATCCAGGAGACCCTGGCCACCGGCGACGCGTTCGCCGGTGCCGACGTCCAGATCGGTGAGGTGACGGTCAACCGCCTGTCGGTCGCGCCGGTCGGCGACGAGTCCACGGCCGCCCGGACCACGATGCCGCTGGTGATCGAGGGCACCGCGCTCGAGTTCTACTTCGACAACTTCCTCATCCGCGCCGGGCGCGCGCTCATCTCGGTCGAGGCCCAGTCGCCGGTCCAGCCGTTCCCGATCGCCGACCTGGAGCTGCTCGGGGGCCTGGTCTTCGACCGGGTCGACCCGATGCTGCTCGGCTGAGCGAGGCGGTTGCGCGGACCAGCGCAGTGGTGGGGGGGGGCGGCGGGGGGGGGCCCCCCCCCCCGCCCGGGGGGGGG
>JAXHUH010000235.1:0-120285 GCA_034211175.1 Actinomycetota bacterium
TTTAATAAGCCCTGTAAAAAGGCTGGCAAGAAGCGTTGCGGTTTTTTCAGAAATATCGCCGTGGGGGAGGAACGGGGCGGGGCGGGGCGGGACCGGTGAGGAGCAGGTCGGGCGGCGATACGACCGCGGTCGGCTCACCCGATCGGCGCCGCGGGACCGCCCGAAAGGGGGAGGGCGGGATCAACCCGGGGCCGGACGACCCGCGACGGCCGGATCCTTAGCGTCACCGCCATGACGTTCACCGTGTCCGTGTCCGCTCCCCCGGCGGTCGCCGCCCGCGCCCAGCAGGCGTCGAAGGTGTACGGCCGGGGCAACACCGAGGTCCGCGCCCTCGACGGCGTCGACGTCTCCTTCGCCACCGGCGAGTTCACCGCCATCATGGGCCCCTCCGGCTCCGGCAAGTCGACCCTGATGCACTGCATGGCCGGCCTCGACCGCCTCTCCGCCGGCAAGGTGTTCATCGGCGACACCGACCTGGCGTCGCTCAACGAGAAGGCGCTGACCGAGATGCGCCGCGACCGCATCGGGTTCGTATTCCAGTCGTTCAACCTGGTGCCGACGCTGAGCGCCTACGAGAACATCACGCTTCCCACGACGCTCGCCGGCCGCCGGGCCGACCGCGAGTGGGTCGACGGGGTCATCGAGACGGTCGGGCTCGCCAAGCGGGTGAAGCACCGCCCCTCCGAGCTCTCCGGCGGCCAGCAGCAGCGGGTCGCGGTGGCCCGTGCGCTCGCCAGTCGGCCGCAGATCATCTTCGCCGACGAGCCCACCGGCAACCTCGACTCCCGCACCGGCGCCGAGATCCTCGACTTCATGCGCCGCGCCGTGCGCGAGCTGGGCCAGACCATCGTGATGGTCACCCACGACCCGGTCGCCGCCGGCTACGCGTCCCGCGCCGTGTTCCTCGCCGACGGCAGCGTCGTCGGCGACCTGGCCGACCCGACGCCGGACCTCGTCCTCGAGCGGATGAAGCACTTCGGCAGCTGAGCCGCGGGCGCCCGCCTCCCGTGGGCACCGCGGCGCTCGCGCCCCCACCTCCCCGAACCGCCCCCTCACCCCCGACGCACCCCGGAAGAACCGAGGCCCGGTCATGCTCAAGCTGACCCTCAGACAGTTGCTGTCCCACAAGATCCGCTTCGCGATGACGACGTTCGCGGTCGTCCTCGGCGTGAGCTTCGTCGTCGGCTCGTTCACCCTGGCCGACAGCCTCCGGGAGGTGTTCGGAACGCTCGGCGACGACATCGTCGAGGGCACCGACGCCGAGGTCCGCGGCGTCGAGCAGTTCGAGGGCGACGCGTCGTCGCGCCAGCTCGTCGACGAGTCCGTCCTCGACGTCGTGCGCGGCGTCGACGGTGTCGAGAAGGCCGCCGGCGAGGTCAACGGCTCGGCGGTCGTGTTGGACGCCGCCGGCGAGCAGGTCGCCGCCGACAGCTTCCCCCAGCTGATCGCATGGGAGGGTGCCCCACCGGGCGAGACCGACGGCAACCTGACGATCATCGAGGGTGCCGCGGCCAGGGGTGAGGAGATCGCGGTCGACGTCGACACCGCGGCCGACGAGGACATCACCATCGGCGACACCCTCACCGTGCGGTCGGCCGCCGAGACCCGTGAGCTGACCGTGTCGGGCCTGGTCCGCTTCGGCGACGAGGACACCGGCCTCGCCGGCGCCGCGCTGTGGATCGTCGACCCACCGACCGCGCAGGCGCTGCTCGGCCTGGGCGACAGCTTCCAGACCATCAGCGTGCAGGCGGCCGACGGCGTCGATCCGGTCGAGCTGACCGAGCGCATCGGCGACCAGCTGGGCGCCGACTACGAGGTCGTCACCAGCGAGGCCGTCGCCGAGGAGTTCAGCGACGAGTTCTCGTCGATCATCGACATCTTCCGCAACGCCCTGCTGGCGTTCGCGCTCGTCGCGCTCGTGGTGAGCGCGTTCCTGATCAACAACACGTTCAACATCGTGCTCGGCCAGCGGATCCGCGAGCTGGCGCTCCTGCGGGCGCTCGGTGCCGCCAGCCGCCAGGTCACGTTCGCGGTGGTCGCCGAGGCCGTGGCCGTCGGCCTGATCGCCTCGCTCGCCGGTGTCGGCTTCGGCCTGGTCGTGGCGCTCGGGCTCAAGGCGCTCATCGCCAGCCAGGGCGGCGGGCTGCCCGACGGACCGCTCGTCGTCGCCCCGCTCACCTGGGTCGCCGCGTTCGTCGTCGGCGTCGGGGTGACGACCGTCGCGTCACTGGCGCCGGCCCGCAAGGCGTCGACCATCCCGCCGGTCGCGGCGATGCGTGACGGGATGGCGTTCGGCGGTGCGAGCGGGCGGCGGCGGTTCGTCATCGGCACCGCGCTGCTCGCGGTCGGCGCCGCCATGCTCGGCTACGGCCTCTTCGGCGACCCTGGCTCGACGCCGGCGCTGCTCACCATGCTCGGCGGCGGTGCGCTCGGGGTGTTCGTGGCGGTCGCCGCGCTCAGCCCGCTCGTGGCCCGCCCGGTCGTGCGCACCCTCGGCGCTCCTCTGGCCCGGGTCTTCGGTACCGCTGGCCGCCTCAGCCGGGAGAACGCCGCCCGCAGCCCCCAGCGCACCGCGGCCACGGCGTCGGCCCTCATGGTCGGCCTCGCCCTCGTGGCCATGGCGGCCACGGTCGGCGAGTCGCTCAAGCAGAGCTTCCTCGGCGTCATCGACGACACGATCACGGCCGACGTGTTCGTCACCGATGAGTCGTTCGTGGGTGCGAGCCCGATGTTCGTCGACGAGGTCTCGCAGCTGCCCGAGATCGAGGCCGTCACCGGCTTCCGCTTCGGGCAGGTCAGGGTCGACGGCGACGGCAAGGAGGTCCTCAGCGCCGACGGCACCGTGCTCGACGAGTTGATCGACCCCAACTTCGTCGAGGGCGGCACCGAAGGGCTCACCGACGACGGCTTGCTCCTCCACGAGGACCCGGCAACGGAGCGCGGCCTCCACGTCGGCGACACCGTCGAGGTCGTCTTCGCCGAGACGGGCGCCCGGACGCTGACGGTCACCGGCATCTACGAGGACGCCTCCATCCTCGGGAACTGGCTGATCGACCAGACGACGTTCGAGGCCAACTTCCCGCCCCAGGCCCAGGTCGACTCGATCGCCGCCGCCACCTTCGTCGAGGGCACCGACCTGAACGCCGGCATGGCGGCGGTCGACGCCGTCGGCGAGCGCTACCCGGAGGTGAAGATCGAGGACCGCGCCGAGTTCCGGGCCAACCAGAAGGCACAGATCGACCAGACCCTCTACACGATCTCGATCCTCCTCGTCTTCGCCGTCATCATCGCAGCGCTCGGGATCGCCAACACCATGGCCCTGTCGGTGTTCGAGCGGACCCGGGAGCTCGGCCTCCTGCGGGCGGTGGGCATGTCCCGCCGCCAGCTGCGACGCATGGTCCGGTGGGAGTCGGTCATCGTCGCCGTGTTCGGGGCGGTGCTCGGCGTCGGCCTGGGCGTCGTCTTCGGCATCGGCGCCGTCTCGGCCATGCCCGACTCGGTCATGAACACCTTCGCCATCCCCACCGGGACATTGATCGTGATCCTGGTCGGCGCCGGCATCGTCGGCCTGGTCGCGGCGTACCTTCCGGCTCGACGGGCCGGCAAGCTCGACGTCCTCCGGGCGATCGCCCACGACTGATCACACCTGACCGCCCCACCCGGAGGAGCCGGGCCGTCGATCCCGCCCGACGGCCCGGCCCGCTCCACCCCGTTCTCCCCCACCACCCGGTGCCCGCGTCGTCCACGGACGGCGCGGGCATCGGCGCGCCCGATCCCTGCGGTTCTGACGACCGATCGCACCCGCAGCGCGTCGACACGGCGGGTGAATCGGGTTCCGAGCCGTGGTCAGAGGTCTGAAATCGGCTCCCTCCACCTAGGCTCGGGCTCGTGACCCTTCGCACCCCGCACGGGGTGAGGTCGACGTGAGCGCAGCCGATGTCGTGGTGATCGGTGGCGGCATCGTCGGTCTCGCCACCGCACGAGCCATCACCACCAACCATCCCGAGCGCAGCCTCGTCCTCCTCGACAAGGAGGACCACCTGGCGGCGCACCAGACGGGCCGCAACTCGGGCGTGATCCACTCCGGGATCTACTACAAGCCCGGTTCGATGAAGGCCCGCACGTGCACGACCGGGCGCGAGGCGCTCGTCGAGTTCTGCGAGCAGCACCGGGTCGCGTTCGAGACGTGCGGCAAGGTCATCGTCGCCACCCGTGAGGCCGAGCTCACCCAGCTCGACGTGCTCGCCGAGCGGGCCCGGGCCAACGGCGTGCCGTGCGAGCGCATCGATCGCGCCCGCCTTCGGGAGCTGGAGCCGCACGGCGAGGGCCTCGCCGCCCTCCACGTGCCGGTCACCGGCATCGTCGACTTCGTCGGCATGTGCGAGGCGATCGCCACCGACCTGCGCGACAAGGGCGCCGAGATCCGCCTGTCGAGCAAGGTCATCGACATCGACGAGCGCGACGACGGCATCCGGGTCTCCACGACGAGCGGCGACATCGAGGCCGGCACCATCGTCAACTGCGCCGGGCTGTTCTCCGACCGGGTCGCGCAGATGGCCGGGGCCGACGACGGCACCCGGATCATGCCGTTCCGGGGCGAGTACTACGAGCTCGTCCCCGAGCGCCGCAACCTGGTGAAGAACCTGATCTACCCGGTGCCCGACCCGCGGTTCCCGTTCCTCGGGGTCCACTACACCCGGATGATCAACGGCGAGGTCCACGCCGGGCCCAACGCGGTGCCGGCGATGGCCCGCGAGGGCTACAACTGGCGGACCATCGACCGCCAGGACCTGCTCGAGGTGGCGAAGGCGCCGGCGACGCGGACCCTGGCCCGCAAGTACTGGAAGACCGAGGCCGGCGAGATCGTCCGGTCGATGTCCAAGCAGGCGTTCGTGCGGGCGCTGCGGGTGCTGGTCCCCGAGATCAACGGCGAGGACCTCGTCCGCGGCGAGGCCGGTGTGCGGGCCCAGGCGATCAGCCCCGAGGGCGACCTCCTCGACGACTTCGCCATCAGCGAGACCACCCGCTCGGTCCACGTGCTCAACGCCCCGTCCCCCGCGGCGACGGCCAGCCTGGAGATCGGCCGACTCGTCGCCGAGAAGCTGGGCCCCCACCTCCACTGACAACCCGAGTCGGCCGCCGACATCGTCGCCGAGAAGCTGGGCCCCCACCTCCACTGACAACCCGAGTCGGCCGCCGACGTCGTCGCCGAGCGGCTCAGCGTTGCGCGCGCCAGGCGTGGTTGCGGAGCACGGCGCCGCCGGTGCGGTGGAAGCCGAGTCGCTCGTAGAACGGGAACACGTCGGCGTCGCACATGACGTCGACCATGTAGAGCGGGCCGATCTCGACGAGCAATCGGCGGACCAGCTCGCTGCCGATCCCCCGGCCCCGGTGGCCGGGGAGCACCTCGAGCAGCGGCACGTAGGCGGTCAGCACCCCGTCGCTGATCGCGTTGACGAAGCCCACGGCGGAGTCATCCTCGACGGCGAGCACGACGTGGCTCGCCCGCTCGAGGACCAGCCGGTGCTCCTCCGGAGTCGGCGGCGACGCCCAGCCCTCGAAGAAGCCGCCGGCGAGTTGTGCGACGTTCACGCCGGCGGGGCTCGTCACGTAGTCGATCACGCGGCCAGGTTCCCGCGCACGGCGGTGGACGCGCCACGTCCGGGCAGCCGTTGCCCGGACGCGAAACGGCCGCACCCTTGCACCAGGGGGGAGAGAGGTGCTCGGGGTGCGGCCGCTGGTTCGGAGCGCAGGATGTGGGGGAGGCGGTCCTGCGCCCGTCGACTCAGCTCTTCGCCTTTGCGGCGTTGGCCGAGGTCGGCTTGTGGGTCTTCGTCTCGGCGCTCGCCGGGGCCTTGCCCAGACGGCTGGCCTCGGCCACCGACAGGGCGAAGTCGTGGTTCAGCTGCATCCACTCCTTGGCGAATGCGTACTGGTTCTCGATCAGCTCGGTCGCCGTGGGGAGACGGTCGGCGAAGGGCACGTTGCCGAACCGCTCGGGGACGACGCGGTCCATGACGGAGGCGGTGCGGCGGACGCCGTCGACCACCGGCTCCTGCCAGCGGGTGGCGAGATCGAGGAACTGCTCTTGACGCTCGGTGAGCTGGTCCATCACCTTGGACATCGTTGCCTCACTTCGGGGGAAGACTGCTAGCACGTGTTGCTCTGGTGCTAACTATTGCAAGCACGAGTGAGCGCGTCAAGGGAACTCCCGGTTTTTGCGCAGGATCCACCGACCCGGCCGGCACGCCGATCGGTCGAGGGAGCCGAGGTGGCCGGGCTACGGCGAGTCGAGGTCGTGGCGGGTGTGGTCGAACACCTCGACGGGCCGCCCCGGCCCGGTACGGGGGCGTGACCGGCGCCCGGGCCGGGCCGCACCGTCGTCGAGGTGACGCTGGAGCAGGTCCAACCGGCGCTGCATCACCTCGACCCGCAGCAGGAGGGCCTCCTTCTCGGCGACCGCCTCCCGGCGCTGGCGGAGCGGGTACACGGTGCTGAAGACCACGCCGGCCAGCGCGAGCAGGGCACACACCACGGTGACCACGGCGTCCGCCATCCACGCCGCCCGCTGACCGCCTCCGGCGGCGACCGCCGCTTCGCCGGCCACGGGCACGTCGTCGGACGGGACGGTCGCATCCCCGGCGAGGCCCCTCGACATGGCCGTGTCACCAGCCTCGGCGCCGAGATCATCCGGCACGGTCCCGGGCGCGGGCCCACCGCTGACCACGGCCCGGCGCCCGTCGTCGACCGACGACGGCCCCGTCCCGCCGAGCGCGCTCGCGGCCGCGAGCACCACGCAGGCGGACACCACCAACGCCAGCGAGACGACCCGGGCCCGCGACCTCGGCGTGGCGTCGGCGTCCGGGCGGCCCGACGAGCGCTCGACACCGCGGTGGAGCGCGACGAGCGCCGTGCGCATGGCAACGAGCTGACCGTCGAGCACCTCCGCCGTGGCGGGTGCGCGGTCGCAGCCGCGACGTTCACCCACCCGGCGGGCCAGGCGTCGACCTCGTGCCGGCCGCTCGCTGCCCACTGCCACACCCCCGTCGTCCATCCGATCGCCGCGGCCACCGTACGCGAGCAGCCGGGCGTCGACGGATCGCCCCTCCGGCGTGTTCAGGCGCGGGTCAGGAGGCGAGCGTCGCCGCGTCGCGGGGGCCGATGGCGAGCTCGAACACCCGCACCCAGCCGGCCGCACCGATCTCGAGGTCGCGGAGCATGCCGTCGGCCTCGCGGCGCACCGAGCGGGCCGAGGTGGCGTGCACCGCCTCCAGGGCGTGGGCCTCGGCGAGGCGCACGATGGCCTGGGACGTGCGGTCGCCGGTCACGTCGGCAACCTGGCGGGCCGCGCCGAACGTGGCGATCACCTCGCTGGCGTCGCCGCGCACGCCGTGGGCCAGTCCGGCGGCCATGTGGGCCATCAGGCGGTCGAGGTAGGTGGCGCGGGGCAGGCCGTGGACCCGGTCGGCCGTCGTGACCGCACCGCCGGCGTCGTCGCAGACCACCTGGGCGAACGCCAGCGCAGCGAGTGCGTAGGGGCTCACCTCGGTGCCGGCGCGCCGCTCGGCGACCTCGTGGAGCAACGAGGCGGCCTCCTCGACCCGGCCGAGCTGGAGCAGCGTGAGCCCGGCGGCGACGGTGCGGTCGTCGGAGCCGATGAACTCGTCGGACACCTCGGCCTCGAGCAGCAGCCCGAGCTGGGTCTCGGCCCGGTGGACGTCGCCGATCTGCACGGCGGTCGCGGCGACGATGAGGGCGCCGAACTCGTGGCGGGTGTGGCCGCCGCCGAGGACGTTGAACCCCTCCTCGAGGATCTTGAACCCCTCCTCGATCCGCCCGGTCGCGACGAGCGCCCGGCCGTGCACGGCCTGGGCCTGGCCGAGCCCGACGGCGTCGCCGATGCGGCGGAACAGCGCCCGGGCCTCCTCGGCCCGCTCGACGGCCTCCTCGGTGCGGCCCGACCACAGCAGCACGAGGGCGAGGAGGAGCAGCATCATGCACTCGCCGAAGCGGTCACCGCGCTCGTGGGCGTCGGGCAGGATCATCTCGGCGAGGCGCTCGGCCTCGGCGAAGTCGCCCTGGTGGAAGCGGGTGAACGCGAGGACGCCGTTGGCCCAGCCGAGCCCGGCGGTGTCGCCGATCTCGGCGAAGCGGGCGACCGACTCGTCGAGGCGGGTCTCGGCCTCGGCGATGTGGCCGGTCAGGTAGGAGATCCACGCCAGGCTCTGCAGCGCCCACGCCTCACCCCGGCGATCGCCGAGGGTCCGGAACCGCTCGAGTGCCTCGGTCGCCGAGGTCTCGGCCTCGGGGTAGGCGCCCTGGTACATGAGGGTCATGCCGGCCAGGCGCAGCGCCTCGGCCTCACCCTGCTGGTCGCCCATGGTGACGAACCGCTCGAGCGCCTCGTCGAGGGTCAGCCGGGCCTCGTCGAGCGCACCCTCGCGCTGTTGGACCTCGGCGAGGGCGAGCAGCGCCTGGGCGCGGCCCTGGTCGTCGCCGAGGGCGTCGGCGTCGGCCAGCGCGGCCTCGATGTCGGCCCGTGCGCCCTCGAGCTCGAACAGCGCCCACCGGGCCTCGGCCCGGCCCAGGTGGTACTCGAGGCGCAGCGGCGACGGCTCGTCGCCCGCCAGGTCGATGGCCTGGTGGAACAGGCGCCCGGCGAGCAGGTAGATCTCGGCCTGCTTCGCCCGGTTGGCGGCCTCGGCGATCCAGCTGAGCGCCCGCTCGTTGAGGTCCTCGGGGAGGCCGTCGACGATGCCGACCTCACCGGCGAGGCGGGCGGCCATGCCGTAGTGGTAGGCGATCGGGTCGACCGAGTTGTCGTCGGGGACCGCGCCGCCGAGGTGGCGCTCGATGTAGCCGGCGATCTCGGCGTGTCGGCGGGCGCGGTCGGCCTTGGTCAACATGCCGTAGGCGACGTCGCGCACCAGGTCGGAGCGGAACGCCCAGCGCCGCTCGTCGACCTCGAGCAGGTCGGCGGCGTCGAGCGCCTCGAGCACGGTCGGCAGCTCGTTGCCGTCCAGGTAGGGCTTGCCCATGCGGGCGATCGCCGCCACCGGGCCGCTGCGACCGAAGACCGCGGCGTCGTCGATCACGCTGCGCTGGGTCGGGTTGAGCCGGTCGAGGCGGGCGGCGACGAGGCCGCGCAGCGTCTCGGGCAGCTCGGAATCGATGTCGACCGGGCGCTCCTCGCCGGTGCGGGTCAGCAGCGCGACCAGCTCCTCGAGGAAGAACGGGTTGCCGCCGCTGCGGGCGAGCAGGGCCTCGCGGACCTCGTCGTCGAGCTCGATCCCGCCGACGAGCTGGTCGAGCAGCTCCCCGGCCGCGGCGCCGTCGAGCGGGTCGACGTTGAGGACGACGTCGTTGTGGCGGCCGCTGCGGGGCGACCACCGGCGATCGATCACGTGACGGGCCGTCGCCACCAGGGCGAACGGCGAGCGGGCCAGCGCGTCGAGCAGCTGGTCCAGCATCTCGAGCACGAGGTCGTCGGCCCAGTGGAGGTCGGCGAGGCGCACGAGCACCGGCTGGTCGGCGGCGAGGCCCTCGAAGAAGTCGGCGACCGCCCGGGCCGCCTCCTCGCGGGCGACCTGGGGCTCGACGTCGCGCAGCATCGCCTCGTAACCCATGAGCGAAAGCAGCCCGCGGGTCACCTGGGCGGTGCGGGGCGAGCCGTCCTCCTCGCCGATGGCCCGGGCGACGGCCAGGGTCACGGCGTCGCGGGCCGTCTTCAGCGGCGCGTCGGGGGCGAGATCACACGCCTCGCGCAGCGCGGCGCCGAGCGGGTACCAGACGTTGGCCTCGCCGTAGGGCACGCAGCGGCCCTCGAGCACCAGCGCGTCCTGGGCGCCCTCGGCCCACTCGGCGAGCTCGTCGGCCAGGCGGGTCTTGCCGACGCCGGCCTCGCCGAACAGCAGGAGCAGCGCGGCCCGCCCGCGGCGGAACGTGACCCGCAGGGCGTGGCGCAGGAGCGTGATCTCGGCGTCGCGGCCGACGAGGCGACCGCGCCAGCTGCGGGGCCGGCGCCCGGGAAGCAGCAGCGTGTCGGTCGCCAGCCACGCGGGCACGACCTCCTCGCGACCCCGGGCGTTGAGCGGGCCGACCGGCTCGTACACGACGACCTCGCGGGTCGCCTCGAACGTCTGCGGCCCGACCAGCACCTGGCCCGGCTGGGCGGCCTGCTGGAGGCGGTTGGCCGTGTTCACGACGTCGCCGACGGCGGTGTACTCGCCGCCGGCGCGCATCGGCCCGGTGAGCACCTCGCCGGTGTTGACCCCGATCCGCATGCGGATGTCGAGGCCGACCTCCATGGCGTAGGAGGCGAGGGTCTGCTGCATCTGCAGCGCGGCCCGCACGGCCCGCTCGGGGTCGTCCTCGTTGGCGACCGGCGCACCGAAGAGGGCGACGACGGCGTCGCCGATGATCTTGTCGACCCGGCCACCGAAGTCGGCGATGTCGCGCACCAGCCGCTCGAAGCCACGATCGACGATCGCCTTGACCTGCTCGGGGTCGGCCGACTCGGCCATCGCGGTGAAGCCGACGAGGTCGGCGAACAGCACGGTCGCGACGCGACGCTCGTCCGCGCGGGCGCGACTCTGCTCCGTCCCGCAGGACGGGCAGAAGCGGCTTCCGGCCGGAACGACCGCCCGGCACGCCCGACAGTGCATGACTTGCAGCATACGACCAGTCCGAGGGAGGAGCCGGCCCGACGGATACCGGATCGTTGCTGCCTCCCCCTGATCATCCCAGAGTCGGACGGGCGACACCCGACCTTCATCACCCGGGCTGACGATCGTCGCCACCGACGATCGCTACGGTTGCGGCGTGTACCCCACCGAGCGCGCGGCCCGATCGTCGGTGATCGAGCGGGTGCGCCGCTGGTTCGTCGCCGAGCCACTCGCGGCCGACGGCGCACTCGCCGCCGTCGTCTTCTCGACGGTCGTCATCGCGCTCGCCGTCGACCCGCCGCCGACCTGGGGCGCCGCGGAGCTCGTCGGGATGGTGCTGTTGGTGGCCTGCCACGCGGCCATCGCGTTGCGCCGGGTGCACCCCGTGCTGTCGCTGTGGATCGCGGTGCCGGCCAACCTGACGATGCTCGCGATGGACGTCCTGGTCCCGACGATCTTCCCGATGATCATCGGCTTCTACTCGGTCGCCGCCAACGTCGAGCGGGACCGCTCGGCCCGGATCATCGCTCCCGCGTTCGCGCTGATCAGCCTCGTCTTCCTCTCCGGGATCCTCGACGACGAGGTCGAGGTCTCGCTCTCCGACGTGCTGAGCGCACTGCTGATCTTCGCCACCGCGTGGATCCTCGGCACCAGCCTGCGCACCCGCCGGCGGCTGTTCGAGAGCCTGGAGCAGCGGGCCCGGGAGGCCGAGGCCCGGCGGGTGGAGGACTCCCGGCGGGCGGTCATCGACGAACGGCACCGGATCGCCAGGGAGCTGCACGATATCGTCGCCCACTCCATGAGCGTGATGGTCGTCCAGGCCACGGCGGCCCGCCGTGTGCTCCACAAGTCCCCCGACCAGGCCGACGAGGCGATCGGGTCGATCGAGGCGACCGGCCGCGAGGCGCTCGGCGAGATGCGACGGCTCCTCGGGGTGCTGCGCACCGACGGGAACGGCGAGGCGAACGGGGCCGGCGGACCGGGCGAGCGGGCACCCCAGCCGGGCCTGGTGCGGCTGCCCCAGCTGCTCCAGCAGTGCCGCGAGGCCGGCCTCACCATCACCCAGGCGACGACCGGCACCGAGCGGGCGTTGCCGGCCGGCGTCGATCTCACCGCCTACCGGGTGCTGCAGGAGGCGCTGACCAACGCCATCAAGCACGCCGGGCCGGCCCACGTCGACGTCGCCCTGCGCTACGAGGACGACCGGCTCGTGATCGAGGTGAACGACGACGGCCACGGTGCCGCCGCCTTCGATCCCGACGCCGACCCGGGCCACGGGATGATCGGCATGCGGGAGCGGGTCGAGCTGTTCGGCGGCCACCTCGGCGCCGGGCCCCGCGCCGGCGGCGGCTACGCCGTGCGGGCCGAGCTGCCGATCGCGTCGAGCGGGCTCACGTGAGCACACCGGTGTCGGGCTCGATCACCGCGGTCGTCGTCGACGACCAGGCCCTCGTGCGCGCCGGGTTCCGCATGATCCTCGACGCCGAGGACGACATCGACGTGATCGGCGAGGCGGCCGACGGCCGGGAGGCGATCGACGCCGCCCGGCGCCTGCGGCCCGACGTCGTGCTGATGGACATCCGGATGCCGAACGTCGACGGGGTCGAGGCCACCCGGGTCATCGCGGCCACCGCCGACGCCCCGACGGTGCTGATCCTCACCACCTTCGACCTCGACGAGTACGTCTACGCCGCGCTGCGCGCCGGGGCGTCGGGGTTCCTGCTCAAGGACACCCCGGCAGACGACCTCGCCGCCGCGGTGCGGGTCCTCGCCCGCGGCGACGCCCTCATCGCGCCGTCGATCACCCGGCGGCTCCTGGCCGAGTTCATGGCCGCGGGCCCGCCGGAGCCGGGCACCGACCGGGCCGCGCTGGAACGGCTGACCGAGCGCGAGACCGAGGTCCTGACGCTGATGGCCCGGGGCCTGTCCAACGGCGAGATCGCCGACGAGCTGATCCTGGGCGAGGCGACGATCAAGACCCACGTGAGCCGGGTGCTGATGAAGCTCGGCGCCCGCGACCGGGTCCAGGCCGTGATCGCCGCCTACGAGACCGGCCTGGTCACCCCCGGCCAGTGACCGACGACCACGACGCCGGGGACGCGGCAGCCGATCCCGATCCCGCCGCGGTCCGCGACGCCGTCGCCGATGCGCTCCGGGCCCGGTTCCCGCACGTCGCGTTCGACGTCGTCGACGACAGCCTCCCCGGCGACGAGACCGGCGAGGTCCGCCTCACCTGGCGTCGCACCGACCGATGGGCACCCGACCCCGGCGCGGATGCCGCCGGCGGGCCCGATCACGATGCGCCGTCGCCCGACGAGCAGGTCGCGGCGGTGCTGGCCACGTTCGTGTTCGCCGGTGGTGAACCATCGGACGAGGAGCTCGACCTGGCCACCATGGGCGCCGCCGGGCGACGCACCGTCGAAGAGCACCGCGGCGCACTGATCGAGGACCTGGCCACCCGCCGACGCACCGCGGACCGGGGCCGGCTCGGCGACCCGGCGATCTGGACCGCCGAGCGCTGGGCGGCGGCGATCGACGCCATCCGCGGGGCCGACGTCGCGGCCGGCGACCAAACGGCCGCGATCACACCCGCCGGGGCCGCGGCCGCGAGGCTGCGCGGCGGCCTCTACGAACGGCTCGCGACGTTGCTCGAGCTGCCACCCGACCCGGGCGGCGGCGCCCGCGACGAACGCTGACCGGCCCCTCCCGGGCGGGGCCGGCCGCCGAAGGCCGCGCGCGGGCCTAGGCTGATCGGGGCCGGTGCGGCACCGCTGCCGCCCGCCCGCCCCTCCGCCATGACACTGGTCATCCTCCGCGGCCTGCTCGCGCACAAGACCCGACTGCTCACCACCGCCCTGGCCGTCACCCTCGGGGTCGCGATGGTCTCGGGCACGCTCGTCCTGTCGGACACGATCAGCCAGACCCTCGGGCGGACGCTGGCCGACCAGAACGCCGGGATCGACGCCGTCGTCCGCCAGACCGCGGTGCTGCGGACGTCGTTCGGCGACCAGCGCACCCGGCTCCCCCAGGCGGTGCTGGCCACCGTCACCGCCACCGACGGCGTCGCCGCCGCCGAGGGCACCATCGAGGGCTACGCCCAGGTCGTCGACCCCTCCGGGGACCCGATCGGCGAGGGCCGCGACTCGATCGGTCGCAACTGGCCCGAGATCGACGAGCGCAACCCGTGGGTGCTGGTCGAGGGCCGGCCGCCCGAGACCCCCGACGAGGTCGTGGTCGACCAGTGGACGGCGGACGCCGCCGGCGTCGGGGTCGGCGACCCGGTGCGGCTCCTGCTCGCCACCGAGGGCAGGGACATGACCGTCGCCGGTGTCGCCCGGTTCGGCGACCGCGACTCGCCGGTGGAGACCTCGGTCGTGCTCTTCGAGACCCGCACCGCGCAGGAGCTGGTCGGCCAACGCCGCGAGCTCGACGCCATCGTCGTCACCGCCGACCCGGGCGTCGGGCCCGACGAGCTGGTCGAGCGGCTCACCACCACGCTCCCCGACGGCGTCGAGGCGGTCACCGCCGACCAGTACAACGAGGACCAGCGCAACGAGCAGCAGGCCGGCCTCGTCCTCGTCGAGCAGGTCCTGGTCGTGTTCTCGACGATCGCCCTGCTCACCGCCAGCCTGCTGATCCACAACACGTTCACCATCACCGTGACCCAGCGGACCCGGGAGCTGGCACTGCTGCGGTGCCTCGGCGGGAGCCGCCGCCAGGTCCTCGGCTCGGTGCTGATCGAGGCCGCCATCGTCGGCGTCCTGGCCGCCGGTGTCGGGATCGTCGCCGGCATCGCCATCGCCGGGCTCCTCCAACAGGTGGTGACGACGATCGGCTTCGTCGCGCCCGCAGCCGGGACCGTGCTCCACCCCCGCACCGTGCTCGCCGGGCTGGCGGCCGGCGTCGGCGTGACCCTGGTGGCGTCGACCGTGCCGGCGTGGCGGGCGGCGCGGGTGCTGCCCGTCGCCGCGCTGCGGGAGGTGGCGGCGGAGAAGCCGCGGGTGCCGTGGCGGCGCACCGTCGTCGGCATCGTGGCGCTGATCGTGTCCGGGTTCTTCCTCGCCGCCGGCCTCGGCGTCGGCCGGCCCGTCGGGGAGACGTCGGTGGTGCTCGTCGGCATCGCCGGGGTCGGCGTGCTCCTCGGCCAGGCCCTCGTCGGTCCCGCGCTGGCCAGGCCGGCGTCGACGGTCGTGGGCCGGGCGCCGACGGGGTGGGCCATCGTGACCGCCGGGGCGATCGCCGCGACCGCCGGGCTGTTCATCCTGTTGGGCTCGCTGGTCGACGGGTTCGCGGTCGGGATCCCGCTCGCCGTGCTGATCGCCGGCGCCGCGGCGCTGCTCGTCCCCACCGGGTTCGCGGCGTTCGGGGTAGGGGCCAAGCTCGGTCGGGAGAACGTGGTCCGCAACCCCCGGCGGACGGCGTCGACCGCCGCCGCGCTCAGCCTCGGCGTCGCCGTCGTGGCCGTGTTCCTGGTGATCGCCGACTCGGTGCGGACCTCGGTCGACTCGGCGGTCGACGACTCGTTCCGGGGCGACTACGTGATCGACTCGAGCCGCTCGGGCCTCAACCCCGATGTCGCCGCCAGCCTCGACGCGCTCGAGGAGGTCGACGTCGCCGTCGGGATCCGCCGCAACCTGGCCCGCATCGGCGAGGGGTCCCCGGCCGCCGAGGCGATCCCCGCGGCCGACGTCACCAAGCTCGCCCGGGTGATCGACTTCGGCGTGGTCGAGGGGTCGGTCGAGAACCTCGGCCCCGAGTCGATCGCCGTGCAGGTCGACCGGGCCCGGGCCGAGGGCTGGGTCGTCGGCGAGCGGGTGCCGGTCGAGTTCGCCACCACCGGCACCCACCTCTACGAGGTCGGGATGCTGTTCGAGGACTCGGGCCTGGCCAACACCCAGGTCCTGTTCCCGATCGAGGCGTTCGAGGCGAACTTCGCCGACCAGCTCGACTACTTCGTGTTCGTCGCGCTCACCGAGTTCGCCGACCCGTGGCTGGCGCGGGCCCACGTCCAGGAGATCGTGAACGAGTTCCCTGCGGCGCGGGTGCTCGACGTCGAGCAGTTCAAGGCGTCGAGCACCGCCCAGATCGACGAGGTGGTGGGCCTCGTGTTCGCCGTGCTGTTCCTGGCGGTGATCGTGGCGCTGCTCGGGATCACCAACACGCTGGCGCTGTCGGTGCTGGAGCGGACCCGGGAGCTGGGGTTGCTGCGGGCGCTGGGGATGACGCCCGACCAGCTGCGGGACACGGTGCGGTGGGAGTCGGTCATCATCGCCCTGACCGGCACGTTGCTGGGGGTGGCGACCGGGACGCTGTTCGGCTGGGCCATCGTCCGCTCCCTGGAGGACACCGGCGTGCGCAACGCGTCGGTCCCGGTGACCCAGCTGATCCTGGCCATGGTCGTCGGCGCCCTCGTCGGCGTCGCCGCCTCGGTCCTCCCCGCCCGCCGCGCCTCCAAGCTCGACGTGTTGGAAGCGCTCGCCACCACCTGACCCTCCCCTGGCCAACGCGCCGAGCCCGAACCCACCCGGTTCTGGACCGCGCCGAGTGCCACCGGTGGCAGAATCCGCGGTCCAGAACCCCGACCAACCCGTTCTGGACCGCGCAGAATGCCACCGGTGGCAGAATCCGCGGGCCAGAACGGGGTGGGGTGGGGCGCGTTGCGGTCAAGATGGCGGGCGTGGCCAGCATCGATCCCGCCGACGTGCCCGCCGACCTCGTGGAGTTCGTCACCGAACGCCACCTGGCAACGCTGACGACGCTCCGCCCGAACGGCTCACCCCACGTGGTGGCCGTCGGGTTCACCTACGAGCCGGAGGCGAAGCTGGCGCGGGTGATCACGTTCGCCCCGTCGAAGAAGGCCCGCAACGTGGCCGCCTCGCCTGGCGGCCGGGCGGTGGTGAGCCAGGTCGACGGCGCCCGCTGGGCATCGTTCGAGGGCACCGCCACCGTCACCGACGACCCGACCCGGGTCGCCGAGGCGGTCCGCCGTTACGCCGAGCGCTATCGGCCCCCGAAGCAGCGCGACGACCGCGTCGTCATCGAGATCACCGTCGATCGCATCCTCACCTCCGCCCGCCTCGCCGGAGCGTAGAGCGGCTTGCATGCTCGATGTCAGACGCCGCGTATGCTCGGCGTATGACGACACTGAGCTTCCGGGTCGACGAGAAGCTCGTCACCGAGCTCGACAGGTTGAGCACCGAGACAGGCGCGACCCGGTCAGCGCTGCTCAACCGGGCGCTCCGCGAGCTTCTCTACCGTGCGGCGTGTGAGCGCGATGCCAGAGCGTACGAGCGCCAACCACTCTCGACCGACGAGCTGATCTCCCCGTCCGCCCAGGTCTGGCCAGAGGGTGACGATGCAGCGTGGTGAGATCTGGTTCGCCGACGTCGGTCGGGGCGGTGACCGTCCGGTGCTCGTACTCACCCGCGATCCCATCGCGGACCGGATCGACGCTGTCGTCGTTGCAGCGTTGACGACGACCGTTCGGGGACTGCTGTCGGAGCTCCCGGTCGGTCGAGCCGACGGACTCGATCGGGAGTGTGTCGTCACGTTCGACAACATCAACACACTCCGACGAAGCGCGTTCCGACGACACGTCACGACGCTGCGCAACGATCGCATGGACGACGCGTGCCGGGCCATGAACGCCGCCCTCGGTTGCGGTCTTCCCTGAGTGAGGCCTGGCGGCGAGCCCACAGCATGAGGGAGCTCTCGGTGCCCGAGGACAACCAGGGCTGCGTTCGATCCGTCTCGACGACCGGACGCCACGTCACGCCGAGCCTCACGCGAGCGCTCGTGGCGGTGATGCTCATCGTCGGGTGTTCCGACGGGGGCGACCGGCCTGACCGGGCCGAGACGCTCGTGAGCGAGGTCGTGGCCACGGGGTTCGTGGGGCCGACGCAGTTGAGCGTCGGTGGCGACGGGGGCTGGTACCTGTCGCAGCTCAACGGCGGGGAGAACGACGAGAACGGACAGGTGCTGCGGCTCGATCCCGACGATCTCGGCGCCGCGCCACAGGTGGTGCTCGACGGGCTCGACAAGCCGACCGGGGTCGCCGTCTTCGCCGGGGACCTGTGGGTGATGGAGCGACGGCGGCTCAGCCGGTTCGCGCTCGACGGCTCCGACCCGCGGGTGATCGCCGACGACATGGCGTTCAACGGGCGCTCGGAGGGAACGCTCACCGTCGACGGCGACCACCTCCTGTTCGACACCGCCGGTAACCGCAACGACGCACCCGATCTCGACGGCACGCCGCAGACGTCGTCGGGCACGCTGTGGCAGGTCGACGCCGACGGCACGATCGAGGCGCTCGCCACCGGCTTCAAGCACGCCTACGCCCGGGCCCGCAGCGACGACGGCACGCTCTGGACCACCGAGATCGCCGACGGCTCCTACGACGGCACCCCGGCGGTCGACGAGGTCGTCGCCGTCACCCCCGGCGCCGACCACGGCTGGCCGGCCTGCGTCGGCGACAACCGGCCGGTCGACGAGTACGGCGGCACCGAGGAGTCCTGCGCCGAGGTCCCCGGCTCCCAGGCCACGTTCGAGGTCGGGGCCACCCCGACGTCGATCGTCGTCGCCCCGTGGGACCCCGACCAGCTCCTCGTCACGCTCTGGGTCAGTGGCGAGGTCGTGTCGATCCCGGCCGACCCCGACGCCGCGCCGGCCGAACCGACCGTGGTGTTCGACGAGGTCGAGCGGCCCCAGCACCTCACCGTCGACGGCGACCGGGTCCTGCTCGTCGACCACGACGGCGGCCGCATCCTCGCCCTCACCCCCGGCTGAACCCGCCCAACCCGTTCTGGCCTACAAGGACCACTCGGCGACCAGGGCGTCCGCGGGCAGGGCGGTAGACCAGAACCGGCTGCTCGGTTCTGCGCCTCACTCCCGGGCCATCGCGCCCCCGCTCGCGGCAACCCCTTCCCGACCCGTTCTGGTCTACATGGCGTCCGCGGCGACCAGGGCATTCGCGAGTGGACGTGTAGGCCAGAACGAGCGGGGGCGGAAACGGGTGCGAGGCGACCCGGGCGAGCGGCGAGACTCGCCGCCATGGGGTCGTTGCTCGTCGTGACCGGGCCGCCGGGGGCCGGGAAGTCCACCGTGGCGGCGATCGTGGCCGACCGGGACGATCCGAGCGTGCTCGTCGAGGGCGACGCGTTCTTCGCCTTCCTCGCCCGGGGCCGGATCGAACCGTGGCTCCCCGAGTCCCACGCCCAGAACACGGTCGTCACCCAGGCTGCGGCCGCCACCGCGGGGCGCTTCGCATCGGGTGGCTACACCACGGTCTACGACGGCGTCCTCGGGCCCTGGTTCCTCCCGACCTTCGCCGCGGCCACCGGCCTCGACACCCTCGACTACGTGGTGCTGCTCCCCGATGTCGAGACGTGCGTCGACCGGGTCGACACCCGGCACGGTCACGGGTTCGCCGACGAGGCCGCGACCCGGAAGATGCACCACGAGTTCGCCAAGGCCGACGAGACGATCGCCGAGCGCCACGTCCTGCGCGAGACCGGCGACGATCCGGCAGCGGTCGCCGACCGGATCGTCGACGCGCAACGGCGAGGCACCCTGACCGTCACGTCGAGCTGAGCGCACCGCGGCACGACGACGACCGTCGCCGCGCCGCTGCGGCCGGGCTCGAGCTGGCGGCGATCGGCCTCCAGGACCTGCGCTCGAGTCGTTCATCCACGACGGCGCCAGCTGGTACCGGCAGCTCGGCGACAGCGCGTCCTGGACGGCTCGAACCTCCCGGCGGCGGCCATCGAGCTGCGGCCGGCGAGTGGATCGCACCGCGGCCGCAGAGCCAGAGTCACCGAGATGATCGAGAACAGCCGGACCGGTGAGCAGGTCGAGTTCCTGTCCGAGACGCCGGAGCTGCTGGTCATGGACGTCCGGTGGACCCGCCCGGGCCGACGGGCCGTCGAGCACCTCCACCCCGGGATGGAGGAGCGCTGGGAGGTGCTCGAGGGACGGGCCGCGTTCCGCATCGGCGGGCCCGACGGCGCCACGATCGAGGCGACGCCGGGTTCGGTCGTCACCGCGCCGAAGGGGGTGCGCCACCTGGCGTGGAACCCGGCCGAGGCGCCGACCCGGCTGCGCATCGAGATGCGCCCGGCGCTGCGCTGGGCCGAGTTCGTCCGACGGTTCTTCGCCGGCGACGAGGACCCGATGGCGCTGCTCGCCGAGTTCTCCGAGGAGATCGCCCTCCCCGCCGACCCCTGACCACCCCGCCGGAAGCGATCTTGCCGGCACGAGCTGCCACCGGTGGGTCGTCGGTGCATGCAAGATCGGGTCGGCGTTCGGGTCGGGCGGCGAGCGGCGCGCTCGAAGCGACCCCCGTCCGTGCGCAAGGCTGCTGCGGGGAACGCCCACCACGTCGGGGGAACGGCGGGTGGGCCCACCAGGAAGTTGGGGGGATGTGATGAGCCAGCCGCTGCGGTTCGGCGTCATGTACGACTGCCGGCTCGACCCGAGCACCGACACGACGATGCGCGACGTCTACGCCGCCACGATCGAGCAGGCGGTGCTGGCCGACGGGCTCGGCTTCGACCACGTGTGGTTCACCGAGCACCACTTCTGCCCCGACGGGTACCTGCCGGCGTTCCAACCGCTGGCCGGCGCCATCGCCGCCCGCACGCAGCGGCTGCGGATCTCGACCGACATCGCCCTGATGCCGCTCTACCACCCGATCCGCCTCGCCGAGGAGCTCGCCGTCCTCGACCAGATCTCGAACGGGCGCATGGAGCTGGGCATCGGCATGGGGTACGTGCCCGAGGAGTTCCGGGCGTTCGGCGTGCCCATCCGAAACCGGGTGTCGATGACCGAGGAGGGCATCGAGATCCTGCGCCTGGCCTGGGGCGACGAGCCGTTCTCGTTCAAGGGGAAGCGCTACGAGCTGAACGACGTCGACGTCCACCCCAAGCCGGTCCAGCCCGGCGGGCCGCCGCTGTGGGTCGCGGCGATGAGCGAGGCCGGCGCCCGACGCGCCGCCCGCTTCGAGACCAACCTCCTCCCCCAGGGCCGCCGCAGCGAGGTGCTCGACCCGTGGCGCGACGCCGTCCGGGCCGACGGGCGCGACCCGGCCGATCACCGGGTCGGGATCATCCGCACCGTCTACGTCACCGACGACCGCGAGCGGGACTGGCCGATGATCCGAGCCGCCGAGCGCTACCGGATGAGCATCTACACCCGGTTCATGGCCGAGACCCCCGACACCTACGGCTGGGGTGACGCCGACGCCATCCCCCAGTCCGTGATCGTCGGCACCGCCGACGAGTGCGTCCGAGAACTGCAGGGCTTCGTCGATACGTACGGGATCACGGACATCGCCAGCTCCGGGCTCCCGCCCGGCATCGACCCCGACTACATGGCCGCCAACCTCGAACGGCTCGCGCACGACGTCATCCCCCGACTGCGGGCCCCGACCGCCGACGCCACGCCACTCGCCGACACCGCCTCCCTCACCGACGCCAGGAGCGCACGATGAGCACCCAGCACACCCACCACGGCCACTCCGTCGACGACGCCGCCCTCGACCCGCCCCGCCTCGAGGAGGTGGCCGACGGCGCGTTCGCCTACGTGCAGCCCGACGGCACCTGGTTCATCAACAACACCGGGTTCGTCGCCGCCGACGACGGCGTCATCGCCATCGACACGTGCGCCACCGAGCGCCGCACCCGGGCGTTCCTCGACACGATCGGCACCGTCACCTCGGCACCGATGCGGCTGCTGGTCAACACCCACCATCACGGCGACCACACCCACGGCAACCACCTCACCCACCCGGCGGCCATCGTCGGCCACGAGCGGTGCCGCGAGCTGATGCTCGCCTGGGGGATCAGCCACCTGGAGGGTGTGTTCGAGCAGCCCGAGTGGGGGAACCTGGAGCTGGCCCCGCCGATGGTGACCTTCGACGACCGTCTCGACCTGTGGGCCGGCGACACGAAGATCGAGCTCCACTACATCGGCACCCCGGCCCACACGACCAACGACATCGTCGCCTGGCTGCCCACCCAGCGGGTCCTCTACGCCGGCGACCTCGTGTTCAACGGCGGCACCCCGTTCGTCGTCATGGGCTCGGTCGCCGGGGCGCTCGAGTCGATCGAGCGGCTCCGGGCGTTCGACGCATCCGTGATCGTTCCCGGCCACGGCCCGGTGTGCGACCCGGCCGCTCTCGACCGCCTGGCCCGCTACTACCGGTTCGTGCAGGACACCGCGGCCGAGGCCGAGCGGGCCGGCGTCTCCCCGCTCGATGCGGCCCGCGACCTCGACCTCGGCGAGTTCGCCGAGCTGACCGACCCCGAGCGCATCGTCGGCAACCTCCACCGCGCCCTCTACGAGCTGCGGGGCGGCGAGCGCGGCGGCCCGATGGACATCGTCGCCGCCATCGGCGACATGGTCACCTACAACGGCGGCAAGCCGCTCCGCTGCGTCGCCTGAGCCCCGGGCGGGCGCCCGACGCGGCCGCCTGAGGCGGGCGTTGAACGGCTGTCGTCACCGGACTGAGGGACCTTCTCCTCCTGGCACCGCCGACCGCGGCGAGCACCGTGGAGGGGTGCACTCATCGACCCTCACCGAAGCGACCGGTGACGAGGTCCTCGCGGACACGGAGCGCTTCGCCGTGGCCACGGACGTCTTCACCGCACTGGCCGAACCGACCCGCCTGCGGATCCTGTCCGCACTGGCCGTCGCGCCCCGCTCGCCGGGCGAGCTGCGCGACCAGCTGGGCCTCACTCCCGACGCGGTCGCCTACCACCTGCTGGTCCTGCGCGATGCCCATCTCGCGACGGGCGGCCCGGGCGCCCGCCATCGGCTCGCGCCGGAGGCACCGGCCCGGGTCGCGGCCGCGCTCACCTGCACCGGGATGCCCGTCGTCTGACCACGATCCACCGGGACGCGATCGCCTCCCGGGCCGCGGTCAGGCGCCCGGGCCGTCCCCGGGATCGGGCTGGCAGCGCGGGCACCAGTACGTCGAGCGGACCTGGGGGCCCTGGCGGCGCATGCGGATCGGCGTGCCGCAGCGGCGACACGGCTGGCGCGCCCGCCCGTAGACCCCGAGCCCGCCGGGCACGGTCTCGCGGGCGCCGGAACCGAGGTTGGCCCGCAGCAGGCGGTGGGCGGTGTCGACCAGCACCCGACGGAGGTCGTCGTCGAGCGAGACGAGCGGCGCGAACGGGCTGACCCGCCGCGCCCACAGCACCTCGCTCTTGTAGACGTTGCCGATCCCCGCCGCGACCCGCTGGTCCAACAGGACGTCGGCGATCTCGTCGGTCGGGTCGTGGAGCTGCGCCATCCGGGCGACGGCGGCGTCGAGGTCGGGCTCGGGCGTGCACAGGTCGGGGCCGAGGTGGGCGACATGCGACGGCCCGGGGGTCCGTTCGTGGCGGATCCGCACGACCGGGGCCGAGAAGCACACCGCCACCCATCCGGCAACGGTGATCGTCACCCGGGCCAGGTTCGGCGGCTTCCGCCACCGCTCACCGGCCCGGTAGAGGTGCCAGCTGCCGGTCATCCGCATGTGGGTGTCGAGCACGAGCCCACCGGAGAACCGCATCAGCAGGTGCTTGCCCACCGCCTCGACCACGTCGATCGTCTCACCGGGGCGTGGACGGTCGCCGACGAGGCGGGGCGCCTCGAACCGCTCGAGGGTCGCGCCCTCGAGCGCCGGCCGCAGCCGGCCCGCCGTGCGGTGGATCGTGTCGCCCTCGGGCACCCGGTCACGGTAGGTCGGCCGACGCGCGTGAGAATGATCGGATGGCCGACCCCGCCACCCCCGCCCCGCCCGGACCGACCGCCCCCGACCCGAGCGCCCCCGACCCGAGCGCCCCCAACCCGAGCGCGACCGCGCCCGGTCCCGATGCGATCACCGCCGCCGCGCAGCGCCTGGCCGGCCGTGTCCGCCGCACCCCGATCGTCGAGGTCGGCGCCGGCTCGTTCGGGCTCGGCGACCTCGACCTCGTCTGCAAGCTCGAGCTCCTCCAGCACACCGGCTCGTTCAAGGCCCGGGGTGCGTTCAACTTCGCGCTCAGCCGGGAGGTCCCGCCGGCCGGGATCATCGCCGCGTCGGGCGGCAACCACGGCCAGGCCGTCGCCTACGTCGCCCGGGCGCTCGGCCACCGTTGTGAGGTCTACGTCCCCGGCGTGAGCTCACCGGTGAAGCGCGAGCGCATCGCATCGTTCGGCGCCGACGTGCGCGTCGTCGGCGAGGTCTACGACGACGCCCAGGCCGCCGCCAACGAGCGGGCAGCCGAGACCGGAGCGCTGCAGATCCACCCCTACGAGCCGCCCGAGGTGATGGCGGGCCAGGGCACGTGCGCCCGGGAGCTCGACGAGCAGCGCCCCGGTCTCGACACCGTCCTCGTCGCCGTCGGTGGCGGCGGGTTCATCGCCGGTACCGCCGCGTGGTTCGGCGACCGGGTCCGGGTCGTGGCCGTCGAGCCCGCGACGTCGAACTGCCTCCACGCCGCCCGGGCGGCCGGGGAGCCGGTGCGGGTCGAGGTGAAGGGCGTGGCCGCCGACTCACTGGGCGCCCGCCAGATCGGCGCCGGGCCGTGGCAGGTGGTCAGCCGCCACGTCGACGAGAGCGTGCTCGTCGACGACGACGCCATCGTCGCCGCCCAGCGCGCCCTGTGGGCCGACCTGCGCATCGCCGCCGAGCCAGGCGGCGCCACCGCCCTCGCCGCGCTCATCTCCGGCGCCTACTGCCCCGAGCCCGGCGAACGCCTCGCGGTCATGGTGTGCGGCGGCAACGTCGACCCGGCCACCCTCGCCTGACGGCGTCCCCGGCCGTCGCGCCCGCGGCCCCTCGCCGTTCTGGCCTACATGTGCGAGCTGCGACCTGGGCGGATGGGAGCGAACGTGTAGACCAGAACCGGTCGTCAGGGGAACGGCACGCCGGTGAGGCGGCCGAGCTCGGCGACGAGTGCGTCGCCGAACGCCTCGTCGGTGACCGCTGCGGCGGGCTCCTGGCGCCGGCGGTGGAACCAGTACCCGCCGCTGGTGGTGGCCTCGGGGTCGTCGCTCACCGCCAACCAGACCTGGGTTTCGTGCCCGGCGACGAGGTCGTCGGTGGCGCTCGGCCCGCCCATCCGGGTCGGCACCCAACCGGGGTCGACCGCGTTGGCGACAACATCGGGCCACCGCCGGGCGACCGTGCACGCCAGCGCGGCGACGTGGAGCTTGCTCTCCGCGTAGGCCCGGGAGCCGTTCCACCGGCGGGACGTCCAGTCGATGTCGTCGAGCGAGCTGCCGCCGCCGGTGTGGAGGCCGCTGCTCAGGTAGATCAACCGGTCGGGCCGCGCCATCTCCACGGTCAGGAGGTAGGGCGCCAGCACGTTCACCGCCAGCGTCCGGGCGTGGCCGTCCGCGGTGGCGGAACGGTCGGGCTCGACGTAGATGCCGGCGTTGTGGATCACCGCGTCCATGCGCCCGAAGGTGTTGACCTGCTCGGCGAGGTCGTGAGTCGCCTCCGCGCTGGCCAGGTCACCGACCACGACCCCGGCGGCCCGCTCGGCGAGGTCGGCCACGGCATCGGCGCGCTCGGGGTTGCGGGCATGGAGGACGACCTCATGGCCGTCGTCCATCAAGGCGACGGCGGCCGCCCGCCCCAGCCCCTGGGTCGATCCGGTGATGAAGATGCGTGCCACGAGTCGTCGCTCCCCGATCACTGCCGTCTCCGATGTTCGCGGCCCGAGGCGTCGAACCCGACGCGGAGACCGCACACGATCGCCCAACGCCGAACACCGGCGCGGTCGCAGCGCGGCCGGCGATCGCGGCGCGGGCAGCTGGGTCCACGGGCCTACGCCACCCGGACGATGCGGCCGCCGCTGCGGTTCACCTCCGCCGACCCGGCCACGCCGTCGATGAGATCGCAGCGGCACGGCGGACGCGCCGCACGAACCCGGCGGGGGTCACATGCGGGGAACGAAGGCACACCAGGTGGTGTCGACGCGGCGCGCGATCGGCGCCGCGGTGGCAGCGATCACGTTGACCGCGATCGCGCTCGACGATCCCGAGCCCGAGCCATCGACGCTCCGGGCACGCACGGCCGCAACGGCGGCATCGGCCGAGGCCGGCGACCCGACGCCGACGGCCTCACGATCGGTCGCCGCGGCGACGACATCAGCCGCATCGATCACGACCGCGCCCCCGACAACCTCTGCGCCGATCACGACGGTCTCGACCACCACCGCGCCGACGACCACCGCGGCACCGACGACGACCGCCGTCCCGACGACGACCGTCCCGCCCACGATCACGACCGTGACGCCGACGACCGCCGAGGTCCGGGCGGCGTCGTGTGACCCCAACTACTCCGGGTGCGTCCCCATCGCGAGCGACGTGGACTGCGCCGGCGGCAGGGGCAACGGGCCGGCCTACGTGCGCGGGCCGGTGTGGGTGGTCGGCGACGACGTCTACGGGCTCGACCGGGACCGCGACGGCGTCGGCTGCGAATGAACGGGTCTCGGATGACAGCGACGGCGGGACGGCCGGTGTCGATGGAGCGGGGCGCCGTTCGCTGCGAGACTCCCGCCATGGCACGGACACCGACGCCGCCGCTCGCGGCAACCGTGAGCTTCATCGACGCGATCAACCGGACCGACCTCGACGCGCTCGGCGCGCTCATGCACGACGAGCACCGCCTCGAGATCGGTGGCACGGAGCCCGTCGTCGGCCGGGAGGCGAACGTGGCCGCCTGGCGGGGGTACGTCGAGGCGTTCCCGGACTACGTCATCCATCCCCGCTACCTGACGAGCAACGGTGGTCGGGTCGCGGTCCTCGGCACGACGACGGGCTCCCACCTCGGCCTCCCCGACGACGAGGAGGCGAAGCTCGGCGTGGTGTGGCTCGCCGACGTCGCCGACGGGCTCCTCATGAGGTGGGTGGTCCTCGACGACGACGGCCCGACGCGCGCCGAGGCGGCCATCCCGGCGGAGATCGCCATCTGACGACACGGGCCGGCCGACGCGGCCCGGGTCAGGGCAACAGCAGCCGCTTCCAGGTATCGGCCAGCCAACGCTCGTAGCGGTCGGGCGTCCACGCGCGCTCATCGGTGAGCATCACGTAGGTCTCCGGGCTGTTGGTCAGCCACACGGTGTCGGCGGCGGTCTCGACGTCGAGGCCGTCACGCAACCCGCCGGCGCCCGCGACGTCGGCCACGAACGCACGCATGTTGGCGGCCCGCCGGGCGCTGAACCCCGACCACAGCTCGCGGGCCTCGGGCTCGGTACCGGCAGCGTCGCGCAGCGCGGTGAACAGCGGCGCCAACCGCTCGAGCATTCCCCGGGTCGCCGCCGCGTAGAGGTCGATCTTCGTAGCGGCGTCCGGCGCCGACCTGATCGCCGCGACGTAGGGTCGCTCGCTGGCGGGCACCACCCGGTCCTCACCGGAGAGCGCCTCCTCCACGAGACGGCCGAGCACCACCGGCTTGCGGCCCACGAGCCGGTAGACGGTGTCGTGATGGACCCCGGCCCGCTCGGCGATCGCCGCGACGGTGGTCGACCGGTACCCCTCCTCGACGAGCAGCGCGCGGGCGGCATCGAGCACCCGGCGCCGGGTCCGGTCCGACTCGGCGGCCCGGCCCGAGCCGTCGTAGGACCGCGTCGGACCCCCGGAACGTCGCTTGACAGGCTCGCTCACGTTCCCGAGACTTTCATCCGAAGCTACTTCGGATCAATATCCACACCAGCTCCCGGGGGACCTCGAACATGACCGACACGACCGCCCACGCCGACCGTGAGGGCATGTTCTGGGACTTCGTCGCCGGCCGGGTACCGGAACCGCCGGCCGCGACCCTGCTCGGTTGGACGCTGCGGGCGATCGACCCCGACGCCGGCACGATCGAGGTCGGCTTCGAGGCGACCGAGCAGTTCCTCAACCCGATCGGGACCGTCCAGGGCGGGCTCCTCGCCGCCATGCTCGACGACACCCTCGGCCCGGCCCTCGTCGCCACGCTCGGGCCGGCGACGTTCGCCCCGACGCTCGACCTCCAGGTGCAGTTCCACCGTCCCGCCCGGCCGGGCACGCTCGTCGGCACCGGTCGGGTCGTCCGGCGGACCCGCGACATCGCGTTCCTCGCCGGCGAGCTGGCCGACGAGTCCGGCACCGTCGTCGCCACGGCGACCGCCACCGCCGCCATCCGCACCGTCACCTGACGCGTCCCGGCGCCGAACTGGCGTGGTTTTCTGCTCTGCGCGCCGTCGTTTCTCCCCGCCAGTTCGGCCCCGCAGACGGTCGACCTCGGGCACGTCCTCCCGCGCCACCGTCAACCGACCACGAACTGGCGTGGTTTCTGCTGCGCGCGCCGTCGATTCACCCCGCCAGTTCGGCCGCGAGATCTGACCGGTGAGTCCGATCGCCTACCGTCGGGGTGTGAGTGAACCGACCTACCGACGTGTTGCCCTTGCCGATCTCGACGTCGTGCAGGCGCTGAACAACGCCGCGGTGCCGGCCGTGAACGGCATCACGATGGAGCAGTTCGGCATCTTCGCCGACGAGGCGCCGTTCTTCGAGGTCGCCGAGCTCGACGGGCGCATCGTCGGGTTCCTCGTCGGGCTCACCCATCCCGGCGACGTCCACTACGACAGCATGAACTACGCCTGGTTCAAGGAGCGGTTCGGTTCGTTCCTCTACGTCGACCGCGTCGTCGTCGACCCCTCGGCCCACGGCCGGGGCATCGGGCGGGCGTTCTACGACCACTTCGCCGCCGCACACGGCCCCGACCACGAGTTCCTGTGCGCCGAGGTCAACATCCGGCCCCGGAACTCGCAGTCCCTGGCGTTCCACGACCGCCTCGGGTTCGTGGCCTACGGCGAGCAGACCACCGACGGCGGCGCCAAGCGGGTGACCATGCTGGCCAAGCGGTTGGAGCCGACCGAGGGCTGAGCGGCCACCGACCGAGCAGCCAACGAATCGCGGCGGCGAGCGACCTCACCGTTCTGGAACGATCGCGCAGGTGACTGCCACCGAGCCCCCGTTCGACCCCGGAGCGATCGACGCCGTCGCCCTCGACATCGGCGGGGTGTTCCTGCTGCCGTCGCCCGGGTTGACCCGCGACGTGCTCACCGAGGCCGGCTGGACCGTCCCCGACGACCACGACGCCTACCACCGGGCCCACTACCGGGGCGTCGCCGCGTACCGGAACCGCACGTGGAAGGCCAGCTACCTGGAGGCCTACGCCGACGAGCTCGGCCTGCCCGCGGCGGCGGCCGAACCGCTCGAGCGACTTCACTTCTCCCGCCCGGCCCGCGAGCTGTGGTCGTGGCGCCAGGACGACGCGGTCGACGCCCTGTGCCGTCTCGCCACGACCGCGCTGCCCCTCGCCGTCGTCACCAACAACGACGGCACCGCGGTCCAGCAGCTGGCCGAGGGGGCGGTCTGCCAGGTCGGGCCCGGCGAGGCGACCGAGGTCGTCGTCATCGTCGACTCCCACATCGTCGGCATCTCGAAGCCGGGCCCGGCGATCTTCGCCCCGGCACTGGACGCCCTCGGCGCCGACCCGGCCCGGGTCCTCTACGTGGGCGACACCCCGGCCGCCGACGGCGAGGGCGCGACGGCGGCGGGCATGCCCGTCGTGATCATCGACCCCCACGGCTACGCCGCAGGCTCCGGTTACCCGACGGTGCCGTCGCTCGGCGCCGTGGCCGACCTGCTGGCCGCCGGGTAGAACCCGGTCAGGTGGTGCATCCACCCGGCGTCGGCGGGGCCGACCGCCCCGGCTGACTGTCAGTGCTCCTGGGTAGGTTCTGCGATGGTGACCGACGAGCCGCTCGCGCCGTTCGACGAAGCCGTTGCCGAGTGGTTCCGCACGGCGTTCGGCGAGCCGACCGCGCCCCAGTCCAAGGGCTGGCCGCCCATCAGCCGGGGCGACCACACCCTCATCTGCGCGCCGACCGGCACCGGCAAGACGCTGGCCGCGTTCCTGTGGGGCATCGACCGGCTGATGCGCGACCCACCCCCGGAGGACGAGCCCGGCACCCGCATCCTCTACCTGTCGCCGCTGCGGGCGCTGGCGGTCGACGTCGAGAAGAACCTCCGCTCGCCGCTGACCGGCATCGGCCTCGCCGCCGAGCGCCTCGGCATCACCCGGCGGGCGCCGAGCGTCGGCCTCCGCACCGGGGACACGTCGGCGGAGGAGCGTCGGCAGATGGCCCGCCGGCCGCCCGAGCTGCTGATCACCACCCCCGAGTCGCTCTACCTGATCCTCACGTCGCGGGCCCGGGAGACGCTGCGGACGGTCGAGACGATCATCGTCGACGAGATCCACGCCCTCGTGCCGACCAAGCGGGGCGCCCACCTGTCGCTCAGCCTGGAGCGGCTGGAGGAGATCTGCGAGCGGCCGCCCCAGCGCATCGGCCTCTCCGCCACCCAGCGCCCGCTGGAGGAGGTCGCGTCGTTCCTCGGCGGCCGGGGTGACGACGGCCGGCCCCGCCCGGTGACGATCGCCGATGCCGGCGTGCGCAAGCCGATGGAGCTGACCGTCGAGGTGCCGGTCGAGGACATGGGCGCGCTCGGCGAGATCATCGAGGAGCCGGTCAGCGGCCCGGCCGCCGCGGGCCCGGCCCGGCGCAGCATCTGGCCGTCGATGCACCCCCGGCTGCTGGAGCTGGTGGAGGAGCACCGCTCGACGATCATCTTCGTCAACGCCCGCCGCCTGGCCGAGCGCCTGGCGACCAGGCTCAACGAGCTGCATGCCGAAGGCACGAACCGCTCGGCCGAGGCCGAGGGCCAGCCGCCGGCCGTCGAGCTGGTGAAGGCCCACCACGGGTCGCTGAGCCGGGAGCGGCGCCTCCAGATCGAGGACGAGCTGAAGCGGGGCGACCTGAAGGGCATCGTCGCCACCAGCTCGCTCGAGCTGGGCATCGACATGGGGGCGGTCGACCTCGTGATCCAGGTCGAGTCGCCGGGCGCGGTGAGCCGGGGGCTGCAGCGCATCGGGCGGGCCGGCCACCAGGTCGGCGAACCGAGCCGGGGCCGCCTGTTCCCCAAGCACCGGGCCGACCTGCTGGAGACGGCCGTGGTGTGCGGCCGGATGCAGGAGGGGCTCATCGAGTCGACCCGCTACCTGCGCAACCCGCTCGACGTGCTGTCCCAGCAGATCGTCGCCATGTGCGCGCTCGACGAGTGGGACCACGACCACCTCGTCCGGGTCGTGCGGCGCGCCGCGTGCTTCAACGAGATCAGCGATGACCAGCTCTCCGGGGTGCTCGACCTGCTGGCCGGCCGGTACCCGAGCGAGGAGTTCTCCGAGCTGCGGCCCCGCATCGTGTGGGACCGGGTCGAGGGCCGGGTGCGGGGCCGTTCCGGCGCCCAGCGGCTGGCGGTCACCAACGCGGGCACGATCCCCGACCGCGGCCTCTACGGGGTGTTCCTGCCCGACGGTACCCGGGTCGGCGAGCTCGACGAGGAGATGGTCTACGAGAGCCGCCCGGGCGAGACGTTCCTGCTCGGGGCGTCGACGTGGCGGATCGAGGACATCACCCACGAGCGGGTCGTGGTCACGCCGGCGCCGGGCGAGCCGGGCAAGATGCCGTTCTGGCACGGCGACGGACCGGGCCGGCCGATCGAGCTCGGCCGGGCGCTCGGCGAGTTCACCCGCGAGCTGCGGTCGAGTGGCGACGACGACGCCCAGGTCGCCCGGCTCACCGGCGGCGGGGCGCTCGACGAGCGGGCCGCGACCAACCTCGTCCAGTACCTGGCCGAGCAGGCCGAGTCGACGGGCGTGGTGCCCGACGACCGCACGATCGTGGTCGAGCGGTTCCGTGACGAGATCGGCGACTGGCGGGTCTGCGTCCTCTCGCCGTTCGGGGCCCAGGTCCACGCCCCGTGGGCGATGGCGCTCCAGTCGCGGCTCGGCCAGGAGTGGGGCGTCGACGTCGAGCTGATCTGGAGCGACGACGGCATCGTGCTGCGGCTACCGGAGGCGGTCGACGAGCTGCCGACCGAGCTGCTGGCCATCGACCCCGACGACCTCGACGAGCTGGTCGTGGCCCATCTGCCGGCCACCGCCATGTTCGCCTCCCGGTTCCGGGAGTGCGCGGCCCGGGCGCTCCTGTTGCCCCGCCGCCGGCCCGACCAGCGCACCCCGTTGTGGCAGCAGCGCCAGCGGGCGGCCGACCTGCTCACGGTGGCGGCCCGGTACCCGACGTTCCCGATGCTGCTGGAGACGACCCGGGAGTGCGTGAACGACGTCTTCGATCTCCCGGCGCTGCGGGAGCTGCTGCGCGACCTGCGCTCGCGCCGGGTACGGATGGTCGGGGTCGACACGCAGCGGTCGTCGCCGTTCGCCCAGTCGCTGCTGTTCGGCTGGATCGCCGTCTACATGTACGAGGGCGATGCCCCGCTCGCCGAGCGGCGGGCCGCGGCGCTGGCCCTCGATCGTGACCTGCTGCGCGACCTCCTCGGCGCCGAGGAGCTGCGGGAGCTGCTCGACCCGGGCGTCCTCGCCGACCTCGAGCTCGAGCTGCAACGCCTGACCGACGGCCGCCGAGCCCGCGACGCCGACGAGACGTGGGACCTGCTCCGCCTCCTCGGCCCGCTCCGCCCCGACGAGCTGGCCGCCCGGGTCACCGACCGGGCCGCGCTCGAGGGCTGGATCGGCACGCTCGTCGAGCAGCGCCGGGCCTACGAGGTCACCATCGCCGGTGAGCCCCACCTGGCCGACACCCAGGACGCCGGTCGCCTGCGCGACGCGCTCGGCGCCGCGGTCCCGCTCGGCCTGCCCGCCGCGTTCACCGAGGCCCACCCCGAGCCGCTCGTCGAGCTGGCCGCCCGCTACGCCCGGACCCACGGCCCGTTCCGCACCATCGACCTCGCCGACCGGTTCGGCCTCGCCCCCGACCGCTTCGGCCCGGCGCTCGATCGGCTCTCCGAGGACGGCCGCATCGTCCGGGGCGAGTTCCGTCCCGGCGGGGTGGAGCGGGAGTGGTGCGACGCCGACGTGCTCCGCCAGCTCCGCCGTCGGTCGCTGGCGACGCTGCGCCGCGAGGTCGAACCGGTCGAGCAGGCCGCGCTGGCCCGGTTCCTGCCGGCGTGGCACGGCGTCGGCCAGAAGCGCCGGGGCATGGACGCCCTGGTCGACGTCATCGGCATGCTCGCCGGCGCGGCGATCCCCGCGTCGGTCCTCGAGGCCGACGTCCTCGCGTCGCGCCTGCCCGACTACCAGGCCGCCGATCTCGACGCCCTGTGCGCCGCCGGTGAGGTCGTGTGGGTCGGCGCCGGCCCGCTCGGTTCGAGCGACGGCCGGGTCCGCCTCGCGTTCCGGGACCAGGCGGCGCTGCTGCTCGGCGCCACCGGCGAGGAGCCACCCGACGACGCCCACCACCGGGTGCTGCTCGACCACCTCGAGCACCGGGGGGCGTCGTTCTGGCCCGACCTGCAGCGGGCCGTCGGCGCCGCCGACCTCGCCTACGACGACGAGACCGTCCTCGCCGCCCTGTGGGACCTCGTGTGGGCCGGGCTCGTGACCAACGACAGCCTGGCGCCGGTCCGGGCCCTCGGCGGCTCGAAGAGCGCGAAGCGGTCCAAGGGCCGCCGGGGCGCCAACCCCGGTCGCCTCGCCCGGCTCGGCCCACCGCGGGCGGCCGGGCGGTGGTCGCTGGTGGCGCCGCTGCTCGAACCGGCGCCGTCGGCCACCGAGGCCGCCCACGCCCGGGCCGTCCAGCTGCTCGAGCGCTACGGGGTCCTGACCCGGGAGGCCGCGCTCGGTGAGGGCGCGGAGGGCGGCTTCGCCGGCGTGTACCCGGTGCTGCGGGAGATGGAGAAGCGGGGCCGCGTGCGCCGGGGCTACTTCGTCGCCGGGCTCGGCGCCGCCCAGTTCGCGCTCGCCGGCGCCGTCGACCGGATCCGCACGTTCCGCGAGCCTCCCGAGGCGACCGAGACCGTGGTCCTCGCCGCCACCGACCCGGCCCAGCCCTATGGCGCGTCGCTGCCGTGGCCCGAGACCGCCGGACGGCCGGCCCGGGCCGCCGGCGCGTTCGTCGCCCTGCTCGACGGCGAGCTCGTCGCCTACCTCGAACGGGGCGGCCGCAGTCTGGTCACGTTCGACGCCACCGCCGACGCGCCCGACTGGGCGGCCGCGCTGCGCACGCTGATCGACCGGGGCCGCCTGCGCCGGTTGGAGATCGCCAAGGTCGACGGCGGTCCCGTATCGGAGTCACCCCATGTCGACGCGCTGCGGGCCGCCGGGTTCGTCGACGGCTACAAGGGTCTGGTCCTGCGATGACGGCTGCGTCGGTCGTGGTCGACCGGCTCGCGGGGACGGCCGGATGGTCGGCGACGCCACGATGAGCGGCCCGGAGATGCTCGACGTCGTCGACCCGGCCACCGGGCGGGTCGTGGCCACCCGGACCCGGGCCGAGGTCCACGCCCGGGGTGACTGGCACCGCGTGTTCCACTGCCTCGTCGTCCGGCCCGGCGCCGGTTCCGTCGTCCTCCAGCGCCGGAGCCGGACGAAATCGGCGTTCGCCGGCCTGCTCGACCTGTCGGTCACCGGCCACCTCTCCGCCGGCGAGGAACCGCTCGACGGTGTGCGCGAGTACGCCGAGGAGCTCGGCGTCGCCGTCGACCCCGCGTCGCTGGTGCCGCTCGGGACGCGGCTGCTGGCCGACGACGCCGGGGAGGGCCGCAACCGGGAGATGGTCCACGTGTACCTCTCCCCCGACGACCGCGCGCTCGACACGTACCGGCCGGCGCCCGGTGAGGTCGACGAGCTCGTCGAGGTCACCGTCGACGGCCTCGACCACCTCCTCGAGCACCCCGACCGGACGGCCGACGCCACGGCCTGGGCGCCCGGCGACGCCATCCGTCCCGTCCGGATCGACCGGTCCGACCTGGTCGACGGCGCGTCGGGTTACTGGGTCCTGCTCGCCGCCATGGCCCGCCGCCACCTCGACGGCGGCGGACGCCTCGCCATCTGAACGACACCGCCATCCGAGCGGCACCACCCCTGACACCGGGTCACCGGAGGACCTCGGTCCCTTGACCGCAACCCCGTGTCCGTGAACGCTGGGAGCTCGGGGGACCGCCCTGGGGAGGCGACATGACATCCGAGCTCGGCACCGAAGCGACGGTGGCCGCCGAGGACGACTTCTTCGTCCGGGCGTTCGCCGACGAGAACCGTCGGGACCCGTACCCGCTCTACGCCGCCGAGCGCGACGCCGGGCCGCTGCTCGACACCGGCACCGGCGCCTGGTTCGCGTTCGCCCACGCCGACTGTGCCGCGCTGCTGCGATCGCCGCACGCGTCGAGCGACGAGCGCCGCAGCCGCCTGTTCGAGCAGTTCGCGGAGCACGACGAGCGCCTTGCCGCCATGTACGACGAGCAGCCGTCGCTCCTGTTCCTCGACCCGCCCGACCACACCCGCCTGCGGGGCCTCGTGTCCCGGGCGTTCACGCCGAGGGTCGTCAACCGCCTGCGAGACCGGGCCCGCGAGATCACCGCCGACCTCCTCAACGCCGTCGAGCACCACCACGGTCCCGACGACGAGCTCGACCTCGTCGCGGCACTCGCCTACCCACTCCCGGTGACGATCATCTGCGAGCTGCTCGGGGTGCCCTACGCGGACCACGGCCGCTTCGGCGCCTGGTCGCGGGACATGGCCCGCAGCGTCGACCCGTCCGTGCTGCGCACGGACGAGGAGAACCGGCGCATCGACGCGTCGATCGGTGCGGTCGGCGAGTACATCGACGCACTCGCCAACGAGCGCCAGCGCGACCCGCGCGACGACCTCCTGTCCGGACTGCTGGCCGTCGAGGACGACGGGGACCGGCTCAGCCGCCGTGAGCTCATCGACCTCGCCGTGCTCCTGCTCATCGCCGGCCACGAGACCACCGTGAACCTGATCGGCAACGGCACCGCCGCGCTGCTGCGCCACCCCGAGGCGCTCACGCAGCTGCGGACCACCCCGGCGCTCGACCGCAACGCCACCGACGAGCTGCTGCGCTACGACAGCCCGGTGCAGATGACCCAGCGGGTCGCGATCGAACCGATCACGCTCCACGACCGGACGATCCCGCCGGGCGACCAGGTCATCGTCGTGCTCGGCGCCGCCAATCGCGACCCGCAGCGCTTCGCCCAGCCCGACCGGCTGTGGCTCGACCGGCCGGACTCGGCCCACCACCTCGCGTTCGGCGGCGGCATGCACCACTGCCTCGGCGCCGCACTCGCCCGCATGGAGGGCGAGGTCGCGATCACCACGCTCATCCGCCGGTTCCCGAACCTCGCGCTCGCCGGCGAGCCGACCCTGCGGCCGACGTTCACCCTGCGGGGGCTCGAGCACCTGCCGGTGACGCTCGGCTGAGCGGGCCGGTCCGGGCAGCGGCCGACAGGGAGGGCGACGCGGCCGCTCCGTCCCCGGGCGCAGCGCCCGGGTGCTGGGTACCGTCGCGCCATGCCGCTCCAGGGAGAGTACGAGCCGAGCCCGTCCGAGTGGGTACGGGACCAGGTCGCCACCTACGAGGCCAGCGGGGGCACGGAGGGCACGACCATGCGCGACGTGCCGGTGATCATCCTCACCACCGTCGGCCGCACGTCGGGCAAGCTGCGCAAGTCACCGCTGATGCGGGTCGAGCACGACGGCGTCTATGCCGCGATCGCGTCGAAGGGCGGCGCCGACGACCACCCGCTCTGGTACGAGAACCTGCGCCACCACCGTGAGGTCATGCTCCGCGACGGCCCCGAGGAGTGGGACGCGCTCGCCCGCGAGGTCGTCGGGCCCGAGCGCGAGGCGTGGTGGGAGCGGGCGGTCGCGGTGTGGCCCGACTACGCCGAGTACCAGACGAAGACCGACCGCACGATCCCCGTCGTGCTCATCGAGCGCGTCACCTGATTCGGGCACGGTGGCCCACGCGTCGACGGCCGTTCGGGCATGTCGGGGCGCCCACGCTTGTTGTACATGACAGAGAGACCGACGGTTCCGGACCCGCGTGCGACGCGCCCCGGGCCGACCACCGACCGAACCACGAAGGACGGAGCGACGAGCTCCAGGAGAGCGAGACCATGGCAGCGAACGTGAGCATCGACATCGGCATCGAGGCGAGTGACCGCGAGGCGGTCGCCGAGGGCCTCGGGCGCCTGCTGGCGGACACGTACACCCTCTACCTCAAGACCCACAACTTCCACTGGAACGTGACCGGCCCGATGTTCAACACGCTCCACCTCATGTTCGAGGAGGAGTACACCGAGCTCGCGGCCGCGGTCGATCTCATCGCCGAGCGGATCCGCTCCCTCGGCCTGTTCGCCCCGGGCAGCTACGCCCAGTTCGGCGAGCTCACGTCGATCTCCGAGGCCGACGGCGTCCCCGCGGCCAAGGACATGATCGCCCAGCTCGTCGAGGGCCACGAGGCCGTCGCCCGCACCGCCCGCGACGTGTACCCCGCAGCCGACAAGGCGAACGACCAGTCCACCGAGGACCTCCTCACCGAGCGCCTCCGGGTCCACGAGAAGACCGCGTGGATGCTCCGCAGCATGCTCGAGGAGCAGACCGCCTGACGCCTCGCAAGGGCTCTGGCGAGCCCTTGTCAAAGGGCTGAGACGCCTGCGGCGGCTGTCTCCTGGTTCCGTCCGGCCAGGGCTCCCTCCGCTCGTCGGCTCATCGCCCCACCAACGCAAACGGTCCCGGGACCCTCGCCGCCGCCGCGGGAGAGACCGGGACCGTTGAGCGTCCGGGGCGCCAGCTGCCCCGAGATCTCACCCGCCTACGGGCAGGCGAAGCGCCAGCCGTTGTCGCCGAAGACCTCGGCGACGAGGGCGTGGAGGGTCGGGTCGAGCTCGAGCAGGCTTCGCCGGTCGGCGACGCGGCTGTCGAACCCGCCGGAGCGGCTCTCGTCGCGGGGGCGGCTGGCATCGAAGTAGTCCTGCACGCCCTCGGCCCAGTACTCGTCGGCGTTCACGGTGGCGTAGGAGTCGACGTACACGCCCGACGCCATCGCCGCCTCGTACGCGGCCTCGACCCGGTCCTCGAACGTCGGGTCGGCCGGGATGACCGCCATGTCGAGCACGGTGTGGCCGATCTCGTGGAGGAACACGCTCTGGCCCGGGTAGGTGTCGTCGTCGCGGCACAGGAGGTTCTCCTCCGGCACGACCATCAGCGGCCGACCGGGGCGGGCGCCGTAGGCCCGGGCCGCGGTCCAGTCGACGTCGGGGAAGAGCCGGGGCAGGTCCCGGTACTCGGGCATCTCCGGGGCGTCGTCGTCGCGGTCGAGCACGCCGATGCGCAGGTCGCCGTCGACGAGACGGGTGACGATGTCGGGCCGGTCGGCGAGCACGACGTCGACCAGCTCGGCGGCGGCCACCAGTGCGTCCGGGTCGACCGCCTCGTCGGCCACGATGCGAACGCCGAGCCGCGAGGTGCAGTACTGGTCGTAGAACTCGTCGTAGCCGTCGGCCGGAACGAGCGGAACGACGATGCAGCCGAGGTTCTCGGTGACCTGCTCGATCAGCACCGGACCGGCGCCGCCCGCGGCGGGTCGGGAGACGACCGACCGGGCCGCGCTCGTGGTCGCGGTGCTCACGCGTTCGTCCGCCCGGGCGACGACCTCCACGGCGCTGCCGGCGGTACCGACATCGGCCGGGTCACCGACCAGCGTGCCGACCGCGGCAACGGTGGCGGTCACCGCGGCCAGACTGACGACGGACATCCCGGCGAACCACGACGTGCGGCCGTGCCCGCCTCGAGCCCTCTCACCCATGAACACCCTCGGTGGACGGACCGATCGGCTCCGGAGGGTTCCGGAACCTCAGGGGCGGTTACGACGCGGGTCCGCCGCGGCTGAAGCGCAATGGGCCAAATTGCTCGTGACCCGGGCCCCTGTCCGACCCGAGCAACGGGGAGCGGACGCGGTTCGGCGGACGTGTGCGGCACGTGGGACGATGCCGACGTGTCCGCGGAACGTTCACCATCCGTCGCGCTCGTCCTCGGCGCCGGGGGCGCGCTCGGCAGCGCCTACCACGCCGGCGCACTCGCCGCGCTGGCGGAGGTGACCGGCTGGGACCTGCGCGAGCTCCCCCTCGTCGTCGGGACCTCGGCCGGGTCGAGCACCGCGGCGATCCTGCGCTCCGGGGTGGCGCCGGCCGACCTGTTCGCCCGGGCGACCGGCGCCGAGCTGTCCCCCGAGGCCCGCGAGCTGGTCCGCGACGAGCCGTCGGACGAACATCCCGAGCCCCGCCCGGCCCGGCCGACCCTCCCGCTGCCGTCCTCACCCCGACTGGCGCTGACCGGCGTGGCGTTGCGCTGGCCGCCCCGGCCCGGGCTCGCGCTCGCCGGTTCGCTGCCCCGGGGCACGAAGCCCACGACCGACCTGCAGAACCGGATCCGGGCCATCACCGGCGACGCGTGGCCGGACGCCGCGACCTGGATCTGCACCGTGCGCCTCGACAACGGCCGCCGGGTCGTCATCGGACGCGACGACGTGACACCGATCGACCTGCCGCTCGCAGTGGCGGCGTCGTGTGCGGTGCCCGGGTGGTTCGAGCCCGTCACCTTCGGCGGGGCCGAGCACATCGACGGCGGCGCCCACTCGCCGACCAACGCCGACCTGACCGCCGGTTGCGGCTTCGACCTGGTCATCGTCTCGTCGCCGATGTCGGCACCGACGAGTGTCCTGCGGGCCCAGCCGACGCTGGCGACCCGGGCCCTCCACCACACCGAGCTGGTCGGCGAGCTGCGGGCGGTGAAGGCGTCGGGCAGCGCGGTGATCGGCCTCGAGCCCGACGCCGCCGTCGTCGACGCCATGGGCCCGGTGGCCCACGACGCGTCCCGCTCCGCCGCGGTCGCCGAGGCCGCCCGCACGTCGGTGCTCGCCTCGCTCACCAGCGGACCGTTCGGCGAGGCGCTCGCCGGTGTGGGAGCGCCGTCATGAGCGCGGACGCCACCACGACCGCCACCGGGGCGGGCCTCGACTCGTCGCCGTTCCTGGCCGCGTGCCGGGGCGAGCCCCACGACCGGGTGCCGGTGTGGTTCATGCGCCAGGCCGGGCGCAGCCTGCCCGAGTACCGGGCCCTGCGCGGCTCGGGCACCATCCTCGACGCGGTCGCCGACGCCGACCTGGCCACCGAGATCACGCTCCAGCCGGTGCGCCGCTACGGCGTGGACGCCGCCATCCTCTACTCCGACATCGTCGTGCCGGTCGCCGCCATCGGCTTCGGGGTCGACGTGAAGCCGGGCGTCGGCCCCGTCGTCGAGGAGCCGTTCCGCTCCGCCGCCGACCTGCAGCGGCTGCGACCGCTCGAGCCCGACGAGGACGTGCCCTACGTCGGCCAGACGGTGCGCAACCTCGTCGGCGAGCTCGACATCCCCCTCATCGGCTTCGCCGGCGCCCCGTTCACCGTGGCCAGCTACCTGGTCGAGGGCCGACCGTCGCGGGACCACGCCCGGACGAAGGCGCTGATGCACGGCGACCCCGGGCTGTTCGACCAGCTCCTCGGCCGCCTCGCCGACCTCGCCATCGTGTCGCTGCGCTCCCAGGTCGAGGCCGGCGCGTCGGCCATCCAGCTCTTCGACAGCTGGGCCGGGACCCTCACCCCGGTCGACTACGAGCGGTTCGTGCTCCCCCACTCGACGCGGGTGCTCGAGGCGATGGCCGACACCGGCGTGCCCCGCATCCACTTCGGCGTCACCACCGGTGAGCTGCTCGGCCTGATGGGCGACGCCGGCGCCGACGTCGTCGGGGTCGACTGGCGGGTCCCGCTCGGGGTCGCCCGCGAGCGGGTCGGCCCGACGAAGGCGTTGCAGGGCAACCTCGATCCCGCGGTGTGCGGCGCCCCGTGGCCCGCGGTCGAGGCCGAGGTGCGCCGCATCCTCGCCGCCGGGACCACCGCACCGGGGTACGTGTTCAACCTCGGCCACGGCGTGCTGCCCGACACCGACCCGTCCGTCCTCGAACGGGTCGTCGAGGTCGTCCACGACCACGACGCCGGTGGTGCGGCATGAGCCGGCCGGTCGCGGTCGTCGTCGGCGGTGGGATCTCGGGCCTGGCCGCGGCGTACGACCTGGTGAGGGCCGGCGTCGACGTGCGGGTCCTCGAGGCGGGCGCCCGCCTCGGCGGCAAGATCGAGACCGGGCCCTTCGCCGGGGTCGCGCTCGACGCCGGCCCCGACGGCTTCCTCGCCCGCGTGCCGTGGCTCACGGACCTGTGCGTCGAGCTCGGGCTCGGCGAGGAGCTGGTCGCGCCGGCCTCGCGGCGGGCCTACCTGTGGAGCGGGACCGACCTCGCACCGTTCCCCGAGGGCCTCGTGCTCGGCGTCCCGACCGACCTCGACGCCCTGGCCTCCAGCGGCCTCGTCAGCGACGCCGGCGTCGCTCGGGCCGCCGAGGACCTCGCGCGGCCGGAGGGCACCCCGACCGACCTGGACGACGGTGACGAGTCGGTCGGTTCGCTCGTCCGCCGCCGGGTCGGTGACGAGGTCTTCACCCAGCTCGTCGAGCCCCTCCTCTCGGGCGTGAACGCCGGCAACGCCGACCGCCTCAGCGTCGCGCTCGGCGCACCCCAGCTCGCAGCGGCCGCCGCGTCGGACACGAGCCTCATCCGCGGGCTGCAAGCCCAACGCCGAGCTGCGTCCACGTCACCCGACGCCCCGGTCTTCTGGTCGCTGCCCGGCGGCGTGAGCCGGATCGTCGAGGCCCTCGCCCGGCGGCTGCGGGCCGACGGCGCCACGATCACGACCGGCGCCCCGGTCAGCGCCATCGAGTCCCACGGCGAGCGCCACCGGGTCCGCAGCGCGGTGGGCGACATCGAGGCCGACGCCGTGGTCCTCGCCATCCCGGCGTTCGCGGCCGCACCGCTCGTCGCCGCCCACTCGACCGGGACCGCGGCAGCGCTGGCCGGGCTCCGCTACGCGTCGGTCACGCTCGTGTCCCTGGCGGTCGACACCGCCACCCTGGAGCGCCCGCTCGACGCCAGCGGGTTCCTGGTGCCCCGCAGCGCCGGCCTGGTGCTCACCGCGTGCTCGTGGGCGTCGACGAAGTGGGCACACCTGGCGACCGACGGCACCGCGCTGCTGCGGGCCTCGATCGGCCGGGTCGACGACGAACGGCACCTCGCGATGGACGACGCCGAGGTCGTCGACGCCGTGATGGCCGACCTCGCGACCACCATGGGACTGCGGTCGGCGCCGACGGCGAGTCGCGTGACCCGTTGGCCGGCTTCGCTGCCCCAGTACCCGCCGGGCCACGAGGCCGTCGTCGACCTCGTCACGGCCGAGCTGGCCGACCGGGCGCCGGGCGTCCACCTCACGGGCGCCGCGTGCCGCGGGCTCGGGCTGCCCGCGTGTGTCCGCCAGGGCCGCGAGACCGCGGTCGAGGTCGCCCGCGACCTCGGGCTCACCGCCATCGCCGCCAGCTGATCCGCGCGGGGCCGCGGCGTCCCAGCTCGACGGCCGATTGGCCGAATGGCCGCCGTGGCGGCACGGCACCCGGGTAGAAAATGAGGGTGGGTTCGCACGCGTCTCGTCTCCTGAGCCTGGGCGGGCTTGTCTCCATCGCGCTGCTCGCGGTCGTGATGACCACGGCGGCCGAGGTCGCGGACGGTCTCCGCCCACCCGACGACACGACCACGACGACGTCCGCGCCACCGGCGGAGGACACGGCCGACGAGCACCTGCTCGACCTCGACCAGGACGAGCTCGTCGAGTCGACCACCACCACGACGCAGGCGACGACGACCACGGCCGCGCCCGACCTGAAGACGGTGTCGCTGCCGGTGCCCGAGCCGCTGCCGACCAACCCGCGGGGGCCGACGTCGGAGGTCCAGCTCGGTCGGGTCGTGATCCCGGCGCTCGGGGTCGACCAGCCGCTCCAGCAGGGCATGACCCTCACGGCACTGGACCGCGGCCCGAGCCACTGGCCGGGCACCGCGATGCCCGGTGAGCTCGGCAACGCGGTCATCGGCGGGCACCGCACCACCTACAGCCGGCCGTTCCGCAACGTCGACCAGCTGAAGGTCGGCGACCAGGTGCAGTTCGTGATGCCGGAGGCGACCCACACCTACGCAGTGACCGAGGTCGAGGTCGTCACCCCCGACGCCGTCCACATCGCCAGCCAGACCCCTGACTACCGGGCGACGCTGTTCGCGTGCCACCCGCCGGGCTCGGCACGGTTCCGGATCGTCGTCCACCTCCAGCTGGTCGACGCGGCCGGCCAGCCGGTGCCGGCGCCCGACGTCGAGGTCGACAACCTCCAGGCGGCGTCACTCGGGCTCGCCGGGTGAGGGCCCGGCCGCGGGCGGAACCGGCGGCCGACACCAACCGGACCGATCGGGCCGACCACGCCGATCGGGCTCCCGGCACGGCGACGTCAGGACCGCGCCGTCGGGACGGCCGAGACGACCGCCACAGCGAGGGGACTGGTCGTAGGCCCCGCAGCGGGGCGAAGATGGCGGCTCCCATGTCCAGGGCTCGTCTCGTCCCCCTCCTCCTCGCCCTCGTTGGCGGGCTCTGCGTCGCCGCCTCGATGCCGCCGTGGGGTTGGTGGCCGCTGGCACCGCTCGGCATCGCCCTCTTCGACGCCGCCCTGGCCGCCCCCGGTCGCCCACGGCGGTCGGGCGCGGCCACCGACGACGCAAGCAGCGCCGACGCCGCGGTCGCTGGTGGCGCCGACCACGAGGCAACGGCGTCGCGGCCGCGTGCGCGCACCCGCGTGTGGCGGACGTGGCTGTTCGGCGTCGCGTGGCTGCTGCCGAGCACCCTGTGGATGGCCGACCTGACCCTGCCCGGGTGGATCGTGGCCGGCCTCGTCTTCCCCCTGTACCTGGCGGCCGGCGCCGCGCTCCTCCCGCCGGGACGGTGGCGGTGGCTGGCCATGCCCGGCCTGTTCGTGCTCTACGAGCTGGCCCGCTGGTCGTTCCCGTTCGGCGGCGTGCCCCTGTCGACCCTGGCCATGAGCCAGGCCGCGTCGCCGCTGGGCCCGAGCACCCGCCTCGCCGGCACGCTCGGCCTGGTCGCCCTCACGGTGACCGCCGGTGTGGGGCTGGCCGCGATGGCGCGGCGCCGGTTCGTGGCCGTCGCCATCGCCGCCGGGGTGCTGGTGGCGGCGATGGCCGCCTCGGTGATCGCCCCGGGCGCCACGGTGACCGGCACGCTCGACGTCGCCGTCGTCCAGGGCGGCGGCCCGCAGCGGACGCGGGCGGTCGACACCGACGAGCGGGTGGTGTTCGAGCGCCACCTCGAGGCGTCCGAGGAGGTCGAGCTGCCGGTCGATCTCGTCGTGTGGCCGGAGAACGTCGTGAACGTCGACGGGCCGCTGGAGGACAACCCCGAGTTCGACGAGCTCTCGGCACTCGCCCAGCGCCTGGACGCCACCCTGGTCGTCGGGGTGGTCGAGAGCTTCGACGACCACTTCCTCAACGCCGCCATCGCGTTCGACCCGAACGGCGACGCCGTCGCCCGCTACGACAAGGTCCGGCGGGTCCCCTTCGGCGAGTACGTGCCGCTGCGATCGATCGTGAACCCGCTCTCGGGCGGGGCCGCCGACCGCTTCATCCCCCGCGACGCCCGGCCCGGCGACGGTGAGTCGATCCTCGACACGCCGGTGGGGATCCTCGGGGTGGCCATCAGCTGGGAGATCTTCTTCGACGAGCGCGGCATCGCCGGCGCCCGTCCGGGCGGTCAGGTCCTGCTCAACCCGACGAACGGCTCGTCCTACTGGCTCACGATCGTGCAGAGCCAGCAGGTGGCGTCGTCGAGGCTCCGTGCCCTCGAGACCGACCGCTGGGTGCTCCAGGCGGCCCCGACCGGTTTCTCGGCGATCGTGACCCCTGACGGCGAGGTCGTCGACCGCACCGGGATCAGCGAGCAGCGGGTGTTGTCCGCCTCGGTCGAGCTGCTCGACGGCGAGACGATCGCGGTGCGGTTCGGCCGGTGGCCGATGGTGATCATCGCCGTGGCGACCTGGGCCGGCGCGTGGTTCGGTGCCCTCGCCGAGCGCCGCCGCAGCGCGGACCCCGACGAGACGGTCACCACCACCCCCGCCTGACGCCACCCCGACCCGTCCCGGCCCCCGGATCGTGCCACCGGTGGCACGGAGCGGTGGCCAGTTCGAGACGGATCCGAGCTGGTCCGGTCAGACCTCGACGAGGAGGGTGACCGGGCCGTCGTTGACGAGCTCGACGGCCATGTCGGTGCGGAACCGGCCGGTGGCGACGGTCGCGCCGAGGGAGCGCAGCTCGGCGACCACCGAGTCGACCAGCGGCTCGGCCTGCTCGGGCCGGGCGGCGGCGATCCACGAGGGGCGCCGGCCCTTGGCGGTGTCGCCGTAGAGGGTGAACTGGCTGACGACGAGCACCTCGCCGGTCGTGTCGGCGACGGAGCGGTTCATCACGCCCTCGTCGTCGTCCATGATCCGCAGGTTCCAGATCTTGCCGGCGAGCTTGGCCGCGCCGGCGGTGTCGTCGTCGTGGGTGACGCCGACGAGCACGCACAGACCGGGCCCGATCGCCCCGCTGACCTCGGTCGATCCGTCGGGCGACGTCACCGTCACCTGCGCCCTCGTCACCCGTTGCACCACCGCACGCACGGCGACCGACCCTACCCCCACCCCGACCCGGACCCCGTTGTGGGTTCCCGCAGGCCCCACGGGGCCGACCGGAACCCGGCCGGTGGTGTGGGGTCGGGATGGTGCGGTGGGCGCGATACCGGGTCGAGCGTCCTATCGGCGTTCGGACGGGTGGTCGGTACGTTCGATCGGGCGTCGACGCCGCGGCGGAGCGGCCGAAGGGGTGCCACGTGCTCGAACGACTTCCCACGCCGATCAACCCGTCCCGTCTCCTCACCGAGACCGGTCCGGGGGCGTTCCGCATCGTCGGCGACCCGCTCCCCCGGCTCAACGGCCGGTCGGTGCTGGGCCGCCCCGAGATCGCCTACTGGGGCCCGTTCGGGCCGATGGTGGCCAACGCCGGCCCCGACGACGAGGTCACCACCGTCACCGGGCCGGAGCTCGGCGCCGCCAGCCTCGCGTGGGGCCCCGGCTCGGCCCGCTCGCTCGGGGCCGCTGACATCGCCGAACGGCTCGCCGAGGGGATCACGGCAGCGATCGGCGGCTTCTGGGCGGTCGTGCACACCGCCGGCCACCGGCCCGGCCCGTGCGTGCCGCTGCGGGTCCAGATGGAGGACCGCTGGCTGCGGATGCGCTTCTGCGGGGCGCGGGGGCCGACCCTGGAGCGCGAGGGCTCCGAGGAGCCGCTGATCACCTGCCGCCCCTCCCGGGTGAGCGCCGCCGCGTGCCCCCAGGACGTGGCGTTGTGGCTGCTCGTCCGGGCGTCGCGGCTGGCCTGGGACCTCGGCCTCCACCCGACCAGGACGCCCTCTACTTGACCCGGCGGTAACACCGGGAAAGGCTGTTCGGCCATGCACCCCCCGGGCCGACGGCTGCGCATCGCCTTCCTCTCCTACCGTGGCAAGCCTCACGTCGGCGGTCAGGGCGTCTACACACGGCACCTGACGAAGGCGCTGGCCGACCTCGGCCACCACGTCGAGGTGTTCAGCGGCCAGCCCTACCCGATCGTCGACGAGCGGGTCGTGCGCCACGAGCTGCCCAGCCTCGACATCTACAACGACCACTACCCGATGCGCTTCCCGTGGGTCGGCGAGCTGCGCTCCACGGCCGATGTCGTCGAGGTCCTCGCCTTCTCCTCGGGCACGTTCCCCGAGCCCCTGGCGTTCAGCCTCCGGGCGTGGCAGCACCTGCGCAACCGGGTCGCCGACTTCGACGTCGTCCACGACAACCAGAGCCTGGGCTACGGCCTGCTCGGCATCGAGGCCGCCGGGATCCCGGTGCTCGGCACCATCCACCACCCGATCACGGTCGATCGCCGCCTCGAGCTGGAGCACGCACCGACGAGACGCCAGCGCTTCGCCAAGGGCCGCTGGTACAGCTTCGTCGACATGCAGTCACGGGTCGCGACCCGGCTGCGGCGCGTCATCACCGTGTCGGAGAGCTCGGCGGCCGACATCATCGCCGACCACGGCGTCGAGCGGGAACGTCTCGACGTCGTCCCGGTCGGGGTCGACCAGGAGCTGTTCCGACCGCTCGACGACGTCGCACCGGTGCCGGGGCGGATCATCACCACGGCGAGCGCGGACGTCACGATGAAGGGCTTGCGCTACCTGCTGGAGGCCCTGGCCAAGGTGCGGGTCGAGCGGCCCGACACCCACCTCGTCGTCATCGGCCGCCGCAAGCCCGGTGGCACGTCGGACCAGACGATCACCGCGCTCGGGCTCGACGACCACGTCGAGTTCGTCTCGGGGGTGAGCGACCAGCGCATCGTCGAGCTGTACGCCGAGGCCGAGCTGGCCGTCGTGCCGTCGCTCTACGAGGGGTTCTCACTCCCGGCGATCGAGGCGATGGCCTCGGGTGTCCCGCTGATCGCCACGACCGGCGGCGCCCTGCCCGAGGTCGTCGGCGCCGACGGCGACACCGCCATCTGCGTCCCGCCGGGCGACGCCGAGGCACTCGCCGCCGCGCTGGGCGCCAACCTCGGCCGTCCGGAGCTGCGAGGCTCCATCGGCGCCCGTGGCCGCCGCCGGGTGCTCGACCGCTGGACGTGGCGCCACACCGCGGACCGCACCCTGCCCCACTACGAGGCCGTGATGGCCGAGGCCGCCGCCGGCGTGCCGCTGCGGCCGCCCCGAGCCGGCGGCCGACGGGCCGAGCTCGAGGAGCGCCTCGTGTGGCGCAGGGTGGGCCGCTGATGCTGACCGTCGACTACGACCGTCTCGGCCTGCTCGCCGGGGACCGCCTCCTCGACATCGGCGCCGGCTTCGGTCGCCACGCCTACGAGGCGCTGCGCCGCGGAGCCAACGTCGTGGCCTGCGACTGGGGCTGGGACGAGCTGTCCGAGTGCCGCACCTACCTCGACGCCATCCGCGTCGCCGGCGAGTCGCCCGAGTCGGCGTCCGGCTCGGCGACGCGCGCCGACATCGGCCGCCTCCCGTTCCCCGACCACAGCTTCGACCGGATCATCGCGTCGGAGATCCTCGAGCACATCCCCGACGACAGCCGGGCCGTGGCCGAGCTGTGGCGGGTGCTGCGGCCAGGCGGCTCGCTGGCCGTCACGGTGCCGTCGTGGCTGCCCGAGCGGATCTGCTGGGCGCTGTCGTCGGACTACCACGCGCCGGCGGCCGAGGGCGGCCACGTGCGCATCTACACCGAGGCCGGCATGCGCCGCCTTCTCGCCGGCGCCGGGTTCGCGCCGGGGGCGACCCACCACGCCCACGCGCTCCACGCGCCGTACTGGTGGCTCCGCTGCGCCGTCGGGCCGGAGAACGACACCAACCCTCTCGTGCGGGCCTACCACAAGGTCCTGTGCTGGGACATCGAGCGCCAGCCGACCGTGACCCGGGTGACCGAGCAGGTCCTCAACCCGCTGATCGGCAAGAGCGTGGTCGTCTACGCGACCCGCCCGGCGCGCGAGCACGCACGAACCGCCTGACCGCCCCACCCCCCGTACCAATTGGAGCGAACCCATCGTGCACCTGCGTGATGTCGATAGCGTCATCAGCGCCGCAGACCTGGCAGCGACCGTCGACGCCATCGCGGCGTGGCAGCTGCCCTCGGGACAGATCCCGTGGTTCCCCGGTGGCCACGCGGACGCCTGGAACCACGTCGAGGCGGCCATGGCGCTCGCCCTCGGCGGACGGCGCACCGAGGCCGAGCGCGCGTACGAGTGGCTGATGGCCAACCAGCGCCACGACGGCGCATGGCACCAGTACTACGTGGGTGAGCGGGTCTCGCAGGACAAGCTCGACGCCAACTGCTGCGCGTACCTCGCCACCGGCGTCTGGCACCATCACCTCCTCCACCGCGACGCCGGGTTCCTCGACGAGCTGTGGCCGACGATCGAGGCGTCGATCGACTTCGTCCTCGACCTCCAGACACCCCGCGGCGAGATCCTCTGGGCCCGCCACGCGGACGGCACGCCGTGGTCGTTCGCCCTGCTCACCGGGTCGTCGAGCATCAGCCACAGCCTGCGTTGCGCCATCGCGGTCGCCACCGAGCTCGGCGTCGAGCGGCCCGACTGGGAGCTGTCGGCGGCCCGCCTCACCGAGCTGGTCGCCCACGACCACGACGCGTTCAGCCCCAAGGACCGCTGGGCGATGGACTGGTACTACCCGGTGCTCTCGGGGGCGATGACCGACGAGGCCGGCGCCCGGCGCCTCGCCGAGCGCTGGGACACGTTCGTGATGGACGGCGTCGGCGTGCGCTGCGTCCACGACCGCGACTGGGTCACCGCGGCCGAGACCGCGGAGTGCGCGCTCGCCCACCTGCGGGTCGGTGCGCGCGATCGGGCCCGCGACCTGCTGCGGTGGGCCCAGGGCCTGCGGTGCGAGGACGGCCACTACTGGACGGGCATCGCCAAGCCGGAGAACGTCCACTTCCCCGCCGACGAGCGCACCACCTACACCGACGCCGCCATCGTGCTCGCCGCCGACGCCCTCGCCGGCGGCTCCGCGGCCTCGGGCCTGTTCACCGACGACGCGCTCCTCGCCCCGGTGCTGGAGATCACGGACGAGATCGACGAGGTGCGTGAATGACACCTGGCGACGGGGCCGGGTTCGGATGGCGGACGGCGGACGGCGGATGCAGCTCGGGCAGGACCACGAAACACCCACGGCGGTGGTGGGCGCTGCTGGCCCCGGTCCTGGTCGCGGCGGCGTGCAGTGGCTCCGACTCCGGCTCCGACGCGACCGGCTCGTCGGGCGGGCTCGAGCAGCTCCTCGCGCTGGCGCCGGCGTCGGTGTTCAACGATCCGGACAACGCGGCCGAGCTGTTCTACGTCGACCTCGAAGGGATCCGTGACGAGGCCGGCCTCGGCGACGCGTCGCCCGAGCAGCTGGTCGAGGAGCTGCCGCAGGCGTTGCTCGACCAGGGCGCCCGGGCACCCGAGCTGTTCTTCCAGGACTTCACCTCGATCGAGGCGTTCGAGTCCGCGTTCGGGTTCTCCGTCCTCGACGTCGAACGAAGCCTCGACCTCACGGCCCCGCCGCACCGCGTCAACCTGCTCGAGGTGACGGTCGACGAGGAGACGATCGACGATGCTGTGCACGCCGACCCCGCGTGGTCCGACCGCCTCACCGTCGACGAGCTGCGGGGCCACACCTTCTACGACTGGGACGAGGGCGAGGAGGGGCCGCGCACCGACCTCGAGCGGGTCACGGTCGGCCGACCGCTCGGGTCGGGTGGCCAGCTCGCGGTCGTCGACGATGTCGCCGTCCGGACGGTGACACGGAGCTCGATGGACGCGACGTTGGAGGCGGTCGACGACCCGGCGGCCTCGGTGGCCGAGCTGGACGCCGTCATCGCGCTCCTCGACGGCACCACCTCCCTCGACGGCGACGTCCGCCAGGCGCTCGTGCAGGCTCCGCCGCTCCCCGGCTGGGCGGGACCGGCGCTGTTCGTGGAGGCCTCCGACGGTGCGCTCCACACGGCGCGCGCCGTGCTCTCGGCGCCCGACGAGGACACGGCCGACGCCGCGGCCGAGGTCGTCCGGGCGACGCTGGAGAGCGGCACCTCGGACCGGTCCGGCGAGCCGTACACGGACATCCTCCCCGACGCGACGGTCACGACCGAGGGCACGCTGGTCATCCTCGAGTCGTCGACCGACCTCGCGTTCGATCACCTGGTCGGCACCCTCCGGTTCGAGCCGCTGCTGACGCTCGACTGATCCCCGACGCCGCCGAGCTGCTCGGCGCCGACCCGGCCGAGGCCCTCGACGATCCCGAGGCGCTCGACGCCGAGCTCGGCGACCGAGCCGGCCCGCCGGCTGAAGCGGCCACGACCACGACGGGTGGTGACGGCGACCGCCGGTCGGAACGTCAGATGCCGGGGCCGGTGCGGCGCAGGACGCGGAGGCTGCCGACCGCGGCCTTCTCGTCGAAGGCGCCGGAGGCGAGGGCCCGCTCGTACAGCTCGAACGGGGGCCGGCCGCCGTCGGCGGGGTCGGGGAACACGTCGTGGATCGCCAACAGGCCGCCCTCGGCGACGTGGGGCACCCAGCCCTCGTAGTCGGCGTGGGCGGGCTCGCTGCCGTGGCCGCCGTCGATGAACAGCAGGGACAGCGGGGTGCCCCACGCCTCGGCCACCATCGGCGAGTCGCCCACGACCGCGACGACGCAGGCCTCGAGGCCGGCCTCGAAGATGGTGCGCCGGAACGTGGGCAGCGTGTCCATCAGGCCGATGTCCTCGTCGACCAGGTCGGGCTCGTGCCACTCCCACCCGGCCTGGTTCTCCTCCGAGCCGCGGTGGTGGTCGACGCAGAACAGCAGCGACGCCCGCCGCAGCGCAGCGCTGCCGAGGTAGATGGCCGACTTGCCGCAGTAGCTGCCGACCTCGAGCAGCGGCCCGTCGGGGGCGTCCACGGCGGCGTCGTGCAGCGCCTCACCCTCGTCGGGGGGCATGAACCCCCGGGCCGCTTCCGCCTTCTCACGCATCTCACGATCCACCGGCGAACCGTACCCCTGATCAGGTGACCCAACCCTCCGCCACCGGCTCCCGACCAACCCGAACCGGGCACCTCTCCGGCCACCACACGCCCGCCACGGAACCCAGAACGACCACCCACCCGGACTGGGAACCTCACTGACCACCAGATGGCAGATGTGGAACCCAGAACGGGGGGAGACTGCGGGGGTGGTCACGCAGGGCGATGGCACGGGGGCGGGCAGCGTCGTGATCCTGAACGGGGCGCCGCGGGCGGGGAAGTCGTCGATCGCCCGTGCCCTCCAGGAGCGGTGGCCGACGCCGCTCGTCAACCTCGGGGTCGACCTGACGAACGGGGCGACACCGGCCGCGTACCGGCCGGGGATGGGGCTCCGCCCCGGCGGCGAGCGGCCCGACCTGGAGGACCTCGTCGCCCGTCTGTACCGCGCGCTGTACGACTCCGTCGCCGCGCACTGCCGCCACGGCCTCGACGTCGTCGTCGACGTCGGCCACCACGATGCCTACGCCAGGCCGCTCGGCACCCTGGCCGACGCGGCCCGGCGTCTCGAAGGGCTCGGCGCGCTGCTCGTCGGCGTGCGGTGCCCGCTCGAGGTGATCATGGCGAGGCGCGACGCCGGCGGTGGGGGCTACGCCCGCAGCGGGCCCGGCGGCGAGGTGCCCGAGCCGGTGCGGCGATGGCAGCGCGAGGTCCACCGGCCGGGGATCTACGACCTCGAGGTCGACACGTCGGTGATGACGCCCGACGAGTGCGCCGAGCGGGTCCTCGAGCACCTGGGTGCCGACCGACCGCCCACGGCGCTCGCCCGCCTCCGGGCCGGCGCCTGACCGTCGACGGCGAGCCGTGGCTCAGCCGGTGGTGCCGAGGCCGCCGGCGATGGCGTTGACGCTCAGCAGCAGGCGGCGCAGGAGCTGCTCGTGGGCCGGGTCCTCGGCCGGGGTCTCCCGCCACTGGCGCAGCAGCGCGATCTGGTGGCCGTGGAGACGGGCGAGCGGCTCACGGCGGGGCGCCAGGCGGCGGTGCACGTTGGCCCGCCGCACGGCGAGCGGCCCGCCGTAGACCCCTTCGAGCATCTCCTCGGTGCGCAGGTGCTCGGCCAGCACGAGGTCGAGGATCCGGGTGCGGGCGGCCTCGTCGTCGACCAGCTCGGCGTACCGGCGCATGACCGCAGGGTCGGCGGACGCAACGCTCGTCGCCACGTTCGAGAGCAGGTAGTGCAGCGGCGGCCAGTCGAAGGCGCGGGCGAGCAACGTGTCGACGTCGTGGCCGGCGGCCCGCATCCGCTCGATGCCGCTGCCGAGCCCGTACCAGCCCGACAGGTAGAAGCGGGCCTGGCTCCAGGCGAACACCCACGGGATCGCCCGCAGGTCCGCCAGCGTCGCCTTCCCCGACCGCCGCGCCGGGCGCGACCCGATGCTCGACTGCTCGAGCACGTCGATCGGGGTCGCGGTGCGGAAGAACGAGATGAACCCGTCGGCCTCGACCAGCTCCCGGTACGCGGCCCGGCTCTCGGTGGCGAGGACGTCCATCAGGGAGCGCCACGTGTCGACGCCGTCGCGCTCCGAACGGGCGGTCGCCCCGGCGGTGCCGGCGGCGAGCAGCTCCAGCTGGAGCGCGGCGCGGGCCTCGTCGCCGTAGGTCTGCGAGATCGTCTCGCCCTGCTCGGTGAGGCGCAGGTCGCCGCCGACGCTGCCCGCGGGCAGGGCCCGGGAGAAGCGGTGGGTCGGCCCCGAGCCCCGGCTGATCGTGCCGCCCCGCCCGTGGAAGAACCGCACCCGCACGCCGAGCTCGCGCCCGGCGGCGGCCAGCTCGTCCTGGGCCCGGTGGACGCTCCACAGGCTGGCGGCGATGCCGCCGTCCTTGTTCGAGTCCGAGTAGCCCACCATCACCTGCTGGATCGGCTCGGCGGTCCCCTCCAGCTCACGTCGCCACGCCAGGGTCCGCCGGGTCAGCGGGTGCTCGAGGTGGGCGCGCAGCACGGCGGGGCTGCCCCGCAGGTCGTCGATCGTCTCGAACAGCGGCACGACCGGCAGCGGGCAGATCGGGCCGTCGTCGGTGTCGACCACGAGCCCGGCCTCACGGGCCAGCACCTGCACGGCGAGCAGGTCCGACGGCGACCGGGTCATCGACACGATCAGCCCGCCGAGCCCGGCGACGCCGTGGTCGCGGGCGTGGGCCGCGAACACCCGCAGCGCCGAGAGCACGCGGTCGGCGTCGTCGCCGACCGAGGCGTCGGCCCGGGCGAGCGGTCGGGGCGAGGCCAGGACGTCCTCGAGCGCGGCGATGCGCTGCTCCTCGGCCCACTCGGCGAAGTCCGCGCCGTCGAGGCCGGCGGCAACGAGCAGCTGGGAGATCGCCCGGTCGTGGACGGTGGAGTTCTGGCGGATGTCGAGTGTGGCCAGGTGGAACCCGAAGGTCTGCACCGACCGCAGGACCGGCACGACGTCGACCTCGGCCATCGACGCGAGACCGCACTCGGCGAGCCAGCCGCGGAGCCGCACGACGTCGTCGGCGAGCTCGGCCGCCGTGGCGTAGGGCCGGTCGGTCGGGCCGTCCGGCAGCCGGGCCAGCAGGAGGTTCACGACCTGACGGAACTTCTCGCCGTCGTTGCGGGCGGTCGCGGCTGCGCCGGCGTCGCCGAGCTCCGCGGCGGTGGCCGCGATCCACTCGTCCATCGCCGCGGGCGGCGGGCACAGGTGGGTCGACGGGCTGAGGAGGCGGGCCAGGTGGTCGAGCCGGGCGCGCTGGAGGCCGATCGCCGCGGTGCGCAGCTCGCCCAGGGTCTGCTCGGTGACCTCGGCGGTGACGAACGGGTGCCCGTCGCGGTCGCCGCCGACCCAGGTGCCGAAGATGATGGCGGGCCAGGCCGGCGGCCCGGTGATCGAGCCACCGGCGGTGCGATCGTCCCCGGCACCCTCGCCGGCACCCTCGACGAGCGTCTGCCATGCCCGGCGGAACCGCCGGTCGTGGCGATCCACCGCCGGCGGGAGCACCTCGACGAGGAGGTCGATGATGCGCCGGCGCTCGGTCGCGACCGTCGGCCGCTCGATGATGACCGACCCGGTGGTCCACAGGCGCTGGACGGCGACGGTGGCCCGCTGCCGCTCGTCGTCGAGGTCCGCGGCCATGGTCGAGCGACCGCGCTCGAGGAGCAGCGCGGCGAGCAGGCGCTGCTGCTCGACGACGGTCGCCCGCTTGGCCTCGGTCGGGTGGGCGGTGAACACCGGCTCGATGCGCACGCCGGCGACGAGCGCGGCCAAGCGGTCGGGATCGGCGCCGTCGGCGACGAGATCGCCGAGGATGCGCCCCCACGTGCCGGACACGCCGTCGAGCCCCTGCTGGTCCTCGGTGCGGGCCCGGTGGGACGCACCGGCATGGATCTCCGCCTGGCGGAGGAGCTGGAACCAGATCGACGAGGCCCGCACGTCGGCGTCGTCGAGCTCGGCGACGGCGGCGCGGTCCGAGTCGCCGCCGTCGCGGTCGGGCCGCAACGCGGCTCCACCCCACGGGACGAGGTCGACGACGTCGACATCGCCGCCCTCGACGAGGGCGACTCGGAGACACTCCTCCAGGAAGGCGAGATCCCTGTCGAGGAGCTCGAGGTCGAGTGTCGGCGGGGCGGGGACGACGACCACGCCCCAACGCTAGCCCTGATTGTTCATGGGCACCCCGAGGACCACCGATGACCTGCACAGATACAGAATCCGTCATCACTGGTCGACGACGTCCTGACCAGGACAAACGGAGCAATATGAACAATTGGGGCTAGCTGTGACCGACGGCCGCCGACGATGGTGCGCCTGTCACACCTGGCGTTCGGTCAGGCGGTCGGCCGGCGAGGTGGCCGGGTGGTGGTCGAGCCGGGCGGCGTCAGGACGGGTTCCGACGGCGGAACCGGCGGCGGTGGAACACCCACTGATCGAGCACGAGGTACTTCACGACCCACAGCACGCCGAACGAGGCGAGGTTGGCGGCGCTGACCGCGAGCTGGGTGCCGTAGCGGCGATCGACCCACGCGGCCGCCACCGTCGAGAGGATGAGGCCGGCGATCGTCGTGATCCAGAAGATCGCCACCTCCTCGGCCAGCTGCGCCTTGGTCGTCGTGACGCCGGCCCGGCGCCACACGAAGTTGCGGCTCAGCAGGTAACCGGGGATGGCGGCACCGGAGACGGCCAGGAAGTTGCCGACGCCACCGGACAGGCCGACACCGGTCACGAACGTCACCAGCAGGCCCTGCGTGATGACGACGTTGACGACCGAGACGCCCGTGTAGCGCACGAGCTTCCGGGCGTGGGCCCGCAGGCGGTCGCGGGGCGAGGGGGGATCGAGAAGTGGGGCGGACACCGTTGTCGGAGCCTACCGGTGGGACGCGGACGTGCCGACCGGCTTCGACGACGGGGGGCCATGATGGGGGTCATGCAGAACCCGGTCGAAGAGCTGTTGGCCATCCTCGACCTCGAGCCGATCGAGGTGAACATCTTCCGGGGCACCAGCCCGGACGAGAACCGCCAGCGCGTCTTCGGGGGCCAGGTCGCCGGGCAGGCGCTCGTCGCCGCGGCCCGCACCGTCGAGACCGGGCTCGTGCACTCGCTCCACGCCTACTTCCTGCGCCCGGGCGACCCGACCGTGCCGATCCTCTACGAGGTCGAGCGGATCCGCGACGGCCGGTCGTTCACGACCCGGCGGGTCCGGGCGATCCAGCACGGCAAGGCGATCTTCCACCTCTCCGCCAGCTTCCACAGCCCGGAGCCGGGGATGGAGCACCAGATGCCGATGCCGTCCGACGCCGGCGATCCCGAGGACCTGCCCGACTGGCGCACCCAGATGGAGCCGCTGCGCAAGGTGATGGGCCCGTTCTTCGACCGGCCACGACCGATCGACCTGCGGTGGGTGGGCCGCTCGCCCGCGGACCGCAGCGGCCCGGCGGCCACCGAGCAGAAGGTGTGGATGCGGGCCACCGGCCGCTTGCCGGACGACCCGGTCATCCACACGTGCGTGCTGACCTACGCGTCGGACATGAGCCTGCTCGACTGCACGTTGCGGCCCCACGGGTTCGCCGGGTGGGACGCGTCGGAGGTCATGACGGCCTCGCTCGACCACGCCATGTGGTTCCACCGGCCGTTCCGGGCCGACGAGTGGCTCCTGTACGTCCAGGACACCCCGTCGAGCTCCGACGCCCGGGGCATCGCGCGGGGCCTGATCTACACCCAGTCCGGCGACCTGGCGGTGTCGGTGGTCCAGGAGGGGCTCATCCGCCCGGTCGGCGAGCGGGCCCGGGCCCGGGCGGCCGGCGGGGTGACGACGTGAGGTCGCTGCGCCGCGCGGCCGCCGCGCTCGCCGTCGGGGCCATGGTCGCCACGGCGTGCTCGTTCGAGCGCGAGGCCGACGACCTCGAGACGACGGACACGACCGCGGGCACGGCCACGACCGTCGCCGCCAGCGTGCCCGACGGCGCCGAGGCGCCCACCGACACGGTGCCCGAGCCGACGATGGACCCGGCGGCGATCCCGCTCGGGCTCGAGGAGGTCGCCGAGCTCGACCAGCCGATCGCGCTCGCGTCGCGACCGGGTGAGGAGGACGCGCTCTACGTCGCCCAGCGCACCGGCGAGGTCCGGCGCATCGAGGTGAGCACCCGTTCGAGCGGGTCGCGCCGCTACCGCGTCGACCGCGGCGAGGTCGTCGACCTGTCCGACGACGTCGGCCTCGACGGCGAGCGCGGCCTGCTCGGGCTCGCGTTCAGCTCCGACGGGCGGTGGCTCTACCTGAGCTACACCGACGCCGCCGGCACGTCGGTCGTGACGGCCTACCCGGCGGAGACCCGGCGCGACGGCTTCGACGAGGACGAGCCCCGGGAGCTGCTGCGCCTGGCCCAGCCGTACTCGAACCACAACGGGGGCGACATCCACGTCGGGCCCGACGGCTTCCTGTACGTGGCGCTCGGCGACGGCGGCGACAGCGGGGACCCGCTCGGCAGCGGCCAGGACACGACGACGTTGCTGGGCTCGATCCTGCGCATCGACCCCGAGGGCGGCGAGCCCTACGCGGTGCCGCAGTCGAACCCGTTCGCCGACGGTGCGGGCGGCGCCCGCCCGGAGATCTGGCTGTACGGCGTGCGCAACCCGTGGCGGTTCAGCTTCGACCGCGTCACCGGCGACCTGTGGATCGGCGACGTCGGCCAGGACGAGATCGAGGAGATCGACCTGCTGCCGGCCGACGAGGGCGGCGGCGCCGGGGCCAACCTCGGCTGGAACGTGATGGAGGGCGACCAGCCCTACGGCGAGGCGACGGCGCCACCGTCGGGCCACGTGCCGCCGGTGCACACCTACACCCACGGCCCGGGCTGCTCGGTGACGGGCGGCTACGTCTACCGGGGCGGGGCGATCCCCGACCTCGACGGTGCCTACCTCTACGGCGACTTCTGCGAGTCGGTCGTGCGGGCGCTGGTGGTCGACGAGAGCGGCCAGGTCACCGCCGACGTGCCGCTGGCGATCGGCACCGGCGGCCTGGTGTCGTTCGGCGAGGACGCCGACGGCGAGCTGTACGTGCTCGGCACCGACCCCGGCACGGTCCACCGGATCGTCCCCGGCGGCGAGGGCGACTGAGCGGCCGCACCCGAACCGGCGTGACGGGACCGGCCGCGGATGCCGCGAGGACCGCCCGGACCGCCGATAGCCTCTCTGACGTGGCCCTGACACTGCGACGGCGGGCCGCGGCCGCCCTCCTCCCGATCCTCGCCGCCGCCGGTTGCGGCACCGTCGGCGAGGACCCGCGCGCCCTACCGACCCCGACCGACGACGCCTCCCCCGCCCCGGCGGACGACGACGCGTCGACCACGACCGTGGTCACCGAGGGCGAGCAGTCCGGTGACGACACGGCGGACGACGACGCGGCCGGGCCGGACGAGTCCGCCGACGCCGACGCCGACGGGGACGGGGACGACCTGGGCGAGACGGGCGACGACCCCGGCGACGCCGCCGGGGAGGGCTCGCCGGAGACGCTGCCGACGAGTGAGTCGACCGTGCTCGAGGGTGTGACGGTGGCCGCGAACGGCGCCCCCGTCGCCGGCCCCGGCACCGCGGAGCTGGCCGCCCAGATCGACCTCGCCGAGCGCACGATCCGCGACCCGGAGGCCACCGCCGAGCAGCTCGCGCTCGCCGGTCACCTCCACCAGGTCGCGATCCGCAAGCTCTCCCACCACCCCGGCTGGGACTCCCACGTGCTCGCCCGGCTCGACGACGAGACCGCGTGGCGCACGCAGCGCAACCTCGACGCCCGACGCGAGTTCCTCGACATGAGCCGCTCGGGGCGACCCGAGAACGTGCCGGCGTGGGAGATCATCGAGCCCGAGCCCGCCGAGTCGCTCCTCTCCTACTACCGGGAGGGTGAGGCGACCTACGGGGTGGACTGGGAGGTCCTGGCGGCGATCAACCTGGTCGAGACGGGCATGGGTCGCATCCGCGGCCTCTCGACGGCCGGCGCGCAGGGCCCGATGCAGTTCATCCCGCCGACGTGGGACGCCTTCGGTGAGGGCGACGTCAACGACCCCCACGACGCCATCCTCGCCGCGGCCCGCTACCTCGACCACTCGGGCTTCGCCGTCGACCCGGCCGACGCCATCTGGCACTACAACAACCACACGAACTACGTGCGGGCCGTGCAGGCGTACGCCGACATCATGCGGCGCGACCCGGCCGCCTACACCGGCTTCTACCACTGGCGCATCTACTACTTCGCCGAGGTCGGCGACCTGTGGCTGCCCGTCGGCTACCGCCGCACCGAGGCCGGCCCCGCCGCCGACTACCTGCTCGAGAACCCCCAGGCCAACTGAGCACACCTGAGCACGCGCCGGGCCGACCGGTGACCCCGGCCGACTGAGCACCCCAGGCCGACCGGGAACCCACAGCCGAACTGACCCCGGCGGGAGCACGGGCTCAAGCCCACCGGCCACCACGGCCGATGGGCATCCATGGCCGTGCGCGTCACCCGGAAGGTCTTCTGGGACCTTGCGATCTGGATGACCCTGCTCGGCATCGGCGCGGGCATCGTGTTCCCGGCGTTCACGATCCTTCTGGGGGTCCCGGCCTCCACGGCGTTCGGTCCGGTGTTCGTCGTCGCGTGCCTCGCCGCCGGGCTGGTCGTGGCCCTGGGCAACCACACGATCGCCCGACTGGTGGTGTGCCACCGCCTCGAGAGCCTCAGCGACGGCCTGCGCAACGCGGACGTCGAGGTGCGGGCGGCCCTGACCGGCCACGAGTGGCGTCTGCGGGCCGACGAGCTCCGGTTGCCGGTCGACTCGGACGACGCGCTCGGCGACACGGCCCGCTCGTTCAACGGGCTCGTCGAGAGCCTCGTGAAGCTGGGCGAGTTCCGCGCCCTGGTCGAGCGGTCGACGGACATGATCGTGGTCGTGGACGCCGACGGCGGCGTCCGGTTCGCGTCGGCGTCGACGACGAGCTGGTTGGGCATCGCACCCGACGAGATGTCGGTCGACGCGCTGATGGGCATGGTGCACCCCGACGACCTGGCGGCGACCGCACAGGCGGTGGAGCGCCTCGACGCCGGGGAGGCCTGGGCCAGCGTCCCCATCCGGGCCCGCCGCAGCGACGGCGCGTGGCGCACCTGCGAGCTCGTCGTGCGCGACCTGCGCGACGACCCCGTCATCGGCGGCACCGTGTGGTCGGCCCGGGACGTGACCGATCGGGCGGAGCTCGAGGCCGAGCTGCTCCACCAGGCCCTCCACGACCCGCTCACCGGGCTCGCCAACCGCCACCTCTTCGGCGAGCGGGTGTCCCATGCGCTCACCGGGCGGGACGCCGGCACCCTGGCGGTGATGTACGTCGACCTCGACGACTTCAAGACCGTCAACGACAGCCTCGGCCACGGTGCCGGGGACCGACTGCTCCTCAGCGTGGCCGAGCGGCTGACGGCGACCGTGCGCGCCGGCGACACCGCGGCACGCCTCGGCGGGGACGAGTTCGCGGTGCTGGTCGAACGTTCGGCCGGCCGCGACGCCGTGCTGGAGGTCGCCGAGCGGATCCGGGCGGCGCTGGCCGAACCGACCGACATCGGCTCCATCCAGCTCGCCGCCAACGCCAGCATCGGCATCGCGTTCGCGGACGACGGCGCCGAGGTCCCCGATGCCGAGGAGCTGATCCGCAACGCCGACATCGCCATGTACATGGCCAAGGCATCGGGCAAGCACCGCCAGGCGGTCTACGAGCCGTCGATGCACGCGGCGGCCCGGCGACGCCTCGAGCTGAAGGCCGACCTCGCCCGCGCCGTGGCGGCCGACGAGCTGTTCCTCGAGTACCAGCCGATCCTCGACCTCGACACCGGCGAGACCACGGGCTTCGAGGCGCTCATCCGCTGGCGCCACCCGTCACGGGGCCTGATCGGGCCGGCCGACTTCATCCCCCTCGCCGAGGAGTCGGGCGCCATCATCACCATCGGCGACTGGGTCCTGCACCGGGCGTGCCAGCAGATGCGCGAGTGGCAGCACCGCCATCCGGAGCGCCCGCTACGGCTCAGCGTCAACGTCTCCGGGGTGCAGCTGCGTGACGCGGACGTCGTCGCGAGCGTCGCCTCCGCGCTCGAGGCCAGCGGCCTCGAGCCGTCGTCGCTGCTGCTCGAGCTCACCGAGACCGTCCTGCTGGCCGACGTCGAGTCGGTCCGGTCGGTGCTGGCCGAGCTCAAGGCGCTGGGCGTGACGATCGGGATCGACGACTTCGGGACCGGCTACTCCTCGTTCTCGTACCTGCGTGACTACCCGATCGACGTCGTGAAGATCGACCGCTCGTTCGTCGGCGACCTCGACGTCGGCGTCCACACGGCGATGGTGCGCAGCATCCTGCGCCTCGCCGAGTCCCTCGGCATCGACGGCGTCGCCGAGGGCATCGAGAGCGAGGCGGTCCGGGCCGCCCTCGTCCAGCTGGGCTGCCACGCCGGCCAGGGGTACCACTTCGCGCACCCGCTCGACGCCCGCGACGTGGACGCCCACCTCGACCGCACGCAGCACGGCGTGCGGGCCGTGTGACCGCGGGCCGCGGCGCTCTGGCAGGCTGACCGGGTGACCGACCGCTCGGGGACGATGGTGTTCTTCGACGTCGACGGCTGCCTCGTCGACTCGACGGAGCCGATCCGACGCTCGCTCGACGCGGCCCTCACCGGGGTCGGGCTCGGCCCGCTCGTCGACGGGGAGCTGGCGCGCCACATCGGCCCCCCGCTGCAGCAGACCCTGGCCGAGCTGCTCGTGGAGCGCGCCGCCGATCCCGGCCTGCTCGGCCAGCTCATCGACGGCTACCGGGCCCACTACGCACCGCTGTCGGTCGAGGTCGCACGCAGCTACGACGGCGTGGCCGACGCACTCGCAACCTGCGCGTCGATCTGGCGTCTCGGTGTGGTCACCTCGAAGCCGGTGGTGTTCGCGGAGCCGATCCTCGCCGCCCTCGGGTTCGGCGTGCACTTCGAGATCGTCGCCGGGCCCGGCCTCGAGGTGCCGGAGCCGAAGGCCGAGACCATGGAGCGGGCGGTCGGCATGCTGCGCCGCGACGTCGTGGCGGCCCGCTGCGTCATGGTCGGCGACCGTCACCACGACATCGCCGCGGCCCGAGCCCACGGGATGCACGCCATCGGCGTGACCTGGGGGTACGGCCGCCGTGGCGAGCTCGACACCGCCGATGCCGTGATCGAGCACCCGACCGACCTCCCCGCCGCGATCGAAGGTGTGCTCGCCGACGAGGCCCGCTGACCGGCGCGATCATGGCGGGATGGACGCCCTCGAGCCGAACGCCGAGCGGTTCAGCGGCTTCGCGGACCTCTACGACACCTGCCGGCCCGCGCCGCCGGACGACCTCGCCCGCCTCCTCGTCGGCTACGCCGGCGGCCGGGTCGGCCACGCTGTCGACCTCGGCTGCGGCACCGGCCTGTCGACGCGTTGGCTCGCCGGCCTCGCCGGACGGGTCACCGGGGTCGAACCGAGCGCCGACATGCGGGCGGTGGCGGCCGCCGCCGGGGGCGGGGCGATCAGCTACCAGGAGGGCTGGTCCCACGCGTCGGGGCTCGACGACGCCTGCGCCGACCTCGTGGTCGCGGTGCAGGCGCTGCACTGGATGGAGCCCACCTCGACGCTCGCCGAGGTCGCCCGCATCCTCCGGCCCGGCGGCATCTTCGCGGCGATCGACTGCGACTGGCCGCCGATGGTGGGCCACGCCGGGGTCGAGGCGGCGTGGGACACCTGCCGGCGCCGCATGCGGGTCCTCGAGGAGCGCGTCGCCAGCGGCTGGGAGGACGCGGCCGTGGCCGAGGCACCGGTGCGCGACGACGATCCCCTCGCCGAGGGCTACGACGGCAGCGACGCCCACCGGGACCGGTCGCTGATCGGCGGGGTCAGGAGCTGGTCGAAGAGCGGTCACCTCGACCGGATGATCGCCTCGGGCCACTTCGAGTGGTGCCGCGACGTGGTCACCCACACGACCGAGCCGGGTGACGCGGACCGCTTCGTCGGCCTGATGCGCAGCCAGGGCGACTACCAGACGCTGCGCCGCCGGGGCTTCGACGACGACCTCATCGGGCTCACCGAGCTCGCCACCGTGACCCGGGCGGGCCTCGGCGACGGCGAGGTCCCGTTCCGCTTCGGCTACCGCAGCCGCATCGGGATGATGCCGCGGGGCTGATGCCGGCGCCGCGCCTCGCAGCGCGGGGTGCTCGGCGGACTACGCTCCGCACCGGTGGAAGGAGAGCTACATCCGGACTTCGCGCCGGTCGTGCGCGGGCTCGACCGTGCGTTGACCCACGCCGGCGGTGGTGCGCTGTGCATCTACCACCGCGGCCGGAAGGTGGTCGACGTGTGGGCCGGCACGAAGGACACGGCATCGGGCACACCGTGGACCGGCGACACGATGGGCGTCGCCTGGTCGACGTCGAAGGGCGTCGTCTCCACTGCGCTCCACCTGCTCGCCGACCGGGGCCTGGTCGACTACGACGCCCCCGTCGCCGACCACTGGCCCGAGTTCGCGGTCAACGGCAAGGAGCAGCTGACCGTCCGCCACGTGCTCACCGAGGAGGCGGGCCTCCACGACATCCGCCACCTCGTGACGGACGCACGGACGATGCTCGACTGGGACGCCATGGTCGAGGCGCTGGCCGCCGCGGCCCCGGCCTACGAGCCCGGCACCCAGAACAGCTACCACGCCTGGACCTACGGGTGGCTGGTCGGCGAGCTCGTCCGGCGGATCTCGGGGCGCTCGGTCGGGGCATTCGTGCGGTCCGAGCTGGCGGAGCCGCTCGACCTCGACGGCTTCTTCATCGGCACCCCGGCGGCCCAGCACCACCGGGTGGCGACGTACCCGACGACGCAGCGCCCCCCGGCCGGGACCCGCGCCGTGGTCAAGGCGGCCAACGCCGCCACCCGCCGCCTACCCGGTGCGGTCGACCTCGAGTACACGGCGGCGGCGTTCGCGCCCGAGGGCGTCGCCGACCTCGGCCGCACCGAGTTCCTCGAGGCCGAGATCCCCGCCGCCAACGGCACCTACACGGCCCGGTCACTGGCCCGCCTGTACGCCGCGCTGGTGGCACCGAGCGGGCTCGACGGCGTGCGCCTGTGGTCGCCGGAGACGCTGTCGCGGGTGGCCCTCGAGCAGAACGACCGCCGCGACCTGGTGCTCGGCGTCCGCCCGTGCTGGCAGCTCGGCTACCACCCGCCGTTCCCCCGCCGGGTGATGTCGCCCCGGGCGTTCGGCTTCTTCGGGGTCTACGGCTCGGGCGCGTGGGGCGACCCGGACCGCCAGCTCGCCGTGGCGCTGGTGTGCCGCAACGCCCGCCTCGTCACCCCGCTGCTGCGCATCGGCCGCCGCGCCGTCGCCGCCGCCGACCGCCGCACCTGACCCCACCCCCGAACGAGCACACCCCGAACTGGTCTACACGGCCGACGCCTCCGCCCCAGGTCGGCACACGACCCGTGTAGACCAGAACCGGCAGGGGCGGGCAGGTGGTCGGTGGGGGCGGGTGCGGACCGGGGGATCACGGCTAGCCCCAAGTGTTCATATCGCTGCTTTCGGCCTGGTCGAGACGTTGTCGGCCTGCGGCGACAGACGCTGCATCTGTGCAGGTCAACCGTGGCCTTCGGGGTGCCCATGAACGATCAGGGCTAGCGTCGGCTCGACGTCGGCACGGGGGTGCAGCGAAGTGAAGGCAGCGGTCTACGACCACAACGGGCCGCCGGAGGTCCTGCGCTACGAGGACGTCGCCGACCCGCCGCTGCGGCCCAAGGGCGTGCTCGTCGAGGTCGAGGCGATCAGCATCGAGGGTGGCGACACCCTCAACCGCCTGGGTGGCGCGCTCGCCGCCGTGCCCCACATCGTCGGCTACCAGTGCGGCGGCGTGATCCGCGAGGTCGGCGCCGAGGTCACCGATCGCGAGCCCGGTCAGCGGGTGGTCGCCACGATGGCCCACGGCTCCCACGCCGAGCTGGTGTCGGTGCCGACCTCGTCGACCTGGCTGGTCCCCGACGGGCTCGACCCGGTCGCCGCGGCGTGTGTGCCGATCGCGTTCGGCACGGCCGACGACTGCCTGTTCGAGTTCGGCCGGCTGAGCGCCGGCGAGACCGTGCTGATCCAGGCCGGGGCGAGCGGGGTCGGCCTCGCCGCCATCCAGCTCGCCAAGCGGGCCGGGGCCACGGTGCTGGCGACCGCGTCGAGCGACGAGAAGCTCGAGCGGCTGGCGTCGTTCGGGCTCGACCTCGGGATCAACTACCGCACCGCCAACCTGGTCGACGAGGTGCGGCGGTTCACCGATGGTCGCGGCGTCGACCTCGTCGTCGACTCCGTCGGCTCGACGCTGGCCGAGAGCATGCGCTCGCTCGCCTACCGGGGCCGGATCTCGTACGTGGGCAACGCCGGTCGCGATCCGCAGCCGGTCGACGCGTCGGCGCTGATGGCGGGCAACCAGGCGATCCAGGGTGTGTTCCTCGGCGCCGAGCTGGCCATCGGCACCCGGGCCCACGACAACATCGCCCGCCTCCTGGCCGACGTCGCCGCCGGCGAGCTCGAGGTCGTCGTCGACCGCACGTTCCCGCTGGCCGACGCCGCCGGCGCCCACACCTACATCGAGAGCCGCGCCGCCGTCGGCCGCGTCGTCCTCGTCCCCTGACCCTGGCTGGTCCTCACTCGCCCTCGGGCCAAGGGCCCTCCGGACGAGCTGCGGTCAGCTCCGGCTGGTCCTCACTCGCCCTCGGGCCAAGGGCCCTCCGGACGAGCTGCGGTCAGCTCCAGATGGTCCTCACTCGGGCCAAGGGCCCTCCCGACCAGCTGCGGTCAGCTTCAGGGGTGGGTTGCGAGGGTGGTGAGCCAGTCGTGCCAGGTGTCGAGGCCGGCGCCGGTGCGGGCGCTGAGCTCGATGACCTCGGCGGTCGGGTTCACGTCGCGGAGGTTGGCCCGGAAGCGGTCCATGTCGACGTCGAGGTGCGGGAGCAGGTCGATCTTGTTGACCAGCACCAGCTCGGCGGCCCGGAACATCACCGGGTACTTGAGCGGCTTCTCCTCGCCCTCGGTGATCGAGTGGATCATCACCTTGGCGTGCTCGCCGACGTCGAACTCGGCCGGGCACACCAGGTTGCCCACGTTCTCGATCAGCAGCAGGTCGAGCTCGTCGAGCGGCAGGCGCCCGAGCCCCGACCGCACCATCACCGCGTCGAGGTGGCACTCGCCGCCGAACCCGTCGCCCGTGTTGACCAGACTGACCGCGGCGCCGAGGCCCTCGAGCCGCTCGGCGTCGAGGCCGGTGGCGATGTCGCCCTCCAGCACGCCGATCCGCAGCCGGGAGGCCAGCTCGGCGATCGTGGCCCGCAGCAACGTCGTCTTGCCGGCCCCCGGCGACGACATCAGGTTCACCGCGGTGACCCCGGCGGCCGAGAACCGCCGCCGGTTCTCGGACGCCGTGCGGTCGTTCTCCGACAGGATCGACTCGAGCACCTCGACCCGCTGCGTGCCGGTCGCGTAGCCCGAGTGGTCGCCGACGTCCCGATCGTGCGCGTGGCCGTTCAGGTGCCCGTGATCATGGTCGCCGTGGTCGTGGCCGTCGACCTGACCGTCGTGGGTGTGCTCGGTGCCGTCGGGGTGGCGGTGGAACCGGCCCATCAGATCGCCTCCAGGACGTCGATCGAGGCGACGAGGAACTCGTCGCCGGACTCCAGCACCAGGTCCCGGCCGTCACACGACGCACACCGAAGGACCGGCTGGTCGAGGGTCGTGCGGGCACCACATGCCCGGCACGCGGCGACCGCCGGCACGTGCTCGATCACCAGCTCGCACCCGGCGAGGGGCGTGTCGTCGACCGTGAGCCCCCAGCAGTGGTGGAGCGTGTCCGGCACCACCTGGCGGAGATGGCCGATGCGCACCGTCACCCGGGCGAGCTCGCGCCCGCCGGCGTGGTCGCGGGCGGTGTCGGCGATCGCCCGGCACAACGACAGCTCGTGCACCGCTCAGCGCCCCAGGGCCACCGCGGCGTCGCGGTGGAGGCGGCCGAAGTTGTAGTAGGCGGCGCACGCCCCCTCCGAGGACACCATGCACGTGCCGATCGGCGTCTCGGGCGTGCACGCCGTGCCGAACACCTTGCACTCCCACGGGCGGATCACGCCCTTGAGCACCTCGCCGCACTGGCACGCCTTCGGGTCGGCCACCCGCACGCCGGGCACGGAGAAGCGCTCCTCGGCGTCGAGGTGAGCGAGCTCGGGCCGCAGCTTCAGCGCGCTCTGTGCGATGAACCCGAGGCCCCGCCACTCGAAGTGGGGGCGCAGCTCGAACGCCTCGGCGATGACCTCGAGTGCCTTGGCGTTGCCGGCCTCGGGGACCGCCCGCGTGTACTGGTTCTCGACCTCGCAGCGACCCTCCCGCAGCTGGGTGAGCAGCATGGCGATGGCCTGGAGGATGTCGAGCGGCTCGAACCCGGCGGTGACGAGCGGCTTGCCGTAGCGCTCGGGCACGAACCGGTAGGGCCGCTGGCCGATCACGGTCGACACGTGGCCGGGACCGAGGAACCCGTCGAGGCGCAGGTCGGGCGAGTCGAGGATGGCCCGCAGCGGCGGGACGATCGTGACGTGGTTGCAGAAGACGCTGAAGTTGGCGACCTCGGCGTCGCGGGCCCGCAGGAGCGTCACCGCGGTCGACGGGGCCGTCGTCTCGAACCCGACCGCGAAGAACACCACCTGCCGGTCGGGGTTCTGCTCGGCGATCCGCAGGGCGTCGAGCGGCGAGTAGACGATGCGTACGTCGGCGCCGGCGGCCTTGGCGTCGAGCAGGCTCCGCTCGGAGCCCGGGACCCGCATCATGTCGCCGAAGCTGGTGAAGATCACCTCGGGACGGGCGGCGATGGCGATGGCGTCGTCGACCCGGCCCATCGGGATGACGCACACCGGGCAGCCGGGGCCGTGGATCAGCTCGACGCCGGCGGGGAGGATGTGCTCGATCCCGTGGCGGTAGATGGTGTGGGTGTGGCCGCCGCACACCTCCATGAACTTGTACTCGCCGTCGCCGGCGAGCTCGGTGATGTGGGCGAGCACGTCGCGGGCGGCGGCGGGATCTCGGAACTCGTCGACGAAGCGCATGGGTCTCCCGGGTTCGCGATCAGCAGATGCGGGGCAGCGGGTCGCCGACGAGCGTGTCGACGATGCGGGTGCCCCCGAGGGCGGTGACGGCGACGACGATGCCGGGCGGTTCGGCCCGGATCTCGCCGATGCGGACGGCGTCGCAGCCGTGCGGGTGGGCGCGCATGGCGTCGAGCGCGGCGTCGGCCCGATCGCCGGGGACGACGGCGACGAGGCGGCCCTCGTTGGCCACGTACAGGGGGTCGATGCCGAGCAGCTCGCAGGCACTGGCCACCGGGCGGCGCACCGGCACGGCGGCCTCCTCGATCACGACGGTCAGGTCGGTGTCGCCGGCCAGCTCGTTGCACACGGTCCCCACCCCACCCCGGGTGGCGTCGCGCAGCCACCGGGTGTCGGGGACGGCGTCGAGGAGGGCCTCGACGAGCCCGTGGAGCGGGGCGGTGTCGGAGGCGACGTCGGCGTCGACGGCCAGGTCACCCCGGGCCAGCATCACCGCGATGCCGTGCTCGGCGATGGGGCCCGACACGAGCACGGCGTCGCCGACCTCGACCCGGTCGGCGCCGAGCACCCGGCCGTCGGGGATCGCACCGACGCCCGACGACGTGACGTAGAGCCCGTCGGCCGCGCCCCGGTGCACGACCTTGGTGTCGCCGCACACGATGGGCACGCCGGCGGAGGCTGCGGCCTCGGCCATGTCGGCGACGACGTCGCGCAACGTGGCGATGGCCAGGCCCTCCTCGATCACGAACGCCACCGACAGGCCCTGGGGCCGGGCGCCGACCATGGCCAGGTCGTTGATCGTGCCGTGTACCGCGAGGTGGCCGATCGAGCCGCCGGGGAACCGGATCGGCTGGACCACGTACGAGTCGGTCGACAGGGCGAGGCGCCCGGTGCCGGCCGCGGTGAGGACGGCGGCGTCGTCCTGGTGCCCGGCGACACCGTCGGGATGGAACGCGGGCAGGAAGACGGCCTCGAGCAGGGCGGCCGACGACTTGCCGCCGGCGCCGTGGGCCAGGGTCACGTGCTCGTCGCGCAGGCGGGGCGCCCGGCGGCGGAACGCCTCGATCCGGTCGAACACGTCGGCCTGCGCGGCGCCCTCGACGGTGTGCACGTCGCGGCTCATCTGGCGGCTCATGTGGCGGCTCCTCCCCCGTCGCCGTCCCCCAGCGCATCCTGCACCCCACGGTGGAGCGCCGCCAGCACCGCGTCCTGGGCCTCCTGGATGCGGTGCACGCTGTCGGAGCCGACGACCAGGCAGTGGTCGAGCCCGGCCGTGGTCATCGCGCCGCCGTCGTAGCCGCTGAGGCCGACGGTGAGCAGCCCCCGCCGGCGGGCCTCGGCGAACGCGGCGAGCACGTTGGCCGAGCCGCCGCTGGTCGAGATCCCGAGGGCGACGTCGCCGGCCCGACCGTGGGCGATGAGCTGGCGGGCGAACACGAGCTCGAAGCCGACGTCGTTGGCCAGCGCGGTCAGCACCGCCCGGTCGGCGACGAGGCTGGCCGCCGCGATCGCGGGGCCCGAGCTGGGGCGACGGAACCGGGCGACGGCCGCATCGGCGTCGGTCGAGCTGCCGCCGTTGCCGAAGCACCAGATCCGCCCACCCTTGACGACCCGCACCGCCATGGCGACGGCCGCCGCCGAGATCGCCGGCCGGCAACGCTGCAGCGTGTCGGCCCGGGTCGCCCGGCTCGTGGCGATCTTGGCCGCGGCCGAGCGGGTGAGGTCGGCGAGCAGCTCGGCGCGCTCGGCGCGGCGACGGTCCGGATCGTCGGCGTCGTGGTCGTGGTCGTCGAGGAACGGGTACAGGAAGCCGGTCGGCTCGGCGCTCACGACGTGGGCCCGGGTACGGGGTCGAGCGGGGCGCCCACGGCGAGCCCGGCGTGGACGAGGAGCAGGTCGCCCGGTGCCACGGCGGCGACGATCGAGGTGTCGACCTGCTCGCGGCGGCCCTCCGCGAGCACGATCGCGGTCGCCTCGTCGAGCACCGACACGACCTCGACGAGGCGGGCCTCGTCGGAGCAGGTGATGCACACGTCGTCGGCCGTTCCTGCGGTCCCGGTGGTCCCGGCTCGGCCGTCCTGGTCCGTCGGGACGATGCCGTGCTCGAGGACGACCTGGGTGAGCTCCCACAGCAGGTGGTACGCCATCACCGCGTCGGCCTCGTTCTCCGGCAGGCGGGCGACGTGGTCGGCCACGCCCGGCGGTGGCGCCGTGCCCCAGCAGAGGAGCACGGTGTCGGTCCCCCACGGTCGCCCGCGCCGCATCACGTCGACCAGCACGGGATCGTCGCCGGCACCGACCCCGACGACGACGTCGCCGGGGCGAACCGAGAGCCGCAGCGCCCCGAGGAGGTCGACCGGGTCCTCGACCGCGGTCGCCGGCAGTGACCGGGTACCGACGATCACCGGGTGCACGAACTCGACAGCGATGTGGCGGGCGTGGTGGGTGGCGCCGGGGGCGACGGCCCACAGCGACCCGCCGGCCGCGAACGCGCCGGCCACGGTCGCCGCCGCGGCGGCGATGGCGTCGGCCAACGCCTCGTCCCCCGGACGGGCGGCGAACGACTCCGCCACGCTCATGTACCGATTCCGGGGGCGCCGGGCGTCGTGGTCGCGGGGTCGGGGCCGAGCTCCTCCTCGAGGAGCCCGAGGTCGCGGAACATCTGCAGCGTCTCCAGCGCCTGTTCCTCGTCGACCCGGGCGAGGGCGAAGCCGACGTGGACGATCACGTACTCGCCGACGGCGATGTCGGGCACCGAGGCGAAGCAGACCTCGCGGCGGGTGCCGTCGAAGTCGACGATGCCGAGGGGGACGGGTCCGTCGGTGTCGAGCTCGACGACCAGGCCGGGCACGGCGAGGCACATGGTTCAACGCTCCTCGTGGAGTCGACGGGTTTGGCGGGCTGCGACGACCGCGGCCTGGCCGAGGGCGATCGCGCCGTCGTTCGGTGGCACCAGCCGGTGGGTCAGGACCCGGAAGCCGGCGGCGACCAGCCGCCGGCGGGCGGCGGCGAGCAGCAGGGGGTTCTGGAAGACACCCCCGGTGAGCCCGACGGTCCTGGTGACGGTGCCTGTGCCGGTGCCTGCCGAGGCGGCACGGGCCGCGGTCACGATCGCGTCGGCGACCGCGTCGTGGAACCCGGCGGCGATGTCGGTGGCCGGCAGACCGTTGCGGACGTCGTCGGCGATGGCCGCGATCACGGGACCGGGATCGAGTGCGGCGGGCCGACCGGCATCACCATCGGACCAGCCGAACCGGTAGCGGCCGGCGTCGGCACGGCCCCGGGCGGCGAGGGCCTCGAGCAGCATCGGGGCCTGGGCCTCGTAGGACGAGGTGTGGCACACGCCGACGAGCGAGGCGACGGCGTCGAACAGCCGGCCGATGCTCGAGGTCGGGACGCAGCCGACGTCGTGGGCGAGCTGGTGGGCGACGGTGGCGCGCTCGTCCTCGTCGCACGCGGCGACCGGGGGCAGGGCCCGGTCCCACTCGACGCCGGCGGCCCACAGGTGGGCCAGCGCGCACCGGGCCGGACGGCGGACCGCGGCGTCACCGCCGGGCAGCGGCACCGTCGCCAGGTGCGCGACCCGCTCGACGTGCCCGTAGCCGCCGACCAGCACCTCACCGCCCCAGATCGTGGCGTCGGTGCCGTAGCCGGTGCCGTCGAACACGATGCCGATGGCCGTGGCATCGAGCGGTTCGTCGTGCTCGGCGAGCAGGGCCGCGAGGTGGGCGTGGTGGTGCTGCACCGCCTCGATCGGCACGGTCGCGGTGCGCTCGGCCCAGGCGGTGGTGTGGTAGCCGGGGTGGAGGTCGACCGCAACGGCCTCCGGGGTGACGTCGTACAGGTCGCGCAGCTGGGCGACCGACCGCTCGAACGCGACCAGCGTCTCGACGCTGCCCATGTCGCCGAGGTGCTGGCTCAGCCAGGCGTCGCGCCCCCGGGCCACGCAGAACGTGTTCTTCAGCTCGCCGCCGACCGCGAGCAGCGGCGGCGCCTCCGCCGGCAATCGGACGGGCAGCGGCGTGAACCCCCGGGACCGCCGCACCGGGATCACCTCGGCGGCGGTCCCCCCGTCGTGCACGGCGTCCACGTCCGGCGCGGCGTCCACGTCCGGCGCGGCGTCCACGTCCGGCCCCGGCGCGACGAGCCGGACGATCGAGTCGTCGCACGGCACGTGGATGGGCCGGTCGTGGACCACGAACGCGTCGGCGAGCCCGGCGAGGCGTCGGCGGGCGTCGTCGTCGCGGTGGCAGATCGGCTCGTCGGTCAGGTTGCCGCTGGTCATCACCAGCGGCCCGGGCACGGGGGCGTCCTCGCCGGGCACGGGCGCGAACAGCAGGTGATGGAGCGGTGCGTACGGCAGCATCACGCCGACCAGCGGGTTGCCGGGCGCGACGGCCGCCGCCAGCGGGCCGTCGGCCCGGGCCGGGAGCAGGACGATCGGCCGCTCCGGCGCCGTCAGCTGCGCCGCTGCGGCGGGTGGCACGTGGGCGATTCGGCGGGCGGCGTCGAGGCCGGCGACCATGACCGCGAACGGCCGGGCCGGCCGGTGCTTGCGCTCCCGGAGCCGGGCCACCGCATGCTCGGAGGTGGCATCACACGCGAGGTGGTACCCGCCGACACCCTTCACCGCCACGGTCGCACCGTCGGCCAGGAGGCGCTGGGCCGCGGCGATCGCGGCGTCGGTACCGTCGACCCGTCCCCCGGTGGCCTGCTCGAGCCACAGGCGGGGCCCGCACGCCGGGCAGGCGAGCGGTTGGGCGTGGAACCGGCGGTCGGCGGGATCGGTGTACTGGGCGGCGCAGGCCGGGCACAGCGCGAAGGGCGCCATCGTCGTCGACGGGCGGTCGTAGGGCAGCGCCGTCGTGATCGTGAACCGGGGCCCGCAGTTCGTGCACGTGATGAACGGGTAGCGGAAGCGGCGGTCGGCCGGGTCGAACAGCTCGGCCACGCAGTCGTCGCACACGGCGACGTCGGGTGCGACCCATGTCGCGGCGGAGCCGGTGACGCGGCTCTCGACGATGCGGAACGCCTGCGCCCGGTCGGCCGGCTCGACGGCGGCGCCCTCCTCGACCTGCACGACCTCCTCGACCCGGGCGAGCGGCGGTGCCTCGGCGACCAGCGCGGCGGCGAAGCGGTCGAGCGCCTCGGCCGGCCCCTCGACCTCGATGAACACGCCGTCGACATCGTTGCCGACCACACCGCCGAGCTCGAAGCGGGCGGCGAGGCGGTGGACGAACGGGCGGAACCCCACCCCCTGGACGAGGCCGCGCACCCGCAGGCGGCGGCGGGCGCACGGGGCCGCGGCGGTGCTCATCGTTCGAGCTCCCACACCACGACCCGATTGTTGCCGGAATCGGCGACGGCGATCCGGTTCCCGCACGTGGCGAGGCCGTACGGCCAGCAGAAGGTGTCGAAGGTCACGAGGTCCCAACGGTTCTCGCCGTTGGCGGCCATGTCCGGCTGGCCCAGCACCCGGTCGGCGGGCGCGGCGATCTCGGCGGGCAGGTCGTCCCACACCAGCACCCGGTTGTTGGCGGTGTCGGCCACGATCAGTCGTCGTTGCCCGTCACCGGCAGCGCCGCCAGGGACCGGGTCGCACACCACCGCGGCGTAGGGGAACCGCAGCCCCGACGCGGTCTGCGGGGCGTAGGGGAACTCGCCGCCGTGGGCGAAGTCCGGCTGGCCGAGGACGAGGTCGGCGTCGCGGTCGGTGTCGGGCACCGGCGTCCAGCCGAGCAGGCGGTGGTTGCCGGCATCGGCGACCAGGAGCCGGTCGTCGGTGCCGCACACGGCGTGGGGCCAGCGGAAGCTCGACGCCGACAGCCCGCCCCGGTTCTCGTCGCGCTGGTGGGCGTCGGGCTGGCCGAGCACGACCGACGGCGCCTGGTCGGGTTGGGGCACGTCGTCCCAGCCGAGCACCCGGCGGTTGCCGGTGTCGGCGACCCAGAACCGCCCACCGACGACCCCGACGCCGAACGGCCAGTAGAAGCCGAGCGGGCCGCACCCCTCGCCGCGGTTCTCGGCCACCGACGACGCGTCGGGCTGGCCGATGACCAGGTCGGGCGGGGTGTCCGATCGCTCGGGCACGACATCCCAGATGAGCAGGCGGTGGTTCCAGGCGTCGGCGACGACGAGGCGCCCGTCGACCACGACGACCCCGGTCGGCAGGTTGACGCCGTTCTCGGGCCCGCGGCCGTCGGCCTGGGCTCCCTCCCGGTCGAACGCGGCCTGGCCGAGCACGACGTCGGCGTCGAGGTGGTCGGCGTCGGGCCAGCCGTGCCAGATCAGGAGCCGGTGGTTGCCGGTGTCGGCCACGATCAGGCGGTCGTCGTCGAGCCACACGCCGCGGGGCGCGTAGAGCTGGCCGGCCGTGGGCATCGCGGCCGGCAGCGTCAGGCCGCCCGGTGCCGGCGCACCGAGCCAGCGCACCGGTCGGGCACCGGTACCGGCGGGCGCCGCCTGGGCACCGCCGGCCGAGCGCGTCCCGTCGGGGGCTACGACCGGGACGCGCTCGGCGAGCAGATCCGTGTGGTCAACCGGCACGGAGGAACACCCGCCCACCGTCGATGCGCAGCGGGACCTGGGCGAGCTGGGCACCGGGGGCGGAGAGGCACTCGCCGCTGGTGGCATCGAAGCGGAACCCGTGCCACGGGCAGACGAGCGCGCCGTCGTCGATCATCCCGCCGTCGAGCTCGCGGCCCTGGTGGGCGCACTCGTTGCGGAACACCGCAAGGCGGTTGCCCACGTTGGTCAGCACGAAGCTCTCGTCGGCGACGTCGACCCGCACCATCCGCCCCTCGGGCACCTCGGCGGCCAGCGGGCCCGGCAGCCAGCCGGGGCCGAGATCATCACCGCCACCGCCGTCGCCGGGCCGGCGGCCGACGGAGCCGAGGGGGATGAACGCGGCGGTCGGCTGGTCCTCGACGACCTCGACGCCGTCGATCTCGTCGACCGCGGTCACGAGCGCCTCCTCGACGGTGTCCCGCAGCGTGACCGCCGACATCGAGCACCCGTTGCACGCGCCGTGGAGGCGGATGCGGGCGATCCGGTCGGCCACGTCGACGAGCTCGACCTCGCCGCCGTGGGACTGCAGGTACGGCCGCACCTCGTCGAGGGCAGCCTCGGCCCGTGCCCCGAGCGGTGGGCGGATGATGCCGTGGAGCGACAGCACCGCCCGCACGGCCGAGTCGTCGACCAGCTCGAAGAGGAGCTCCTTGCCCCGCGGGTCGGCGCGCAGCGCCTGCACGATCGCCACCAGCGCCGGGCGGTGCACGGCCTCGACGGCGTCCTTCAGCTCGGTCGCCGTGGCCCGGGCGTCGTCGTCGAGCCCCTCCAGCGCGGCGATGGCCTCGTCGACCCGTCGCGCCCCGTCCTCCAGCGCGCCGGCGCCGTCGGTCGACGGAGCGTGCCCGTTCGTGCCGTGGCGCCCGGCGGCGTGGCCGTTCGTGGTGGCGGGCTCGGTGGTCGTCACGAGCGCACCCCCTCGGCGGTGCCGGCGCCCGAGGGCCGCTCCGAGCGCAGCTCGGCCTCCCGGCCGGCGATCTCGTCGAGCACGAACCGCACGGTGCGCACGGCCTCGTGCTCCTCGAACTCCTCGAACAGGGCCCGGGCCTCGTGGAGCCGGGACTTCGCCTCGGCGAACTGTCCGAGGTGGGCGAGCGCGTTGCCCTGGTTGGCCAGCACCCGGGCCCGGCCCTGGGGGTCGCGGTGGCGGTCGCGCCGCTCGAGCACCTCCTCGTAGAGGCGGACGGCCTCGCCGATGTTGTCGGCCTGGTGGGTCGACGGCAGGTAGACGAGCGCGTTGGCCAGGTTCAGCTGGGTGCTCGACCACCGCTCGGGATGGACGTCGGGGTCGAGGACGCCGAGGGCCTCCCGCATCGACTGCACGGCGATGCCCATGCGCAGCAGGTCGCTGGCCTCCTGCATCGGCATGGTCAGGTAGGCGAGTCCCAGGTTGGCGTTGGCGATGGCGAACGTCTCCGGCGCGGTCTCGGCCGTGATCAGCCCGAGCGCGGCGAGGTAGTGATCGATCGCCGTCTTCATCAGGCGGGGCGCGGCCTCGGCCATCTCCTGGTGCATGGCGCCGCACGCGACGTGGAGCTCGGCCAGGCTCTCGCGCAGGTCGGTGCCGGTCAGCGCGTCGATGGCGGCCTGGAACGTGACCGCCGCCCGGCGGGTGCCGCCCTCGTCGAGCTGGGCGTGGGCCATCTGGCCGAGGAACTGGCCGGCGAGTGGCGCGCTGATCGGGTGGGCGAGGCGGGCCGCCTCCTCGAGGGCGTCGACGGCGGCGGCCCGGTCGTGACGTTCGAGCGCGGCGGCGGCCACCGTGGCGTGGACCATGGCGGCGAGCTCGCCGTCGGTGCCGGCCGGGTCGGGGGGTGCGGGGGCGAGGCCGACGGTGTGGGCCACGGTCTCGACGTGGACCCGCAGGTCGCCGGTGGTGCGGGCCCGCAGGTGGCTGAGCAGGTGCAGCTCGGGCGCGAGCACGAGCCGGTTCACGAGGGCGATCAGGTCGTCGCCGTCGAGGGCGGCGAGCGCGCCGTCCAGATCACCGTCGAGCGCGAGCTCGTAGTGGCGCAGCCCGGGCGGGAACACGTCGGGCCGCCGCCCGGCGACGAGCTCGGCCCGCACGGCGGCCGACTCGGGCGAATCCCCGCCGATCAGGAGCAGGCCCGCCGGGAGCGGGAACACCCCGACCGGCTGCGGTCGGGGCAACGCGCCCGGACCGGCCGGGATCGCCGACTCGTCCGCGCCCCCCGCCTGGTCGGCCAGCCCGCTCGCGGGTCGTTCAGCCATTGATCGGCCCCCAGATGTCTCGTTGCGCAGCCCGCTTGATCCAGTCCGCGGCGATGCGTGCGTGTCGTTCGGTCCGGTAGTGGTTGACGTTCCTGCGGACGGCGCCGTCGGGGAAGATCACCACGATGTCGACCTCCCACTGGCCGCGCCGTCGCTCCACGTAGGTCTCGACCGAGATCGCCCGCTCGGGGCGATGCGGCGTCCGGTCGTCGTCCGCCACCGGCTCACCTGCCGACCTCTCGCCCGTCGAGCTCGACCCGCAGCGCGCCCTCGTCCTCGTCCCAGGTGGCCGGTCGGATGCCGGTCATGTGGTCGTCGGCCAGGGCCTCGCGCACCAGCGCGGCGCGGTCGCCCCGGAGGTTGCGCTGCTTGAGGAGCACGCCGCCGCCCTGGGGCCCGACGAGCGGCACGAGCCACAGCTCGCGGCCACGCGGCAATGCGACGAGCGAGTCCCCCGGGAAGCGGGCTGCGGCGAGCTCGGCGTCGAGGCGCACGTACCCGTCGCCGGTCACCTCGACCCGCACGGGCGCGTCAGGCACGGTCGTCCCGGCCGACCACGTCAGCCACGGTCGCTCCCGTCCCGGTCCCGGTCGCCGTCGATGGCCTCGACGTAGCCGATCACCCGTTCCATCGACGCGGCCACCGCCGGGGTCAGCTCCGCGCCGAACGACACGTCGGCCGCCTCGACGAGGAACACGGTGATGTCGCTCGGGTAGTCGTCGCCGAGGAGCCAGTGGGCGAAGGCCAGGGCGTGGTCCCAGCGGAACGCGTGGCTGTGGTACTTCTCCACCTCCGCCACGTCGGCGAGCTCGGATGCCGGGACCTCGAACACCGTCCCGGGCTCGGAGCCGGTCGAGCTGGCGTCGACGATGACGACCCGGCGGGCGCCGCGCATCTTGAACGCGACGTCCATCCCGGCGGTGCCGCCGTCGACGAGCACGACGTCGTCACCGACACCGCGCTCCCACAGGTGGCGCACCAGGATCGGCCCGACGGCGTCGTCGCCGCGCAGCAGGTTGCCGCAACCGATCACGACGGTCTTGCCGGTGGCGGCGTCCCACGGCGGCGGGGTGTCCGCCGCCGTGGGTGATGCCTCCCGGTTCCCGACGGTCTGGTTCTCGACGACCTGGTTCCCGACGGCCTGGTTCCCGACGGCCGCAGCCATGGCTACACGTCCCCGTTGACCACGAACCGGGACAGCTCGCGCCCGGTGCGTCCGTCGTAGGCGTGCACGGTGCAGACGAGGCACGAGTCGAAGCTGCGGGCGACGAGCCCGAGCTCGACCGGGTCCTCCATGTCGGCGATCGGGGCGCCGACGAGGGCCTGCTCGATCGGCCCGAGCGCCCCGTCACCGTCGCGGGGGCCGATGTTCCAGGCCGTCGGGGTGACCACCTGGTAGTTGGCGATCTTGCCGTCCTCGATCACGATCCAGTCGGCGAGTGCGCCCCGGGCCGCCTCCGTGGCCCCGAAGCCCTTGCCGGAGGCGTGCTCGACCGGCTTGGTGTAGAAGCTGTCGTGGAGCTGGATCTCGTCGAGCCAGCGCCGGGCCCACTTGAAGTACTTGGGACCCTCGTGCATGCGGGCGAGCTGGCGGACCATGACCGACGGGCCGATCCGGTCGTAGATGTCGAGGAACAGCGGGTCGTTGTCCTGGTGGGCCGCGGCACCGGGTGCGGCGGCGGCCATCCGTCGGGCGAGCGGCCCGGCCTCGAGCGGCACGTAGCCCTGGCCGGGAACGTCGTAGCGGGGCGACTTCGCCCAGCTGTACTTGCCGTCCTTCGCGCCCTGCTCGGGGTCGACGGGCACGGTCACGCCGTCCCACGGGTGGCGCAGGCCGGAGCCCTCGTAGAACGAGTGGGCCGTGTCCTCGCTGACCCGGAGGTGGTCGAACTCGGAGAACGTGCCGTTGGCGAAGATGCCCGACCGGTTGATCAGCGCCGCGTTGCGGCCCTCGATCGTCGGGTTCTCGTACAGCTCGGGCTGGAAGTACGTGCCCGTGGCGAAGTAGTTCCCGACGCCCTGGCCGAACTTGTCGAGGCCGACGTCCATGCAGTAGCGGATGAAGAACCCGCAGTCGCTGTTGTGCTGGCTCTCGTTCTCGTCGACCCAGGCGAGCACGTCGTCCCAGGTCTCGTTCTCGAGCCACCGGTCGACCTCGCAGCCGAGCCACTGCCCCTCGAGCCACTCGTCCTTCCAGTGCTCGAGCACCGCGATCGACCGGGTGACCTCCGCGAGGGTCGGCGCGCACATCACGCCGCCGGGGATCATGAAGCTCGAGTGGGGCCACTGGCCGCCGAACATGGCGTAGACCTCGACCGGGCGGCCCGAGAGCACGACACCGGGCTGGTAGCTCTCGCCGACGTACGGGGCGAAGCGGCGCACGGCCTCCGCGTACAGCGGCGACTTCGCGTAGTTCTTGTTCGTCAGGTCGATGGCGAACAGCGCGTAGAAGTACCGCGGGATGCTCTGGAGCGTCTCGCACGCCTGGGCGATGTTGCGGATCAGCGTGGCGTTCGGCGGCAGGTGGGTGGCCCACGCCGTGTCGAGCGCGTACGCCGACTTGTACAGGTGGCTGCCACCGCAGATCCCGCAGATCCGGGGCGTGACGACGAGCCCGGCCTGGGGGTCCTTGCCCTTCAGGATCATCTCGAAGCCGCGGAACATGCCCGCGGTCGTCCACGCGGAGCTCACGACGCCGTCGTCGATCGTGACGCGGACGTCGAGGTCACCCTCGACCCGGCCCAGCGGGCTGACGTTGAGGTCGACCGTGCTCATCGGGAGCTCCCCCCTGTGATCTCGCGCTCGCCAGCGCTGTGGTCCGGCGACTGGTGCGCCGGCGAGGAACCGGTGGGCTCAGACAACGAACATGTCCTCCTTCGCCCACTGCGGAGCCGCCACCCGGGCGGCCGCCGCGTGCGCCATGTACGTGAGGTGGTCGCTCCCCTCGGGCACCTCCTTGGGGATCACCCCGCTCACCTTCTGGGTCTTCAGCACCGTGCCCGGCGCGAGGTCCATGAACGGGAACTCCGGCTCGGTGCAGCCGAGGCACGGCATGCCGGCCCGGGTCTTCGAGCTCTGGCGGTTCCAGAGGATCCGGTTGCACGGCGAGTGGGTCATCGGGCCGCGGCAGCCGAACTCGTAGAACAGGCAGCCGGTGCGGGTGCCCTCGCCGAACGAGAGGGTCGACTGCTTGTACTCGAAGAACTGGACCCGGGTGCACCCGGTCTGGGTGAAGGTCTTGAAGAACGTCTGGGGCCGGTGGAGCTCGTCGAGCGCGATGTCGGCGGTGCGCCCGGTGGCCAGCGCGACGAGTATCTGGGTGATCCAGTCGGGGTGGGCGGGGCAGCCGGGGATGTTGATCACGGGCAGGCCGGCGCCGGAGACGAAGTCGGGCCCGAGGAAGCCGCCCTTGTCCCGCTTGTGGAACTGGAGGCCGGTCGAGTCGGTCGGGTTCGGCTCGGTCGCCGGGATCCCGCCCCAACAGGCGCAGTCGCCGATGGCGACGACGACGCTGGCCTTCGCCGCCAGCTCGCTCACCCACTCCTTCATCGGCCGGTCGGCGAAGACGTCGTAGCGACCGCTGCCGTTCGGGCCCTCCATGACCGTGCCCTCGAACACGAACACGTCGAGGTCACGGGCGCCGGTGGCGCAGTCGGTGAAGATCTTCTTGGCCTGCTCGCCCAGCTCCATGCCGAGCGACGGGTGCCAGAGCACCTCGATGCCGAAGTCGACGATCAGGTCGACCACGTTGGGTTCCTCGGCGTTGAGGAACGACATGGTGTTGCCACTGCACGCACCGCCCTGCAACCAGAGCACGGACGCCATCTGCTTCTCCTGTCTGAGGTCGGGACGGGGCTACGGGCCGACGATCACGGCCGCCCACCGGGCAGCTGGTCGATGCGGCGGCCGAGCGAGCGGGAGATCTCGACGAGCAGGCCGAGGCCACGGCCGACGTCGGGGTCCCGGAACGCCCGGACCGCGTCGCGGACACCGAATACGGGTGTCTCGGCCGACCGGGCGCGGGCCGCGCCCTCCTGCGCGCTCTCGCTGATGACCGAGAGCAGCGTCACCGTGTCGGAGCTGACCATCGACGAGTCGAGGACCTCGGTGATGACCGGCGTGGCCCGGGCGAGGGCCGCGGTCAGCGCGGTGAGCTCGGCCGGCGTCGGGAGGTTCTCGACCCCGTCGGCGAGGGTCGCGGCCTTCATCTCGTTCACGCCGGCGGCGACGGAATCGATGATGGTGTCGCCCCGTTCGAGCATGCCGCTGAGGCCCAGCACCAGGGTCGAGAGGAGCTCGGCGTTGTCGAGGAGGGTGACGAGCGACGCCGCCACGGTCGGGTCGTTGAGCCGCTCGACGACGGCCTCGAGTGGCTCGTTCGACGTGACGGGGGCGTTCGCTGACATGGCACCTGCCCGGTCTCGACGGATGGGTCGGTCCTCGCGCCGGCACCCGCGGCGACGGGCAGCCGGCCTCACGACGAGAACGCGGATCTGAATGACGAATGTGACTTTCGTCCCAACGGACGGTAGGACGATGAGCGAATCCCGACTAGCCGGATTGCGCTAGCTTTGTCCCGATGGCGTGGTGAACGCTGTCCGGTTCACGTGAACGAGCAGTTCGGGTGGAGGCTGTGCCGGTGGATCCGGTCCCGGGTGAGCCACGGGTGATCGGGCGCGACCCGGTCGGGCGCCAGCGCCACGGGGACGAGCGCGACCCGCCCCGCGCCCGGGACACGCCGACCCCGCCGCTCTCGCGGCTCCACAAGATCGACACCAGCCGCCTCTCGGGCCGGGTCCGACCGCGACTGAAGCCCCGGGGCCTGCCGCCGGCCCTCTCCCCCCACCCCGTCTGGTCGACCCACGACCCGTCCGAGGCACGTCACGAGGCCGCCGAGCTCCTCGGGCCCCATCGGCTCGTGGTCGACGAGCCCTCGGCGTTCGCGGCGTCGTACCACGCCGTGCGCCTACGGGACGTCACCCTCGGCTTCCTCGACTACTCACCCGCGGTGCGCATCGAGGTCGAGGCGCTCCCCGACCCGTACCTGGTGCTCGTGGCCAGCGGCAGCTCGCTCGTCCAGGTCGGAGGCGCCGCGGCCGAGGCCACCGCGGTGCACGCCGTCCTCCCGCCGCCGGGGGCCGCCGCCACGATCACCTGTGGCGAGCTGACGTCGCACCTCGTCATCCGGATCGAGCAGCAGGCCCTGCTCGTCCACCTCGGTCGGGTCCTCGGCCGCCAGCTCGACCGGCCCCTCGACTTCGACCTGGCGTTCGACCTGACCACACCGAGCGCGACGCGATGGAACTTCGCCATCCAGATGCTGCACGCCGAGCTCCTGGAGTCGGGGTCGCTCCTCCACCGCGGCGTCGGCGCCGGCCAGCTCGAGGAGTTCGTGATGAGCTCGCTCCTCTTCGCCCACCGGTCGACCTACTCCGACGCGCTCACCCGGCCGGGCCAGGGCGTGGAGCACCGGGTGACCCGATTGGCGAAGGACTACGTCGACGTCCACCTGTCCGAGCCGTTGACGGTCGCCGGGATCGCCGCGGCGGCGGGCGTGAGCGCCCGCACGCTGCAGTCGGCGTTCCGCTCCGAGCTCGACACGACACCGATGAGCTACGTGCGCGACCGACGCCTCGACCGGGCCCGGGCCGACCTCGCCGACGCGGCCGGGGACGACGCGGTCAACGTCACGCTGATCGCCACCCGCTGGGGCTTCGGCCACCTCGGGAGGTTCGCGGCGGACTACCGGGCCCGCTTCGGCGAGAGCCCGTCGCGGACCCTCCGTGGCTGAACCGGCGCCGCTCCCCCGCTCGCGCGGTCGTCCGTGGCCGGCCGTTCAGGGCACGACACCGCGCCACCGCAGCTAGAACACTGATCCAAGTTCGCATCACATCTGTATCTCGGCATGGACCATGTGGTTCGTTGGTGGTGTGAAGAAACACCGCTAGCGGAGGTAGGTCATGCCCGAACTGACCGAACGACGCCGAACGGGCCACTACGTGTGGTTCATCCATCCCTGGCAGCTGGCCCTGCTGGGGATGGTCGTGCTCTGGCTCTTCATCCGCCTCATCGGCACCGCAGGCGCCGAGAGCGAGGACATCGAGACGATCAACCCGGGTGAACGGGTCGAGGAGTCGTGCCGGGTCGCCGTGATGAACGGCGGGCCGTGCGACACCGAGAACGAGTAGCGCCATCCACACCGGTTAGCCGCCATCCACACCGGTTGGCACCGACACGTCCGGGCGGCCCGCCGACCATCCGGACCCGACAACCACCACCGATGAGCTGACCGGATCGCCCTCGGGCGAGCGATCCGGTCGGCCGTCGTCGGCGCGCTCGTGAACCGCCGACCGTCCAGCAACCCGGGCGCCCGGCCTCGTCGGCTGATTCGACGCCGGTGTCCACCCATCACCGCTGGTGGAACGCCGATACCGGCAACGGAACGCCCCGTATCACCTGCGGTACCGGACACCTCCGAAGGCGGTCCGAACACCGCTGGCACCAGGGGTGCGTGATGGCCGAGCTGTCCGCCGAGCCTCAGACCAACGACCGGCGGCACGACGGCGCCCGCCGGTCGATCACGCCGGGGCGCGCTCAGAGCTCGTAGCGGTAGATGTTGGTCTCGCGGCGCTCGAAGCCGATGCGCTGGTAGAGGCGGTTCGCCGCCTCGCGGGAGGGCCGCGACGTCAGGTCCACGGTCGTGGCCCCTCCGTCCTTCGCCCGCCGCAGCGCCTCACGGTTGAGCGCCTCACCGACGCCCTTGCCCCGGGCGGCGCCGTCGACGACGACGTCCTCGATCCAGGCCCGGACGCCGGTCGGGATCGGGAACATCACGAGGGTCAGGCTGCCGAGGATCTCGCCGTCCTCGACCGCGACGAGCAGCGTCGACGCCTCCGAGGCCACGAGCACACCGAGCGCGTCGGCGTCGGGCGGCGGGTTGGACGACGACAGCTGGGGGATGAGCCGGGCGAACGCCGCGACGACGTCCGGCGTCACCTCGCCGACCTCGTGGATCTCCATGGGCCCACCCTACGGCCGGGCGGTCGCGCTCCATCGGCCCACCGGGTCGTACGCTCTACGGCCGGCTCCCTGGCGGGAGGTAACGTGGGCGGAGATGGAGTACATCCGCACGACCGACGAGCCGCAGCTCGACAGACCCGTGTTCGTGTGTGCGTTCGAGGGCTGGAACGACGCAGGAGACGCCGCGAGCACCGCGGTGCGCTACCTGGAGGACCGTTGGCGGTCCCGTCCGATCGCCGAGATCGACCCGGAGGAGTTCTACGACTTCTCCGCGGCGCGTCCCCACATCGAGCTGCAGGACGGCGACGAGCGCGAGCTCGTGTGGCCGCGGAACCAGTTCTCGGCCGGCCACCTCGACGGCGTCGGCGACATCGTCACCCTGGTCGGGCTGGAGCCGCACCTGCGCTGGCGCACGTTCACCCAGGAGATCATCGAGTACGCGCGCTCACTCGACGCCCGCCTCGTCGTCACGTGCGGCGCACTGATCTCCGACGTTCCCCACAGCCGCCCGGTGCCGATCTACGGCACCGGCCACGACGCCGCGTCGATGGTCCGGCTCAACGCCGAGGCGTCGACCTACGAGGGACCGACCGGCATCGTCGGCGTCCTCAACGCCCTGTGCTCGGAGAGCGACATCCCCACGGCGTCGCTGTGGGCCGCGGTGCCGAGCTACGTGTCCCAGGCCCCGTCGCCGAAGGCCGCGCTGGCCCTCGTCGAGCGCATCGGCAAGCTCCTCGAGGCCGGCATCTCCACCACCGACCTCGAGATCGCGTCCGCCGCCTACGAGCGCCAGGTCGGCGAGCTCGTGGCCCGCGACGACGAGACGGCCGGGCTCGTGGCCGAGCTGGAGCAGCGCCACGACGAGCTCAACGACACCGGCTCGCTGGTCGAAGAGGTGGAGCAATTCCTTCGCGAGCACCCGGACGACTAGACCGGGGCTCATGACTGATGTCGCCCTGAGGTCGACGCACCCGGGCGGGGACGAGGAGGACGACGCGTTGGCCGACGGCCCGTACGTCACCTTCGACGCGACCAGCTGGAGCGAGCTGCGCGCGGCCACCCCCCTGACCCTGTCCGAGGCCGATCTCGAACAGCTCCGGGGGATCAACGAACACGTCTCGCTCGACGAGGTCAGCAAGATCTACCTACCGCTGTCGCGGCTGCTGAACCTCTACGTCAACGCGACCAAGGAGCTGTACCGGGCGACCGACACGTTCCTCGGCGAGCTGCCCGCCAAGGTGCCGTACATCATCGGCCTGGCCGGCAGCGTCGCGGTCGGCAAGTCGACCACGGCCCGCATCCTCCAGGCCCTGCTCGGGCGCTGGCCCGACCACCCCCGCGTCGAGCTGATCACGACCGACGGGTTCCTCCACCCCAACGCCGTGCTGATGGAGCGCGGCCTGATGGACCGCAAGGGCTTCCCCGAGTCCTACGACACCAAACGGCTCCTCAAGGTGGTGTCGGAGATCAAGTCGGGCGCGCCGAAGGTGGAGATCCCGCTCTACTCCCACCTCGTCTACGACGTGCTCGACGAGGTCAACCTCGTCTCCCAGCCCGACATCGTGATCGTCGAGGGCCTCAACGTGCTCCAGGCCGGCGGCCTCGACGAGCCGGCGTTCGTGTCGGACTACTTCGACTTCACGATCTACGTGGATGCCGAGGAGGACCACATCCGGCACTGGTACATGGACCGGTTCCTCACCCTGCGGGAGACGGCGTTCAGCGACCCCCGGTCGTTCTTCCGCCGCTACGCAGAGCTGGACGACCAGACGGCCCGGTCGACGGCGCTCGGCATCTGGGACGCCATCAACGGCCCCAACCTGAGCCGCAACATCCTCCCGACGCGCGAGCGCGCCGACCTGATCCTGGTCAAGGGCCCCGACCACCACGTATCCGAGGTCAAGCTCCGCCGCTTGTAGTCTGGCGTTTCGTTCGGGGCGGGCCCGGCCGCACGCGTTCGGCGTCGCGGGTTCCAGCGAGGACGGAGTCGCCTGGTCGACGGTTGCGTCGGCCAGAGGGAGCGGAACACCTCGTCGAGCCACGCCGGCGCCGGTCTCCGCACCCCCGTTGCGTCGTTGGATGCTTCCGCCGAGACCTCGGATGGCGGCCGCCCCTGCGGGGCCGCGGTCTCGCCGTCGGACCGCGGATCGGGCGGCCCTGCCCCGCTCGTGGAGGTCGACGACGGACCACGCGTGGTGGAGCCTGGCTCGGCGGAAGCGGCCGTGGTCATGAACGGCCGGCCGGAGAACAGCGGGATCGCTCCGGGCTGCCCGACGACCGCGCCGGGCGAGGACCCGATGAGGCGGCGCGGCCAGCGTCCGACCGGGGCCGGCTGCTGCAGCGCTGCGCATCAGTGGCACAGCGACCGGTGCGATGGTGACGGCCGGCGTGCCGACGACTGGACAGGGGAACTGGTGTTCGATAGTCTGGGTTGACGCCTTCGAGGCCCGGCGGGTTCTTCTTCGGCCTCTCCGTTCGTTCGGTTATCCGCGCTCGTCGTGCGCGTGTCCGTTGATCTCGGGGAGGTGTCGTGTCGCCGGTGTTGTCGTTGCTCGATCGGGCCCGCGGCCTCCGCGAGGTGCTGCGGGGGCTCGAAGCCGACGAGGTGGAGGCGGCGGCGGCGACCGTTGTGGTCGCCGAGCTGGCCGCGCTCGAGAAGGCGTGTGCCGCCGCCAAGGTCCGCATCGCCGCCCGATCGTCGGATGTGGCGCAGCCCGCCGAGGCGGCTGAGCGGTTGGCCAAGGCGTCAGGGTCGTCGATCGCCGATGCCCGGGCCGCGCTCGAGACCACCGCCACGCTCGACACCTGCCCGACCACCCGACGCGCCGTTGCATCCGGTGAGCTGTCGCTGCGCCAGGCGCACGAGATCGTGCGCACCGAGGCCGAGCGACCCGGTTCCGAGGCCGAGCTGCTCGCGGTGGCGAGGCGCTCGGGCCTGCGGACGCTGCAGGACCGGGGCCGCAGGCGACGCCACGAGGCGATCCCCGCCGAGGAGCTCCACGAGCGCCGTCACGCCGCGCGGCGCCATCGGTGGTGGGTGAACGACCTCGGCAACGTGGCCTATCGGGGCGAGCTCCCGCCCGAGGTCGGCCTACCGATCATGAACCGGCTCGACGCCGAGACCGACCGGATCCGCCGCGACGCGAAGCGTGCGGCCGGGGACACCGGCGGGCCCGTCGAGCGTCGGGAGGCGCACGCAGCCGACGCGTTCGTCCGGCTGTGCGCCGACGGCGGGCGAGGCCGGGCCGGTCGGGCCGACCTCGTCGCCGTGGTCGACCTGCGGGCGTACCGCCGTGGCCACGCACGTCCGGGGGAGGCCTGCCATCTGCTCGGTGGCGGCCGGGTGCCGGTCGACGTCGTGCGACGGTTGAGCAAGGACGCCTTCATCAAGGCCGTGGTCCACGACGGCGTCCGGATCCACACCGTGAAGCACTTCGGCCGGCACCTGAGCGCCGAGCTGCGCACCGCGCTCGAGGTCGGTGCCCCGCCGGACTTCGACGGCGCCGCCTGCGTCGACTGCGGTCGCCGGTACGGCCTCCAGTGGGACCACGTCGACCCGGTCGCCAACCGGGGACCGACGAGCTTCGCCAACCTCGAGGCCCGCTGCTGGCCCGACCACCGGGCGAAGACCGAGCGCGACCGCCGAGCCGGCCTGCTCGGCCGACGCGCGCAGAAGGCAGGAGCCCGACCCGGCACATCCGGCGGCAACGACGACGAGCCCCCGTGACGCACCGTCGCGCGTGCGATGCGCGGACGCCGGCGGGGTGCCGTCGGACGCGGTGATGCGCGGACGCCTGTCGCCGAGTGCGCGCGTCTGCGTCCGGCGGTGCTCGCAGCACGCGATCACGCGAACCCGCGGGTGGGTGCCGTGCGACCCGAAGCGCGGGCGCACGTCGACACCACTCAGTTCGGCTCGGCTCGGCTGCGCTCGATGTCGGCGATCGGAGGATCGTGATGTAACGAACCGGGGGCGCGGCGCGCCTGTAGGGGGTGCATGCTCGGGAAGCGACGAATGCGACGAACCGATGCGGCACGGATCGAGGCCGCGTACCGCGCGGTCATCGCCGACCTCGCCGGGACGCCCGGCGTCGACGACGTCACGACCAGCAGCCCCGAGATCACGGTCATCGTCTGGATGGAGCCGGACGCGACCGACGACGAGCTCGCGGCCATCGAGCGGCGGATCGACGCCGACGCCCGCGTGACCGAGTCGACCTACGTCGACCAGGAGGCGGCGTTCGCCGACTTCCGGGACCTCTTCGAGAACCGCCCGGAGATGATCGAGACGGTCGAGCCCGAGGACCTCCCCTCCTCCTTCCGGGTCACCTTGGCCGCCGACGCTCCGATCCAGGAAGTGGTCGACGCCTACGCGGCAGACGAGGGCGTCTACGACGTGACCCGCCCGATGACCGAGCTCCTGTCGATCGCCCGCGACGCGATCGAGGAACGCGCCACGACCACGACGGGCTGACGGTCCTGGGGGCTCGACCTCGCGCTCCTCCCTGTGGCCGTTACGTGTGATCGATGATCGATCGTCCGCCTCGGGTGGTCGCGTCAAGCCGGGTCCGGTGGGTTCCGAAACCGAGTTCCAGGCCATCTGCGACGCCGACACGACGACGAGCCCGGAGGCGCACGTGCGCTGGTTCACCCACCGAAGCCTGTTCGTGAAGATCGCGGCCGCGGTGGGCGTCATTGCCATCGTCGCCGTCGGTGTGGGGTTCACCGGGGTGACCAGGCTCGGGGCCATGGCCGCGGAGACGTCCGACCTCTACGAGGACGAGTACGTCCAGACGGGCGCGCTGACCGCGCTGCAGCGGGAGATGCTCCAGGTTCGCCTCGACATCGTCAACCACGGCGGCTCGTCGAGCGACGCGTCGTTCGAACGCTACGAGCAGCTCCTCGCCGAGGACCTGGCCAGGTTCGCCGAGCTGCGGACCGAGACCGACACGTTCGAGCTCGCGCCGGAGACCGAGGCCACGCTGGCCGAGGTGTTCGCGTCGTGGGACGAGTTCCTGCCGTACCTCGACCGCATGATCGAGGCGGCGCGAGACGGCGGCGGTGTCGAGTGGACGCTGATCCGCAACGAGGCCGCCCAGTACTCGGAGGCGGCGACGACTGCGCTCCAGGAGGTCGTCGACCTCGTCGGCGCCGACGCCGAGCGGGTTGCCGAGCACGCGCAGTCGACGGCGACCGAGTCCCGCGTCATCACGCTGGTCGTCCTCGGCGGTGGCCTGGCGGCCGGCTTCGCCGTTGCGCTGGCCGTGAGCCGCAACATCGTGGGCGCGGTCGGCAGGCTCGCCGACGCACTCGACCGATCCGCGGACGGCGACCTCACGGCCGAGGTCGACACCGATGCCGGCGGTGAGGTAGGGCGCATGGCCGCGTCCCTGCAGACGATGTTGCACCGCACGAGCGAGGCCATGAGCTCGATCGCCGAGAACGCGACCCGGCTGGCCGCGAGCTCCGAGGAGCTGTCGACGACGTCCCAGCACGTCGGCGCGGCCGCAGAGGAGACGTCGACGCAGGCGGCCAACGTGTCGAGCTCCGCCGAGGAGGTCTCGACCAGCGTCTCGTCGGTGGCGACCGGGACCGAGGAGATGAGCGCCTCCATCCGGGAGATCGCCCAGAGCACGTCCGAGGCGAGCCGGGTCGCGTCGGAGGCGCTGAGCACTGCCAACGACGCCAACGCCACCGTGACCCGCCTCGGCGAGTCGTCGAACGCCATCGGTGAGGTCGTCGCGGTGATCACGTCGATCGCCGAGCAGACCAACCTCCTGGCGCTGAACGCGACCATCGAGGCCGCCCGGGCCGGCGATGCCGGGAAGGGGTTCGCGGTCGTCGCCAACGAGGTGAAGGACCTGGCCCAGGAGACGGCCAAGGCCACCGAGGAGATCGCCCAACGGGTTCAGGGGATCCAGGGCGACACCGGCGCCGCGGTGACCGCCATCGCCGGGATCAGTGAGGTCATCGGCCGGATCAACGACCTCCAGTCGACCGTCGCCGGCGCCGTGGAGGAGCAGTCGGCGACCACCGACGAGATCAGCCGGACCGTGGCCGACGCGGCCGGTGGCGCCGGCGAGATCGCCCGCAACATCGGCGAGGTCGCGACGGCCAGCAACGACGCCAGTCACGGCGCGGCCGACAGCCTCACGGCGTCACAGGACCTCGCCCGGATGGCATCCGACCTCCAGCAGCTCATCAGCCGCTTCCGCTTCGAGCCCGCGGCGGCCTGACCGGGGTCGCTCAGCCGGCGATGCCGTAGGCCGCCAGCGACGCGGGGGCGTTGGGGAACACGGTCGACATCGCCGCGACCAGGTCGGCCTGGGTCGCGATGCCCCACGCGTTGTTCGCCATGTAGTGGGCCAGGGCGCAGTCGACCAGGGCGTCGTCGCCCAGGGTCGACAGGGCGTTGGACCCCTGCACGTAGACGCCCCGGTAGTAGCTGTTGAGGCGGCTCTCCCAGAACGACATCGGCTCGCCGGCGTGGCCCTGCGCGTCGGGTGGGACGAACCGGGACTCCATCGCCCCGATCGTGCCCTCGTGACGGGCCTCGGCGTAGGTGGCGAGACCCTCGTCGAGCACCGGGTCACGGCCCTGGTTGTTGCCCACGACCCCGTAGAACCACTGGTGCGCGACCTCGTGGGGCGTCGTCCGACCGATCGTGCCCGGGCCCTGGTGGATGTGCATCGGGAACTCGATGCCACCACCGAGGTCCGGGGTGATGGCCAGCGACAGCGCGGGCCACGGGTAGGCGCCGAACCGGCGCGAGAAGTCGTCGAGCGCGGCGACGACCCGGTTGAGGTACGCCTGCGCCGACTCGCCGATCCCGTTCTGGACGCCGACGCTGACGGCCACCCCGCCGGCCGAGGTCGCCGACGCCAGCGAGAACGACCCGGCCGACAACGCGATGTCCCGCGCCCCGACCGCCGTCCAGCGGCCGGTGCCGTCGGGCGCGCCCGACGCGAGCACGTCGACACCGGCCGGGGCGGACACCGTCAGGTCCCAGTCGGCGACGGGCGAGCTCACCGCCTCGGCGAAGCCCGACGTCGGCGGTTGGAGGGCCCAGCCGACGCCGGGCTCCCAGGCGACGAGGGGCACGAAGCTCCCGATTCGCAACGCGCCACCGCTGCGAGACCACCGGTCCGGCGTCGCTCCGGGCACGTTGAGCTGCCACGTCGTCGTCAGCTCGACCGCCTCGCCGGGCGCGAGCTCGGCGGCGAGGTTCACGATGACGGTCGTCGCATCCGGGTTCGTGACCCCGACGATGGTGTGGTCGGACGCGAACTCGCCGACGGCGAGACTGACGCCGGACGCCGCGGGCCTGGGGCCGTTGGGCCACAGCCGCAGCACGATCCGTGACGTCGCCAGGTCGGGCACGAACCGCACCCGCCACGTCCCCGAGATCGCCGCCCGGGCGGGGTCGAGTTGCGCCGTCACCGTGTAGCGGGGGCGGTTCGGGTCGAGGCCGGGCCACGCAGGGACCGCAGGGCAGCCGGTGGCGGAGACGGCCGTGGTCGGCGGGCCCACCGTCGTGGGTGCGGCCGTCGTGGTCGTGTCGGCGACGGTGGTCGTCGTCGGCTCGGCCCTGGTCGTCGGCGCGACCGTGGTCGACGTCTCCGACGTCACCGACGTGTCCAGGGCGGTGGCGGTGGTGGTCGTCAGCTCGGTCGGATCGGTGGACGGTGCGGCGAGCCGGTCGTCGTCGCCGCCGACCGTGCCGCACGTCGCGACGAGCGCGGCCGCCAGCACGGGGCCGAGGAGGCGGCGGAGGGGGCGAGTCGTGCTCACTCCCTCAAGGTTGGCGGCCCGACGCCGTCTTCGGAACCGCTCGGTCACGAGCCGATCACGATCGTGCGGCGATCGACGGCTCAGCGCTCGAGGCTGCCACCCCGCATCGGGGTGTCCCGGGGGAGGTCGTAGATGATCTCGAACGGCTCGCCCCGGATCGCCCGGAACGCCATGTCGCCCCACTGGTCGACGCTGGCGACCGGTGCCGGCAGCTCGTCGGGCCCGAAGAAGCCCACGTCACGGCATTCCAGTGGGTGGGCCGCCAACGAACCGCCCGTCGCCCGGCACAGGAACACGATCGAGTAGAGCGGGATGCGCGAGTAGCCGCGGCGGAGGCCGTCGAGGACGCCGAGCAGGCCGACGATCTCGCAGTCGATCCCGGTCTCCTCCTTGACCTCCTTCACCGCGACCTCGGCCGGCGAGTAGCCGATGTCGGCCCAACCGGTCGGGTACAGCCACACACCGGAATCGGCCCGCTGGACGAGCAGCAACCGCCCGTGCTCGTCGCCGACGACGGCCCCGACCGCCGTCTTCGGGGTGACGTAGCCGGGCACGCCCTCACCGATCGAGCGCATCCACTCGTCGACCAGGTCCTCGCGGCGGTACGTGCTGCCGGCGGCGAGGCGCATCTCGGACGCGACGTGGAGCACCTCCTCGAAGCGCTCCCGCTCGTAGCCGCTGGCGGTGAACCCCAACCCGGTGCGGGCGATGCCGGCCAGCGCCTCCGCCCACCGGAGCAGGTCCTGGGGCGTCACGTCCTCGGGCGTCATCGTCCGGACACTACCCGTGCCACCGGCCGTGGCGGCCAGCCGTCACCCCGGCGGCGCCGGGCGGACCGGGCCCTCCGGGGCCGGGCGACGGCTCAACCGTCCGAGTCGTCGATGGCCTGGTTGAGGGCCCGCCGGACCTCCTCGACGTGGGCGGGATCGGTGACCTTCCCGCCGTCGGGGCCGCACACGTAGAACGAGTCGACGACGTCCTCACCGAGGGTCTGGACCTTGGCGCTGCGGATGTCGAGGTCGAGCTCGGCGAGGGCCGACGTCACGCGGTACAGCAGGCCGACCCCGTCGGGCGCCCGGACCTCGAACACCGTGGCCACCTCGGAGGCCGCGTTGTCGACCACGATCTCCCGGTCGACGATCGACGGCGACCGCGGCCCGCTGCGGGCGTAGGTGTGGGCGCGCTCCGCGACCCGGGCCCGCACGGCGAGGCGACCGTCGAGCGCCCGGCCGAGCTGCTCCTCGACGCCGCGCCACGCGACCTCGCCGCCGAAGGTCGTCTCGACCCGGAACTCGCACAGCGCCATGCCGTCGGCGGAGTGGGCGAGCGCACCGACGACCTCGAGGCCGTTGAGCGCCAGGACCCCGGCGACCCGGCTGAACACGCCGGGGCGGTCGGCCGTGACCACCGTCAGCACCTCGCCGTCACCGGAGATCGACCTCTGCCCGGCGGCGAGGAGCTCGCGGTGGCGGTCGTCGGGGAAGTCGTGGGAGACGACCTCTGCGGGCGCCGCGCCGTCGAGGACGTGACGGACCCGTTCGGCGAGCGTTCGCACCAGCGAGGCCTTCCAGTCGCCCCAGGCCGCCGGCCCGGTGGCGAGCGAGTCGGCCTCGGTGAGCGCGGCGAGCAGCTCGAGCCGGCGCTGGTCGCCGACGGCGTCGGCCACCGAGCGGATCGTGAGGTCGTCGGCGATGTCGCGCCGGGTGGCGACGTCGGGCAGGAGCAGGTGGTGGCGGACCATGTCGACGAGCACCGCGGTGTCGTCGGCGTCGTAGCCCATCCGCGGACCGATCCGCTCGACCAGCTCGATGCCGACGTCGGTGTGGTCGCCGGGCAGCCCCTTGCCGATGTCGTGGAGCAGGGCGCCGACGAGCAGCAGGTCGGGGCGCTCGACGTCGGCGGTGAGGGCGGCGGCGTTGGCCGCGGTCTCGCACAGGTGCCGGTCGACGGTGAAGCGGTGGTAGGCGTTGCGCTGGGGGCGGGACCGCACGTGGGCCCACTCGGGCAGGATCCGGGCGAGGAGGTCCCAGTGGTCGAGCTGCTCCATCACCGGGATCATCGGGTGCCCGGCGGCGAGCAGGTCGCAGAACGCCTCGCGCAACTGGGGCGGCCACGGATCGGGGCCCGCCGGGTAGCGGGCCGAGAGCATCTCGAGCGTCGACCGGTCGAGCCGCAGGCCCCGCTGGGCGGCCTCCGCGGCGGCCCGCAGGACACGGACGAGCGCCCGCTCGTCGTCGGAGGGCATCTCGACGACGAGGACCCGCTCGTCCCGCACGACCGTGCCCTCGTCGACGGTCTGGGGACGGGAGCGGAACCGCCGCCGGGACCGGGTCGAGCGATCGAACGCGTCGTCGAGCACCCAGCCGACCGACCGGGCGGCGGTGGCGACCCGGCGCATCAGCTCGTCGGCATCGACGCCGAGCTCGCCGCCGACGACGTCCTGCTCCTGGAGGAGGAGCACGTCGCTCGGCCGACCGGTCGAGCGGTGGAGGGCGACGCGGGCCTCGAGGACGACGAGGTAGCTCTCGTCGAGCACCGCCCGGTCGCTCTCGTCGAGCACCGGCTCGGCCAGGTCCATCCACCGGAGGGTGTGGACGTCGCGCAGCCCGCCGCGGCTCGCCTTGAGGTCGGGCTCGAGCAGGAAGGCGAGCTCGCCCTTGGTGCGGTGGCGCTCGAGCATCGCCCGGCGCAGCTCGGGCAGCACCTTGCGCGCCCGCTTCGTCCACTGCTTGGCGGCCGCATCGGCCAGGGCGGCGGCGAGCGCGGCGTCGCCGGCGACGAGGCGGACGTCGAGGAGCGAGGTCGCCGTCTCGACGTCGTCGCGGGCCAGGTCGAGCGCCCCGTCGACCGTGCGCACGGCGTGGCCCAGCTTCACGCCCTGGTCCCAGATCGGGTACCAGACCTTCGTGGCCAGCTCCTCGAGCTCGGCGCCCCCGATGTGTCCCGGCTCGTGGAGCAGGATCAGGTCGAGGTCGCTCTGGCCGCTGAGCTCCCGGCGGCCGTAGCCGCCGACCGCGACCAGCGCGACACCGGTGGGCGCGCCGCCATCGGCGCTGGCCGCGGCCTCGGCGAGCAACCGGGCGAGCCAGGCGTCGGTCCGGTCCGACAGCACCCGGCACAGGTCGAGCCCCCGCAGGTCGGGGTCGTCGAGGACGGCGGCGCGGGCGGCGGCGAGGTCCGCCGCGCTGCCGGTCGAGGTCACCTCAGCGCTTCCGCATCGACTCGTCGAGCAGCGACGACGCCCGGCGCGCGGCCACGGCGACCGGGTCCCACAGCGGCGAGAACGGCGGGGCGTACGAGAGGTCGACGTCGACCAGCTCGTCGACGGTCATGCCGGCGGTGATCGCCGTCGCCACGACATCGACGCGCTTCGCCGAGCCCCGGCCGCCGACGATCTGTGCGCCGACCACCCGCCGCGAGCCGAGCTCGGCGAGGAGCTCGACGGTGATCGGCTCGGCGTCGGGCAGGTAGGACGCGGTCGTCGTCGACTCGATCGTCGCGTCGACGACCTCGATGCCGGCGGCGGCGGCCTCGGCCCGGCTGAGCCCGGTCCGGCCGACCTCGAGGTCGCAGAACCGGCTCACCGCGGTGGCGAGCACGCCCGGGAACGTCGCGTAGCCGCCGGCGATGTTGATGCCGGCGACGCGACCCTGGCGGTTGGCGACGGTGCCGAGTGGGACGTAGGACTGGCGCCGGCTCACGAGGTTCCACGCCGTGGCGCAGTCGCCGGCGGCCCACACACCCTCGGCCGAGGTCCGCTGGCGGCGGTCGACGGCGATGGCGTCGCGCTCGCCGAGCTCGATGCCCGCCTCGGCGGCGAGCCCGCTGTTGGGGGCCACGCCGAGCCCGAGGACGACGAGGTCGGCCCGGAACGAGCGACCGCCGGCCACGACGTGCTCCGGCTCGATCGCCTCGACCGGCGTCTCGAGGTGCACGTCGACGCCGTGGCGGCGCATGGCGTCGACCACCCGCCCCGCCATCTCCGGCTCCAACGAGCCCATCACCTGCGGCGCCGCCTCCACGACCGCCACCTCCGCGCCCCAGCGGGTGAACGCCTCGGCCAGCTCGAGGCCGATGTAGCCACCGCCGACCACGACGACGTCGGTGCAGCGGCTCTCCCGGGCGTGGGCGAGCAGCTCCTCGGCGTCGGCCAGCGTCTGCGCGCCCTTCACGTGGTCGAGGTCGATGCCGGGCAGGTCGGGGCGGAACGGCCGGGCGCCGGTGCCGATCATGAGCTGGTCGAAGCCGAGGAGGATCTCCCGACCGTGGACGTGGTCGCGCACCGTGACCTTGCGAGCGTCGAGGTCGACCCCGACCGCCTCGTGCTCGATGCGCACGTCGATGCGCTGCGAGGCGCGGAACTCCTGGGGTGTCCGGGCGACCAGCTCGTCGAGCGTCTCGACCTCGCCCCCGACGTGGTACGGGATGCCGCAGGCCGAGTAGCTCGTCCGCCGGCCGCGCTCGAGCGCGACGATCTCGAGGTCGGGTCGCCGGCGTCGCGCCTGCGACGCCGCGGACATCCCGGCGGCGTCGCCGCCGATCACGATGAGACGCTCGGCCATGGGCCGAGACTACGAGATCAGCAGGGACCGGGAGTTCGTCGGGGTCCGGGAGTTCGTCGGGGACCGGGAGTTCGCCGGGGACCGGGAACGACCGACACGCTGCCGATAGCAGAGGCCCTTCTGCCCGGCAACCTTACAGTCCTCGTTCGGCGTGCCAGAGGCCGCGGCGACGGACTACGATCGGCTCCATGACGAGTGCATCGCTGGAGCACAACCACGCGTTCGCTCAATACTGCGAAGCGATCTTCGAGCTCGAAGAGGACTCGGTCGACGTCATCCAGGCGCGCATCGCCGAGCGCCTCGACGTCTCCCGGCCCGCCGTGTCCGAGATGGTCCGCCGTCTCGACGCCGAGGGCCTGGTTCGACTGGGGAGCCACATCGAGCTGACCGACGCCGGCCGCCACCTGGCCGAGAGCGTCGTCCGCCGTCACCGGCTCGCCGAGCGCATGTTGACCGACGTGCTCGGCCTCAACTGGGCGGACGCCCACACCGAGGCCAGCAAGTGGGAGCACGTGATCTCGCCGACCGTCGAGCTGGCCATGAACCGCCTGCTGGACGAGCCGACGACGTGCCCCCACGGCAACCCGATCCCCGGCTCCCAGTACGAGGCGCCCGACACGGTGATGCTGAGCGACCTCACCTCGGGTGAGGGCTTCGTCGTGCGCCGCATCCCCGAGGAGCTCGAGTTCGAACCGGGGATGCTGACGTTCCTCGACATGAACTCGCTGCGCCCCGGCGAGACGGGCCGGGTCACCGCGGCGTCGCCCGACGGCACGCTGACGCTGTCGATCGCCGGCCAGCACGTCGGGCTCAGCGCCTCGGTGGCGTCGAAGGTGATGGTCACCCGGGAGTGAGCCCTCGGCGGGCCCGGTTCCGCCGCGGCTCGCCCAACGCTTCCGACACGTCCCGGCCGCTCGACGGTCGGGACGTTGCGCGTCCGCCCCCAATCGTGGGGAGTACGACGCTCCTCCCTCGGAACGGGGAACCACTCTGGGTAGCGTGCTGAACGGTGTACGTGGCGGCGGCACGACGGCACCCGGCGGGCGACGGTCGATCCGGTGATGATCGGTCCGGCGGCGGGGCGGGGCGGGAACGGGGACTCCGGGCATCGGCGACCCCGACCGTGCTCGCGCTCGGGGCCACGAGCTTCCTCACCGACGTCGCCTCCGAGATGGTGGCGTCGATCCTGCCGCTCTACCTGACCCTCGGGCTCGGCCTGCCCGTCGGGGCCGTCGGCGTCGTCGACGGGCTCGGGCAGGCCACCACGATGGCCGTCCGACCCCTCGGCGGGCTCGCCGCGGACCGCACGCGCCGACCGAAGCGGGTCGCGACCGGCGGCTACGCGCTCTCCGCCGCGGCCCGCACCGGCCTCGCGGCCGCTGCGGTGACCGGGATGGTCGGCTGGTGGACGATCGTGACGGCCCTGGTCACCGACCGGGTCGGCAAGGGCGTCCGCACCGCCCCGCGGGACGCACTGATCTCGCTGTCGGCGGCGCCCGCCCGCCTGGCCACCGCGTTCGGGCTCCACCGGGCCCTGGACACGGCGGGCGCGCTCGCCGGTCCGCTGCTGGCGATCGTGTTGCTCGGCCCCGACGGCCGGGCGTTCGACGCGGTCCTGGTCACCAGCGCGCTGGTCGGGATCGGCGGCGTGGCGGTGATCTCGCTCGTCGTGCGCGACCGGGGCGGGCTCCCGGCCCCGACGGCGGCGACGGGAACCGGCGCAACCGGGACGACGGCGGGGGCGACGACAGCAGAAGCAACAACGACAGCAGCAACGACGACCGGGCCGGGGACGGCGCCGGCCACGATCCGGCGTCGGCTCCGCGAGCCGGGCGTTCGTCGCCTCCTCGGCGCGGCGGCCGTGCTCGGGCTCACCGCCATCCCCGACTCCCTCCTCTTCCTGGCCGTCGTGACCACGACCGACCTGCCGCTGCGGTGGTTCCCGCTCCTCCCGGTGGCGAGCGCGGCGACGTTCGTCGTGCTCGCGGTCCCGCTGGGGCGCCTGGCCGACCGGCTCGGCCGTCGCACGACGCTGCTCGGTGGCCACGCCGCGCTGGCGGTCGTGACCGCGGCCGTGGCCCTCGCCGCGACCGACGGGGCGCCGACCGTCGCCCTGATCGCCGTGGCCCTCGCCGTCCACGGCGCCCACTACGCCGCGACCGATGGGGTGCTCGCCGCGCTGGCCAGCGTGACGTCGCCACCGCAGGCCCGCTCCACGGTCCTGTCGTTGACCTCGACCGCCTCGGTCGGTGGCCGGCTCACCGGCGCCGCCGTCGTCGGGTTGCTGTGGCACGCCGTCGGGCTCGGGACCGCGCTGTGGCTGGCCTCGGGGTCGTCCCTCGTAGCCGTGGTGATCGCGGCCCGCCTCCTGGGGCTGGGGCGATGAACGCGTCGCAGCGGGCACGGGTGTGCCTCGCCGCTGCGATCGTCGGGCTCGCGGTGGCCGGGTCGATCGGCTACGTGGTGCTGGTCGACCATCGGGTCGGGGGCCTGGCGGTCGACGCCCCGGCCCCGGACGCCGCGGCGATGGACGAGCGACGGGCGGTGGTCTACGTGTCCGAGGCCCGCGATCATCCGTCCGCCCTGGCCGTCTGGAACGGTGACGGCCCGCCCACGGTCACCGATCGGCGGTGCGACCGGGTCCACGCCGCCGGGTCGCGAGCGGTGTGCGTCCGTGGGGACGGCGCGGTCACGGGATCGATCGACGCCGCCGTGCTCGACGAGAACCTGGTCGAGGTGCTGTCGTTCGGCGGGGCCGGCCGACCGAGCCGGGCCCGCGTCGCGACCGACGGGCGCCGGGTCGCGTACACGACGTTCGTCGAGGGCCACAGCTACCTCGACGAGGGCGGGTTCTCGACGGTCACCGCCATCGTCGACGTGCCCTCGGGCCTCCACACCAACCTCGAGGCGTACACGCTCGTGCGCGACGGGCGGCCGTGGTCGCCCACGGACGTCAACTTCTGGGGCGTGACCTTCGCTCCCGACTCCGACCGGTTCTGGGCCACGGTGTCGAGCGGCGGGCGGACGTGGCTGGTCGAGGGCGACGCCCCCGAGCGGCGCCTCGAGGTGGTCGCGGCCGACGCCGAGTGCCCGTCCGCGTCACCCGACGGCTCACGGCTCGTGTACAAGCAGCGCCGCCCCGGCGGGTTCGGCCGTCCCGACGAGTTCGTCCTCGTCGTCCACGACGTCGCCACCGGCGAGCGCCACCGGCTCGAGGCCGCGGGCCACGTCGACGACCAGGTCGAGTGGCTCGACGACGACACGATCCTCTTCGGCCGCATCGGGACCGACGGCCGCTCGACGGTCTGGTCGCTCGACCTGGACGACCCCGACGGCGCGAGACCGTTCCTGCGCGACGCCTCGTCGCCGGCCGTCGTGTCGGCCGGGTCGTTCACCCCGCGTCCCGAACCGTCCCCCTGAACCGTCGCGGCGCGCGGGCCGACTCGACCAGCGACGGTTTCACCACGGCCTCGACGGGAAACGCGCGGACCATGGCTGACCACGATCTCGACCATCGCGACGACACCGGCACCGACGACGCCGCCACCGACGCCACCCGCCGAGACGAGCACGGTGCGGTCGACGACGCCATCGAGTACTTCTCTCCCGACAGCCCGCCCGAGACCGGCGACGAGGGACGGAAGATCGCGTACCCGCCGGGCGAGGCCGACGAGGACCTCGGGGACTGAACCCGCTGGCACCGGGCGCCGCGGCGGGCGCCCGGTGCCGAGAACGCCCGGCCTCCGACGGACCACGGGGCACCGGCGACCGGCCGACGCCGGCCGGCGGCGCCTGCTACGACAACGGGATGCTGAACGTGCACTGGTTCCTGCCGACGGGCGGGGACTCCCACGACGTGCTGCCGACCGGGTCGAGGCGGCCACGACCCGCCAGCCACCCGAGCCGGTCCCCGAGATCTGGTTCGGGGGTGCGTCACCGGCGGCCGAGCGCATCGCGGCCCGCCACGTCGACGTCTACCTGGCGTGGGGTGAGCCCCCGGCGATGGTGGCCGAACGGGTCGAGCGGATGCGGGCCCTCGCCGCCGCCGAGGGCCGGACGCTGCGCTTCGGCATCCGGTTCCACGTGATCAGCCGACCGAGTGCGGCCGAGGCGTGGACGGTGGCCGACAACCTGCTCGCGGCCATGGACCCCGACGCCATCGAGGCCGCCCAGCGCAACTTCGCCGCCACCGCGTCGGTCGGCCAGGCCCGGATGGCGGCGCTCCACGGGGGCTCGCGCGACGCACTCGTCGTCCACCCCAACGTGTGGGCCGGCATCGGGCTCGTGCGGGGCGGGGTCGGCACCGCGCTCGTCGGCTCCCACACCGAGGTGGCCGACCGCATCGCCGAGTACCACGAGCTCGGCTTCGACGAGCTCATCCTGTCCGGCTACCCGCACCTCGAGGAGGCGTACCACGTCGGTGAGGGCGTGATGCCGGAGCTGCGCCGCCGCGGCCTGGTCGCCGAGCGCGACCCGGCCGCCGCCCCCGTGTTCAGCTTCCGCTGACCGGAACGGGCACGGCGGCCGCGGCACGCCGATCTCAGGGATCCGATCAGCTGGACGCCGTCTCGGCGACGTCAGCCTCGTCGACGTCCGGCGCATCACCGGTCCGGCGGTCCCACGACGAGCGCGCCAGGTCGACCCAGACGAGGCGGTGGTCGGACGCCGCCTCGACCAGGGCCCGCCCGTCGTCGGCGGCGGGCCAGTGGACCCCGGCGTCGGCGATCTCGGCGCGGCAGTCGGGAAGGACGTAGTCGACCCGCAGGTTCCCCGGGCCGTCCTCGTCGCCGAAGTCGGCGGTGTCGGCGGCCGGGTCGCCGGCATGGTCGTCGTTGAACCCGCCCTGGAGCTCGGCCGCGACCGCTCCGCCGTCGCTGGCCGGGACCACCGACGTGTTCACCAGGTCGCTGTCGAGAAGCTGGTCGATCGCCCCGCCGGTGCTGTCGCCGTCGATCGGGTCGGCGTTCTGATCGCCGACGATCACGAACGAGTCGAACCAGCCGAGGCCGCCCTCGCCGCCGGCGTCGTCGTAGATGTAGCCCGACGCGCCGGGGTCGACGTAGTCGGCCCAGAACCGGATCTCGTCGTGGTTGCGCAGGCCATTGCGGTCCTCCTCGCCGTCGAACGTCGGCGGCGTGGGGTGGCTGGCGAGGAGGTGGACGACGGCACCGTCGATCTCGACGGGCACGTCCCAGTGGCTCTTCGACGAGAGCCGGACGTCCTCGAGCTCCTCGGGGCTGAACCAGTCCGCGGGCTCCGGCGTCGACGGGTCGTCGGGGAGGGCGGCGCCGGGCATGTCGGCCCACCGGAAGTGCTGGAAGGTCCGCACCTCGTCGGTGAGGATCGGGTGCTGGCTGAGCACGGCCATGCCGTACTGGCCCTCGAAGAAGCCGAACCCGTAGGCGTCGTCGGGCCCGCCGACCTCGCCGTCGTTGTTCAGGTCGTGGCCCGAGGCGACGCCGGTGTTCGACGGCGCGACGTAGACGTAGGGGTACTCGATCGGCTCGCCCCCGCCCTGGGCCACGCCGAGGTAGTTCTGCTGGAGGAGCCGCACCGACTCGCCGTCGGGGTCGTGGTCGACCTCGTTGAGCAGCAGGACCTCGGGACGGGTGGCCTGGATCACCTCGGCGACGGCCTGCGCCTGGGGGTCGTCCGGCGTCGAGAGGTCGGTGATCAGCTCGCCGGCCTCGAACCGGTTGAGCGCGGCGTTGTAGGTCGCGAAGCGCACCGGCCGGTCTCCGCCCTCGCCCTCGGCGGCGGCACCGACCTGGGTGGCCAGGAGGCCGCTGGCCAGCGCGGCGACCCCGACCGCGGTGGCGGTGCGCCGGACGCGGCCGACCTCGTCTCCTCGTGTGGACACTTGCCCTCCCTGCGTGTCGGACGACGCGCGGATCCTTCCCGGTCCCGGTTGCGTCCACGTGGCCGGCAGGTGGCGGGGCGACGAACGGCTGTCGCGATCGCCGGCCACCCGTGATGGCGCCGGGTTCAGCCCGCTCCGGGCGCCGCTCCGGCGTCGAGCAACGGCACCAGGCGGTCCCGGTCGAGGTGACGGGCCCAGGCCACCGCGCCACCGCCGGCGAACGCACAACGGGTCGTGCACGATGCCGTGATCGTGGGGTCGGCCCCGTGGTCGAGGAGCAGGGCGACGGTCGCCGCTGACGCGTCGGCGAAGACCGCGAGCAGCAGCGGGGTGTGCCCGGCGTCGGAGCGGCGGTCGACGTCGGCGCCGAGGTCGAGCAGGGTCTCGACCGCAGCCGGTTCACCGTTCCACACGGCGATCCCGAGCGGCGTCGAGCCCCGGTCGGGCGGGTAGCCGTGGCCCTGGGTGATCACCCCGGAGCGGGCGTCGAGGTCGGCGCCGCCGGCGGCGAGCAGGGAGAGCACCCTGGTCGAGCCGGAGGCGGCGGCGTGGCCGAGGGCGTCCATGCCGTTGGCCGCCCGCACGGTCGGATCGGCGCCGGCCTCGATCAGTGCGGCGACGGCGCCGGCCGAGTCGGCCGCGGCGGCGACCAGGACCGCCGTGGCGCCTCCGGGTTCGGTCGCCCCGGGGTCGGCGCCGGCGTCGAGGAGCAGGTCGACCATGGCGGCGTCGTCGCGGATCGCGGCCCGCATCAGTGGCGTGAAGCCGTGGACCCTCGGCTCGTCGGGGTCGGCGCCGTCGTCGATCAGCCGGGCCGCGGCGTCGACGTCGCCGGCCGCCACCGCATCGGCCAGGGTCGTGACGTCCGCAGCGTCGTCTCCGGTCGGGCCGACGGCGAGCGCGAGGGCGACGAGCGCGGCCGCCGTGATCGCGGCGGCGCCCAGGACAACGACCTCCGAGTGGCGCACGGGCCGACGGAGACGGCCACGCGGGGCGACGGAGCGGGCCACGCGCCCATGGTCGCGCCCGGCTCCGGCCCGCGCCGGCTCAGTTGCGGACCTCGAACGCGTGGTGGCGGGTCTGGGTGGAGCCGTCGAGGTAGAGGACGGTCGTCGTGATCACGTGGCGGCCGTTGGCCAGGGTGCGGGTGTCGAACGGGCGGCCGTTCGGGCCGCTTCCGACCGTGCCAGCCAGGTCGTAGGTCGTCCACTGCTCCCGGGCGTAGATCGGGCCCGAGCGGTCAGGGTCGTCGAGCCAGAAGTGGACCTCGAAGATCGTCCCGTCGTCGGGCACGTGGACGTAGATGTCCCCGGACACGGGCGCACCGCCGAGCGGCACCGCCGTCGTCTTCGCCGGGTCGGACGCGATCAACGTCGGTGAGCGGGCCTCGCGGCGGCGCACCTCGACCTCGAGGCGACCACCCACGGTCAGGCCGCCTGCGTCGCGGACCACGTACTGCAGCCGCTCGACCCCGGCGACGCCCGGCGAGGGGGTGTAGACGATGTTCGGCCCGGAGATCCGGGCCGTGCCCAGGGCGGGTGCGCTGATCGACTGGAGCACCAGCGCGTCGCCGTCGGGGTCGGTGTCGTTCGCCAGCACGGCCACCGTCACCGGCGTGACGTCGTCGGTCACGACACGGTCGAGCACGACCAGCGGGGCGTCGTTGACGTCGCGCACCGCGACGTCGAGACGGGCCCGGGCCACCCCGCCGTTGCCGTCGACCACCTCGTAGGTCATCGCCAGGGCACCGGGCTCGGTCGCCGTGACCCGGATGGCGTTCCCCGCGATGGTCGCCACCGTCGCCGGCACACCCGTCACCCGCTGGATCGTCAGCGCGTCACCGTCGGGGTCGGTGTCGTTGGCCAGCACGTTCACGGCCACGACCGCACCCTCGTCGACCACCGCCCGGTCGTTCACCGCGACCGGCGCGTCGTTCACCGCGGCGACCGACACCGAGACGGTCGTGCGGTCGCACCGCTCGCCGACGCACGCGACGAGCGCGAACGCGTCGGCGCCGGAGACCCCGGCCGCCGGTGCGTAGCGGACCACCGAACCGCTCACCGACGCGGTGCCGGCCGCCGGCGGGGCGACGACCTGGACCGAGGGGGCGCCCCCGTCGACGACCGTTGCCAGGTCGAGCGACGCGGCGACGTCCTCGACCGTCTGGAGCGCCAACGGCGGCACGACGAGCGGCGGCAGCGTCGTGGCGGTCGTGGTCGGCGCCGTCGTCGGTGTCGTCGTCGAGGCCGGCGCGGTCGTCGAGGTCGTCGTCGGGCTGGTGGTGGTCGTGTCCGCGGCCTCGTCGCCGTCGGCCCGGACGACGAAGGGCGGCACGTAGTCGCTGACCACCTCGGCGACCACGACCGGCGCCTGGACGACACCGGTGGCGAGCGTGCCGAGGATCGATGTGGCCGCGACGGCGGCCGCGCCCAGCCCGGCACCGGTCGCGGAGCCGCCGGGCAGGGTCAGGAAGCGACTGAGCCCGCTCAACACCGACGCGATGCCGCCGACGGCCCGCACGCGCTCGGTGCCGACCGCCAGGAACGCCCGCACCACGTCGGGGTCGAACTGGGTGCCGGCACAGTTCACGAGCTCGGCCCGGCCCTCCTCGTGGGAGCGCGGCTCCTTGTAGGAGCGGGCCGCGGTGATCACGTCGAAGGCGTCGGCCACCGCGACGATGCGACCGGCCAGTGGGATGCGCTCACCGGCGAGGCGATCGGGGTAGCCGTTCCCGTCCCAGCGCTCGTGGTGGTGGCGGACCGCGTACGCCCAGTCGCCGAGGAAGGGCTTGAGCGGCCCCACCAGCACGTCGCCGGCCTCGGGATGGGTCTTGACGATGCGGTACTCCTCATCGGTCAGCCGGTTCGGGCTGTTGAGGATGGCCGCGGGGACGTCGAGCTTGCCGATGTCGTGGAGGAGCGCACCCCAGCGGAGCCGCTCGAGGTCGCGCTCCTCGAGGCCCATCTGCTCGCCGATCAGCTCCGCGTAGGCCCGCACCCGCTCGCTGTGGCCCCGGGTGAGGCGGTCGTGGTCCGAGAGGCGGGCGACCAGCGACAGGAGCCGGGCCGCGCTGAGCGCCTCCGTGCTGTCGCGGGGCGCGCCGAGCGCGTGGGTGTCGACGCGGTCGGGCCGCACCGTGTGACGCAGCGCGGCCCGGAACCGGTTCGGGGCCGCCCCGGGGAACGCCATCGACAGCCGCAGGAGCACCGCGAGGGGCAGGAACGCCGAGGCCGCCTTCCGCAGGAGCAGGTAGGCGGCGACGCCGACGGTACCGACCGCCATCGCCTCGAGCAGCAGCTGGGTGCCGTCGGTCGGGGCGGGGAGTTGGCCGGCCACCCAGCGGGCGAGCAGGACGGCCGCGACGAGCGGTACGACGACGATCGAGGCGCGCACGACGAACGACAGGACCGGCCGCGGCCGCCACTTCGAGGGGACCGCCGCGGCGCGCGCCTCGGCCAGGGTTCTCGCCACCGCGGCTCATCGACACCGATGGTTCCGCGCTGTTTGGCCCGCACCGGGGAAATCGGCGCCCGCCGGTCAGCCGCTCGTCCCCCGCGTTGGTGGCGTGGCGCCGCGTTCGGGGGTCGCGGCCCCGGTCAGAGGTCGGGCAGGCGGCGGAAGAAGACCGACCGGGCGAGTGCGTCGTCGACGCCGGCCGCGCGGGCCGCCTCGAGCGTCTCCTCGTCGACGTGGGAGGCGAAGCCCACGACCCTCGGGCCGAGCGAGGCGACGACGTCGAGCACCCCGGGCCGGCCGAGGTCGACGATCACGAGGTCGACGTCGCCGGCCGCGTCGACGAGCTCGGCGAGCTCGGCGGGATGGCCGACGAACCGGGTCCCCGGGAACGCCGCCGCCACCTTCGATCGGTCCATGAGATCTGGGACGTAGGCGGCCACCGCCGCCGCACCCTCGGGTACCCCGGTCATCGCTTCCCCTCCGCTCGTCGCCTGGTCAGCACCACGTGGGCCTTGGCCGCACCCCACTCGAGCCCGGGCTCGTGGACCGACGGGTCGAGGTCGGCGAACGCGGCCGGGCTCAGGTCGTAGACGTCGTCGGGGAACTGGCGCTCCGCGAACTCGTCGCGTGCCACCGGCGGCACCCCGGCGTCGGCCAGCACCGCGGTCGGGTGGGCCACCGCGGCCCGGATGACGGCGAGCGGGCCGGTTCGCTGCTCGTCGACGTCGGCCTCCAGCAGCCGCCGCAGGCGTGGCATGGTCTCGGCCCTCGCCCGCTCCCCCGCCTCCTCGGCCCGTCGGCGCACGTCGTCGGGGTAGGACGACGACCACGCCACCATGATGCGGCCGACCTCCCGCACCACCCAGGTGGCGAGCGCGGCCTCGACGGCGTCGGCGAGACGGGCCGAGTACGCCGCGAGCTGCGCGTCCGGGTCGCCGGCAGCGCCCGGGTCGTCGGGCGCGCCGCCGCCCGGGGCCGGCCCCGGATCGGGTCCGTCGGTGTTGGCGTTGGGAGCCATCACTCACGATCCTGGCGCGCATGGAGCGACCAGCGCGCATCGAGCCCGGTCCCGGGCAGGAGTCGGTCTGGGACTACCCCCGCCCACCGGCCGTGGTGCCGTCCGCCGAGCACGTCGTCGTCATGCTGGGCGGCCTCGTCGTGGCCGACACCCGCCGGGCGCTGCGGGTGCTCGAGACCAGCCAGCCGCCGGCCTACTACCTGCCGATGGCCGACATCGCCGACGGCGTGCTCACCCCGAGCGACCGCACCACGTTCTGCGAGTGGAAGGGCCCGGCCCGCTACTACGACGTGCGGGCCGGTGCGACCGTCGCCCTCGCCGCGGCCTGGACCTACCCGCAGCCGACGCCGCGCTTCGAGGCGCTGGTCGACCACGTCGCGTTCTACGCGCAGGCGATGGAGCGGTGCACGGTCGACGGCGAGGTCGTCCAGCCGAACGAGGGGTCGTTCTACGGGGGTTGGGTGACGTCGAAGGTCGTCGGGCCGTTCAAGGGCGCGGCCGGGACGCTCCACTGGTGAGTCCGAGCGCCTCGTTCAGGTTGCCGGATCGCAGCCCGTCGAGGTCGAGCGTCACGTAGCGGTAGCCCGCGTCGTGGACCGCGGCGAGGACCGCGTCGCGCCGGTCGAGGACATCGCCCAGACGATCGACCGGCACCTCGATACGGGCGACGTCGCGATGGTGGCGCACCCGCAGCTCACCGAAGCCCAGCGCCCGCAGGCCGGCCTCCGCGGCCTCGACCTCGGCGAGCACGCCGACGCTCACCGGGGTCCCGTACGGCACCCGCGACGCCAGGCACGGCGCGGCCGGCTTGTCCCACGTGCGCAAGCCGAGCCGGTGGCTGGCGGCACGCACCATCGCCTTCGTGAACCCGGCGTCGACCAGGGGGAACTCGGCGCCCCGCTCGGACGCGGCCCGCTGGCCCGGCCGGTGGTCACCGAGGTCGTCGAGGTTGACGCCGAGCACGACGGTCGAGCGGCGATCGGCGGCGACCGGTCCGAGCGCGTCGAGCAGCGCCGTCTTGCAGTGGTAGCAGCGGTCGCCGTCGTTGCGCCGGTAGGCGGCCTCGTCCATCTCGGTGGTCGGGACCTCCTGCCACGGCAGCGACCACTCGGCCGCGAGGCGCCGACAGTCGTCCCGCTCCGCGCCGGCGAGCGACGGCGAGACCGCGGTGGCGGCGAGCACCCGCTCCGGGCCGAGGACACCGAGGGCGACGTGGGCCAGGAACGCCGAGTCGGCCCCGCCGGAGAACGCCACGACCACGTCGCCGAGCGACCGCAGCCGGGACCGGAGGCGACCGATCGCCGGATCGGGGTCGGTCACGGCATCGTGGGTCGCGGCATCGTCTCGCGGCACGGCGTCGGGCGCGTGCGTTGCGTCGTACGTCCCGGGATCGAGCACGGCGGCGACGTTACCCGCCGACGCGGCGTCGCCCGACGAGGTCTCCGACGTTGCTCGACGACGTCTCCGACCGGCGCGCGCACGCCAGCGGTGGTGACGGTGCCACACTTCGACCGGACGCTCGTCATCGCACCGGCCGAGGAGGACCATGGCGCACCGGCTCGTGGGGGTCGCGCTCGCCGCGGGGTTGGCCGCGCTCGTCGCGTGCACCGGGTCCTCCGAGCAGTCCGACGTCACGGTGGAACCACCGACCGACGAGGCCGTCACGCTCCGACCGCCCACCTCGGTCACCCCGCCGACGACCGATGCCACCACCGACGGCACCGATGGCGCGGCCGACACCGGTGAGGCGGGCGGGGACCCGCTGACCGTCGGCGCCCTGCTGCCGGCCACCGGCGACCACTCCTACCTCGGGCCCGCGACCTTCGCCGCGGCGCGCCTGGCGGCCACGGAGATCGACGACGCCGGCGGCGTGCTCGGCGAGCAGGTCCTGCTGATCGAGGCCGACTCGGGCGGCACCGCGGAGCCGATCGTGGAGCGGAGCGCGGCGGCGCTGCTCGCGGACGGGGTCGACGTGATCGTCGGGGCCATGTCATCGGCACTCACCCTCGACATCGTCGAACCGGTGACCACGGCCGGGGTCGTTCTGTTCTCACCGGCGAGCACCAGCCCGACGCTGTCGGAGGTCGCCGACGACGGGCTGTTCTTCCGCACCGCCCCCTCCGACGTCCTCCAGGGCCGCCTCGTCGGCAACCTCCTGTCGGACGAGGGCGCGGGCGCGGTGCTGATCATCGCCCGCGACGACGCCTACGGCGCCCCGCTGGCGGCCGCCATCTCGGCGACGCTGGACGCCGGCGGCGCGACGACCGGGGAGGCGGGGCGGGTGACGACCCTCACCTACGAGGTCGGGGAGGCGACCGAGGTCAGCGAGGAGGAGCTCGATCGGGTCGCCGACCTGGCCGCGGAGCACGACCCGGACGCCATCGTCGTCATCGGCTTCGAGGAGTCGGCCCAGCTCCTCGCCGACCTCATCGCCCGCGACCTCGGCCCGTCGACGCGCACCGTCCTCGGGGTCGACGCCAACGCCGGCAACGCGCTCGGCGACCGCTTCGACGACAACGGCGCCCTCGAGGGATTGCGGGGCACGTTCCTCTCCGCCCGTCCCTCCGAGTCGTTCGTGGAGCGACTGACGGCCGCCAACCCGGGCCTCGACGACCTCCGCTACGCACCCGAGGCCTACGACGCGGTGGTGATCTCCGCGCTCGCCGCGGAGGCCGCGGGCACCACCGACCCGGTGGCGCTGGCGGCCGAGATCGTCGGGGTGACCCGCGACGGCGTGCGCTGCACCACGTTCGCCGAGTGTCGGGACCTGCTCGCCGCGGGCGACGACATCGACTACGACGGCGAGGGCGGGCCGTACTCCTTCGACGAGGGCGGAGAACCGACCGCGGCCACGTACGCGGTGGTGACGTTCGGGGCCGACAACCGCATCGACGACGAGCTGACCACCCACCGGTTCGTCGAATGAGCCCCGCCGGAGGGCGACGACCGGGGCCCGCCGAGGCGCCGATTCCCCCGGAACCCCACGCACACGGCGCCATTCGGACATCGAAACCGCCGCTTCACGACATCGAAACAAACCGCTGGGCTATTGTCCGGCCCCATTCGTCAACCGACCTTGCGTGGGCAACGACACGAGCACATGGGCGTGAAGAACCGGCAGCGTGGTGAGATCGTCGGCCCCCGACGACAACCGCACATCATCCTCGGCCGCCTCGCCGGCGGCCTCCTCGCAGCCCTGGCGCTCCTCACCTCACTGGTGATCCTCGGCGCGCCCGCCGGCGCGCAGGAGGACGGCGATGCGCCCCCGAGCGGCGTCAGCATCCGACTCCAATACGACAACGCCGACGGCGAGCGCGTGTTCGCCTCCGACGTGTCGGTGACCCTCCTCGACGCCGACGGCGCAGAGGTGTTCAACGGCGTCACGGACGAGAACGGCGAGATCCTCCTCGAGGCTCCGGCCGGCGGGGACTACGAGATCCTCCTCGACGACACGAGCCTGCCCGAGGGCGTGTCCTTGCGGAATCCCGACCGCAACCCACTCCCGATCACGGTCGATGAAGGCAGGGTCCGGGCCGCGCTGATACCGCTCATCGAGGGCGAGGCGGGCAGCGCCACCAGCAGCTCGGGTGGCATCACCCTGCGGCAGGTGCTCCAGCTGTCCGTCGAGGGCATCAAGCTCGGCCTGTTCCTCGGCATGGCGGCCATCGGGCTGTCGCTCATCTTCGGGACGACGGGGCTCACCAACTTCGCCCACGGCGAGATGGTCGCCTGGGGTGCACTGTCGACCTACTTCTTCAACTACTACGGCCTGGCCGGTTTCCTCGGGTTCATGGCCGGCTGGCCCCTCTTCCTGGGCAGCGGCGTGAACCTGGTCTTCGCCATCGTGTTGAGCTTCTTCGTGGGCGCGGCCACCGGCGCCGCCCTCGACCTGCTGCTCTTCCGACCGCTGCGGGCCCGCCACACCAGCCTCATCGCCCAGCTCGTCATCACCATCGGGCTGTCGATCCTGTGGCGCTACGTCATGCTCTACCTGTTCCGCGGCTCGTCCCGTCAGTTCCGGGACTACTCGGCGCAGCGGGCGATCGAGATCGGCCCCGTCGAGCTGACGCCCAAGGACCTGATCGCGGTGATCCTCTCGATCGTGATCCTGTCGCTCGTCGGCATCCTCCTGCAGACCACCCGCATCGGGAAGGCGATGCGGGCGGTCGCGGACAACCGGGACCTGGCCGAGTCATCGGGCATCGACGTCCAGCGCGTCATCACCTACGTCTGGATCAGCGGTGGCGCACTCGCCGCGCTGGCCGGGTCGTTCGTCGGCCTCGGCGAATCGATCAGCTGGGACGTCGGTTTCCGGCTCCTGCTGCTCATCTTCGCCGGCGTCACGCTCGGCGGCCTCGGCACGGCGTTCGGCGCCTTCGTCGGCAGCCTCATCATCGGGATGGGCATCCAGCTGTCGACGCTGTTCATCCCGAACGAGCTCAAGAACGTCGGCGCCCTCGTGGCGCTGATCGTGATCCTCACCGTACGACCTCAGGGCCTCCTCGGGACCCGCGAGCGGATTGGATAGGAGGTCGAAGCCACGGTGATCTTCGCATTCGACTGGGGCACGGTCATCGAGCAGACCCTGCAGGCAGGGTTCGGCTCCGAGGCCGCCGTCTACGCACTGGCCGCCATCGGCCTCAACATCCACTTCGGCTACGCCGGGCTGCTCAACTTCGGCCAGGTCGGGTTCATGGCCGTTGGCGGCTACGGCGTCGGCATCACGGTCCACTACTTCGAGGGCAGCTTCTGGGCCGGCCTCTTCGTCGGCATCCTGTTCGCCGTCGTCCTCGCCTTGATCCTCGGCCTCCCGACACTGCGACTACGGGCCGACTACCTGGCCATCGTGACGATCGCCGCCGCCGAGATCATCCGCATCCTCGTGCGATCGGTGTGGGCCTCCCCGGTGACCCGAGGAGCGCAGGGCATCTCCGGCTTCGCCGACGCCTTCTACGACATCAATCCGTTCGACGACCCACGGGCCAGATATGGCTTCGGCCCCGTCAAGTTCCTGGCCAACGACGCCTGGATCACCCTCATCGGGTGGATCGTGGTCGCGCTGTCCGTCCTCTTCGTCTGGCAGCTCATGCGCAGCCCCTGGGGTCGCGTCGTACGCGCCGTCCGCGAGGACGAGGACGCGGCACGAGCGCTCGGCAAGAACGCCTACTGGTACAAGCTCCAGGCGCTGATGATCGGCGGCGTGTTCGGCGGCATCGCAGGCATCGTGCAGGTCGTCTCCAAGCAGACGGTCCAGCCCGACACCTTCGTCCCGCCGATCACGTTCTTCGTGTGGACGGCGCTGATCCTCGGCGGCGTCGGCCGGGTGCTGTCGCCCGTCGTCGGTGCCATGCTGTTCTGGGCGCTGCTGGCGCTCACCGACAACGTGCTCCGTCAGCTCGTGAGGGACGACGCGATCCCCGAGGCGCTCCTCGAGGTCGCGCAGATCGGCCAGATCCGGTTCATGCTCGCGGGCCTGGGGTTGATCCTGCTCATGATCTTCCGACCACAGGGGATCTTCGGCTCACGCCGGGAGATGCTGCTCGATGACCGCTGAGGAGAACAGCGACCACAACGAGGCACCGGGCGGTGGTGCCGCGCTCGCCGAGGACCCGCCCAACCCGATGGCCAACGCGCTCGACGGCGTCCCACCCGAGCCCGGTGCACCCAAGCCCGACACGATCCTCCAGGCCGACGGGGTCGTCCGCCGCTTCGGCGGCCTCACCGCCGTCGACGTCGAACACCTGGAGATCCAGCGCGGTGTGATCACCGCGCTGATCGGCCCGAACGGTGCCGGGAAGACGACGTTCTTCAACCTGCTGACCGGCTTCGACACGCCGAACTCCGGCAAGGTCATGCTCGACGGCCGCAGCATCAGCCGGGTGCCCCCGCACCGCCTGGCGTCGCGGGGCATCGTGCGCACGTTCCAGCTGACGAAGGCGCTGTCCCGCATGACGGTGCTCGACAACATGATGCTGGGCGCCACGCAGCAGCGGGGTGAGAGGTTCGCACTCGGGCTGCTCGGCCTGTGGCGGCCCCAGGAGAAGGCCATCCGCGAGCGGGCCGAGGCCCTGCTCGAGCGGTTCAACATGATCCACATGCGCGACGAGTACGCCGGCACGCTCTCCGGAGGTCAGCGCAAGCTGCTGGAGATGGCCCGGGCGCTCATGACCGACCCGAAGCTCGTCATGCTCGACGAGCCGATGGCCGGCGTGAACCCGGCGCTCACCCAGTCGCTCCTCGGCCACGTGAAGCAACTGCGGGCCGAGGGAATGAGCGTGATCTTCGTCGAGCACGACATGGACGTGGTGCGCGACATCAGCGACTGGGTCGTCGTGATGGCCGAGGGCCGCATCATCGCGGAGGGCCCGCACGAGACGATCGGTGCCAACCGGACCGTGATCGACGCGTACCTCGGCAGCCACCACGACGAGCCCCTCGCGCTCGACGAAGACGACGTGCCACCCCACGAGCCCGGCACGTCCGACCATGGCGACGCCGACGGCGGCGGGGAGGCACGATGACCGAGCGGTTGATCGACGTCAACGAGGTCGAGGCCGGCTACGTGCCCGGCGTGAACATCCTCAACGGCTGCAGCCTCGAGCTCGCCGAGGGCGAGATCGTCGGCATCATCGGCCCCAACGGTGCCGGGAAGTCGACCATGCTCAAGGCGCTGTTCGGCCTGATCCCGGTCCGCTCCGGTTCGGTGACCTTCCGCGGTGAGGACATCACCTCCAAGAGGGCCAACCAGCTGGTGTCGATGGGCATCGGCTACGTCCCCCAGAACCAGAACGTCTTCCCGAGCTTGACGGTGAAGGAGAACCTGGAGATGGGGACGTTCCTGCGCCCGAAGCGCTTCACGGAGCGCATCAACGTGGTCACCGACCTGTTCCCCCGCATCGGCGAGCGGCTCAACCAGCGCTCGGGCTCGCTCTCCGGTGGTGAGCGCCAGATGCTGGCCATGGGCCGGGCGCTGATGATGGACCCGGACGTCCTGCTGCTCGACGAGCCCTCCGCCGGTCTGTCGCCGGCGCTGCAGGACCAGGTGTTCATCAACACCCGCAAGATCAACAAGGCCGGCGTCTCGGTCGTGATGGTCGAGCAGAACGCCCGCCGGTGCCTGCAGATCTGCGACCGCGGCTACGTGCTCGACCAGGGCCGCAACGCCTACACCAACAACGGCCGCGCCCTCCTCGAGGACCCGAAGGTCATCGAGCTCTACCTCGGCACCCTCGCCAAGGCCGACTAGCGAGCACAACCACCGGCGCTCGCGAACGCCGGGTGCTTCGTCGGCCCGCCGACTCCTCTCGCGCGCGGCGGCGCTCACAGGTCCAGCTGATGACAGGTGACTACACTGTCGTCATGGCTGTGCTCTCGATCCGGTTCAAGCGGTCGGACGCCTACGAGCGTCTCACCCGCGCTGCGGCGAACAGCACCGAATCGATCTCCGCGCTCGGCGAACGTCTCATCGACGAGGGCCTCCGGATGCAGGCCCATCCCGGTGTGGTCTTCCGGGACGGGCCGACCGGGCGACGAGCCGCGATCGCAGCCGGGCCCGACGTCTGGGAGGTCGTGACCGTCCTCCGGGACCTGGACGGGCCGCTCGAGCGTCGCGTGGTCGACGCCGGCGACCAGCTCGGGCTGTCGAGCAGCCAGGTGCGGGCCGCGAGTCGCTACTACGCCGAGTACTCGGAGGAGATCGACGAGGAGATCGGGGCGAACGATGCCGCGGCCGACCGCGAGCTCGCGGCCTGGGAGGCCGAGCGCCGACTGCTGTCAGAGTGAGGCTCCTCCTCGACGAGATGCACGCGCCCGCGGTTGCCGAGGCACTGCGGCGGCGGGGACACGACGTCATCGCGGTGAAGGAGCGGGCCGAGCTCGTGGGCGCGCCGGACGATGAGCTCCTCGTTGCGGCGACGGCGGAGCACCGGGCCGTCGTGACCGAGAACGTGAAGGACTTCGCGGCGCTCGACCGCTCGGCCGCAGCACGCGGCACGCTCCACGCCGGCCTCGTGTACACCCACCCGCGCCGGTTCCGCAGGGGTGGACCCGGGCACATCGATCACCTCGTGGCGGCGCTCGACGCGTTCCTCCGAAACGAGGCCGCGCTCCTGGAAGGCGTCGGGTCGTTCACCTGGTGGCTGGCGCCGACGGGCGGGGCGGCCGGCTGAGAGACCGTCCCGGGGACCCTGCCCCGAGACGCGGGCGGGCCCGGTCCCGCCGAAGCGGAACCGGGCCCGGTCACAGCGTTGCCATCTCTACGGAGCGGGACGCTCCGCCGGATGACGTGGCTCAGTACTCGGCGGTGCGGTACTCGTCGAGCTCGACGTTCGGGGTCTCGCCACCGTCGTAGGTGGCGATGCGGAAGCTCGCGGCCTCCGGCTCACCCGGGTCGCCGAACTCGTAGGGGCCACCGATGCCGTCGTAGTCGATGTCGGTGCCCTCTTCGATGAGCGCCTTGCAGTCAGCGAAGCTGGTGCACTGCTCGCCGTCCTTGGTGACGCCGTTGATCTCCTCGGCGAAGACCGTCGGATCGTCGCTACCGGCGATCTCGGCGGCGAGCGCCGAGATGATCATGGCGTCGTAGGTCTCGGCGCCGTAGGCGTAGATGCCACCGGCACCCTCCTCGTCGAGGCGGGCGGTGAAGTCCGAGATCGACGAGAGGTCGACCGACGGCTCGGTGCCGCGCATGCCGGCGATGATCGAGGGGTCGCTCAGCTCGGCGCCGATGCCGCCGATGTTGCCGTCGACGCCGTACACGGCCTTGTCGGCCGGGCCGACACCGCGCTCGTTCATCGTCGTGAGGATCTGGGCCGACTCGTCGAAGCCGATCACGATGATGGCGTCGGGGTCGGCGGCGACGACCGCGTCGACCTCGGCATCGAAGTTCTCGGTGTCCACCGGGTAGGCGATGAACGCATCGTCGGGAATGGTGCCGCCGGCCTCGGTGTAGAACTCCTGGAAGAAGTTCGCGAGCCCGGTGCCGTAGGACTCCTGGCGGTAGATGACCGCGGCGGTGGTGGCGCCTTCCTCGATCGCGAGATCGGCGAGCACCTTGCCCTGCAGGCGGTCCGACGGGGCGGTCCGGAAGTACAGGCCGTTGTCTTCGTAGTCGGTGAAGTCCGGCGAGGTGTTGGCCGGGCTGAACTGGATGACACCGGCACCGGTGATCTTGTCGATCACGGTCATGGACACGGCCGACGAGGCCGCACCGACGATCACGTCCGCACCCTCGGCGAGGAGGCGGTCGACCGTCTGGTTGGCGATGTCGGTGGTGGTGTCGCCGGAGTCACCGGGCAGGAAGACGATGTCGTTGCCGAGCACGCCGCCGGCCTCGTTGATGTCCTGCTCGGCGAGCGCGGCACCCGCGAACTCGGGCGGCCCGAGGAACGCGAGGTCACCCGTCTCCGGGAGGATCGAGCCGATGGTCAGGACGCCGTCGCCGGCACCGGTCCCCTCGGCGTCTTCGCCTTCGCCCTCGTCGCCGGAGTCCTCGTCACCCTCATCCTCGGCGGCCGTGGTGGTGGTGCCGTCGTCCTCCGACGCCTCCGTCGTGTCCGTCGTCTCCGTGTCGTCGTCATCGTCGTCGCCGCAGGCCGCAGCCACGAGGCTGAACGCCATCAGGATCGCGGCCAACAGCCAAAGGGGGTGTCGCCTCATACGCAGAACCTCTCCGGTCGGTCTCACGGCGCCGGGGCTCCGGCGCCGCCCTCCCCCGGGCGCAACCGGGCGCCCGAGATCGGCCGCCCACCAGCGCGACCGATGGGGAGCAATTCCACCACATGGCAGCCCGAAGATCTGCGCGCCCCGTGAACTGGAGATTAAGTACCGACCGACTCAGTTCTCCCGAGGACCTGACCGCGGGCCATCGGGGCGATGGCCCGACGGCGCCGTCGACTATCCGAGGCCGACGGTGTCGAGGACCTCGTCGAGAGGACCACAGACACCGGTGTAGAACGAGCCGAACTCCGCGTAGTGCGCCGACGCGCGGTCGTAGCGCATCGTGTAGACGACCTCCTTGAGATCGTCGACATGGGCGCCGAACAGGGTGACGCCCCACTCCCAGTCGTCGAGCCCGGTGGAGCCGGTGACGAGCTGGAGGATGCGCCCCGCGAACTTCCGACCGGTCGTCCCGTGCGCCTCCATCATCTCCCGACGACGCTCGAACGGCGTGGCGTACCAGTTCTGGCCACCCGGGTCCCGCCGCTTCGACATCGGGTAGAAGCACCAGGCGGGCTTCGCCTTCGGCGGGAGCTTCGGGTAGAGCCGCATCTGGCGCATGCGCTCGGGCACACCGGCCGCGTACTCGCTGACCTCGGTCAGCGAGACGTAGGAATCGACGATGTCGAGCCCGGCCGCGCCGAGGTCGGTCTGGAACCGGCGGAGGACGACGAGGTCGGGGTGCAGCGCCATGAACGCGACGTCGGCCTTGTGCCCGACCATGGCCACCGACACGATCTGCCCGTCGGCGGCCTCGACCCGCTTCGTCGCGGCGACGATGGCCTCGCGGTCGGCGCCGGGACCGAGCTTGGCGAACAGGTGGACGACGCAGAGCCCGACCTCGGGCGTGGTGGGTTCCATGCCCCGCACGTTACCCCCCGCCCCGAACCACCCCCGAGGTCAGGTGGCGGCGTGGTCGGGGCCGTCGCCGGGGCGGGGCGAGTAGACGGTGAGGGTGCCGTCGCGCACGAAGCCGGCGAGCTGCATCTTCGCCACCCGGGCCGTGTGGACGGCGAGGGCGGTCGGCGCCGACACCGCGACCACCGCCCGGAAGCCGGCGGCCCACGCCTTCTGGACCATCTCGAAGCTGGCCCGTCCGCTGACGAACAGGCCGAGCCCGTGGGCCGGCAGGGCGCCGTCGAGCCGCAGGCGGCCCACGACCTTGTCGACCGCGTTGTGGCGCCCGACGTCCTCCCGCACGACGAGCACCTCGCCGTCGCGGGTGAACGCGGCGGCGGCGTGGACGGCGCCGGTCAGGTCGAACAGCTCCTGCGAGCCGCGCACGCCGCGGGGCGCCAGCGCGAGCACCTGCAGCGGGATCGTCGGGCGGGGTGGCAGCGGCTCGAGCCCGCGCACGAGGTCCTCGGCGTCGGCCGAACCGCACCAGCCACACGACGACAGGGCCGTCGACAGGCGCTCGGTCGGCTCCGGGGCCCGGCCCCCGGTGTCGACGTCGACCGCGGCGATGCCCCGTCCGGTCGTCGACGGCGAGAGCAGGCTGCGACAGCCGAGCAGCGGGGCACCACCGAAGAGGCCCTCACCGTGGCAGAAGCCGACCGCGAGCTCGACGTCGTTGCCCGGCGAGCGCATCGTCGTCGCGACGGGCTGGCCGTCGAGGCGGATCTCCAGGGGCTCCTCGACCGCGAGGTCGTCGGGCGCCCGTGAGGTCCGGCCGTCGCGGTCGTCGTAGCGGACGACGAGCGCCCGCTCCGAGGCCCGGCTCACGACCGTGTCCCCCGCCCGGCGCCGACCGTGACGTCGCCGAGCGCACCCACCGGACGAGATCGCCTTCCCATGTACCGACGCTACCTTCCGCCGCCCACCCGCAGCTCCTCCCCGTTCTGGTCGACGTCGGGTCGACGGTGACCAGGGACCGCGCGCCGGGACCTGTAGACCAGAACGGGTTGTGGGGTGGGATCGTGCGGGTCGACCGGGGGCGGGGTCAGGTCGGGGGCAGGTCCTCGGGGCCGAACGCGCCGGGGAAGAAGTCGACCATCGTCATCGGGCCGTTCGCCGTGTAGACCATCAGGTCCGGTGTGCGGTGCTCCCACAGGAGCTGGCGGCAGCGACCGCACGGCGCCAGCGGCGAGCCGTTGCCGTCGACGGAGACGAACGCCACGAGCCGGCCCCCGCCACGACGGCGGAGGTCGCCCAGCATCGAGCACTCGGCGCACAGCGTGAGGCCGTAGCTGGCGTTCTCGATGTTGCAGCCGGAGACGATCGCCCCGGCGTCGGTCAGCGCCGCGGCACCGACCGACAGCTTGGAGTACGGCGCGTAGGCGTCGGCGGCCGCGGCGGTCGCCGACGCGAGCAGCTGGTCCCAGTCGACGTGGAGCTGCGCGCTCGTGACCTCGAACAGCGTGAGCTCGATGCCGTCGGGGTCGGCCAGCATCACGTTGCGGTGGCCCCACGGCCGCTCGACCGGGGCGAGGCCGGCGGCGTGCTCACCGAGGCGGGCCAGGGTGGCGTCGAGGTCGTCGACCTCGAGCGCGAGCCGCAGGCCCTGCGGCGGTGGGCCACCGTCGGCGAGCAGCTCGAGGAGCGCACCGGACGGGCCGAGCTCCACCAGCATCCCGGTGCCGTCCGCGAACCGCTCCAGCGGCACCAGCCCGAGCCCGGAGGTGTAGTACGCGACCGAGCGCTCGTAGTCGCTCGGCGAGACGATGATGCGGACCTGGCGGCCCGACAGACGGGGTGGGCGGCTCACGCCGCGATCGTCCCACGCTCGAGGCGGTCGAGCACCACGGCGGCGGCGTTGCGCCCCGGGGCACCCCACACGCCCGCGCCGGGGAACGTGGCCGCTCCGGTGAGGAACAACCCGCCGATCGGGGTCTCGTAGCGGCTCAGCTCCGGGCGGCGGCCCAACAGCGCGGCGATCGGGCCACCGGCGAAGCTCGGGGCGTACCCCTTGGGCATGCGCAGGGCCTTCTCGTAGCGGTCGGGGGTCATGGCCCGCCAGTCCCGGACGTGATCGAGGAACCCCGGCTGCACGAGCTCGGCGTAGCGCTCGAGCCACCGCCACGGCTCGACACCGTCGTCCCACCCGCCCCGGAACCCGTAGGGCGTGAACAGCACCTCGAGGCTGAAGACGTGGCCGCCGTCGGTCGTGCGCATCGTCTCGTCGCGCACCGACGGCAGGTTGACCAACATGATCGGCCGGTCGGCCACCCGGCCGTCCATCGCCGCGCCGTGGGCGAGGGCGATCTGGTCGACGGTCGGCGAGACGTAGCCGGTCGCCTGCAGCGGGTCGATGCCCAGGCGCTCGACGATGGCGTCGTCGAGGGCCCGGTAGCGGGGCAGCTCGTCGATGACCGCGTCGACCTTCGACTCGTAGCCCTCGGTCTGGGGCGCCGAGCGCCAGCGTTCGACCATCGCCCGGGCCTGGGGCGGCGGCTCGTCGAGCCAGTCGCAGAACACGGCCCGGGGGTCGCAGGCGACGATCACGTTGGCCGCCCGGATCTCCTCACCGGCCTCGGTGACGACCCCGGCAACCCGCCCGTCCTCGACGAGCAGGCGCCCGACCGGTGTGCCGGTGCGGATCCGACCGCCGGCCGCGTCGACGCTGGCCGCGACCGCGTCGGTGAGCGCGCCGCTGCCACCGACGGGACGGCCGGGCTGGATGACGTGCTTCATGGCGAACGACAGGGCCCCGAGCCCCGTGCCCTTCTGATGGGGCGACACGCCCCACACCGCGGGGCCGCCGGCGATGGCCGTGCCCATCAGGGTCTCGCTGGAGAAGTACGAGCGGTGGACGTCGGCGACCGAGCGGCGGGCCCACCGCAGCAGCGTGGTCGCCCCGGCCAGGCGGCGGCGCAGGGCGCGGCCGGCGACGTTGCCCGGGGTCGGGACCTGCTGGGCGATCTCCACGGTCAGGCGGGCGGCCGGCAGCGCGGCGGCGAGGTAGCGGCGGTAGCCGTCGACCTGGGAGGGGTGGGTCAGCGCCAGCGCGTCGAGGGTGCGCTCGACGTCGTGGAAGAAGAACGCGGGCGGGTCGTCGGTCCAGCTCATCCCGACCGACGTGCAGTCGAGGTCCAGGTACCGCAGGCCGTGGGCGCCGAGCTCGAGCTCGTCGAACAGCGGCAGCGACCGGACCGAGATGTGGTCGCAGTTGCAGATGTTGACCCGGGCGCCGACCGCCGGGACGGTCGCCGCGCACCCGCCGACGTGGTCCGCCGCCTCGAGCACCAGGGTGTCGACGCCGGCGCGGGCCAGGTAGGCGGCGCAGATCAGGCCGTTGTGGCCGGCGCCGACGACGACGACTTCGTGGTCGACGGTTGCACTCAACCGGGGAACCTCCTCACGGGGATGGCCGGGGCCCGGCAGGCCCGTCCCGCCGGGCCCCGGGGCACGTACTCATCGGCGTGGCCGGGGGGGGGGCCC
>JAXHUH010000236.1:0-83479 GCA_034211175.1 Actinomycetota bacterium
CCCGACCGTTGCGCACGGTCGGGCCAGCCGGCCCGGGGACCCGTCTCGCGACGGGATCTTGGACTACGCGGTGGGTGTGGCGACCACGACCGTGGTCACCGGGCACTCCTCGAGCAGCTGCTCGACCGTGTGTCCGAGGAAGGGCTGGCCGTCGACCACCCGCAGGGCGGTGCCGACCACGACCAGGTCAGCCTGCTGCTCGTCGACGAGGGCCTTCAGGCCGTCGCCGGCGGCAGGGGCGTGCTGGACGACGGTGGTGAGCGACGCCCCCTGGCGGAGGCCGTCCGCCGCGGCCTCGTCGAGGAGACGGCGTCCGAACGCACGGGGCTTCGTGGCCGGGAGCACGGCGGTGCCGCCGGAGCCGGCCGCCACGTCGTCGTGCGCCGGGGTCGCGTCGCCGCGCTCGACGATGTGGGCGAGCACGACCTCGGTGCCGAGGGCCGCGCTGACCCCGAACGCCACCTCGCGGGCGGCGCGGGACTCCCGGGTCCCGACGACGGGCACGACGGCCCGCTCGTAGGTCCACGGACGATCGAAGGGCAGGTCACGGCGCCGGCGCACGATCATCACCGGCAGCGTGGTCCTGGCCAGGAGGCGCTCGACCAGCGGTGACAGCTGGGCACCCTTCGTGCCCATGTCGCCGGCGCTGATCACGATGGCGCCGTAGCCGAGACGGGCCTCCTCGAGGATGGCGTCGACCGGGTCGGCGCTGCCGACGACCCGGCGCTCGACGGACCGCCCGTCGAAGACGCCGCTCAGCACCTCGGCGTCGGCCGGGTCGCCGTTGGCGGTGACCGTCAGCAGGGTCGCGCCGACCTCACCGGGCCAGACGAGATCGACCAGGCGACCGGCGCCGAGCGACGAGGCCCGACCCCGGGTGGCGAGGAGCACCCGCTCGTTGCGGACGAGCACGTTGGTGCGCAGCGCCTCCTCCTGCTCGAGGCGGGCCTGCTCCTCCTCGCTGCCCTTCCAGCCGCTGAGCACGGCCCGCAGCATCGGCGGCGCCATCATCGACGTGGCCATGGCCATGAGCACGACGAGTGCGTACGACGAGTCGGTCAGCACGCCGAGCGACAGGCCGAGCGCCGCGATGACGATCTCGAGCGCACCACGGGCGTTGAGCCCGACACCCAGCGCCATGCCCTCGCGGGCCGACAGCCGGACCATGCGGGCGCCGATCAGCGCCCCGAAGAACTTGGACGCGCTGGCCACGCCGAGCACGACGAGTGCCCACAGGAACGTGTCCCCCTCGAACAGGAGCCCGAGGTCGACCCGCAGGCCGGCGGTCGCGAAGAACACCGGCGCGAAGAACGCCGAGGTCAGCGCCTCGATGCGATGCATCGACCGCGAATCGTGGAACCGGGACCGGCCGAGCACGATGCCGGCCACGAACGCCCCGAGGACGGCCTCCACGCCGAGCCACTGCGTGTAGACACCGGCGAAGAGCGCCACCAGCAGAATGACCGCGATGCCGGTGACGTCGTCGCCGCCGCGACGCACGGAGCGCAGCAGCGAGTCGGTGATCCGCTGGCCGACGGTGAGCGCGAACACGAAGAGCACGACGACGCCGACGACGGTGAGCGTGAGCCTCGTGACGTCGACGCCACCGGCCCGTGCGAGGCCGGCGATGATGCCGAGCACGACCCAGCCGACGACGTCGTTGGCCATGCCGCACGCCAGCGTGAGCTGGCCGAAGTTGCGACGCAGGAACCCCATCTCGCCGAGGATCTTGGCGATCACCGGCAACGACGAGATCGACAGCGCCGCTGCGATGAACAGGGCGAAGATGTAGCGGGGCGTGTCCTCGCCGACGAGCGTGTCGGGCATGACCACGCCGGCCCCGTAGCCCATGGCCATCGGGATCAGCAGGCTCGTCGCCGAGACGACGGCCGCGGCCACACCCAGGCGACGGATGAGGGCCAGGTCGGTCTCGAACCCGGTGGCGATCAGCAGGAGGAGCACGCCCATCCAGCCGATCGTGAACAACATGGCCGTCTGGACCTCGTCGGCCGGGAACAGCCACTCGGTCACGTCGGGCGCGATGCGCCCGAGGACGCTGGGCCCGAGGAGCAGGCCCGCGGCGAGCTCGCCGATGACGGCCGGCTGGCCGACGCGCCTGGACAGCGCACCCAACAATCGTGCTGCCGCCACCAGCACCAACATCGCCACCCAGAAGACGAGCAGGTGATGCTCGTCGGGAGGGATCAGGTTCAACGGGTCCTCCGGATGTGACGTGCCCGACCTGCGCCGGAGCACGGTGTTGAAGGACGGGGGCGCTCGGTCACGGCCGGGACCGCGGCGACCGCAATCGACCGGACGCTCCGACGGGCCATCAGCGAGGATCCGACCGGCCCTTTGCAGGAAAACCGGCACCTCATCCCGCCTGTATCCCGGGAGGCAGCCCGGCCAAATGGCGCCGACGCCGACCCAACCACTCCAGGGTGGGGCCCGGCGACCGCCTCGCCTATCCCACCAACCCGCCATCCAGTGTTGCGGTCACGCTACAGCCATCCAAAGGAATGCGACGTTCGTGTGCAAAGATGCAGGTGAGGGCATCAGCCATTGCGTCACGCGTCTGTCACAGGGAGGAGGTGACTTCCAGGCCGTCCGATCAACGGGCCAGCCAGCCCCCGTCGACCGACAGGCAGTGGCCGGTCATGTACGACGACGCGTCGGAGCTGAGGAGGAGCAGCGGGCCGTCCAGCTCGTGCAGCGAGCCGCCTCGCCTCATTGGCGTGTTCCGGGTGATCCATCGAAGACCACTGTCCTCGCCCTCGAACATCGACGAGGTCAGCTCGGTCTCGAAGTAGGCCGGCGCGATTGCGTTGACGTTGATCCCGCGATCGGCCCATTGCAGGGCGAGCTCCCGGGTGAGGCTGATGACCGCACCCTTGGTCGCAACGTAGGCCGGCTGCTTGTTGGGCGACGACCCGACCCAACCGTGCACCGATGCGATGTTCACGATCCGGCCCCAGCCGTGTTCCAGCATCGATAGCGAGCACAACGACGACAGGTGATACACGGCGTTGAGGTTGATCTCCACCACCGCTCGGAAGCGATCGATGTCGTCCACCTCGGCGGCCGACGGCGCATCGCTGATGCCGGCGTTGTTGATCAGCACGTCGACCCGGCCGAGGCGGGCGACGACGTCGTCGACCAGGCGACGGCGCTCGTCGGGGTCGGAGACGTCGCAGCGCAGCGCGGTGATGCCGGGCGTGGAGGCCGCGAGGGCGTCCAGGCGCTCGACGCGCCGGGCCACGCCGACCACGTGGGCGCCGTTGGCCGCCAGGACGCGGCAGAAGTGGTCGCCGAAACCGCTCGACGCACCGGTGACGAGCACGATCCGGTCCTTCATGGAGAACACGTTCGACGGCGTGGCGGCGGCGGGACTGACATCGTGCGACATGGCCCGGGAGCGTAGGGATCCGATGACGTCCGTGCCGCATTCACCACCCCGTTCGGAGATGTGCGGGCGGCCGCTCTACGCTCGGGCCGACGACACGGGGGCGCGCATGAAGATCCGCATCGGCTACGGGCTCGGCACGGCGACACCGACCAATGACAGCGAGCGGTTCGACCCGTTCGTCGACCAGTTGGAGGCGCTCGGCTTCGACTCGTTGTGGCTCAGCGAGCGGATCTCCGGGCCGTGCCCCGACCCGGTGGTGGGCATGGCCTACGCCGCGGGACGCACCACGCGGCTCAAGTTCGGGATGTCGGTGATGGTGCTCCCCGGACGCAACCCGGTGCTGGTGGCCAAGGCGCTCGCCAGCCTCGACCGGCTCTCCAACGGCCGACTCCTCCCCGCCTTCGGGCTCGGCGCCCCGAACCTGGCCGAGTGGGAGGCGTTCGGCGTCGAGCGCCGCGACCGCGCGCCGTGGTTCGACGAGGCCCTCCCGGTCATCCGTCGGCTGTGGACCGAGGAACGGGTCGACCACCACGGCGAGCGGTTCTCGTTCGAGGGCCTGCGGGTCGAGCCCCGGCCGGTGCAGGAGCCGCTCGAGGTCTGGTTGGGCGGCTCCGCCCCATCCGAGTTGCGCCGGGTGGGCCGACTGGCCGACGGCTGGCTGCCGTCGTTCACCACCCCGGACGACGTCGCCGCCGGCCGCGAGGTCGTCGAGAAGACCGCGAGCGACCACGGTCGCCAGATCGATCCCGAGCACTTCGGCGCCCTCGTCCCCTACGCCCACAACGAGCCCGGGGGCCGGATCGTCGACGCCATCCGGGCCCGACGCCCCGACCTCGACCCGGCCGAGGTCATCCCGGTCGGCACGGACGCCATCGTCTCGCTGCTCGAGCGGTTCGTCGCCGCCGGCGCCTCCAAGTTCGTGCTCATCCCGCTCGCCGAGCCCGACGACTGGGCCGAGGAGCTGGGCACGATCGCCTCCGAGGTCCTGCCACTCCAGAACTGACCCGGCTCTCCGGAACGGACACGGCCCTCCAGGGCCGACGTGGCCCGCCGGGACCGAGTGCCGGGGGCGTCAGCGCGAGAGCACGGCGCACGACCGCACGTCGACGTCGGCCACGTCGCGCCGGGTGACCTCCGCGTCGGCCATGTGGTCGGCCCACTCGTCGAGGGCGTCCACGAGCAGCTCCCGGGCGTTGAACGTGTCGGTCCGGATCCGCGCGGCCAGGCACGACCGGCCGCCCTCGTCGGTCCAGGTGACGAACCGGTCGCCCGACCAGCCCTCGACGGCGGCCACGACGTCGTAGGGGTCGGACCGGGCGGACAGCGCGCGGCGCAACAGGAGCTGGCCGAGGACCCCGGACGAGCCGACCTCGCCGTCGACCGCCGGGGCCGGCACGACGGCCGGCGCCTCGTCCTCGAGGTAGCGGACCGGATCGAGCACCTGCTCGGTGGAGGCCGGCGGTTGGTCGAGCAGCTCCCCGACCACGGTCCGCTCCCCTCGCCCCGTCGCCGGGTCGCGCGCACCGAAGGGCGGATCGAACCGTTCGAGCTCGGCGTCGTCCTCGCCGTCCGCGCCGCCGCCGTCCGCGCCGTCGTCGGTGTCGCGCCGGTGCTCGAGGGCGGCCAGCAGGGCGACACCGGAGCGGCGCAGCAGGTCGGTCACGCTGCCGGCCCCGACGAACGCCTCGTCGTCGTCGAGTACGGCGATGCGGTCGTCATCGGAGAGCCGGTCGAGCCAGCGCTGGTCGAGCCAACCGATCACGCCCTCGGTGACCGCGGCGCGGGCCAGACCGGCGTCGTCGACGTCGGGAGGCGCCTCGCCGCCGACGTCGGCGTCTCCGAGCGCGTCGGCGAGGGCCGATGCGGTCAGCGCGGCGAGCAGCTCGCGCTCCGCGGCGAGGCCCTCGGCGCCGTCCTCGACCGCGACGACGCCACCGGTCCCGTCCCAGAAGACGGCGGGCGCGGTGGGCTCGAGCGAGCGGGCACCTGTCGCCAGCCCGAGCGGCACCGCGACCGCGGCCCACGACTGCGGATCGCGCTCGGCCCGCAACCGCTGCCAGCGCAGCTCGTGGTCGTCGCTCGACTCGACGGCGATGCGGTCACCGATCGCGTCCTCCGCCGACGGGTCGTCGTCGCCGAACGGGTCATCCGGCACGGCGTCGCCGAGCTCGGTCCGCACCAGCTCCCACAGCTCGCCGGCCGAGGCGGTCACGGGCGCCGCGGCATGCTCCGCCGGGTCGACGGCCTCCGGGTCGTCGGGCTCGTCGAAGCGCTCACCCGTCGGTTGGTCCGGGGAGGTGTCGGACATGACGGCCGCGACGCTGAGCACGGTCACGACCGTGGCCGCGGCGACGAGGGAGATGGCGATCCATCTGCGCATGGGTGACGTCACCCCCGGCGACGGGAGCGCCGATCGGCGACGGGAGCGGGCGATGTAGTCCGAGGCGGCGGCGCGTCGAACGACGCCCCCGTGCACGGAGCCAGCGACGCAGGTCGGCGGTCACGACCAGGGCGGCCGCCGAGACCGGCAGAGAGGCGGTCCACAGGATCGATCGTGCCACGTGAGCCAGGTGGTCCTGCGTCACCCGGCCGACGGGCCCGGCGGCGCCACCGTGGCTCACGATCGGCGATGGACGACCGACCGCACGTGGCCGGGCGTCGTGCCGACGAGCTTCGACACCTCCTGGAAGGTGGCGGGCGAGGTCGCGGGCCAGCCGTCGACGATCATGTCCTGGTAGACGGAGAGGATCTGCTCCTCGCTGACGGCGAGGAGGTGGTTCCGTTGGATGCTGAACCGGATGTCGCGCACGAGCAGCGACACGCCCAGCGGCACGAAGTACGCCGCGAGGAACAGCACACCCAGCTTCAGCGCGAGGCCCAGCGGGCCCGCCATCACGTCGAGAACGCTCATCATCCTCCCCTGTCCGTGATCACGCATCGGTCGCGAAGACCTCGGCGTTGAGTCGAACGCGCGGCAGTTCGCGCTCGTTCGCGTGACCTCCGTCGGGGAGTCCAGGTGGAGCGGTGTTCGGGAGCGGGCGGGCGGGGCGCGCAGGTGGGCCCGGGGCGGGCTCAGGCGGCGCTCGTCGAGCCCGGGCTCGGCAGCTGGGGGATCGAGCCCGACTGCAGCACGGCCTCGACGAGCACGGCCACGCTGCGCATCGACGTGAACAGCGCCTCGCCGTGGTCCTGCTGGGGGCGCAGGAGCGTGCACAGCTCGATACCGAGGAACTGGGCCGTGATCATCTCGGCCAGCGCCTCGAGCGGCAGCGCGCCCTCGAGCGGCGTGCCCTCCACGACCCGGCCGAGCACACCGGCGACGAGGGCGCTCCACGGGGCGAAGACCTCGGCCAACGCCTCGGACAGCTCGTCGTCGCCCACCGAACCGGCGAGCACCTGGGCGAGCACGCGGATGTTGCCGCTCGCCACGTCCTCGCGGTGCAGCTCCTCGGCGACGCCGACGAGCTCGGGCAACGTGTCGACCCCGTCGAGCTTCGACTGGTAACGGGAGAGCCGCTCCTCGCTCATCGCCCGCACCGCGGTGAGGACCGCCTCGTTCACGCTGCCGAAGTGATAGTAGATCGACGCCTGGTTGAAATCGCCGTTGCGGGCGATCGCCCGGGCGCTGGCACCGACGATGCCGTCCGTGCGGATGGTCTCGAGCGTGGCGTCGAGGATGCGGGCGCGCGTCTCGGTGCTCGTCGCGGACCTCGCGTTGGTTCGTGATCGGGCCATGTCCTCGTCTCCGTCTCCGCCCACCCCCAGGATCGCCGCTGGCGGCACACCAACGGAAACCGACGGATCCGCGACGTGGTCCGGGCCACCGTCGGGGAGGCGGTCCGCGGGAGCCGTCCGACGCGACGCAGTACGCTCCGCGCCATGGCCAGCTCCGAGCCACCGCCGGGGCCGGGCACCGCCCCGCACGGTGCCGACCGGTACTCGTTCCTTCCCGGCAACGTGCCGCTCGCCGTCGAGCGCACCGAGGGCAACCACATCGTCACCGCCGATGGGCGGCGCATCCTCGACGCCGGCGGCGGTGCCGTGGTCACCAACATCGGCCACGGGCGCCGCGAGGTGGCCGAGGCCGCGGCGGCGTCGCTGGCCGGGCGGGACTACGTGCTGCCGCCGTGGCTCACCCCGGAGCGGGCCGCGCTGACCGACCGCGTGCTCGACCGGTGGCTGCCCGAGGGGCTGAGCCGGGCCACGTTCGTGTCCGGCGGGTCGGAGTCGACCGACTCGGCGCTCCGCCTCGCCCGCGCCCACCACGTGGCCGCCGGGCGGAGCTCGAAGTGGAAGGTCATCGGCCGGTGGCCGTCCTACCACGGCATGACCCTGGCCACGCTGGCCGCCGGCGGCCACCGCAACCGCCGCCGCGGCTACGAGCCCACGTTGCTGCCGTTCGCCCACGTCGCCTGGGACGACCCGGCCGCGGTCGAGGCGATGATCCTGGCCGAGGGGCCCGAGCAGGTGGCGGCGTTCATCGCCGAGCCGGTCATCGGCGCGGCCGGCGGCGCGCTGGTCGCGCCGGACGGCTACTTCGGCGAGGTCGCCGACATCTGCCGTCGCCACGACGTGCTGCTCATCGTCGACGAGGTGATGTGCGGCTTCGGTCGGTGCGGCACCCGCTTCGCCATCGAGCAGTGGGGGGTCACGCCCGACGTCCTCGTCGCCGGCAAGGGCCTCAGCGGCGGCTACGCGGCGCTCGGCGGCGTGTACGCGACCGAGGCGGTCGTGGCCCCGATCGCCGAGGCCGACCTGCCGTTCATGTTCTTCACCTACGGGGCGCAGAGCTCCGCGTGCGCCGCGGCCGACGTCGTGCTGCGCATCCTCGAGGACGAGGACCTCGTCGCCCGGGCCGCGAAGATGGGCGACCTGCTCGTCGAGCGCCTGTCCTCGGAGCTGGCCGATCACGATCACGTCGCCGCTGTCCGGGGCCGCGGCCTCATGGTCGGCATCGAGCTGGTCGCCGGGCGCGACCCCCACCGGTGGTACCCCGCCGGGGCGCGCTTCACCGAGCGGGTCGTCGCCGAGGCCCTCGCCCGCGACGTGTGGGTCTACCCGGCCGGCGGCGGCGACCCGATCGCCGACGCGTTGCTGCTCGGCCCGCCGTTCACGATCACCGAGGCCGAGATCGACCAGCTCGCCACCGTCGTGCGGGCGTCGGTCGACGCGGCGGCGCAGGCGGTGGCCCGCGACGGGTCCGACCCGGGCCCGACCGGCTGAGTCCGGGCCGCCCGCACACGGGCGACCCCTCCGGACTCAGCCCGCGGAGTCGAGCGCGCTCCTCAGGTCGGCCAGGAGGTCGGACGTCGTCTCCAGGCCCACCGACAGGCGCACCAGGTCGTCGGGCACCTCGAGCGGCGACCCGGCGGTCGACGCGTGGGTCATCGCCCCCGGGTGCTCGATCAGCGACTCGACCGCGCCGAGCGACTCGGCCAGCGTGAACAGCCGGGTGCGCTCGCACACCGCGACCGCCGCGTCCCTCCCGCCCCGGGCCCGGAACGAGACCATGCCGCCGAAGCGGCGCATCTGGCGAGACGCCAGCCCGTGCGACGGGTGGCTCGACAGGCCCGGGTAGAGGACCTCGGAGGCCGCCGGGTGGTCCACCAGGAGGTCGGCGATGGCTGCGGCGTTGTCGCAGTGGCGGTCCATCCGCACGCCCAGCGTCTTGATCCCGCGCAGCGTCAGGTAGCAGTCCTGGGGGGCGGGCACGGCGCCGACCGCGTTCTGCACGAACCCCAGCGCCTCGGCGAGCTCGTCGTCGGACGTGGCCACGAACCCGCCGACGACGTCGGAGTGGCCGCCGAGGTACTTGGTGGTCGAGTGGACCACGGCGTCGGCGCCGAGGGAGAGGGGCTGCTGGAGGTACGGCGTGGCGAACGTGTTGTCGACCACGCACCGGGCGCCGTGACGGTGGGCGACCTCGGCCACCGCGGCGATGTCGACGACACGCAGCAGCGGGTTCGTCGGGGTCTCGAGCCACACCACCCGGGTGCGCTCGGGCCAGTCGGCGTCGAGCGAGGACGGGTCGGAGAGGTCGACCGTGACGAGCTCGATGCCGACGGGCTCGTAGACCTTCGACAGCAGTCGGTAGGTGCCGCCGTACGCGTCGTTGCCCAACACGATGCGATCGCCCGGGCGCAGGCCGCGCAGGACGGCGTCCTCGGCGGACATGCCCGAGGCGAACGCGTACCCGTGGGCCGCGCCCTCGAGCGAGGCGAGGCACGTCTCGAGCGCGGCCCGGGTCGGATTGCCGGTGCGGCTGTACTCGTAGCCCCGGTGGCGGCCGACGGCGTCCTGGGCGTAGGTCGAGGTCTGGTAGATCGGCACGGTCACCGCGCCGGTCGTGGCGTCGGCCTCCTGGCCGACGTGGATGGCCCGGGTCTCGAACCCGTCGCCCGCGCCGCTCACGCCAGCTCCCCGGCGCCGTCGGCGTCGAGCCGGTCGGGCGAGAGGAAGGTCAGCACGTCGGTCCGGGACAGGACGGTGAGCGGGCGGCCACCGTCGAGGACGAGCAGCGCCGGTGCGTGATCGAGCAGGCCGACGGCGAGCTCGACCGGCTGGCCGGAGCCGACGGTCGGCATCGCGGCGCTCATCACGTCCTCGACCGGGCGGTCGAGCACGGAGCGGTCGGCGAACATGCGCTCCATGAGCTGCAGCTCGTCGACCGAGCCGGCGACCTCGGCCGCGGCGAGGGGCATCTCGCCCTTGGCCACCGGCAGCTGCGACACCCGGTGCTTGCGCATGGTCATCACCGCCTCGCGCACCGTCGCCTCGGGCCCGAGGTAGACGAGCGGCGGGACGTCGCCCTCCTTGGCCGCGATGACGTCGGCCACCGTCGCGCCCTCGGACTCGAGGAACCCGAAGCTGGCCATCCAGTCGTCGTCGAACACCTTCGACAGGTAGCCGCGGCCCGAATCGGGCAGCAGGACCACGACGAGGTCCTCAGCGGTCAGCTCCGACGCCACCCGGCAGGCGGCGGCGACCGCGGTGCCACACGACCCGCCGATGAGGATGCCCTCCTGCTGCGAGACACGACGGGCGGTCATGAACGACTCCTTGTCGCTGATCGCGATCACCCGGTCGACGACGTCGGGGTCGTAGGTGTCGGGCCAGAAGTCCTCGCCGATGCCCTCGACCAGGTACGGCCGACCCGACCCGCCGGAGTAGACCGAGCCCTCGGGGTCGGCGGCGATGATCTGCACGTCGGGGTTGCGGGACTTGAGGTACCGCCCGACCCCGGTGAGCGTGCCGCCGGTGCCGGCGCCGGCCACGAAGTGGGTGATGCGGCCGTCGGTCTGGCGCCAGATCTCGGGGCCCGTCGTCGCCACGTGGGCCGCCGGGTTCATGGGGTTGTGGTACTGGTTCGGCCGGAACGCGTTCGGCGTCTCCCGCACGAGCCGCTCGGCGGTCGAGTAGTACGACGCCGGGTCCTCGGGCGGCACCGCGACCGGGCACACGACGACCTCGGCCCCGTAGGCCCGCAGCAGCGCGACCTTCTCGGCCGAGACCTTGTCGGTCATCACGAACACGCACCGGTAGCCGCGCTGGGCGGCCACGATGGCGAGACCGACGCCGGTGTTGCCCGAGGTCGGCTCGATGATCGTGCCGCCGGGGCGCAGCTCACCGGTGCGCTCGGCCTCGTCGATCATGGCGACCGCCGGGCGGTCCTTCACGGAGCCCCCGGGGTTGAGCATCTCGAGCTTGGCCACGACGGTGCACGCCATGTCGGTGCACAGCCGTGGCAGTCGCACGAGCGGGGTCTCCCCGACGATGTCCAGTACGGACTCGGCGATCTCCATCCACGCTCCTCGGCTGCGGTGGTCCCCGGCGGCCGCCCCGGCCGCCGGTCGAGCCGACATTACCCACGGGCCCGCCGACCCACGCCCCGACCACGATCCGGTGCGCGAGGCGACGGTCCCGACGCGGGCCGGATCACCGGCGCGCGTACCAGATCGACCGTCGCGGTCATGCCGGACGTGCCAGCCGCCGCGGTCAGCCCGGGCGGGCCGGGCGCTTCGGGGCCGGGCAGCAGTCGAGGGGGCAGACGTCGTGGTTGGGTCCGCGCCCGCCGATGGCCAGGCGCTCGGGCGTGCGCCCCATCCGCTCCTCCGCCAGCATCCGGATCATCCGGACGAAGCCGGGCTCGGTGCCCACGGTGGGCATCCGGTGCATCGCCACGCCGAGCGACGCCGCGACCTCGGCGGCCTCGGTGTCGAGGTCGTGGACGACCTCCATGTGATCGGACAGGAACCCGATCGGCGCCACGACCACGGCCCGGGCGCCCTCGGAGGCGAGGTCGGTGATGTGGTCGCAGATGTCCGGCTCGAGCCACGGCACCTGCGGCGGCCCGCTGCGACTCTGCCAGACCAGCTCCCACGGGTTCGTCGCGCCGAGCCCGGCCAGGACGAGCCGGGCCGTCTCCCGCAGCTGGGCCTCGTAGTCGGAGCCCGCCGCCATCGAGACCGGCACGCTGTGGGCGCAGAACGCGATCGGGACGTCGGCCCGCAGCGACTCGTCGACCTCGTCGAGGGTGGCCGCCAGCCGTCGGGCGGTGGCGGCGACGAACTCGGGGTGGTTGTAGAAGACGCGGAGCTTGTCGATGCGCGGGGCGCGGGGCCCGACCTGCGCACGGGCCGCCTCGATGTCCTCGCGGTACTGGCGACAGCCCGAGAACGAGCTGTAGGCGGAGGTGACGAAGGCGAGCGCGTGACCGATCCCGTCGTCGGCCATCCGGGCCACGACATCACCCAGAAGGGGGTCCCAGTTGCGGTTCCCCCAGTAGAGGGGAAGGTCGAGGCCGGCGTCGGCGAGCTCGGTACGCAGCGCGGCCAGCAGCTCCCGGTTCTGCCCGTTGATCGGGCTGACACCGCCACGGGCGTGGTAGTGCTCGGCGACCTCCTCGAGGCGCTCTCGGGGCACCCCGCGGCCGGCGGTGACCCGTTCGAGGAACGGCATGACGTCGTCGGGGCCCTCGGGGCCGCCGAACGACACGAGCAGGAGGGCATCGTAGGTGGGGCTCGAACCGCTCATCGGCGCGAGCTTCCCGAGCGACGCCGCGGTACGGCAACTCGGGAGCGGGGTTCAGCTGGCCTCGGAACCGGCCGCGGCCGTCGTCGCCTCGAGCGTGACCGCCGCGGCGTTGATGAGGCGCAACGCCCGGGTCCGCACCGTGCTCGGCCGCTCGTTCATGCGGTACTGGAGCAGACGGGCCGCACGGAAGAGGCGCTCGGGGGAGTCGGCGGAGACGGCGATCAGCGAGTCGACGGCCTCGCGATCGGTCGTGGTCGAGTCGATCGCCAGCACGAGCGCGCGGGCGACGACCCGGTCGATCACCGTGCGGGCCATCGTCGGTCCGCAAGCATGGTCGGGCTCCTTCGGCTCGGCGGGACCCGCCGTGGACGCGGGTCACATGCTTTATGACAGCACAGTTACGAACGACATTGGAACTACGTATTTCACGGATTGTGAGCTGAGTAAAACCACCCAAAGTGCTGACACGACCGCGGCATGGGCTCGGAGCGTGTCGATAGGCGGGGTACGCTCCCCTTCAGACCACCTCGGTCGCCGCCGTTCAGAGACTCCGAGATGTCCACGCCGCTTCGCGACATAGTCGCCGTGATGCTGTCGCTTCGCTTCGTGACCGCCGTGGTGACGTCGGTGGCCATCACCGGCGCCGTTGCCGGGCCGATGGCACTGCACGCCCTCGACATGCGGGACACGGGGACGGTCGTCAGCGCCGGCGAGCGCTCACCGTCACCGTCCGAACAGGACACGGCCGGCTCCCCCGCGGACGGGAACGGGGCCGGAGCCGGCTCCCCTGCCGCCGAGGCACCGACCACCCAGACCTCGGCGACGCCGACCACCGCGCCCACGACGAGCGCCGTGCCCGACCCGACCGTCGCCCCGGACGTCGTCGAGAAGGACACGACGACGTCGACGGCCAAGGTCACCACCACCCCGCCGACGACGGCCGTCGCGACCCGCCTGCCGGGCACCACCCGGCCCACGCCCCCGCCGACGACGCCGCGCACGACAGCTCCGCCGACCACCGCGGCGACCGCCCCGCAGACGACGACCACGACAGCACCGACGACCACGGGGACCGGGATCGTCGACTTCCTCGGCGAGGGCGACTGCACGGGAACCGCGATCGAGCCGGTGATCCCGCCGTTCGACCAGGACTGCTGAGCCACCGACCCGAACTGCCACCGCACCGAACGGGTCGACGAGATCGACGTCCACGACGCAGATCGGTAGACCGGAACGACCGGGCGGAGGTCGTGGAGAGGGTCGGGCGGTGGGTACCGGCCGCTTCACCGGGGTGAAGCCTCGTCAGCATCGCGTTGCGCAACGCGCGCACCTGAGCGCCGTCAGCCGCCACGACCTACGATGCCGGCCCATGACGACCGAGACGAGCGTCCACGGCGTCGGCACCACCCCGACGACCCGGCGCCCGCCCGGGCTGTCGCTCGCGATCCCCCTCCTCGCCGGTGCGGCCGTGGCCGTGGCCATGGGGGTCTACGGCCGTGTCCACGACCCCACCGGCCGGCCGATCTTCGACCTGTTCTTCAGCGGGACGCTGAACCTCAAGGTGTGGTTCGCGACGGCGACGATGCTCGCCGCCATCGTCCAGCTGCTCACCGCGCTGCGGATCTTCGGTGCGGTGACGGTGCCCCGGCGCGTGCCCTCGTGGCTCGGCGACGCCCATCGCCTGACCGGCACGCTCACGTTCGTGCTCAGCCTGCCCGTCGCCTACCACTGCCTGTGGGCGATCGGCTTCCAGGACACGGACGCCCGGGTGCTGTTCCACTCGGTGGCCGGCTGCATCCTCTACGGCGCGTTCACCGCCAAGGTCCTGTTCGTGCGGGATCACGACGCACCGTCCTGGGCCCTGCCGGTCGCCGGCGGGACCCTGTTCGGGATGTTCGTCCTGCTCTGGTACACGAGCTCGTGGTGGTTCTTCACGACCATCGGGTTCCCCGAGTTCTGAGCCCGGAGCCGCCGCCGTGACCGCCGAGCACCACCAGCCCACCGTTCCCGCTCCGGCACCCGCTCGCGGCGGCTTCGCCCGGTTCGTCGACGTCGTCCAGTTCCTGGCCCTCGTCGCCGGGTGCGTCACCGTCGTGCTGCTCTTCGCGGTCGGGGCCGAGGGCGGCGCCACCGGGGAGGGGGGCGGGGACGCCGCCGGCGCCGCGATCTACGCCGAGCGGTGCGCCAGCTGCCACGGCGAGGACCGCGGCGGTGTCACCGGACCGTCGCTCGTCGGCGTCGGTGAGCGGCTGAGCCCGTCCGAGCTGGTCGCGGTCGTCGAGGGCGGCCGCAACGGCATGCCCGCCTTCGGCGGATCGTTGGCCACCGGCGACCTGCTCGTCGTCGCCGGCTACGTCGCCTCCGCCGGCTGACCAGCGGCGCCCTCGCCGCGACCGGCGGTTGACCACGGCGGTTGACCACGGCGGTTGACCACGACAGCGACCGGCGGGAAGCTCCTGGTCAGGGCAAGACGCGAGCACGACGTCGCGGCCGTCGCTACCGTGTCGTCCGTCACGGGCCGGCGCGCCGGTCGTGTGGACCGGGCGGGGGTCGATCGTGGGCCGTGACGTGCACCCGTGAGGGGGCGCGCTCGTGACACCACAACGGGGCGACACCGGCCGGCACGACCGGACGGACCGCGCGACTCGAGGAGGTCCGATGCGCACGATCGCTGCGATCTTCGACCTGGACCGGACCTTCGTCGGGCCCGCGGAGCCCCACGTCGCCCGCATGGTGCGACGGGCCGAGCTGGTCGACGGCCCGGTGACCCTCGGTTGGCCCGGTTCCTTCGCCACCCTCGCCCACGTGTGGGCCGGCGGGCCCCGGGCCCGCCACGCGGCGTCCCGGGCGCAGGGCTGGTCGGTCGCCGCCGTCGCCGCGGCCGCCGCGGAGGCCGCCGAAGCCGCGGTGGCGACCTCACCCGAGGCGACCCACCTCGCCGCCCTCGTCGACGCCCACCGCTCGCGGGGCATGGTCACGGTGCTCGTCTCCTCGGCGCCCGAGCCGTTCATCGCGCCGCTCGCCCGGGCCGTCGGCTTCGACGAGGTGCTCGCCACGCCGTGGGAGGTGGAGGACGGCCGGTTCACCGGCGGCCTCGCCGGCGACGTGCTCGTGGGCCACGCCAAGGTGCGGGCCATCCGCGACTGGATGCGCGCCCACCGGGCCCATCGCCGATCGAGCTACGCCTACGTCGACGCCTACCCGGACGCCGCGGTGCTCGCCGAGGTCGGCCACCCCGTCGCCGTCGAGCCCGATCTCGCCATGCGGAACCTGGCCACGCTGCGTGGCTGGGAGACCCGGCCGCTCGACGCGCCCCCCGGGGTGATCAAGGTCGGCGGCCGCGAGCTGCAGGACTGGCTGCGTCCGTTCAGCCGCCCCGAGCTGTTCCCCTACGCCCGCTTCGACATCGCCGGCGTCGAGCACGTGCCCGCGTCGGGCCCGGCGATCCTCGTGTTCAACCACCGCAGCTACTTCGACGCGATGGTCGTCAACCTCGTCGTCGCCGCCAGTGGCCGGCGGGCCCGGTTCCTCGGCAAGCGGGAGGTGTTCGACGCGCCGGTCGTCGGCACGTTCGCCCGGGCGGTCGGCGGGATCCGGGTCGACCGGGCATCGGGCTCGTCGGAACCGCTCGAACGGGCGGCGGAGGCGCTGCGGGCCGGCGAGCTGATCACGATCGCTCCCCAGGGCACCATCCCCCGCGGCCCGGCGTTCTTCGAGCCCCGGCTGCGGGGCCGGTGGGGCGCAGCGCGCCTCGCCGCCATGTCCGGCGCACCGGTCGTCCCCCTCGGCCTGTGGGGCACCGAGCGGGTGTGGCCCCGCAACGCGCGCACGCCCAACATCGTTCCCGGCCCCGACCGCCCGCTGGTCCGGGCCCGGGTCGGCCCGCCGGTCGAGGGCCTCACCGGCGACGATCCCGACCGCGACACGACCCTGATCCTGGACGCCGTCTCCGAGCTCCTGCCGCCGGAGGCGCGAGAGCATCGGCAGCCGACGGCGGACGAGCTGGCGGCGACCTACCCGCCCGGCTACGGGGGCGACCCGACGCTCGAGGCCGACCGGCGCCCCGGCACCGACACGACCCTGGAGGTGCGCCCGACATGAGTGAACGAGAGCTGCGCTTCGAGCAGCGGATGTCCGACACCGAGGCGCTCATGTGGAGCATCGAGAAGGACCCGTGGTTCAACGCCAGTGCGGGCTCGATCAGCGTCCTCGACCGCCCGCTCGACATGCGCACCTTCCGCCGCCGGATCCGGGCCGCGGTCGTCGAGATCCCCCGCCTGCGCGAGCGGGTCGTGCCCGGGTTCGGGCGCCTGTCACCGCCGGCGTGGGCGCCCGACGACGAGTTCGACTTCGACCACCACGTGCGCCACGTCACGCTGCCCGAGCCGGGCACGCTGCGCGACCTCTACGACCTGGCGACCAGGATCTACGAGGACCCCTTCGACCGGACCCGACCGCTGTGGCAGTTCGTGGTGATCGACGGGGTCGAGGGCGGCCGCGGCGCCCTCCTCCTCAAGATCCACCACAGCGTCACCGACGGGATCGGCGCCGTTCGCCTCGCCGAGCACTACATGGACGTCCAGCGTCGGGTGCGCGCCGGTGCGGAGGTCGACCTCGAGGCCGTCGTCGCCGGCGCCGCCCACCACGCCGCCGACGCCAAGGAGTCCGGCGGCGACCGGGCCACGTCGCTGCTGTCGACCGCCGGACGATCGGCCGTCCACCTCGTGCGGCGCCAGGCCGGCATGGCCCGGCGGGCGCTCGGTGAGGCGATGTTGTGGACCGCGGACCCGATGCGGGCGGTCGAGGTCGGCTCCGACGTCGTCCACACCACCCGCTCGACCGTGCGGGAGCTGACCGGCGAGAGCGCCCACGGCGGCTCCCCCCTGTGGCACGAGCGCTCCCGGCGACGGCACCTGGAGGCGATCCGGGTCCCGCTCGACGAGCTCAAGGCCGGCGGCCACGCGCTGGGCGGGTCGGTGAACGACGCGTTCGTCACCGCCACGGTCAACGCGGCCATCGCCTACCACGAGGCGCACGGGGTCAGCCTCGAACGGCTCAACCTGAGCTTCGTGGTCAGCACCCGCGAGGACTCGGCCATCGGCGGCAACTCGTTCACGCCGACGACGTTCAGCGCACCGGCGACGCCGATGACCCTGCCCGAGCGCTTCACCGAGATCCAGCGCCGCATGGCCGAGCGGCGCGCCGACATCCGCGGCGCGGGGGCGCTGTCGGGACTCGCCGGCGTGGCCAACCTGCTGCCGACCTCGGTCGTGACCCGGGTGGCCCGCGACCGGGCGGCGACCCAGGACTTCGCCACCTCCAACCTGAGGGCCGCGCCGTTCACCATGTACGTGGGCGGCGCCAAGGTGCTGTGGGGCGTCCCGCTCGGGCCGGTGGCCGGCACCGCCGCCAACATCACCGCCATCTCCTACGACGGCGGCATGGACATCGGCATCCTTTCCGACCCGGCGGCCATCGAGCGGCCCGACGAGCTGCGCGGCCACCTGGAGGACGCACTCGGCGAGATCATGGCCACGTCCGCACCGGTGATCGACCTGACCGAGGGGGCCGGCTCGGTCCCGTCCTGAGCACCGGGCCGGAGCCGGCCGCCGGCCATCGCGCGTCCCTCCCCTCCCCCACCTCTTTGGTGAGGCAGGTTCAGTCGAGCCGCTCCATCGACGCGAAGCAAGCACCCTCGCGCGAACAGTGATGGAACGGCCGGCGACACCCGGCGCCGGGGTGGTGCTACTCGAAGCCGGCGTAGGTGGCGGAGCGGTCCTCGGCGCGGGCGCCGCCGAGCTCGTCGACCGCGGTGGCGAGGTCGGCCAGGAGGGCGTCGATGACCGCACCGCGCTGAGGCGGCGTGCACGTGGCGTGGAGGTTGTCGGGCGGGCCCTGGCGGTCGAGGTGCCAGCCCCGCGCCGCGATCCGGTCGCCGACGGCGAAGATGTCGGGCCCGCCGGGTGCGGCACCGAACGCGCACAGCGTGGCGTCGGGCCGGCCGAGCACGTCGAGGCCGGGGATGGCCCGCACCCCTTCGTCCAGCTGGACCCGGGCCTCGTACGAGGTCCGGGCCATGCGGGCCATGCCGTCGCGCCCGAGGAACTGCAGCGACGCCCACGCCGCGGCGATCGGGCCGCCCGGCCGGGTGCCGAGCAGGCCGGGCGACGCGTAGAGCCCACCCAGCCAGCCGTCGAACACGAACGTCTGGCGCCGCCGCGACTCGCGGTCGCGGTGCATGATCACCGACGCGCCCTTCGGAACGTACGCGTACTTGTGGAGGTCGGCCGAGATCGTCGTGACCCCCTCCACCCGGAAGTCCCACTCGGCGTCGACCAGGCCCTCGGCCGCGAGGAACGGCAGCGTGTAGCCGCCCATGCACGCGTCGACGTGGAAGTGGAGGTCGTGCTCGAGGGCGATCGCGGCGACGTCGGTGACCGGGTCGATCACACCCTGGGGGTACTGGGGCGCGGAGGCCACGATCAGCGCCGTGTCGTCGTCGACACGGGCCGCCATGGCGTCGACGTCGGCCCGGTAGCGGTCGTCGACCGGTGTCCGCCGGGGCTCGAGCCCGAACAGCCGGCAGCCCTTGTCGAACGCGGCGTGGGCCGTCACCGGAAGCACGACGTTCGGCACCCGCCCGCGATCGGCACCGGGGCGCCGCTCGTACCAGCGCACCTTGGCGGCCTCGACCGCGCACAGGATCGACTCGGTGCCGCCCGAGGTCATGAAGCCGGCCAGCCCGCCGTCTGCCGAACCGGCGGGATCGTCGCCACCGAGGAGCGAGGCGGTGATGGCGATGACGTCGCGCTGCATCCGCTGCAGCCCGCCGAACGCGGCCGGGTTCAGCGCGTTCGCCCACAGGTACCGCTCGTGGGCCGCGGCCACGACCGCCTCGTGCTCCGGCCCCGCGTGGAACACGAGGCTGAACACGCGGCCCGATTCGTGGGCCACGTCGTCCGCCCGCAGCTCGTCGATCTCGGCGAGGATCTCCTCCGCCGAACGTCCCCCGGCCGACAGCTCCGTCATGGGGCCGGACAGTAGTGGCAGCTTCACCGGCGTGCCCCGATCGCCGACGGGCCGGCACGATCGACGGACGTGCGCCATCATGACGAGGTGGCAGTGCACGACCACGACCCGTCGGGGGGAACCGAGGGGGGTCACGGTGGGCCCGTCGACGGGGTCCGCCACGACCACACCGAGCCGCCCGGGGAGCTCGCGCTGCGGGTGCGGGCCCTCGAGTCGCTCCTCGTCGAGCGCGGCCTCGTGGACCCCGACGCCGTCGACGAGATCATCGACACCTACGAGCACCGGGTCGGCCCGCGCAACGGCGCGGCCGTCGTCGCCCGGGCGTGGACCGACCGCCCGTTCCGCGACGCGCTCCTGACCGACGGGTCCGCGGCGGTCGCCACGATGGGCTTCGGCGGCATCCAGGGTGAGGTGGTCCGGGTCGTCGAGAACACGGCGGCGGTGCACAACCTGGTCGTGTGCACGTTGTGCTCGTGCTACCCGTGGCCGCTCCTCGGTCTGCCGCCGCGGTGGTACAAGGCGCCGGCCTACCGGGCCCGTGCCGTGTCCGAGCCCCGGCAGGTCCTCGCCGAGATGGGCACCGTCGTCGACCCCGACGTCGAGATCCGGGTGTGGGACTCGACCTCGGAGGTCCGCTACCTGGTGGTGCCGCAGCGCCCGGCCGGCACCGACGGGTGGTCGGCCGACGAGCTCACCCGCCTGGTGACCCGCAACTCGATGATCGGCGTCGGGCGTGCGCTCGATCCCGACGAGCTGACGGGGACGGCGTCGTGATCGGGCCCCACGATGTCGGCGGCGCGGTCGGCTTCGGCGCCATCGATGCCGAGCCGGAGGGCGACGAGCCCGTGTTCCACCACGACTGGGAGCGACGGGTCTTCGGCGTGACGATGGCGGCCGGGTTCCTCGGACGGTGGAACCTCGACGAGTCCCGTCACGCCCGCGAGCACCAGGCGCCGGTCGACTACCTGCGCAACAGCTACTACGAGACCTGGCTCGCCGGCCTCGAACGCCTGCTCACCGAACGCGAGCTGCTCGACGACCCGACGGCCGCGCACCGGCGGGCCGACCGGGACCGGGTGGTCAGGGCGCTGGCCCGGGGCCGCGACAGCATCACCGAGCCGCTGGGGCCGGCCCGCTTCGCCGTGGGCGACGAGGTGCGGGCCCGCCGCCGCCACCCGAGCGGCCACACCCGCGAGCCGGGCTACGTCATGGGCTGTCGGGGCGTGATCGTCGCCCACCACGGCAGCCACGTCCTGCCCGACGCCGCCGCCGGGGGCGACCGCTCGGGGGCCCACCTCTACACCGTCGGCTTCACCGCCCGGGAGCTGTGGGGCCGCGACGGGGACCCGCGCTCGTCGGTCCACGTCGACCTGTGGGAGCCGTACCTCGACGCCGCCGACGCCGGCCCGGCGTCCGTCGAGCCGACCGGGGCCGGACGCGACGAGGAGAGCTCGCCATGACCCACGACCCGACCATGCCGGCGAACGCACCGTTCGACGACACGGAACCGGCGTTCACCGAACCGTGGGAGGCGGAGGCGTTCGCCCTCGTCGTCGAGCTCGCACGCACGGGCCGACTCGAGTGGTCACGATGGGTCGACGCGCTCGCCGCCGAGATCGAGCGCTCGCCCAACGACCCGTACTACGTCCAGTGGGTCCGGGCGTTCGAGGGGCTGTGCGTGTCGTCCGGCCTGCTCGACCGCGACGAGATCGACGAGCGGGCCCGGCAGTGGCACCGGGCCCACCTCGCCACGCCGCACGGCCAGCCGGTCACGCTCGACGCCGGCCGCTGAACCGCGGCCCGGGCGCGCTCGGGGCCGTCGCGCCGGTTCTGTTCGGTCGATGCGGCGCGCGCCGGTGAGGTGGACCGCGGAGACCGAGCGCTCGGCGAACGAGCGCTCGCGCATCGCGGTCGAGCTCGACGCGATCGTCGAGCGTTTCCGCTGCTGACGATCCCACGCGGTTCCTTCGCAACGAACCGTTGCATTCGCCACGTTGAGCGTTCACTCTTGCACTCACGTGAGCGCGGTATTCGCCGTTGTGTCACACACCCGAGTCTGACAGTTGTTCAGGCAAGACGTGCCTGAACGACGACAGTGCTTCAGGTCACGCACGGCTACGTTTGGTCCCCAGCGGCGAAGGGCGGGGGACGATGGCGGTGTCGATGTGGTGGGCGCGGCTGCGTGAGTGGTTACCGCGCGGGAACACGCTCTCTCCGGAGGCGTTCGATGCGCGCCACCGGATCCTGCGCGTGATCCTGCTGCTCCACGTGCCGCCGATGTTCGCGTGGGGCCTGTTGCTGGGCTACGGCGTCGTCCACTCGGCGCTCGAGGTGACGGTCCCGGCGTTCTGCTGGGCGATCAGCAGCACGAAGAAGAACACCAACGTGCACATGCGCCGCATGTCCGCGTTCTTCGTGACCGCCGGGCTCGTCTGGTGCTCGGCGGTGCTCGTCCACCTCTCCGGCGGCACGATCGAGGCCCACTTCCACTTCTTCATCGTGATCCCGTTCATCACGCTCTACCAGGACTGGCCGCCGTTCCTGTGGGCGATCGGCTTCACCGTCGTCAGCCACGGCCTCGGCAGCGTGCTGCGGCCCGATCTCATGTTCAACCACGAGGCGGCGGTCGAGCGCCCGTGGACGTGGGCGGCCATCCACGGCGTGGCCGTTGCGTTCGCCTCCGCCGGTGGCGTGACCTTCTGGCAGGCCGCCGAGCGCGAGCACGACCGGTCGATGAGGTTGGTCGAGGAGCTGGCGGCGAGCGAGAAGGCCGCGCACAAGACGTTCTCCGATCTGTTGGTCAACCTGGCCCGGCGCTCGCAGCAGCTCGTCGAGCGCCAGCTCACGCTGATCGACACGCTCGAGCAGGAGGAGCACGACGAGGTCGTGCTGGGCAACCTCTACCAACTCGACCACTACGCGACGCGGATGCGGCGAAACGCCGAGAGCCTGATCGTGGTGTCCGGCTCCGAGATGTCGAAGCTGTCGCGCACACCGCAGCCGCTGTCCGAGGTGATCCGCGGCGCGATCGGCGAGGTGGAGGACTACCAGCGCGTCGATGTGGCGATCAGCGCCGATCCTCTCGTCGCCGGGCGTGCGGTGTCCGGGCTCACCCACCTCCTCGCCGAGCTCGTGGAGAACGCGACGAACTACAGCCCGTCCTCCAGCCGAGTCACGGTGCTCGGGCCGCGCTCGGGTGGGCGGTGCGAGATCACGGTCGTCGACCAGGGCATCGGCATGGCCGACGAGGAGCTCGCTGCCGCGAACGGCCGCCTCGCCGAGCCGCTCGCCGTCGACGCCGACCTGGTCCGGACGCTCGGCCTCCACGTCGTCGGCCGCCTCGCCCAGCGTCTCGGGGTGACCGTGCAGCTCGCCGCCAACGCGCAGGAGGGCCTCACCGCCACGGTCGTCGTCCCCGAGGAGCTGATCAGCCGGCCCGACGGCTACGACCCCTTCGGCCGCGACGACGCCGAGCCGGGCTCGCACCCCGAGCGCGACGTGCGAGACGTGCGAGACGTGCGAGATGAAGGACCGGACCGTTGGTCACGGGCCCCGCGGCCCCCGGCGGCCGGGCCCGGCCCGCGCACCCGCGCACCCGTGCCGGCCGGGACGAACGGTGCGGTCGCGTCACACGCGACACCCCGGTCACGGCCACCGGGCGCCGATCGGCCACGCGTCGCCGACCACGACCACCGGCCGAACGGGTCCAACGGCGCGACCGGGTTCGACCGCACCGGCGGGTTCACCGGCGCCCGAGATCCGTACGCGGTGCCGCGTACCGCCCCGCCCGACCGGCCGGCAACCGATCGACCGATGCGTCGCGAGCCACCGGTTCGCCCGCCGGCACCGTCTGCCGGCACCGGGGCGCCCACACCACGCCCCGCCCCGGACGTGCGCAACGGCGACCCGGGCGCGCTGCCCCGGCGCCGGGCCAACGGGGCGACGGTGCGGCAACCGCAACCGCAGCCGGGGTCGTCGAACGGCCATCGCGCGGGAGCGCCACCGGCGCCGCCCCGACGCACCGACGCGGTGGGCCCGATGGAGGGATCCCTCGCACACCGAGTGCCGATGAGCAACCTCGACCCGAACCTCGTCGACGAGGAACGGCCCGAGCCCGGGCTCCCGTCGAACCTGGCCGGGTTGAGCAGCTTCCAGTCCGGGTTGCGCCGCGCCCGGACCGAGAACGACGAGCAGGACCGCTGACATGGCCGTGACGTTCACGGCGCGAGCCGGTACAGCCCATCACAGGGAGCGTTCATGACACAGCTGAGCCAGGGAGCGCAGAACCTCAACTGGTTGGTCTCCAACTTCGCGAACCGCGTCGCCGGTGTGACCCGTGCGGTCGTCGTCAGCGCCGACGGCCTCCTCATCGCCGTGTCCGACCACTCCGACCTCGACCGCACGCAGGGCGACCAGCTGGCCGCCATCATCTCGGGGCTGGCGTCGCTGACCCACGGCGCGGCCCGCTGCCTCCACAACGGAGGCGTTCGCCAGACGATCGTCGAGATGGACGACGAGCTGCTGTTCGCCATGTCGATCAGCGACGGCTCGGTGCTGTGCGCGACGACCTCGGGGTCCGCGGACCTGGGCTTCGTCGGCTACGAGATGGGCCTGCTCGTCCGCCGCGTCGGCGAGGCGCTGACCCCGGCCCTGCGCGACGAGCTCCAGCACGCGCTGCCACGCTGACGTGAGCGAGCACCGGCCCCGACTCGCCCGGCCGTACGCGGTCGTCGGCGGGCGCACCACGCCATCGCAGCCCCGTCTCGCGGTCGAGGCCCTGGTCACGACCACCGAGCACGGCACGGCGTCGGTGGGGCGCCTGTCGCTCGAGCAACGCGACATCGCCGTGCTGTGCCGCGAGCCGCACTCGATCGCCGAGGTCGCGGCCCACCTCGACCTGCCCTACGGCGTGGTGCGCGTCCTCGTCGGCGACCTGGCGTCGGCCGGCATCGTCGCCGTCACCGGCGCCGCCGGGGACGACGGACCCGACGACCACACCCTCGAAGAGGTCCTCGATGCACTACGCGCCCGCTGAGCGCAACGGCCGGCCGCCCGTGGCGCCGACGCCGGTCAAGATCCTCATCGCCGGCGGTTTCGGCGTCGGCAAGACGACGTTCGTGCAGTCGACGTCGGAGATCGAGCCGATGACGACCGAGGCCCCGATGACGGCGGTCTCCGAGCACGTCGACGACACGTCGGCGATCCGGGCGAAGTCGACGACGACCGTCGCCATGGACTTCGGCCGCATCACGCTCACCGAGCGGCTCGTCCTCTACCTGTTCGGCACCCCGGGCCAGGAGCGGTTCTGGTTCATGTGGGACGACCTGTCGAGCGGTGCGATCGGCGCGGTCGTGCTCGTCGACGAGCGACGGTTCGAGGACTGCTTCGCGGCGATCGACTACTTCGAGCACCGGGGCATGCCGTTCGTCGTCGCCCAGAACTGCTTCGACGGCCGCGCCCACCACGACGTCGAGTCGATCCGCCGCGCCCTGGCGATCGACCCGTCGAACCCGGTCCTCCGCTGCGACGCCCGCGACCCGCGCTCGACCAACGCCGTCCTCGTCGCCCTGGTCGAGCGCGCACTGGCCCGCCGCCGCAACCCCCGCCGCACCGCCATCCGCTGAGCGTCGGCCTCGCGGCCGCTACGGTCCGGCGGATGATCCGCCGCACCGGTTCACGGCCCGGCCCGACCGCCGTCGCCCTCCGATGAGCGACGCCCCGGCACCGCCGTCGGAGGGGCTCTACCTCGGGGTCGCGCTCGACGACTCCGGCGCCGCCACCGCCGAGCCGGTGACGATCGACCCCGACGACCTGACGACCCACGGGGTGATCGTGGGGATGACCGGTTCGGGCAAGACCGGCCTCGGCGTCGTGCTCGTCGAGGAGGCCCTCCTGGCCGGTGTGTCGGTCCTGGCGATCGACCCGAAGGGTGACCTCGCCAACCTCCTGCTCACGTTCCCGGACCTGGCGCCCGACGACTTCCGCCCGTGGGTCGACGAGCGTGCGGCCGACGCGGCCGGGGTGTCGGCCGACGAGCTCGCCTCCGACACCGCGACGGCCTGGCGCGACGGTCTCGCCCGCTCCGGGATCGGTCCCGAGCGCATCGGCCGGCTGCGCGACCAGGTCGACTTCGGGGTCTACACCCCGGGCTCGGAGGCGGCGGTCCCCGTCGACCTGGTCGGCTCGCTGCGCCGTCCCCCGTCGATGGACGACATGGAGGCCGCGCGCGACGAGATCGCGGCGTACACGACGAGCCTGCTCGGCCTCGCCGGCATCGACGCCGACCCGCTGGCCAGCCGCGAGCACGTCCTCATCGCCAACCTCGTGGAGCACGCGTGGGCCGGCGGCGAGGACCTCGACCTGGCCGGTCTGCTCGGGCGGATCCTCGAACCGCCGCTGCGCAAGCTCGGCGTGATCGACCTCGACAGCTACTTCCCCGCCGACGACCGGCGCGACCTGGTCCACACGATCAACGCGCTGCTGGCGTCGCCGAGCTTCGCGGCGTGGCGCACCGGGGTTCCGCTCGACATCGACTCGCTCCTGTGGACCGACGACGGTCGGCCCCGGTGCTCGATCATCTCCATCGCCCACCTCGACGACGGCGAACGCCAGATGGTCGTGTCGATGGTGCTGTCCCGGCTGATCACGTGGATGCGGGCGCAGGCGGGCTCGTCGTCGCTGCGGGCGCTCGTGTCGATCGACGAGGTCTACGGCTACGTGCCGCCGACGGCGATGCCACCGGCGAAGCGCCCGATCCTCACCCTGCTCAAGCAGGCCCGGGCCTACGGCGTCGGCATGGTCCTCGCCACCCAGAACCCGGTCGACCTCGACTACAAGGCGATCTCCAACGCCGGCACGTGGATGATCGGCCGGCTCCAGACGGTGCGGGACCGCGACCGGCTCCTCGACGGCATGGGCGACGCCGCCGGCTCGGTCGACCTCGGCGAGCTCGGCGAGGTCATCGGCGGCCTCGACGGGCGCCAGTTCGTGCTCCACTCGACCCGGTCGACGCCCCGCCGGTTCACGACCCGCTGGGCCATGAGCTACCTGGCCGGGCCACTGACCCGGGCCCAGCTCGGTGTGCTGTCCGAGTCCGACCGAGCCGCGATGCGACAGGAGGACGAGGAGGCAGCGCCGGTCGAACCTTCGGCCGGCGCCGGTGCTCCCACCTCCGGCGGTGGTGCGGCCGTGGCTCCCCCCTCCGGCGACGCCGCGGGCGAGCCCGTCCCCATCCACGACGAGACAGCCGATGACGAGACGGGGGTCGCACCCACGGTGGCCGACGACGTCCCGGTCCGTTGGCTGGCGCCGTCGGCGCCGTGGGCCGCGGCCGTCGGCGCCGACCCGTCGTCGACGACGTTCGCGGCCGCGCTGTGGGCGAGTGTGCGGATGACGTTCGACGAGCGCCGCGCCGACGACCTGCGGGTCGACCTCGAGTGGGAGGCCGTCGTGTGGTTGACCGGCGAGTCGATGCGGAGCGACGACGTCGTCGAGGTCGACCACGACGAGCGGGACCTGCGGGCCGATGCGCCGGAGGGTGCGGTGTACGTCCTCCCGCCGGCCCGGGTGGAGATGCCGTCGTTCTGGCGCTCGGCGGGCGCGGACGTGCGAACCCACGTCGAGCGGACCGAGACGCTGGCGCTGCGCCACAACCCGTCGCTCGACCTGTGGTCGCGCCCGGGCGAGTCGGCCGAGGCGTTCGCGCGGCGCTGCGACGCCGCGGCCGACGACCGCGCCGACACGGAGGCCGACGAGCTGCGCAGGCGGATGGCCACCCGGCTCGAGTCGGCGCGCCGCAAGCTGCGCCGCTCCGAGGACCGCGCCGCCGACCTGCTGGCCGACGCCACCGACCGCCAGCGCGACGAGCTGCTGAGCGGCGCCGGCTCGGTGCTCGACGCGCTCTTCGGCGGCCGCCGCTCGGCCCGCTCCATCGGGCGGGCACTGCGGCGGGGCTCCCGCTCGCGGTCGAGGGCCGCGTCGGCGCAGCGGCGAGCGGCGGATGCGGGCGAGCGGGTCGCCGACGCCGCGGCCGACCTCCATGCGCTCGAGGACGAGCTGGCCGACGGGTTGGTCGACATCGAGCAGCGGTGGTCGGCCGCGGTCGGTGACGTCGAGGCCCACGAGGTGACCCTCGAGCGCGACGACATCGAGGTCACCGCGCTCGGCCTGCTGTGGATGCCCGTGCGCCGCTGAGCGCCCCGACGTCCCGGTCCGAAGAAATCGCGTGCGGTGACTTGTCATCGTGGACAAGCGGCCGACCGGTGGAGGACGATGTGAAGCGCGGGCCCGTATTCCACGGGAGGACGAGATGGCGGCGGCGGTCGGTGTCGGTGTCGGCGGGCGTGAGTGCCTGGTCCTGATGCCTCCGGGGCAACCCCCGGGTGACGAGAACCTCGCTCGCATCGATGTCGATGCGGTCTTCCGACGAGCGATCGAACCTGCGGTGATCGAGGCGGGGTGCACGCCCCGACGGATCGACCGCACGTTCCCCGGCCCCGTCGTCGACGCGTCGACGATGTGGCGGGTGCTGAGCGCGGACATCCTCGTGGTCGATCTGACGACCACGGACCCGACGGTGACCTACCTCCTCGGTGTGCGCCACGCGGCGAGGCCCGGGGCGACGCTCGTGCTCGTCGGCAACCCGCCGGGCACCGGGCTCGACACGGGCCTGGTCGACGCCATCCGCTACGAGGTGACCGCCGGGTCGCTCACCGGAGCGGACGCCGACGCCTTGCGCGGCGAGCTCGCGGTCCGGCTGCGCGTCGCCGCGGCGGCGCCGGCGGTCGACAGCCCCGTGTTCGCGCTGCTCGACGGCTACCCGGGCGTGTCGCTGACCGGACCGGTGTCGATGGCCGCGGCCCAGGCCGAGCGGGACGCGATCCTGGCCGAGCGCCTGCGCGACGCCGCGGCCCGCGGGCCGGAGGCGGTCCGCTCCACCGAGCAGGAGATCGGGCACCTCCCCGCCGCGGGCCGGGCCGTCCTGGCGTCGCTCGTCACCGCCTACGCCGAGGTCGGGGCGTGGGGCGACGTCATCCGGGTCCACGATCAGCTCCCGTCCTCGGTCGCCGACGACACCGAGGTCCGCCGACGGGTCGCGCAGGCGCTCGCGGCGCGCAACGGCCCGGGCGACGGCGACGCGGCGATCGCCCTGCTCCACCGGCTGATCGAGGCGTCGGGTGGAGACGCTGCCTCGCTCACCGCCCTCGGTCGGGCGTACAAGGAGCGGCTCGTCGCCGCCCAGCGCGAGCACGACGTGGTCGCGGCGGCGATCTGGCTCGACGAGGCCACCGACGCGTTCGGCCGGGGCTTCGAGCGGGACCCGGGCGACGTGTACGCCGGGGTCAACGCCATCAACCTCCTCGTCCGCAAGGGCACGGAGGAGGCGATGGCCCGCGTCGAGCAGCTCGCCCCGGTCGTGACGTTCGCCGCGCTGCGCCACGGCTGCGAGCGCTCGGAGGACTACTGGACGCTCGCCACGCTGCTCGAGCTCGCGCTGCTCGGCCACGACGACGACCTGGCGTCGCGGGTCGTGGAGCGCCTCGTGACGGTCCCGTCGGAGGACTGGATGCGCGAGACGACGGCGTCGAACATCAGCCGGCTCGCGGAGCTCGGCGGTCCCGACGAGCGCACGGCGCTGCTCGGCGACCTGAGCCGGCGCCTGCGGCCGCCGGCGCTGGCCGGCCACGCCGCCTGAGCGCGCCGCGTCACCGCCCGGCGGCCCGCCGTGACCAGGTGGGCCGCCGTGGGCCGGCGTGTCGGCGACTCGGTACGCTCACGGCCGTGGGTGACGTGTCGGTCCTGATGTGCCGCGGCTGCTGCTGCGGGACAGCGGCGAAGCACCCCGACACCGATCACGAGGCACACGCCGAGCGGTTGGCGTCGGCGGTGTCGCCGGCGGCGAAGCTGTGGGTCGTCGACTGCCTGGGCCCGTGCGAGCGCTCCAACGTGGTCGTCATCCGCAGCGGTGGACGCCGCCGGTGGTTCGGTGACCTGCTCACCGACGAGTCACTCGGCGCACTGGCGGGCTGGCTCAGCACCGGCGCCTCCCACGACCCGCCGTCCGCGGTCGCCGGCCACGAGTTCGACCCGGGCTCGGTGCCGATGCTCGGCGCGCTCCACGAGCTGAGCTGGAGCGCCGACGAGATCGCCGATGTCGTCGCCGATGCGCTGCGCGCCGAGGGCGGCTCGTGGTCGATGGGCGTCGACGGCGCGCTCGCGGAGTACCGCGTCGGCGACGAGCCGCACGAGCTCCGCCGCCACGGGCGCACGCTGGTGTCGGCGACGCCCCGGGGTGCGCTGCGGCTCCACATCGGCGGCACGGTGCGAGCGTTCGTGGCGGTCGACTCGACGGCCGCGAGCCCCGACACGATCGTGCTCGCCACCCCGCGGCGCCCCCGGGGACGCCGCCGCGCCGACGGCCCGCCGGCGGTCCGGGTGCTCGGGCCCGACACCGCCGCCGTCCACCCCGATCGCCACGGCCGGGACGTGCTCACCGATCTCGGCGCCAGCGAGCTCACCCGCTTCTGCGTGCGCACCGGGGCCGACGACGAGCTGACCGTGAGGTTGGCCGCCGCCGAGGGCACGTCGCTCGTCGACCTGCTCGGCGGGGTCGGCCACGATCTGGTGCGACGCTCACCGCATCGGATCGTCGAGACCACGATCGGTCGGATCGAGGTCTTCGCGCCGATCCCGCCGGTCGGCGGCACCTCGCCCGAGGGCCCCCACACCCACCTCCTGCCCGATCGGGTCGTCACGACCCACACCGACCCGCGCCACCACCCCCAGGACGGCCTGCCACCCGGGTGGGTCGCGGGCGCCACCTTCCATCCCGGCCCCGGCTGGCAACCCGACACCTCGCTCCAGCACCCGGACTGATCCTCGGCCCCCGGGGTCACCGCGGTCGCCGACGGCGAGCCCGCGGCGTGACAGCATGGCCACGGCCTGCGGGAGGGCGGGGCCGCTCCCGCCGAGGTGAACGGAGACGGGATGGAGGTCCTCGACGAGGCGACGGGTACGCGCGCCGGCGTGCGCACCGGATGGTGGCTCGTCGGTGTCCCGATCGGGGTGGCGACATTCTTGCTCTCGGTCGCCGGACCGGGTGGTGCCACGGCGGTAGCGGCCGATCTCGTGCGCATCGGGGCCGTCCCCACGACGGCGACGGCGCTACTCGTCGCCGGCCTGGCGGGCGCTGGTCGGCTCGTCCAGCATCTCGTCGCTCCGGGCACCGACCGAGGGCGGGACCGGTCGTTGGTGCTGCTCGGCTGGTTCGTCGTGGGCGCGGCGACGATCTCGACGCTGCTGCTGCTGGTCGCAGCCGTCGACGCGCTCGCGATCGTTCCCTACCGCGTCCTGCACCGGGGCCTGATGGGCGCCGGTGCCGTGCACCTCGCCGTGGCCGCGCTCGACGCCCGCAGGTCCCCGCGCCGGGTGGTGCTCGGTCCCGCCGGAGGGTTGGCACAACTCACCTGGGGGCTCCTCGCCGCCTGTGGGGCCCACCTGCTGTGCGGGCTGCTCACCTCGGCGACGATCCATCCCGACGCGCTCCAGTACCACCTGGCGATTCCCCGGTCGTTCCGTCTGGCCGACGGGCTGGTCGTCAACATGACCTTGCTCCTCGAGGGGGCGGCCCTCGGCCTCGAGATGCTGTACCTGGTGGCGGTCGACCTCGCCGCCGCCCCCTCGGACCCGATCGGCGTGGCCCGCCAGGCGGTCGCGTTCAGCCTGGCGACCGGTGCAGTGTTCTTCCTCGGCACCTACGTCGTCGCGCGCCGCATCGGGGCGAGCCGGGCGGCGGCGTCGCTGGCGATGGTCGCGCTCGTCACCGTGTCGTCGATCCAGCGGATCGGGACCGCGAAGAACGACCTGTTCGCGGCCGGCGTCGCACTCGTCGCCGTGGCACTCCTCCTCGAGGCCACCGGGCGCGGCGATCGCGAAGCCATCGTCGCCCGCCGAGGCGAACGCCCACCCGACGACCTCCGACGGGCCGCACCCGGAGAGGCCGGCGCCGAGGGGCCCGATCGCGCGTCGATGAGTGATCGTCGCAGCACCGCCGGCCCGTACGCGGTCGCCGGGATCGCGGCCGGGTTCGCCGTGGCGGTCAAGACGACGATGGTGCTGCCGCTCCTGCCGTTCGGCGCGTACCTGGTCGTCCGCGGCCGGCAGTCGCCGCGCCAGACGGTGCTGCCGTGCACGGTGGCCGCGGCGATCGTGGCGCTGCCGTGGACGCTGCGGTCGCTCGTGCTGCGTGGCCATCCTGTCTATCCGTTCGCCGCCGACTGGCCGGAACCGATCGCCGAGGGCTGGGAGGCGCGCAACGCCAACGGCCTCGACCGCACCTTGTCCGACCTGGTCCGGCACTGGCCCGACCTGGTGCTCGATCGGTACGAGGTGTCCGGCAACGACTCGATGGGGATGCTCTTCCTCGGGTGCTTCGTGATCGGCGCGGCGATCGCGGTGTGGCGTGTGCGGCACGGCGGCTCGAGCGCCGAGCTCGTGTTCGCGTCGGGAGCGCTCGTGCTGGCAGCCTTCACGTACGAGACCTTCGACGGCCGGTTCCTGACCCGATACGTCGTGTACACCGCGGCGACGACGTTCGCCTACGTCGCACATCTCGCCGGCGGGGCCGTCGCCCAGGTCGGCGCTACGCCTCGATCGCGGCGAACGATCGCAGCCGTCGTCGCCCTGGCGGCCATCGTGATGCTCGCGTGGGGCACCGACCTGGCCACGACGGCCCGGGAGCGCGCGGACGACCCGGCGCTCGACGAGATCGCCTCGGGCAGGATCGACCGGCCGGCGCTGGACGCCCGGCTGGCCGAGTCACAGTTCTCGATCTCGGTGTACCGCGCGGTGAACAACGTGACCGGCGACGGACGCGTCCTGATCGGTGACCAGTTCTTCCTCTTCCTCGACGCCGAACCGGTGAACGCCCACCCGCTCCATCAGACGGAGATCTCGTCCGAGCTCGATGCCGGCGAGCTCCGTCGGGAGCTCGCGGCACGCGAGGTCACCGCCGCCGTCCTCGCCGCACCGACGGAGGCCGTCGCAGCGTTCGCCGAGGAGTGCGGCGTGCAGCTGGCCGAGTCCGGCCGGGTACGCGGCTACGCGATCGACGAGCCGTGCAGGGACGGTGACGACACGGACTGACACGGCCGGCACCGCGCCGGCTCAGCCCTGCCAGAGTCGGCAGAAGGTGCGGTGGGCCCGGTCCTCGAACGCGAGGTAGTCGTCGCCGAGGTAGCAGGTGACGTAGTGATCGCTGGCCTCGGGGACGATCCGGTCCTCGTCGCGGACGCGCTCGACGAGCCGGACGCCGGTGGCGCCGTCGACGGCCTTCGGTCGCATTGATCGACCGGGACGCTCGGTGCACCACCACAGCGCGGCGACGCGCTCGACCCGCACGTCGAACGACGCGGCCGAGTCGATGTTGCGGTCCGCGACCACCTCACCGCCCTGGTCGAGCACGAGGGACGCGCACGGTGCGACGTCGACGCAACGGACGAACCAGTCGCCGTCGTCGGGTGCCTCCTCGATGGTCGCCGTGCCCGCCGCCAGCCACGCCGGGCTGTCGTGGACGATGCCCCAGGTCGCGTCGCCACCCCGCCGGGGCTCGACGTAGCCGCCGTAGCGCTCGTGGAACTCGAGCCACGGCTCGAAGCACGGGGCGTCGTGCGCCCGGATCGCCCGTTCCACGTCCGCCACCGGGACCGGTCGGACACGGTGCAACACCGCCAGGTACCGCTCCGCACGCTCGCTCAACACCGCCGAGGACCCTCCCGCCATCGAGGACGCCCGCACCGGTCCCCCGTCCGCCGATCGCGGGAACCGCCATCCAGCGTACGGCCGGACCCCGCCGAGACGGACTCCGGCGAGACAGACCCCGGCGAGGCAGACACCGCCGGCCGGCGCCCGGCGGGCGCGGGCCGCGGCCGTGTCCTCGCCGTGGGCGGCAGCCGTGTTCGGCCGTGGCGCGGCCTGCTACCGTCGGTCCGTCCTCACCAGAGGTCGTCGGTGCACGGGAACCCGGTGCGAGTCCGGGACTGTCCTCGCAACTGTGACCGGACGCCGGGCGTTGCCCGGCCGCGGGCTCCACCGCAGCCACTGGCCCCACCGGGCCGGGAAGGCGGGAGCGTGCGGGTTCCGGGAGTCAGGAGACCGGCCGGCGCCTCCGAGCCCCCGAACCCACGAAGGATGCGGTTCACGGTGCCAGTCGCAGATGTGCCCATGGCCGAGCTCAACCGGCTCGGTCTGTACTTCGCCCTCCGACGCCTCGACGCCGGCGACGAGAGCTCGACGCGCCCGTTCCTGCCGGCGCGCGGCCTCCTCGCCGATCCTGCGGCGCTCGACGCCTGGCTCGCTCCGACGGCCGAGCGGCTCGATGCCGACGACCCGCTGGTCGTGGCGTCGACGGCCCAGCTCGACTGGGCGACCCGCCTCGTGTCGATCCACGCGGCGTCGGTCGAGCTGGCCGGCGTGGCACCCGACCTGGCGGCCGATCGGGTGTCGTACCGGTTCGGGTTCGGTCCCGCGGAGCTGGCGGTCGACGACGTCGTGGCGCTGGACCCGGCCACGTCGTGGCGCCGCCTGTGGGACGACCACCTCGAGCCGCTGGCCGCCGTGTTGCGCGAGCGGGCGAACCTGACGATGCGGTTGGCGCGGGGGAACGTGGCCTCGGCGCTGGCGTCCTCACTGACCGCGCTGTTCCGCGAGGACGTCGCACCGTACGCGGACCTGGTGGCGCGGCCGTGGGCGTCGCCGCCGGAGCTCGACGGCCTGGGGTCGTGGTACGTGGGGTCGGAGGGCCTGCCCCGGTTCCGGCGCACGACGTGCTGCCTGTACGAGAAGATCCCCGGTGCTCCCCGGTGCGGCGACTGCAGCCTCGTCGGCGCCGACAACGACCACAGCCACGACGACGAGCACGGACACGGCCACGACCACACCCACGACGGCGAGCACCACCACGATCACGACCACAGCCACGACGGTGATCACGGCCATGATCACGACCACGGGCACGGATGAGCGGGCCGGCGGGGCCCGCGGGCCGCTCAGTACTCGATGCCCTTGCGGGCCTTGATGCCCTGGTCGTAGGCGTGCTTGACCTTGCGCATCTCGGTGACGGTGTCGGCGATCTCGATCAGCTCGTCGGCCGCGTTGCGCCCGGTGATCACGACGTTGACGTGCTCCGGCCGATTCTCGATCGTCGTCACGACGTCGTGCACGTCGATCCAGCCGTAGGTGACGGCGTAGGTCATCTCGTCGCAGATGACGGTGTCGAACTCACCGGAACCGATCCGCTCCTTGGCGACCTCCCAGGCGTGGGCGCCCTTGGACGCGGTCTCGTCCATGTCCTCGGACGTCCAGGTCCAGCCGTCGCCGAGCTCGTGCCACTCGATGCCGAGCTGGTCGGCGAGCTTGCGCTCCCCCGTCTTCCACTGGCCGCTCTTGATGAACTGGACGACGGCGACGTTCCAGCCCCGTGCGTAGCTGCGGCACATCACCCCGATCGCGGCAGAGGTCTTCCCCTTGCCGTGCCCGGTGTTGATCAGGACGAGCCCCTTCTGTGCCATGGCCGGCGAGCGTAGCGAGGCCGCCGGGTTGGCAGCCGGCGAGCGTAGCGAGCAGCCCGGCGTGACAGCCGGCGAGCGCAACGGGGCCACGGGCGTGGCGACGGCGGCCGAGGGGCTGGCCGGGCTGGTGTCGTACCTGCGAGTGAGCGTCGGTCGACGCAGCGACGATGCCGACGGCTGGCTCGACTGCGGCGCGCTGGTCGACGATCCCGAGCGGCTGCGCACGGTGTTCCTCGAGTGCGGTGCCGGCCGGGGAACCGAGGACCCGCAGGTCGCGGCGTCGCTGTTCGTCCAGGCGTGGGCGTTCCGGGCCGCGGCGGCCGCGCTCGGCTGTTGGTGGGTCGGCGGCGTCGTGCCCGACCTCGACCCGCACCGGTGCGCCATCACCCTCGGCCGCCACCGGCCCAACGCCATCGACCTCGACGGTGCTGCTTCCGGCACCGGCCACGACGCGGCCGCGATCGGCGCCGCCGTCGTCGACCACCTGGCGCCCGTCGTCGACGCGGTTCGGGCGACGACGACCGTCGGCGAGCGGCTCCTGTGGGGCAACACCGCGGCGTCGGTCGCGGCCGCGGCCCGGACGCTCGACGGGGTGATCGAGCCCGCCGACCGACACCGCCTGCGGGCGATGGCGACCGCCGTCCTCGGCGACTCGGCCCCCGAGCAGCTACGCGGACTGGGGCGGTTCACGTCCGGCGCCGACGACGCAGCCGCCGAGTGGCGGTGGGCCCGCACGAACTGCTGCCTCAACCACCAACTCCCCGAGCGCCGGTTGTGCGACGACTGCCCGCTCGACGCGCCACCCGAACCTCCCGCTCCCTCTCGCCACCCCCGGGACAGCTTGTGATCCTCTTCATCGCCAACGCCGACACCGACCTGCTGGGCATCCGCACCCTGCTCGACGATCTCCCCGAGGGGTTCCCGGCCGTGCGGGTGTGGGGCGGCGTCGACCTCGGCGACGAGCTGCCCGACCTCGACGGCGTGTCGTGCGTGCTGGTCCGGCTCCACAAGGGCCGCTCGGCGTGGGAGCAGCCGTTCGACGAGCTGCGGGCCCGGTGCCAGGCAGCGCAGATCCCGTTCCTGGCGTTCAGCGGCGAGGCGGTGCCCGACGCCGAACTGACCCGCCTGTCGACGGTGCCGAGCGCCACGGTGTCCGAGGCGTTCGCCTACCTGGCCCACGGCGGCCTGGCCAACCTCGAGCAGTTCCTGCGGTTCGTGGCCGACACGGTGCTGGTCGGCGGCTTCGGCTTCGACGCGCCCGCTGAGGTCCCGAACCTCGGGGTGTGGGGCGATCGGCCGGTCGATCCGGCCCGCCCGACGGTGTCGATCGTCTTCTACCGGGCCCACCTGCTGGCCGGGAACACCCGCCACGTCGAGCAGCTGGCCGACGCGCTCGAGGCCGCCGGGTGCAACGCCCGCCCCGTGTTCTGCTACTCGCTGCGGGGCGTGGGTGACGAGCTGCTGGCGCTCCTGCGGGGCTCCGACGTCGTGATCACGACCACCTACGCGGCCGGCGGGACCGCGGCCGGCGGCGACGCCGTGACCGCGAGCCGGACCGGCGCCGAGTGGACGTCCCCGCTCGACGAGCTGGGCGTGCCGATCGTCCAGGCCATCGTGTCCACCCGCTCGCACGCCGAGTGGGCCGACAGCGACTCCGGGCTCGTGCCCCGCGACGCCGCCACCCAGGTGGCGATCCCCGAGTTCGACGGCCGCATCATCGCCACCGTCGCCTCCCACGTCGAGGTCGTCGACGACGGCGACGAGGTGGGTGCGCCGATCAGCGCCTACCGGGGCGACCCCGAGCGGGTCGCCCGGGTGGCCGGTCTCGCCGCTCGCCTGGCCCGGCTGCGCCACACCCCGGTGGCGGAGCGGCGGGTCGCGGTCGTGCTCTCGGCGTACCCGACGAAGCGGAGCCGGATCGGCAACGCGGTCGCGCTCGACACGCCGGCCAGCGTCATCGACCTGCTCGGTGCGCTCGACGAGGCCGGCTACCGCGTCGAGCGCATCCCCGCGACCGGCGACGAGCTGGCCGCGGAGCTGGCCGACGGGCTCACCTACGACGCCGAGGCGCTGTCGCCGGCCCAGATCGACGCCGCACCCGGCCGCATGACCGCGGACGCCTACCGGGCGTGGTTCGCGCAGATGCCCGCCGAGCTGACCGACATGGTCACCGACGCGTGGGGGGAGGCGCCGGGCTCGGTGCACCTCGACGGCGACGGGTCGCTCACGTTCTGCGGGATGGACCTGGGCAACGTCCTCGTCGCGGTGCAGCCACCCCGGGGCTTCGGCGAGAACCCGATCGCCGTCTACCACGACCCCGACCTCGCCCCCACCCACCACTACCTGGGCTTCTACCGGTGGCTGGCGACGCCGGTCGCCGACGGGGGCTGGGGCGCCGACGCGGTCGTCCACGCCGGCAAGCACGGCACGCTGGAGTGGCTGCCCGGCAAGGCGCTGGCGCTCTCCGCGGCGTGCGCGCCCGACGCCGCCCTCGGCGACCTGCCGTTCGTCTACCCGTTCGTCGTCAACGACCCGGGCGAGGGCACCCAGGCCAAGCGCCGCACCCACGCCGTCGTCGTCGACCACCTGCTGCCCCCGATGACCCGGGCGGAGACCTACGACGACCTGGCCCAGCTCGAGTCCCTGCTCGACGAGTACGCCGCCATCGAGACCCTCGACCCGGCCAAGCTGCCGGCCATCCAGGGCAAGGTGTGGGACCACGTCGTCGCCTCCGAGCTGCACCGGGAGCTGGGCCACACCGAGGAACTACCGGACCCCGACCACTTCGCCGAGCTGGTCGGCCACATCGACGGGTACCTGTGCGAGCTCAAGGACGCCCAGATCCGCGGCGGCCTCCACGTCCTCGGCCGCCCGCCGGCCGGTGAGGCGCTGATCGACCTCGTGCTCGCCGTGTGCCGACTCCCCCACGGTGACATCCCGTCGCTGCGGGCGACGGTCGGCGCCGAGCTGGGCATCGACCCCGACGAGACCTCGACCGGGCTGATCGACCAGCTCGAGGCCGAGTGCCGCGACCGGGTCCTGCGCCTGGCCGAGGCTGCGTGGACGGTTCCCGCCGACGAGGACGACCCGACGCTGCGGTGGATCTGCGAGCGGCTCGTCCCCGACCTGATGCGCACGACCGACGAGATCGACAACGTCCTCGCCGCGCTCGCCGGGCGCCACGTGCCCGCCGGCCCGAGCGGCGCCCCGACCCGGGGCCAGGCCCACTGCCTGCCGACCGGGCGGAACTTCTACTCGGTCGACCCGGCCGCCATCCCGTCGCCGCTGGCGTGGGAGGTCGGCGTCCAGCTGGCCGACGGCGTCGCCCGTCGCCACCTCGCCGAGGAGGGCCGGTGGCCGGAGACGGTCGGCCTCGTCGTGTGGGGCACCGCAGCGATGCGGACCCAGGGCGACGACGTGGCCCAGGCCCTCGCCCTGCTCGGCGTCCGCCCGACGTGGGCACCCGAATCGGGCCGGGTGACCGGCCTCGAGGTGATCCCGTTGGAGGAGCTGGGCCGCCCCCGGGTCGACGTGACCGTGCGGATCTCCGGCTTCTTCCGCGACGCGTTCGCCGGCCTCGTCGAGCTCATCGACGACGCCGCCTCCCTGGTCGCCTCGCTCGACGAACCGGCCGACCAGAACCCGGTGCGGGCGCGGGGCGACGAGGACGCCCGGGTGTTCGGTCCCGGCCCCGGCTCCTACGGCTCGGGCCTGTTGCCGGCGATCGAGAACCGCAACTGGCGCAGCGACGAGGACCTGGCCCAGATCTACCTGACGTGGTCGGGCTGGTCGTACCGGCGGGGAGCGATGGGTGTGGCCGACGCCGAGGGCATGCGCCGGCGGTTCGCAGCGATCGACGTCGCGGTGAAGAACCAGGACAACCGCGAGCACGACATCTTCGACAGCGACGACTACTTCCAGGACCACGGCGGGATGGTCGCCGCGGTCCGCCATCTGCGGGGCTCGGCGCCGCTCGCCTACTTCGGCGACTCGTCCGACCCGGCCCGGCCCCGGGTGCGCTCGCTGGCCGAGGAGGCCGCCCGGGTGGTGCGCACCCGGGTGATCAACCCCCGGTGGATCGAGGCGATGCAGCGTCACGGCTACAAGGGCGCGTTCGAGATGGCGGCGACGGTCGACTACCTGTTCGGCTACGACGCCACCGCCGGCGTGGTCGAGGACTGGATGTACGAGCGGGTCACCAACGCCTACGTCGCCGACCCCGAGGTCCGGAAGTTCTTCGAGGCGTCGAACCCGTGGGCGCTCAAGGCGATGGCCGAGCGCCTGCTCGAAGCCGCACAGCGCGGCATGTGGGACGCGTCCGACGAGGCCCGCAAGACCCTGTCCGACGCCATCGTCGAGGCCGAGGGCTGGGAGGAGCGCCGGTGAGCGGGCCCGAGGAGGGAGCCGCACCGCGGCCGGTCTTCCCGTTCGCCGCGGTCGTCGGGATGGACGACCTCAAGCACGCGCTCCAGCTCGCATCGATCGACCCGGCGATCGGCGGGGTCCTGCTGCGGGGCCAGAAGGGCGCGGCGAAGTCGACGCTGGCCCGGGCGATGGCCGACCTGTTGGGCGACGCCGCGCCGTTCGCCGAGCTGCCCCTCGGCGCGACCGAGGACCGCCTCGTCGGCTCGTTGGACCTGGCTGCGGCGCTGACCGGCGGCGGCCGCCGGTTCGAGCCCGGGGTGCTCGCCGCCGCCCACGGCGGGGTGCTCTACGTCGACGAGGTCAACCTGTTGGCCGACCACCTGGTCGACGTGCTGTTGGACGTGGCCGTCTCCGGGGTGAACCGGGTCGAGCGCGAGGGCATCAGCCACAGCCACCCGGCCCGGTTCGTGCTGGTCGGGTCGATGAACCCCGAGGAGGGCGAGCTGCGGCCCCAGCTCCTCGACCGCTTCGGCCTGGCCGTCGAGGTGCTCGCCCCGGTCGACCCCGAGCTACGGGCCGAGGCCGTGCGCCGCCGCCTGGCGTTCGACGCCGACCCGGTTGGCTTCCGGGCCGAGTGGGCCGGCGAGCAGGCGGCGCTGGCCGAGCGGCTGGCGACGACCCGGCCGGCGACGCTGGATGACGCGATCTACACCTACATCTCCCGCCTGTGCGTCGAGCTCGGCGCCGAGGGCCTGCGGGCCGACCTGGTCCTCGCTCGCGCCGCGGCCGCCCACGCCGGCTGGGACGGGCGCACCGAGGTGACGACCGACGACGTGGTCGCCGTCGCGCCGATGGTGCTCGGCCACCGCCGGCGCCGGGACCCGTTCGAGGACCCGGGTCTCGATCAGGACGACCTCGACCGCGCCGCCGAGAACGCCCAGGACCCCCCTCCGCCGCCACCTCGGAGCGACAACGACCGCGATCTCGACACCGAGAGCGATCTCGACCGCGACGCCGACGACGCGGACGACGAGAGCCCGGCCGGCGAGCCCGAGTCCGGTGCCGGCAACGGTGCCGCTCCTGCGCCGCGCACGGCCGCTGCCGGCGCACCGCTCGACCTCGGCCCGCTGTCGGGTCCCCGGGGCCGCCCCGGGAGCCAGGGCCGCCGGGCCGAGGCGACCGGGCCGTCGGGCCGGCTCGTCCGTGACCGCGTGCCCGAGGGTGCGCCGTCCTCGGTCGCGGTCCGGGCGACCGGGACCGCGGCGGCCGTGCGGCGGGCCACCGACCCCGACGGCGCGGCGCTCGACGCCGGCGACGTTCGGGAGGCGGTGCGGACCCAGAAGGTCGGCACGTTGCTGGTGCTGTGCGTCGACGCGTCGGCGTCGATGAACGCGCCCCAGCGGATGGAGGCGGTGAAGGGCGCGGTCCTCGGCCTCTTGCTCGACGCCTACCAGCGCCGCGACCGGGTGGCGCTGGTGACGTTCGGCGGCGACGGCGCGCAGGTCCTGCTGCGCCCGACCGGCAGCGTCGAGGTCGCCCGCCGCCGACTCGATGCCCTGGCCAGCGGCGGCGCGACGCCGTTGGGGGCCGGGATCGACGAGGCCCGGCGCCTCGCCCTCGCCAACCGGACCGACCTCACCCCGCTCCTGGTCGTCCTGTCCGACGGCCGGGCGACCGCGGCCCCCGACGGCATCGACCCCGACGACGCCGCCCGCCGCGCCGCCGAGCAGGTCCGCCGCGACGGCCTCGACGCCGTGGTCATCGACGCCGAGACCGGCCCCGTCACCCTCGGCCGCGCCGAGACCCTCGCCGACTGGATGGCCGCCCGCCACGTCCACCTCCCCACCCTCGAGGCAGACACCCTCCGATCCGGCCTCGACACCCTCCTCCGCTAGGCCCACCGCACCCGACGGCGGGAACCCGGCGGATCGGGCGGACGTCCCAGGTGTTGTGGGACACCAGAGGACCGGACGGATCGCCGCAGCATGCGCGCTCGGGGGCCTGGCCCTCGCCGCGTGCAGCAGCGCTGGCACGGCGGCCACCGACGAGGAGCACGATCGAATGGCGAGCACCGATGCAACGGTGATCACGCGGGCGCGTGCAACGACCGAGCCGGACCACGTCCTGGTCGACGAGCTCCTCGCTCCCGACTGGCCGATGCTGCCGGCGTTCGATCCGCATCGCAGACTCGCCAGCTGGGACTTCACGCCGGGCGACGAGGACGCCGGGCGCTCGGGGATGCCGCACGGCCCGCACTCGGGGAACCCGGTGCTGACGGCGACGGAGACGGGCATCGAGATGTCCATGGACGTCGGACCGGTCGAGCTCGGCACCTCGGGCGTGCCGATCCGGTCGATCGAGGTGACGTTGACGAACCTGCGCGACGAACCGATCGGGCTCGACGCCAACCGGGGTCACCCGAACCCGGCCGCCCTGCTCGACGTGGACGCCGGGCGTGCCTGGTCCTACGAACCGCCACGGAATGGCGCCGGCGCGCCGCTCACGATCGTCGGACCGGGCGAGTCCGCATCGGTGTTCGCCGTGACCGGTCAACCGTTCGGCGCCACCTGCGAGCCCGACGCCGAGAACGCGCCGACACCGTGCGCCGGACCGTTCGACCTCCACGTGCTCATCTCCGTCGGTCTCGGGCCGTTCGACGGAACGAGCGACCAGCGGCCGGAGTGGGTCGACGTGGCCAGCGACGGCGTCGCCATCGACCTCCCCGAGTTCTTCCGTCCCGAGACGGACACCTGCTTCGACCTACCAGGCGAGCCGGTGGCCGACGACAGCGAGGTCACGTTCGAGCTCAGGCGCTCGAGCTCCGACGGCGCCCGGGGCCGGGCGACCGTCGCCGTCACCAACCACGGCGTCGAGCGCCAACAGGTCGTCCCCCTCGGCGGCAGCCTCGCCGACGCAACGACCGGCGAACCCATCACCAACGGCGGGACCGGCTACCACACGCCCGACCACGAGCACGACGTCGCGGCCGGGGCCACGGCACGCTTCGATGTTCCGATCCAGCAGGTCTCCTGCGCGACGGACGAACCGGTCGAGCCCGGCGACTACGACCTCGTCACCCGCTGGCGGGCCGGCAACGACCTGATCGCCGTCCCCCTCGGCACCATCACCATCGACTGAACGAGCTCAGGTCGACCGGCCGGTCTGCTCCTGGAGCTCGTCGATGCGTTCGGAGGCCTCGGCCTTGGTGAGGGAGGTGTCCAGCTCGACGCCGGCCTCCTGGCTGAGGGTCTCCAGATAGGAGGCCTGGGCGCCGGTCATCGGCTCGTCGCCGGTGACCCACTCCTCCGGGTCCTTCTCGACGTTCGAGTGTGGAGCTTCCCTCGGGTCGTCATTCGTGGGGGTGCGTGTCTCATCGGCCATGTGTTGGGCAGTTCCCGGCGACGGAAGGGCCCAAACACGTGTTCGATTCGCCGGCGCCGTCAGGAGACTGGCGTGAACCAGTCGAGACCCTCGTAGCGTGCGACGCCCCGGTCCGCAGTGGCGAGACGGGCGCCGTGGGCCAGGGCGAGGGCTGCGAGCCACGCGTCAGGTACGAGGTTGCCTCGGACCATCGTGTCGGCATCGACGATCCGGGCGAACCGCTCCCACACCTCCGGCGTCGGCGCCAGCCACTGCGTGCGCCGAGCATCCCTGATGCGGTCGACGAGCTCGAGGGCGACAGGCGTCGGCGCCGGATCGGAGAAGACGCGGGGGTTGGTCGCGATGCGCACGAAGCCGGTGAGGACGATGTCGTTGACGGCAAGGCCTTCCTCGACGACGGCTCCGTCCAACCAGGCCTTGTACTCGCGGTGGCGCGGCGCATCCCGATGGAACGCGTAGACCAGCACGTTGACGTCGGGCAGGATCACGTCGGTCGATCGGCGTCCAACGCGTCCCAGAGGGCGTCGCGATCGGCGACGTCGACCAGCATGCGCCCGCCGGAGCCGCCATAGGCGGGCAGCTCGACCGGCGATGCAGCCTGGCCCTCGTCGTCAGCGAGCACACGGCGGAGCCCCTCCTCCACGAGGCTTGTGAACGTCCGGCCTTCCGCTGTGGCACGACGTTTCGCGGCCTGGCCAAGTGCGTCCGGAAGGTTGATCGTCGTACGCATGCATACGAGCATATCCGACCATCTGCATACGCATACTACCTGGAGTAGGGCTGCAGAGCCCCGACGCGAGGTTTCCGGTTGGCGCCGCCCGCCGATGGCCCGGTGACGCCCCGCCGCAGAGGCGCTAGGTGCTCGAGCTCGACGGGGAGCGGCGGGCCTGGGGGGTGAGGCGGCGGCGGTCGGCGGAGCGGGCCTCGGCGTCCTCGTCGCCGAACCAGCCGCCGCGGATGGTCGTGGCGGCGTGGAGCAGGCCCGGTTTCAGCAGCCGGCGCTCGTCGTCGGGCACGCCGGCCAGCACCCGCTCCTCCAGCTCCAGCACCGCGTCCCGGCACCGCTCGGCAACGTCCCAGCCGGCCTCGGTCAGCTCGTGGGTCAGGGTGCGGCGGTTGGACGGGTCGGGACGGCGGTCCACCAGGCCCCGCTCCACGAGCTGGGTCAGGACCTGGTGGCCGGACTGCGGCGTCACGAACGTGCGCCGAGCCAGCTGGGCACCGGAGAACCCGCCGCCCTCCCCCAGCACCAGCAACATCATCAGCTCGGGCAGCGAGACGTCGTGGTCGGCGGCGATGTCGTCCGAGGCCCGGCCCATGGCCCGGGCGAGGCGTCTGACCACGTAGAGGAGGAGGTTGTTGGCCGACTCCTCCCCATGACCCCGCGCACCGTCTCCCTCCGGCGGCGCGTCCCCCTCGGTCACGGTCAGCGGGTCGCGGCGGGCTCGCCCGTGCCCGTCGTGCGCTCCGGTCTCGACAGGAACGAGCGCAGCCGATCGGTCCGCGGCGCGCCGAAGAACTCGGCGGCCGACGCCTCCTCCACGACCGAGCCCTCGGCCATGAGCACGCAGCGGTCGGCCACCTCGCGGGCGAAGTCGAGCTCGTGGGTCACCACGATCATGGTCATGCCCGAGTCTGCCAGGTCCCGCATGACCTGGAGCACCTCGTCGACAAGCTCGGGGTCGAGCGAGCTGGTCGGCTCGTCGAAGAGCAGCATCCTCGGTCGGGTGGCCAGCGCCCGGGCGATCGCCACCCGTTGCTGCTGACCACCGGAGAGGTGGCGGGGGTGGGCGTTGGCCTTGTCCGAGAGCCCCACCCGGGCCAGCAGCTCGTGGGCCCGTTCGTTCGCCTCGGCCCGGCTGCGGTGGTGGACGATCCGGGGCGCCTCGGTGATGTTGCGGAGCACGGTCCAGTGCGGGAACAGGTTGAACTGCTGGAACACCATGCCCATCCGCCGGCGCTGCCGCTCGACGTCGCGCTCGCGCAGCGGGCGGACGACGCCGTCGGCGACCTCGTAGCCGAGCAGCTCACCGTCGAGTCGGATCGAGCCGCCGTCGATCGTCTCGAGCTGATGCACGCAGCGCACGAGCGTCGACTTGCCCGACCCGGACGGTCCGAGCACCGCCACCGCCTCACCCTCGCCGACGGTGAGATCGACCCCGTCGAGGGCGGCGTGGCTGCCGAAGCGCTTCACGAGCCGGGAGACCTCGAGCACCGGCGGCGCAGCCTCACCCTCCCCGTCGCCCCCGGTCCCGTCATCGCCGGCCGTCGCCGGCCCGGTGGTCACCGACACCTCGGGGGTCACGCCATCGCCCCCTCGGCGGCCGGGGCGGCAACGCTCGCCGACGTCGTCGAGGTCCGGTCGTAGCCGCGACTGAACCGGGCCTCGATGCGCCGCTGGACGATGGTCAGCAGCGTCACCACGACCAGGTACCAGATGACGGCGACCATGAGCATCGGCACGACCTCGTAGGTGCGGTTGTAGATGAGCTGCACCGAGCGGAGCAGGTCGTTCATGGCGATCACGCTCACGAGCGACGTGCCCTTCATCAGGCTGATGAACTGGCTGCCGGTCGGCGGCAGGATGATGCGCATCGACTGGGGCAGCACGACCCGCCAGAACGTCTGACGGCCGGAGAACCCGAGCGCCGCGGCGGCGTCGCGCTGGCCGTGGTCGACCGACAGGATCCCGGACCGGAAGATCTCGGCCATGTACGCGGCCTCGTGGAGGCTCAGGCCGATGATGGCGGCGGTGAGCGGGGTGATCAGGTCGTTCGAGGACCACGACACGAGCTCGGGGCCGTACGGGATCCCGATGCCGATCCGGGGCACGAGGAAGGCGAGGTTGTACCAGAAGATGAGCTGGACCAGCGGCGGGATGCCCCGGAACACGCCCACGTAGAGCTGGCACACCCAGCGCACCGGCCCGAAGGTGTGGAGCTGCCCGGCGGCGAGGAACACGCCGAGCAGCGATCCGAGGAACATGCCGACGAACGTGAGGAACACGCTCATCGCCAGGCCCCACAGCACATTGCGGTTGAACAGGTAGTCGGCGACGACGTCCCACTCGAACCGCTCGTTGGTGACCAGGAACCACCCGATGCGTCCGAGGACGGCCGCGATGAGGACGCTGACCACGATGCGGCCCGGGCGCAGCCGGGGCCGCGCGTCCGCGACGTCGATCGGCTCGCCACGCGTCGGGCTGCGCAGCGCGGTCTGCTCGCTCATCGTGGCCGTCCCCCGGGTCGCATCTGCGTCGGTCCGTGGCCGTCAGCTGGTGGCCGGGTTGTACATCGGGGCGTCGAGCGACACCGAGGTGAGGTTCCAGGTGTCCATGAGCTCGTCGTAGCGGCCGCTCTCGAACAGGTTCTCGAACGCCGCGAGCAGCACCTCGCCGAGGCCGTTGCCCTTCGGCGTGAGGAGCGCCATCAGGTCGACGCCGGCGCCCTGCTCGTCGCTCTGGGTGACGTAGCCGTAGATGTCGGGGGTCTTGTCGACGATGTCGAGCGCCGCGGTCTCGGTCGTGGCCAGCGCGTCGACCCGGCCGGACTCGACGGCCAGGATCGTGGCGTTGGTGTCGGCGAGCCCGGTGAACGTTGCCGGCTCGACGCCCTCGGCGGCGCACCACTCGTTGAGCCGCTCGACCTGGGTCTCGGTGACCGACCCGGTGACGCCGGCGATCTCGAGACCGCAGAGGGCGTCGCTGTCGGGGATGTCGGCCGCGTTCTCCTCGAGGAACACGTACGAGCTGCGGGTCGTCATCCACACGATCGAGTCGAAGTCGGCCTCCCGCTCGGGCGTGGAGCGGACCGGCCCGTTGAACGCGTCGTAGCGCCCGGCCAGCATCCCGGTGAGGATGTCGGGCAGGCCGCTGGCGATCTCGACCTCGATGTCGACGCCGAGCTCCTCCTCGAGCGCCGCCTGGAAGTCGGGGTCGATGCCGGTCACGCTGCCGTCGTCCTCGACGGTCCGGTAGGGCGGGTGCGAGTCCCCGGCGAAGACCAGGGTCCCCGACTCCTGGATCTCGCCGGGCAGTTGGTCGAACAGCGCCCCGGCCCCGGTGGCGTCCCCCTCGGCCCCGCCGTCGCCGTCCGCGTCGCCCGCGCCGTCCGCGTCGTCCGCGTCGGTGGCAGCCGTGGTCGTGGTGTCGTCGCCGGCCTCGGGTGAGTCCTCGGCCGACGGCTGGCCGGCGTCGGCCCCCTCGGCGCTCTCGTCGGCGTCGTCGTCCCCGCAGGCGGCGAGCGCCAGGGACGTGAGCGCGAGCACGGCCAACGCCGCGCGGACGGTCTTCATCGTCGGTTCCCCCCGGTTGTCGGATGGCCGGACCGACACCTCCCCGGCATCGGTCCGTCGGGCCGTGCCGGGCCCCGGCGGTCCCCGTCAACGTCGGGCGAGCTCATCGAGGCCTGGCACAACCATCAGTTAGCCTGATAATCGTGGAGGCCATCCGACAGAGTGTCAAGCCACCTGATGGTTCTGCTGACACTGCGCCACCCCGACCCGGAGGCCCCATGGACGACACGATCACGTTGCTGGCGGTCGGCGACCTCGTCGTCGACGAGCCGGAGCCCGACCGGTTCTTCGAGCCGAGCGCGTCCCTGCTCCGCTCCGCCGACGTGGCCATCGGCCACATCGAGGTCCCGCACTCCACGTCGACGGAGACGGCCAGCGTCGACGTGCCCGCTCCCCCGGCCGACCCGGCCCACCTCGGCGCGGTCGGCCGGGCCGGGTTCACCATCGGGACGCTGGCCGGCAACCACATCTACGACTGCGGGCCCCAGGGGATCGCCGACACGATCAGGGCTGCAGCCGAGGCCGGCATCGTGACCACCGGCGCCGGCGCGAACCTCGACGAGGCCCGACAGCCGGCCGTCGTCGAGCGCCGGGGCCGCACCGTCGGGGTGATCAGCCTGAACTGCGTGGGGCCCCGCGAGTCGTGGGCCACGTCGCGCAAGCCCGGGGCGGCCCACGTCAAGATCGTCACCCACTACGAGCTCGAGAGCGCCAACCCCGGAGGGCCGCCGACGACCTACAGCTTCGCCGACCCGTCGAGCCTCGAGGCGTTCGTCGCCGACGTCGACGCTCTGGCCGCATCGGTCGACATCGCGATCGTCGCCCTGCACAAGGGGATCGGCCACGTGCCCGTCGAGCTCGCCGCCTACGAGCACCAGGTCGCCCGCGCCGCGATCGACGCCGGCGCGACCGCGGTCATCGGCCACCACGCCCACATCTGCCGGGGCGTCGAGGTCCACCGCGACCGGCCGATCTTCCACGGGCTCGGCAACTTCGTGACCGCGACCCGGGCGCTCACCCTCGACGGCCCGAACACCCCTGAACGGGAGGCGTGGGCCCGCAAGCGCCGCAAGCTGTTCGGCTTCGCGCCCGACCCTGCGATGCCGACGTACCCGTTCCACCCCGAGAGCCGCAACACGTTGATCGCGCAGTTGCGGGCGCACGCGGACGGCACGGTCGAGGCCGGGTTCGTGCCGTGCTGGATCGACGACGAGGCCCGGCCGGTGCCACTGGGCGACGACGCGGTCGGCCACGACGTCGCCGACTACATCGAGCGCATCAGCCGCGAGGCCGGCTTCGACACGGTGTTCCGGTGGAAGGACGGCCGCGTGCTCGTCACCGGGGGTGCGGCGTGAGCGGCGGGCGCCCCCTCGACGGGCGGATCGTCCTCGACCTCACCACCGCCCTGGCCGGGCCGTACGCCACGCTGCTGCTCGCGGGACTCGGCGCCCGGGTGATCAAGGTCGAGAACCCGTCCCGGGGCGGCGACACGTCCCGCAACAACTCCCCCTACGCCACCGCGGAGGGCCTGTCCGCCCGTCGTCGCGGCGAGCGCGACCTGTCGGTGTCGATGATGCTGCGGGGCCGGAACAAGCAGAGCATGACGTTGAACCTCAAGTCGCCCGACGGCGTCGAGGTGTTCCGCCGGCTCGCGGCCGAGGCGGACGTCGTGGTCGAGAACTACAGCGCCGGCGTCACGACCCGCCTCGGCATCGACCACGAGTCGCTCCGGGAGGTCAACCCGCGGCTCGTGTACACGTCGATCAGCGGGTTCGGCGCCCAGGGCGGCCCCGGCACCGGCAAGGCGATGGACACGATTATCCAGGCGCTGAGCGGCGTGATGATGACCGCCGGCGAGCCCGATGACGGCCCGGTGCGGTTCGGTCTGCCCGTCGGCGACCTGGTCGCGCCGTTGTTCGCCACCATCGGGACGCTCGCCGCGCTCGTCGAGGTCGACCGGGGTGGCGAGGGCCAGCACGTCGACGTCTCGATGCTCGGCGCCCTCACGTCGCTGGTGGCGTGTGAGCCGTTCGATGCGTTCGAGGAGCTGGGCATGGCGACCCGCACCGGTGCGTTCGTGCCCCGCCTCGCCCCGTTCGGCACGTTCCGGGCCCGGGACGGCTGGTTCGCGCTGTGCGGCCCGACCGACGAGTTCGCCCACGGGGTGTTCGCCGCCATCGGCAACCCGGAGCTGGCCGACGACGAGCGCTTCGCCCGCCGCGACGGACGGGTCGCCAACGCCGACGAGATCCATCGACTCGTCTCGGCGTGGGCGGCCGGGCGCGACGTCTCCGAGGCGACCAAGGCGCTCGACGCCCACGGTGTGCCGTCCGCGCCCGTCCGCTCGACGGCCGAGGCCGTGCGCGACCCGCTCGTGCTCGAGCGCGGCGAGGTGGTGCGGCTCACCCACCCCGACCACGGCGACGTCGGCGACCTCTACGGGTCGGGCCTGCCGATCCGGTTCTCGGCCAGCGACTCCCGGATCGACGGCCCGGCACCAGCGCTCGGCGAGCACACCGACGCGGTGCTGCGGGAGCTGCTCGACCTGTCCGACGACCACATCGCCGAGCTCCGTCGGTCGGGGGTCGTGTGACCGCGAGCGGGTCGGCACGTGGCTGATCGACGCGCCGTCTCGCTGGCCGCGCTCGCGGTCTGGAACTTCCGCGCCTACTTCGCCGGCCAGCTGGCCGCCACGACCGGCCTGTGGTTCCAGAACCTGTCGGTCTCGCTGGTGGTCGCCGACCTCACCGGCAGTGCCAGCGCGCTGGCCCTCGTGACGGTGGCCCAGTTCGGGCCGGTGCTGGTCCTGTCGGCACCGGCCGGTCGGGTCGTCGACGCCCACCCGCCACGACGGGTGCTGATGGCCACCTCGGCGGGCGCTGCCACCCTCAGCCTGGTCCTGGCCGCGGCGTTGGCCCCTTCGGAGCCCGATCTGGTGGTCGTGCTCGTCGTGTTCGCCGCGCTCGGCTCCGTCGCGGCGTTCGAGCGGGCGGCCGCGCAGGCAATCGTCTTCGAGCTCGTCGGCCCCGACCTGCTCCAGAACGGCGTCGTGCTGAGCACGGTCTACCTGTCGGGCGCCCGCTCGATCGGCCCGGCGCTGGCCGGTGTCGCGTTCGTCGCGCTCGGGCCCGCGGCCTGCATGATCGTGACCGCGTGCGGCTACGCCATCCAGCTCGGGTGCATGGCCGCCATCCGGGAACGCCGGCTCGTCGACCGGCCCCGACCCGAGGGCGAGAAGATCTCGACGCTACGGAACCTGGGTGCGGTCGCGGCCAACCGCCCGCTGCTGGCCGTCCTTCTGGTCAACGTCGTGGTGACGCTGGGGGCGATGAACTTCAACGTCGTCCTCACCAGCGTCGTGTCCCTCCAGTTCGACGGCGCGGCGACGGCCCTCGGCGCAGCCCACGCCCTCAACGCCATCGGCGCCGTCGTCGGCGCCCTCGCCGTCACCCTGGTGGCGCGTGTCCGGCCGTCGACGCTGGTCCCGGCGTGCCTGGTGTTCGCCGTCGCGCTCGCGGTGAACGCGTCGATGCCGACGCTGGGGCTGCTGCTGCTCGCCGCGCCGGTCCTGGGCATCGGTCTCGGCGTGTACCAGAGCGTGCTCAACTCGGCGGCCCAGTCGGTCACCCCACCCCATGCGCTGGGCCGGACGATGGCGCTGCTCACGATGGGCAACCGGGGCATGGCCCCGTTCGGCGCGCTGCTCATGGGCGCGCTGATCGACGCCACCACCGGCCGCACCGCGCTGGCGGTCGGGGCGACGACGTGCGTCGCCACCGCCACGGTCCTGCACCTGGCGCTGCGCGCCGCCGACCACGCACCGGCCCCGGAGCTCCGATGAGCGCGATCGACGAGCTCGCCGGGATCGCCTGGGGTGCCGCGCCGGGCCGACCCAGCCGGCCCGTGATCGGCGTCATCGGCCGCGACGTCCCGCTCGAGCTGGTCGAGGCCGCCGGCGCCGCGCCCCTGACGCTGCGGGGCGACCCGTCGATCGACCTCGGGCCCGCCGACACCCTCCTCGGCACGGGGCTCGACCCGGCTGCCCGGGCGATCCTGGCGCAGTTGCTGGGGACCGGCTTCGCCGGGCTCGATGCGCTCGTGGCGTGCACCGACTGCGAGGGGTCGGTCCGTGTGTTCTACGCGTTGCGGGAGCTGGCCCGCGTCCGGTCCGACCTCGGGATACCGCCGGTGCACCTCGTCGACGTCGCACACCTCCCCCGGGAGTCGTCGCGGCGTTACACGACCCTGCGCCTCGCCGAGCTGCGCGCCGTCCTGTCCGACTGGACCGGGCGGGCTGCCGACGACGACCGTCTGGCCGACGCCATCGTGCAACGCGACGAGGTGCGCCGGCGGCTGGTGGCGCTCGACGCGCTGCGCCGCCGCGACCCGCCGTGGTGCACGGGATCGGAGCTGCTCGCGGCCGCCACCGCGGCCCGCCGTGCGACCGCCGCCGAGGTGCTCCCCCTGCTCGATCGGGTGCTGACCGAGGCCGGTCCGCCCGACAGGACCGACGGGAGCGGTCGGACCGACACGACGGGCGGGCGGCGGGTGCTGCTCACCGGCAGCGCGCACGGCGAGCCGGGCGTGACCGCGGCGATCGAGGCATCGGGCGGCGTCGTGGTCGCCGACGACCACCCCACGGGCGCCCTCGGGCTCGACCTCACCTGCGAGTCACCGACACTCGAGGCCCTGGCCGCCCGGACGGCCGCCGACGGGGTCACCCCCCAGCGGGGCCGGACCGCGGACCGGGCCGCGCAGACGGCCCGCCTGGTCGCCGAGCGCGATGCCGAGGTGGTCATCGCCTACGTGCGGTGCCTCGACGAGGCGCCCCTGTGGGACGCCGCCGCCCAGCGGGACGCGCTCGACGTCCCGCTCGTGCTGCTGCGCGACCAGGACCACGGCGCGGTCGACCGGGACGCGCTCGCCGCCGCCCTCGACCGGGCCACGACCCCGGGGGACCGCCCACGATGATCGACCACGACGACCGCCTCGCCAGCGCCCGCGACGCGCTCCGCCACCAGAAGGCGTGGTTCGCCCGGCTCCACGAGCACGCCGCAGCCGGAGGGCTGGTAGCGCTGGTCAACGCGGACACGCCTCACGAGGTCCTCCGGGCCTTCGACATCCCCTACGTCGTGAACCAGTGGTGGTCGTCGATCGCCGCCTCCCGGGGCGGCGCCCAGCGCTACCTCGACCTCGTCGCCGCCAAGGGCCTCCCCCGCGACTCCGACACCTACAGCGCCCTCGGTCTCGGCAGCGCGCTCGACCCCGAGCCCTCGACCGGGCCGTGGGGTGGCCTCCCCCGCCCGTTCCTGGTGCTCGGCGACCTGACCGGCGACGTCGCCGGCAAGGTGCTCGACGTGTGGGACGCACAGGACGGGGTGACGTTCTTCCCGTTCGAGAACACGGCGCGGACGGTCGACGACGAACGCTGGTGGAAGCGGATCGCCACGGCGTGGGAGGAGGTCGTCGGGCCGGAGCGCATCGACGTGATGACGGCCGAGCTCCACGAGCTGATCGCCCTGCTGGAAGCGCGCACCGGGCAGGCGTTCGACCCCGACCGGTTCGCCGAGATCATGCGCCTCGGCAACGAGCAGGCGGCGTGGAACCGCCGCACCCGCGACCTGATCGCCGCGGTCCGTCCCCTGCCGGTGCGGGTCGGCGACACGATCCCGGCGGTCATGGTGCCCCAGTGGCACCGGGGCTCGGTCTGGGGCCGCGACGCGGCGCGAGCCCTCTACGAGGAGGTGGCGGCGCGGGTCGCCGCCGGGCGCGGGGTCGTCGCCGAGGAACGTCTGCGGCTGATGTGGATCGGGCGGGGCCTGTGGTTCGACCTCGACTTCTACCGCCACTTCGAGCGCGAGCACGGCGCCGTGTTCGTGTGGTCGATGTACCTGGCGATCGCGGCCGACGGCTACGCCCGCTACGGCGGCGACCCGCTCCGGGCCCTGGCGTCGCGGTTCGTCGGGTTCCACGAGCACCTGTACGTGCCCCCGGGCGCCGCCGAGTGGTACGTGGCCGAGGCCCGCCGCCACGGCGTCGACGGCGTCGTCCACCTCGTGTCGCGGGACCCCCGGGGGAGCTGGGCGACGACCGCCGCGCTGCGCCGCGCCGGCATCCCGACCTACGAGCTGCACGCGGAGAACGCCGACGACTCGGCCTACGACGTCGACGCCGTGCGCGCCGACGTCGCGGCCTGGCTCACCGACGAGGTGTCGACGGGCCGCGGCGTCAGCGGCCGGCCCTGACGAGCTCGGCCATCCGGCCGCGCCGCGGCCCGCGGCCCGTGGTCCCTGGTCGACGGGCCGCAGCGCCCGGCGGCCTCGGCGCCTACTCGGTGGCGATGGCCCGGAGGACGTCGAGCTTCGCGGCCTTGCGGGCGGGGCCACGGGAGGCGAGCACACCGCCGCCGAGGGCCAGGAGCACGATCACGACCAGCGGGGTGGGTGGCACCGACCAGGCGTCGAGGCCCTCGTCGCGCAGCGCCACGCTGATCGACCAGCCGAAGAACACGCCGATCACCGCACCGAGGCCGGTGCCCAACAGCGCGACGAGCAGCGCCTCCCACCGCACGGACGCCCGGGTCTGGCGCCGGGTCATGCCGACCGCCCGGAGCAGGCCGAGCTCGCGGGTCCGCTCGTGGATCGACAGCGCCATGCTGTTGGCGATGGAGCCGAGGGCGATGAGCACGGCCAGCCCGAGCAGGCCGTACATGAGGTTCAGGAGCTGGTCGATCTGCGCCGCCTGGGCGTCGACGTACTCCTCGCGGCTCTGGACCTCGCCGCTCGGGTAGGCGTCGCTCACCGAGGTGATCGCCGATCGCACCTCGTCGTCGCCGTGGCTGGGGGCGGCGGCGAGGTAGACCGCGAAGTCGAACTGGTCGGCGCCGCTGCGCTCGTGGAGGTCGTGGCTCACGACGAACGACGTGGCCAGCTGCTCCTTCGTGTAGATCCCCTCGATCCGCAAGGTCTCGGTCGAACCGGTCAGGAACCGCAGGGTCAACCACTCGCCGACGCCGAGGCCCCGGGCGTCCGCCTCGTCGTCGTCGAGGAGGATCCCGCCGACGTCGAGGTCGGCGAGGTCGCCCTCGATCATGCCGATGTCGAACACCCGGCTCGCGGTCGACGGATCGACGGCGATGTAGGAGATGTCGGCCCCGGCGGGCCCGGACAGGTGGGCGACACCGACGCGGACGCCGCTGGCGGTCTCGACCTCGGGCAACCGGGCGAGGTCGTCGGCGAGTGCGGTGCTGAGGCCGCCGAAGCCCATGGAGGAGCTGGACACGACGTAGTCACCGGAGAACTGCTCGCTCCAGATGTCGCGGGTCCAGTCCTTGGCCGACGCCGCGATGATCGTGATGGCGATGACGAGCGCGACACCGACCATCAGCGCACCGCCGGTGCGGGCCGTGCGCTTCGGGTTGCGGTAGGCGTTCTGACGGGCGAGCGTGCCGACGGCGCCGGAGACGGCGGGCAGGGGTGCGCCGAGGAGCCGCACGACCGGCCGGGCCAGCAGCGGGCCGAGCACGAAGACCCCGACGAAGATGGCGAGGGCACCGGCGCCGACGGCCTGGATGCCCCAGCCGGCGAGCCCGGCGACGAGTGCCGCGGCGCCGGCGACGGTGAGGACGGAGCCCTCCACGAGCCGGCGACCGCCGCCGGCGCGGTGGTCGAGTGCGCTCTGGCGGAACGCGGCGAGCGGCGGGGTCCGCGACGCCCGCACCGACGGCAGCACGGCGGACACGGTCGTGACCGCGAGCCCGACAGCCATGGCAACGACGGCGGTCCTCGGCAGGAACACCATGCCGGTCGAGGGGATGTCGACGCCGAACGACGAGAGCATCGCCTCGAGCAGGGCGGCGACGGCGAAGCCGGCGACGAGACCGACGGCCGAGGCGACGATCCCGATGACGATCGCCTCGGCCAGCTGCGCGACCAGGACCTGGTTCCGGGTCGCGCCGACGGCCCGGAGCAGCGCCATCTCGTGCATCCGCTGGGTCACGACGATCTGGAACGTGTTGTAGATCGTGAAGCACGCCACGACGAGCCCGATGGCGGCGAAGACGAGCAGGAACGTGTTGAAGAACCCGAACGCCTCGTGCATGGCGTCCTGGGTCTCGTCGGTCATCGCCGAGCCGGTCACGGCCTCGAGCCCCTCGGGCACGACGGCCGCGATGCGGCCGGTCAGCTCGTCCTCGCTCACGCCCGGTTCGGCGTCGACCATGACGACGTCGATCTCGCCGGGCGCGCCGAGCAGCACCTCCTGGGCGGTGGCGAGGTCCCACAGGCTCGCCGACGCCCCGCCGGGCGAGTCGATGGAGCCGAACGTGACGATGCCGACCAGCTCCTGGGTGTGCGGGCCGGTGGCGGTGAGCACGGTCACGGTGTCGCCGATGGCGAGGTCGCCGTTGTCCGCGCTGCCCCGGTCGATGACGATCTCGCCCGGGCCCGGGGCCCGGCTGCCGTCCGTGAGCTCCCACGGGCTGACCGGCCCGTCGAGGAAGCTGCCGCCGAAGGTGGGTGCACCCTGGCCGGGGTCGCCGATCGCCTCACCGGAGGCGTCGACGAGCTGGGCGTAGCCCTCGACGTAGCCCTGGGCGGTGGCCACGCCGTCCACGCCGGCGACGACGTCGACCACGTCCTCGTCGAAGCGACCCCGGGCCGAGAACCCCATGCCGGTCTCGACCTCGGTGTCGGAGCGTACGACCGTGTCGACGTCGTCGTAGATGTCGGCGAAGAGGTCGTCGAACGTGCGCCAGATCGTGTCGGTGAACACGAGGGAGCCGGCGAGGAAGGCGATGCCGAGCATCACCGACACCGCCGTGCTCAGGAGGCGGAACTTCTTGGCGAGCGTCGCCTTGAGGACGAGTCGGACCATCCTGGCCTCACAGCTCGGCGACGGGTGGCGTCAACTCTCCAGGCGCTTCAGCGTGTCGAGGATGTCGTCGACCGTCGGTTGGCGGATCTCATGGACGATGCGTCCGTCGGCGAGGAACACGACCCGGTCGGCGTAGCTGGCCGCCCGCGGGTCGTGGGTCACCATCACGACGGTCTGGCCGAAGTCGTCGACCGCGGCGCGGATCATGTCGAGCAGCTCGGTGGCCGAGGTCGAGTCGAGGTTGCCGGTCGGCTCGTCGGCGAAGATCAGCTCGGGCCGGGTGATCATCGCCCTGGCCGCGGCGACCCGCTGCTGCTGGCCGCCGGACAGCTCGGAGGGCCGGTGGTCGAGGCGGTCACGGATGCCGAGCGCTCCGGTGATCTCGTCGAGCCACGCCGCGTCGGCCTTCCGGCCGGCGAGGGCGACGGGCAGCGTGATGTTCTCCTCGGCCGAGAGCGTCGGCACGAGGTTGAACGACTGGAACACGAACCCGATCCGCTCGCGGCGCAACAGGGTGAGCGCCTTGTCGTCGAGCGTCGTGATGTCGGTGTCGCCGATGTGGACGGCGCCGGACGTGGTCGTGTCGAGGCCGGCGAGGCAGTGGAGCAACGTCGACTTCCCGGACCCGGACGGGCCCATGATCGCGGTCAGGCGGCCGCGCTCGAACTCGATGTCGACACCATCGAGGGCCCGGACCTCCGTCGGTCCGCTCCCGTAGACCTTGACGAGGCCGGTCGCACGGGCCGCCACCGCAGCGACCGGTGCTTCGGTCGGGACAACCGTCGTCGTCGCCATGGGCCACCTGTCTCCGGTCGGACGCTCTCCGGAGCGAGTGTCCGCCCGTTGCGGTGGCCGCAACAGGGACGATGGTCCCGCCCTGGTCGGCCGACGTCACGAACGCCGGGTCGGAGGGGCCGCCGCGGCGACGAACCCGGCGGACGGGCCGCTCAGATGCGGGCGAGCAGGTCGTTCACCGCGTCGAGGACGGCGGCGCGGTGGTCCTTCGAGTCGTGGATCAGGTGGCCGGCGCCGGTGACGGTGCGGCACTCGATCTTCGGGCTTTGCTCGGCGAGCCGCTCGACGTCGGCCGGCTTCACGAGCCCGTCGGGCTTCGACGGGTCGGCGGCGAGCACGATGCCGGGCACCGGCAGCTCGCGATGGGGATCGAACACCGGCGCCGACGTCGGGTCGAACACCAGGTCGAGAACGGTCACGTCGAGCTCGAGCATCCCGATCGCCATCGCCTCGATGGCGTCGTCGTGGAGGAGCTCACCGAAGGTCGGCCCCGACGGGCTGGGCGCGCCCCGCAGCACGTTGGTGAGGTCGCCGACCGAGATGCCCGACTCCTGGAGGCGGGGGATCGACTCGCGCATCAGCCGGAACCCGTCGAGGAGGCTGTTGCCCTCGAGGTTCTGACCTTCCCCCGACGACCGGGCCATGATCGCCGGGTCCTCGAGCACCACGCCCCGCACCAGCTCCGGCCGGGTCTGGGCCAGCGCCGCGGCGGCACCGCCGCCGAGCGAGTGGCCGACCACCACGGCCGGGGTCTCGAGCACCCGCTCGCAGACCGCCACGGCGTCGGCCAGGAAGCCGTCGTGGCCGTACCCGCCGGGCATGCGACCCGAGCGGCCGTGGCCGCGGAAGTCGAGGCGCACGACCCGGTGGCTCCCGGCGAGGTGGGGCACGAGCCAGCCCCACGTCGCGGTGCTCTGGGTGATCCCGTGCAGCATCAGCACCGGCGGTGCGCCGGCGTCGCCGTCGTCCTCGTAGTGCAGGGTCACGTCATCGGTCTGCAGCTCCACGCCCGCACCGTAGGTCGCGCGGCACCGGCGACGCCCGCCGACGCGCTCGCAAGCCCCTCGGAGCCCGGGATGACCTGCCGCATCGGCCGAAATCACCGGAGTGGACCACCCGCGAACTGGCACGCATCCACGACCGCGTGGTGGTCGTGGATGCGTGCCAGGACGGGAATCGGGTGGTTCAGACGCGTTCGATGATGATGGCGGGGGCCATGCCGCCGCCGGTGCACATCGTGATCAGGGCGGTCTGGCCGTCGGTGCGCTCGAGCTCGTCGAGCGCGGTGCCGATCAGCATCGCCCCGGTCGCACCGATCGGGTGGCCCAGCGCCATGGCGCCGCCGTTCACGTTGACCTTCTCGCGGTCGAGCTCGAGGTCGCGCATGAACTTCTCGGAGATGGCGGCGAACGCCTCGTTGACCTCGAACAGGTCGATGTCGTTCGTGGTCATCCCGGCCCGCTTCAGGACCTTCTTCGCCGCCGGCACCGGGGCGTTGAGCATCAGGGTCGGGTCGTCGCCGATGGTGGCCATGCACACGACACGGGCACGGGGCGTGAGGCCGTGGGCCTGCGCGTACTCCGGGCTCGCCCACAGGATCGCGCCGGCGCCGTCGACGACACCCGACGAGTTGCCGGCGTGGTGGACGTGCTCGATCTTCAGGTCCGGGTACTTCTGGTTGATCAGCTCCCGGAAGGTCGGGCCCTCACCGAAGCGGTGGTCGGCCAGCGCGGGGAAGCTCGGCTGCAGCTTCGAGAGGCTCTCGACGGTCGTTCCCGGCCGGGGGAACTCCTCGCGGTCGAGGGCGATCGAGCCGTCCAGGTTCTTCACCGGGATCAGGCTCTTGTCGAAGCGGCCCTCCGCGATGGCCCGGGCGGCGCGGGCCTGGGACTCGGCGGCGTGGGCGTCGAGCTCCTCGCGGGTGAACCCCTCCAGCGTGGCGATGGCGTCGGCGCACACGCCCTGGTGGGACTGCGGGTGGATCTCCTGGAGGTGCTGGTTGCCCGCACCCATCGGGAGCATGCCCTGGTGCTTGATCGACATCATCTCGGTGCCACCACCGATGACGAGGTCGTCCATGCCCGACATGATCGACATCGCGGCCATGTTGTTGGCGGTGATGCCCGAGCCGCAGAAGCGGTCGAGCGTGACGCCGCCGGCCCTCACGTCGTAGCCGGCGTCGAGCGCGGCCATGCGGCCGAGGTCGCCGCCCTGGGGCCCCATCTGGGCGCTGGTGCCCCAGACGATGTCGTCGACGTCGCCGGTGTCGAACCCGTTCCGCTCGACCAGTGCCTCGAGCACGGTGCGGGCGAGGTGCTGGGGGTGCAGGTGGGCGAGCCCGCCCTTGCCCTGCTTGCCGATGCCCCGAGGGGTCCGGCAGGCGTCGATGATCAGCGCATCGGCCATTGCGTCTCCGTTCGTCGGTTCGCCCCGGCGCGAGCCGAGTGCCCCGAGTCTCCTCCGGGCCACCGATGCCGACGCAAATCTCGAACGAACGCTCGACCGACAGTCGGTCGGGGCGATCGGGTCGCCGGGCCGACGTCAGCCGAGCACGTGGCGCAGGTAGCGGCCCGGGTCGGCCAGGTAGTCGCGCCAGCGGGCGACGAGCTCGAGCTCGTCCCAGGCCACCGGACGCATCCCGTCCTCGTCGAGCTCGTGGATCTCGGCACCCGGCAGCGAGGCCAGGAGCGGCGAGTGCGTCGCGCACACGATCTGGGCCCCGTCCTCGACCAGATCGGCCATCGTCGCCATGAGCGACAGGCACGACGAGAACGACAGCGCCGCCTCCGGCTCGTCCAGCAGGTACAGGCCGGGCCCGGCGAACTGGTTGGCGAACACCTGGAGGAACGACTCCCCGTGGCTCACCCGGAGCAGGTGGTCGTCGCCGTAGCCGGGCACCCGGTGGTCGCTCATGAACTCGAACACCCCGAACGCGGTCTCGGCCCGGAGGAAGTACCCCTTCGGCCGCCGCGCCATCGCCCGGCCCTCGGGCGTGAGGTGGAGCCGGACGCGTTCAGCCCGACGTGGCCGTCACGTTCGGGCACGGCACTCGACGGAGGATCAGTCGACGGTGCCGGTGTCGGGGTTGCGGCCGGTGAGGCAGTACGGCAGGCCGGAGGGGTCCTCCATGAGGATCCAACGGTCGTAGCGGTCGACGATCCGGGCGCCGAGCGACTCGTGGTCGACCGCGCTCGCCTCGCGGTCGTCGCAGGCGATGTCGAGGTGGCAGCCGATCTCGTCGCCGGCCGACTCGAGCCGCTGGAGGAGCAGCCGCAACGGGATGCCGCCCGGCCGGACCAGGACCGCGAACTCCGGCCGGATCTTCGACGTGCGCAGGTCCCACTGGGTGAGCGAGGACCAGAACCGGCACTCGGCGTCGAAGTGGTCCGGCGGGATGTCGATGCAGAGCTGGTCGACGATCGTGCGATGGCGATCGGCGCCGGTGGCCACGGGTGCGGGCCGGGTCGACTCGCCACGGTGGCGCACCACGCAGAACACGAGCCCGGCCGGCGAGCGCAGGATCTGGAGGTCCTCGAGGTCCTCCACCCGCTTGGCCCCGAGCTCGACCGCACGGTCCGCGGTGACCCCGACGTCGTCACCGTGGAGGTCGAGGTGGTGGCCGCCCGGCCCGTCGGCGACGCGCTGGACCCGCAGGTACGGGTCGCCGTCGGCCGGCGCCAACGTGGCGAACTGGCCGTGCTCACCCCGCACCGGCGACATGGTCGTGTCGGTCACCGCCATCCAGAAGTCGGCGGCGGCGTCGAACGTGGCCGCCGGCCGGTCGAGGAAGGCGGTGGTCCACAACACGGTCACGGGCGCTGACCGTATCGCCGTTCTCGGCGAACGCCGTCACCCTTCGGGGTCGTTCAGCGCCGACGGCGGGAGTCGATGACCCCGGTGTCGAAGCCGGCGAGGTGGAGGCCACCGGCGAAGCGGGCGTGCTCGATCTTGAGGCAGCGGTCCATGACCACGTCGAGACCGGCCCGGTGGGCGATGCGGGCCGCCTCGTCGCTCACGATGCCGAGCTGGAGCCACAACGCCTTGGCGCCGACGGCAACCGCCTCCTCGGCGACGGCCGGGCAGTCCTCGGGCCGGCGGAACACGTCGACGAGGTCCGGAGCGAAGCCGAGCTCGGACAGCGAGCCGACGCAGCGGCGGTCGAGGATCTCGTCCTCCCGGGGGTTCACCGGGTGGACCGCCATGTCGGTGACGCCGATCAGGTAGGTCATCACGAAGTACGATGCGCGGGACCGGTTGGCCGACGCACCCACGACCGCGACGGTGCGGCTCCGGTCGATGATGGCCTTGCGCTCCAACGCCGACGGTGGCTGTGGGAGCTCGCTGCCGTCGTCGTGGTCCGGGCCCGTGCCCGGGTCGCCGGTGGTGCTGCTCATGCCTTCACCGCCGCGGTCAGTGCCCGATCGAGGTCCCAGAGGATGTCGTCGACGTCCTCCAGCCCGACCGACAACCGGATCATGTCGGGCCCGACGCCGCTGGCGGCGAGCGCCTCGTCGGAGAGCTGCTGGTGAGTGGTGGACGCGGGGTGGATCACCAGCGTGCGGGCGTCACCGACGTTGGCGAGGTGGGAGATCAGCTGGAGTGACTCGATGAACCGCTCCCCCGCCGCCCGGGCGGCGGTCCCGTCGGCGTCCGGGCCGTTGCCGGCGTTCAGGCCGAAGCAGAAGATGGCGCCGGCGCCCCTGGGCAGGTAGCGCCGAGCCAGGTCGTGCGACGGCGACGAGTCGAGCCCGGCGTAGCTCACCCACCGCACGGCGGGGTGGTCCTCGAGCCAGCGGGCGACCGCCAGGGCGTTGGCGACGTGGGCGTCCATACGGAACGGCAGCGTCTCGACGCCCTGGAGCAGCAGGAACGCGTTGAACGGCGACAGGCACGCACCGACGTCGCGCAGCTGCTCGGACCGCAGCTTGGTGCAGAACGCGTACTCACCGAAGTTCCCGACCCACTGCACGCCGTTGTAGGTGGCGGCCGGCTCGGTGAAGTGACCGAACCTGCCGTTGTCCCACGGGAAGCGGCCGCTCTCGGTCACCACCCCACCGATGGAGGTGCCGTGGCCGCCGAGGAACTTGGTCGCCGAGTGGAGCACGATGTCGGCGCCGTGGTCCATCGGGCGGCACAGCCACGGGGTGGCGAACGTGTTGTCGACGATGAGCGGCAGGTCGTGGGCGTGGGCGACGTCGGCCAACGCTCGGAGGTCGGCGACCGCGCCGGACGGGTTGGCGATGATCTCGGTGTACACCGCCCGGGTCTCGGGCCGGATCGCTGCGGCGATCGCCTCGGGCAGCGCCGCCGGGTCGGGCTCGGCCACGAAGGTGGTGTCGATGCCGAGCCAGCGCATCGTCGTGTCCATCAGCGTGTACGTGCCGCCGTAGAGGCCGGCGGTGGCGACGAGGTGGTGGCCGGCGCCGGCGAGCGCGGTGAGGGTGAGGAACTCGGCCGCCTGGCCGCTGGCGGTGGCGACCGCGCCGATGCCTCCCTCGAGGCTGGCCATGCGCTCCTCGAACGCGGCGACCGTCGGGTTGGAGATGCGGCTGTAGATCGTCCCGTACTTCTGGAGGGCGAACAGCTCGGCGGCGTCCTGCGTGTCGTCGAACACGAAGCTCGTCGACTGGTAGATGGGCACCGCCCGCGCCCCGGTCGTCGGGTCGGGCCGCCCGCCGGCGTGCAACGCCCGCGTCCGGAACCCCCAGTCCCGGTCGCCCCCGTCAGCCATCGTCGCCGTCCCCTCCCCGAGCCGGTGCCGGCCGGAGCATAGGTCGCCGGCCCACCCGACGGTCGCTCACCAACTCGCTGGCAGATACTCGTACGTCCGTACTAGCGTTTCTGTCGATGACCTTCACGACGCCGTCCCGGCAGCTCGCCGGACCACGCACTCGATGAGCGACGGGCGCCGCACCGACCGGCGCGACCGCCTGGTCGACGGAGCGATGGACCTGTTCCGCCGGCGAGGGCCGAACGGCGCCGGGGTCGGTGCCGTGTGTGAGGCCGCGGGCACCACGAAGGGCGTGTTCGGCCACCACTTCCCGGGGGGCAAGGACGAGCTGGTCGCCGAGGTCGTGCGCCGCAACGCCGAGCAGGTCGACCAGCTCGTCGACCATGCGCTCGCCACCCAGCCGTCGGTCGGGGCCGCCGTCCGGTGGGCGTTCGGCGTCTACGCCGACCTGCTCGTCGCCGACCCCGACCTGGGTTGCCCGATCGCCGCCGCCGTCGTCGACACCCACGCCGACAGCGCCTCGGTCCGTGCGGTGACGGCCGACGCCTTCGCCCGCTGGCAGGACCGGCTGACCGGTGCGCTCGCCGAGCGGGGTGTCGCCTCGCCACGGGCCGAGGACCTGGCGGTCACGGTCGTCGCCGCGATGGAGGGGGCCATCCTCCTCGCCGTCGCCCGCCGGGCGCCGGAGATGCTCCGCACCACCGGAGCCGTGCTCGCCGACCTGCTCGACGCGGAGCCGTCGACCACGAACGCCTGACTCGACCGACCAGCCCGACCAGGGGGAACCGATGCCCGCCCAGCTCGATCTCAGACCCGCCGCCGACCGCTTCCTGGCGATCGCGTCCGGGGTGACCGACGACGATCTCGAACGCCCGACGCCGTGCGACGGCTGGACGGTGCGGGACCTGGTCGATCACTGCCTCGTCTGGACGATCGGCCTCCGACTCGCCGGCGAGAAGGCACCGGCGATGGCACGCGACACGGTGCTGCCGACCGTCGCGAACCTCCCCGACTGGCGCGCCACGCTCGCCGAGCAGGTCCGGGCGCTCGTGGACGCGTGGCGGCCGCCGGCGGCGTGGGAGGGCACGACGGTCGCCGGCACGCTCCAGCTCCCGGCCGCGGTGATGGGCCGATCGGTGCTGGCGGAGCTGATCCTCCACGGCTGGGACCTGGCCTCCGCCCTCGGTGCGCCGTACCCCGAGGTGGACGCGCCGGTGGACGACCTCACCCGGTTGTTCGACGGCAGCCGCGACCGCCGCCCCGACGCGACGTGGCACCCGTACGGCGCCGAGGCCCCGCTCCCCGACGATGCAACCCCGTTCGACCGACTCCTCGCGAGCAGCGGCCGCGACCCCCGTTGGGCACCACGCCCGCTCACGCCCGGCCCGTAGCGACGCCCCTCACACTTCGCCGACGAGCGCCCGCCGGCCTGCGCGCTTCGGCGAGCTGCGGTGGCCGCGTCGTCAGGACCGATGGCATCGGCGCCGTGGTCCTCGGGCTCCGTGCAGTCGTTCGAACGCGTCGGCGGTATCACTCTGCGCCAGCTTTCCGCCGAGCTCAGCACGCCGGAGAACAGCCGCCACCTCGATGTAGTAGTGCTCCGGCACCCACCACGTCGCCCCGAAGGGCAGCTTGTGCTGTAGGGACTCGCCAGCCTCGGTGTGCACGAGCAGCTCGAAGCCCGCAGAGGCGTCGAGGACGAGGTTCACCAGCCGGACTCACGACGGGCCTCTTCGAGGAGCTCCGCGCCGCTCACGCCAAGGCGCTTCGGCACCCCTTCCCGCAAGGAGCGCAGCCACTCATCGGTGAGGCGCGCACGTTCACCTTCCGGCAGTGTCGAGAAGTCGTCCTCGATCAGCACGACCCCGTCATCGAGATCCTCCGGCTGTCGGGCCATGCCTGCAGACTACCGACCTGGTGCGACAGCGAACCCGATGGCGAGCGAGCACCAGCCGCCGAGCGCAGCTCGTCCGAGCTGAGCGGAGGTCGCCCTGCGACCGCAGCTCAGCCAGGGCGTTGCCCGACGGCGAGCGAGCACCAGCCGCCGAGCGCAGCTCGTCCGAGCTGAGCGGAGGTCGCCCTGCGACCGCAGCTCAGCCAGGGCGTTGCCCGACGGCGAGCGAGCACCAGCCGCCGTCAGCCGGTTTCGCGGCGGAAGGTGCGGGCGCCGAAGGCGAGGCCGACCAGGACCACGAAGATGGTGGCGGCGATGCCCCACAGGGCGGTCGAGGTGGAGCCGTCGACGGCGAAGAACGCCCGGACGCCGTCGACCGTGTGCTTGAGCGGGTTGACGTCGGACACGAGCTCCAGCCACCTCGGGGCCAGCGTCATCGGCAGGAGGATGCCCGACAGCAGGAGCAGGGGCAGCGCCAGGCCGTTGAGCAGCGGGGCCAGGCTGTCCTCGCTCTTGAGCCGGAGTGCGGCGGCGTAGGAGAAGCTCGAGAACGCGGCGGCCAGGAGCCCGACCACGAGGATGCCGGCCACGACCCCGGGCCAGGGGGCCCGCAGGCCGAAGGGGATGGCGACCAGCACCAGCAGCGTGGCCTGGACCGTGAGGACGATGACGTCGCGCATCACCCGGCCCAGCAGCAGCGCCATCCTGCTCGCCGGGGTGACCCGCATCCGCTCGACGACGCCGGAGCGGTACTCGGCGATCAGACCGAAGCCGACGAACGACGCCCCGAAGATCCCCAGCTGGACGAGCAGGCCGGGCACGAAGATGCGCCAGGTGTTGTCCACCGGCTCCCCCGGACCGGCCAGCGGCAGGTCCTCGAGCAGGGGCCCGAACAGGGCCAGGTACAGGACCGGCTGGGTCAGGTTGAGCAGCACCCAGATCGGGTTGCGCAGCGACAGCCTCATCGACCGGCTGAAGATCAGCAGCGTGTCGTGAATGAACGTGCGGGAGCCCATGGTCACTCCTCGTCGTCGCGCAGCGAGCGACCGGTCAGCGAGAGGAACACGTCGTCGAGCGTCGGGCGCCGCACCTCGATGGCGTCGAGCTCGATGCCGAGGCCGTCCAGCTCGCGCAGCAGGCCGGGCACGACGTGGCCGGCGGCCGGCACCCGCACCTCCAGGTGATGCCCGTCGTTGGCCAGGTCGCTGGCCGACGTCAGCCGGCCGAGGACCTCGGCCGCCTTCTCGGCCTGGGCGTCGTCGGCCAGGGTGAGGGCGATGAGGTCCCCGGACACGTCGCGCTTGAGCTGGTCCGGCGTGCCCGAGGCGATGATCCGGCCCTGGTCGATGACGAGGATGCGGTCGCTCAGCGCGTCGGCCTCGTCCAGGTAGTGGGTCGTGAGGAACACGGTCGCGCCCCGGTCGTCGCGCAGCGAGCGGATGTGCTCCCACAGGTTCGAACGGGCCTGGGGGTCGAGCCCGGTGGTCGGCTCGTCGAGGAAGACGAGCCCGGGCTCATGCGTCAGGCCCATGGCGATGTCGAGTCGTCGCCGCTGACCGCCCGAGAGCGAACCGCAGTTGCGCTCCCACAGGCCGGGCAGGTCGAGCTGGGCCATGAGGCGCCGGCCCCGTTCGGTCGCCTCCTGCTTCGACAGGCCGTAGAGGCGCGCCTGGTAGACGATCTCCTCGCCGGCCCGAGCCTCGTCGAGCGTCGAGCCGCCCTGGGGCACGTAGCCGATGCGCCGGCGCACACCGACCGGATCGTCCCGCAGGTCGGACCCGGCGACCGTGCCGGTGCCGGCGGTCGGCTCGATCAGCGTCGTCAGCATGCGCAGGGTCGTCGTCTTGCCGGCGCCGTTGGGGCCGAGGAACCCGACGATCTCGCCGGCCTCGACGTCGAGGTCGACACCGCGCACGGCCTCGACCGGCCCTCTCGGCGTGTTGTACGTCCGGGCCAGCCCGCGCACGTGGATCACGACGACAGCGTGGACCCCGCCACCTGGATAGTCAAGCTTGATCAGTCAATCTTGAGGTTCGGCGTCGCGTGAGGTTCCGCCGACATCGCCGACCTCCGACCGGTCGAAGACCCACCCGTCGGGACCGGGGCCCGCGTCCCAGCCGGCCTCGGGGTAGAACAGGTACCGACCGGACCGCACCCGCTCGGCGAACGCCTCCGCCCACGCCCGCTCGCCGCGGAGGTGGGCCTCGTGGACCTCGCTGCCCTCGACCGCCTGGAAGGGCAGGTTCCGCGCCTCGGTCAGGTGGCGCCGATGGTGTCCGATCTCGGCGAGGCGGGCATCGAGCAGCGCGATCCTCGCCGTCATGGCCTCGACCACCTCGTAGCGCGTCAACCAGTTCACGAAGCTGAGGCCGGCCTGGATGGTCGAGGGGTCGTGCTCGTCGAGCGACCACAGCGCACCCCGCAGGAGCCCGAAGAACTCCGACTCGCCGTCGCGGGTCAGCTCGTAGGTGGTGCGGGCCGGCCGGTTGCCGTCCTGGGACGCGTCGACCACCCGCACGAGCTGGTGGCGCTCGAGGGTGCGCAGCGCGTTGTAGATCGAGCCGGGGTTGATCCGGGCCCACTCGTCGACGCCCCAGCTGAGCAGCTCGGCGCGCACCTGGTAGCCGTGGGTCGGCTGGAGGATCCTCAGCACGCCCAGCACGAGGAGACGGGTCGACGACACGCGGCCGACTGTAGGGCGCCGGCGGGCGGGCTAATGTCGGCGGCCGCAGCACAGGGAACCCGGTGGGAGTCCGGGGCTGTCCCGCAACTGTGACCGGGGAGCCGAACCCCAACCACGTGCCACCGCCGGCCTCCGGACGGGAAGGCCGGGGTGAGGCGCCGATCCGGGAGCCAGGAGACCTGACTGCCCGAGAGCTTCGGACCACGCGAGGACGTTCCACGATGCACCACCGCCGCCGGCGATGCGCCGGCCCGGCCACCGTGTGGTGGCGTTCGCACCACCCGGCACGGCACACACCATGATCACGCTCGTGCTCGGCGGGTCGCGCTCGGGCAAGTCGGAGGTCGGCGAGCGGCTCGCCGCCCGTCACGATGCGCCGGTCACCTACATCGCCACCGGCGTGGTGACCGACGAGGACTTCGCGGACCGCATCGAGCGCCACCGCAACCGACGCCCGCCGGAGTGGGACACCGTCGAGCTCGGCCGGGGCGGCGGGCTCGCCGCCACCCTCCGGTCGATCACCGGCCCGGTCCTCGTCGACTCGCTCGGCACCTGGGTCGCCGGCACGACCGACTTCGCGGTCGATCTCGACGAGCTGTGCGCCGCGCTCGTCGCCCGCCACCACCCGACGATCGTCGTCTCCGACGAGGTCGGCATGGGCGTGCACCCCGCGACCGAGATGGGGCGGGCGTTCCGCGACGCCCTCGGCAACGCCAACCGCCGGGTGGCCGACGTCGCCCACGAGGTCCTCCTCGTCGTCGCGGGGCGGGTCCTGCCCCTCGAGCGGCCATGACGGCCACCGGTGGCCGGGGCCTGCTCGAGGCCACGGGGTTCCTCACGGCCGTCGGGTCCGCCCGCGCGCCGACGCCGGCCGCACTCGGCTGGTTCGGTGTCGTCGGCGCCGTGCTCGGCGGCGCGCTCGGCCTCGGCTGGCTCGGCGCCGCCGAGTTGTGGCCGCCGGCGGTGGCCGCGGTCCTCGTCGTCGTGGCCAACCTCGCGCTCACCGGCATGCTCCACCTCGACGGCCTGGCCGACGCAGCCGACGGGTTGTTGCCCCCGGTCGAGCGGGCGCGGCGCCTGGCGATCATGGCGACGCCGGAGACCGGGGCGTTCGGGGTCACCGCCGTCGCCGCGTGCCTGCTCCTCCAGGTCGTGGCGCTGACCGCCATCGACCCGGCACCGGTCCTCGTGGCCGCGCTGTTCGCCGCGTCACGCGCCGGCATGGCCGTCGTCGTGGCGACCCTTCCGTACGCCCGGGGCGACGGCCTGGCCAGCGCGATGCGCGGCGGCCGCCCGATCGCCGCGTTCGCGTCGCTGGCCGCGGCACTCGCCGGCGCCACGCTGTGGGAACCGCTCGCCGGGCCGGTCAGCGTCGCCTGCGGCCTCCTCGCCGGTGCCGGTGTCGTCGCGCTGGCGATGCGTCGTCTCGGCGGCTTCACCGGCGACGTCGTCGGCGCCGCCGGGGTCATCGCCGAGACCGTCGGCCTCACCGTCGCGGCGGCCCGCTGGTGATCACCCTGCTGCACCGCCCGGCCGCCATCGCCGTCGGCCTCGCCGCCGACCTCGTCCTCGGCGAACCGCCGCTGCGGCCCCACCCGGTCGCCGCGTTCGGGACGCTCATGAACCACGTCGAGGCCCGCATCGGTGGGCCGAGCCGCCTGCGCGGTGCGGTCCACGCAGCCATCGGCCTCGCGGTCGGGGCCACGGCCGGGTCGCTCGTGCGGTCGACGACCCTGGCCACCTACGTCGCGGTCGCGCCCAAGGGCCTCGTCGACGCGGCCGGCGAGGTCGGCCGGGCGCTGACCGACGGCTCGCTCGAAGATGCCCGCCGTTTCGTGCCCGCGCTGGTCAGCCGGGACCCGGACGAGCTCGACGAGGCCGGGCTCGCCCGCGCCGCGGTCGAGTCGGTCGCCGAGAACACGGTCGACGCCGTCGTGGCGCCCGTGTTCTGGGCACTGGCCGGCGGCGCGCCGGGGGTCGCCGCCCACCGGGCGCTGAACACGCTCGACGCCATGGTCGGCTACCGCACCGAGCGCCACGAGCGCTACGGCTGGGCCAGCGCCCGTCTCGACGACGCAGCCGCCTGGCTGCCGGCTCGGGCGACCGCCGTGCTGGTCGCCGCGGCCCGGCCCCACCGGGCGGCGGCGGTGTGGCGCGCGGTGCGCGACGACGCCCCGGCCCACCCCTCGCCCAACGGCGGTGTCGCCGAGGCCGCGTTCGCCGCGGCGCTCGGTCTCCGCCTCGGCGGCCCGACGACCTACCACGGCGCCCTCGAGATCCGCCCGACGCTGGGCGACGGCCGCCCGCCCGAGCCCGCCGACGTCGCCCGCGCCAGCCGGCTGCTGCGCGACGTCACCCTCCTGCTCATCGCCGCCCTCGTCACCGTCGAACGCACCCGGCAGCGGATCGCAGCTAGCGAACACCCACCCGACCGTGACGTCCCCGCCCACCCGACCGTGACGTCCCCCACCCACCCGACCGTGACGTCCCCGCCCGCCCGACCGTCCCTTCCCCCACCGACCCGACCGTGAGGAGACAACCGTGAGAGCCGCGCTCGACGCCGTCATCATCGACATCGGCTCCGGCGCCGTCGACCCCGAGGTCGTCAACCGGATCGACCCGCTCGTCACCGAGCTGGCCGTGGCGATCATCGCCGGCCACACCGACGCCGCCGCGGTCGAGGACGCGCTGGCCCGCAGCGGGCTCGACGAGCGCGTCCACGTCGTGCTCGCCGACCCCCACGTCGACGACCGGGCGGCCGCGTGGCACCGGGCACTCGCCGCGGTGGGCCACCCCCACCCACAGCGGGCGCTCGGCCTCACCGGCCGGCTCGACCACGTCCCCGACGACCTGCGCATCGGCGCCACCGAGGTCGGGGCGGACGGCCCGCTGGCCACCGTCGGGCGCTGGGTCGCCGACACCGCCGGGAAGCGCTTCGACGCCGCGGCGGCCGCCGTCACCCCGCCCGACCACGCCGCGGCCGATGCGGCCCGCGCCCGCCACGCGCAGCTCACGAAGCCCGCGGGCTCGCTCGGCGAGCTCGAGGAGCTCGGCGCCCGGCTCGCAGGTATGGCCGGCTCGTCCCCTCCCCCGGTGCCGTCGCCCGCGTGTGTCGGCGTGTTCATCGGCGACCACGGCGTCGCCGCGTCCGGGGTGACCCCGTGGCCCCAGGAGGTCACCGCGGCCATGGCCGGCAACTTCGTCGCCGGTGGCGCGGCGATCAACGTGCTCGCCCGCCAGGCGGGCGCCGCGGTCCTCGCGGTCGACGTCGGCATCGCCACCGTCGACGGCGCGGTCGAGGGCCTGCTCCACCGCCGGGTCCGCCGGGGCACCGCGGACCTGTCGGCCGGGCCCGCCATGTCGGTCGCCGACGCCCGCCTGGCCCTCGACGTCGGCGTCGAGGCCGCGGACCTGGCGCTCGACGGTGGCGCCCGCTGCCTCGTGACCGGGGAGATGGGCATCGGCAACACGACCCCGGCCGCCGCGCTGATCGGTGCGTTCACGTCGATGGCGGCGTCGAAGGTCACCGGCCGGGGCACCGGGATCGACGACACCGCGCTGGTGGCCAAGACGACGATCGTCGAGGCCGCCATGGCATCGGTCGCCGGCGCGCCGCCCATCGAGGTGCTCGCCGGGATCGGCGGCCTCGAGATCGCGGCGATGGCCGGCTTCGTCGTCGGCGCCGCCCGGGCCCGGGTCCCGGTCGTGATCGACGGGGTCATCGCCTGCGCCGCCGCGTTGACGGCCGAGCACCTGTGCCCGGGGGCGCGGGCGTGGTGCATCGCCGGGCACCGCTCACCCGAGCCGGCGGCGACGCTGGCGCTCGACCACCTCGGGCTGCGGCCGCTCGTCGACCTCGGCCTGCGCCTCGGCGAGGGCACCGGCGCGGTGCTCGCGCTCCCGCTGCTCGAATCCGCGGCCCGCATCCTGTCCGAGATGGCGACCTTCGAGGACCTCGGCCTCGACGCGGGCGCATCGTGAGCCCACCGCCGCCCGGCGCATCCGCGGCCCGCGTCCCCGCCGGCCTTCGCGGTGCGCTCCACGTGTGCGGCACCACGAGCGACGCCGGCAAGTCCACGCTGGTGACCGGCATCTGCCGCCTCCTCGCGCGCTCCGGCGTGTCGGTGGCGCCGTTCAAGGCCCAGAACATGGCGCTCAACAGCTACGTCACACCCGACGGTGCCGAGATCGGCCGGGCCCAGGGCGCGCAGGCGCTCGCCGCGGGCATCGAGCCCGAGGCGGCGATGAACCCGGTCCTGCTCAAGCCGACGGGCGAGCGGTCGAGCCAGGTCGTGGTCCTCGGCCGGCCGATCGGCGTGCGCTCCGCGGCCGACTACCAGGCGTCGAAGCGCGAGCTCGCGGGCATCGTGGCCGACAGCCTCGCCGAGCTGCGCCGCCGCTTCGACGTCGTCGTGTGCGAGGGCGCCGGTTCACCGGCCGAGATCAACCTGCTCGACGGCGACATCGTGAACCTGCGCCTGGCCGCCGATGGCGGCTTCGGCGCGGTCATCGTCGGCGACATCGACCGCGGCGGCGTCTTCGCCCACCTCTACGGCACGGTCGCGCTGCTGCCCGACGACCTGCGGGCGACCGTGCGGGGCTTCGTCGTCAACCGGTTCCGCGGCGATCCGGCCCTGCTCGGCGACGCCATGACCACGCTCGAGGCCCGCTGTGGTGTCCCGACGCTCGGCGTGGTCCCGATGCTCGCCGACCTGTGGCTCGACGCCGAGGACTCGGTGGCGCTCGACTCGGCCGTCCCGCCCGCCGGACCGCCGCTGGCCGACGGGCTCGACGTCGCGGTGGTCCGGCTGCCCCGGACCTCGAACTTCACCGACACCGACGCCCTGTCCCTCGAACCGGGCGTGATCGTCCGCTACGTGCGTCACGCCGCCGCGCTCGGCCGGCCCGACCTGGTGATCATCCCCGGCTCGAAGGAGACCGTGCGCGACCTCGCCTGGCTGCGCGACGCCGGGTTCGCCGACGCGATCGCCGCCTCGGGCGCCGACGTCCTCGGGATCTGCAGCGGCTACCAGATGCTCGGTTCGTCGATCGACGACGCCGTCGAATCGGGCGCCGGCCGCGTCGAGGGCCTCGGCTGGCTCGGGGGCGTCGCCACCCGCTTCGAGGGCGACAAGCATGTGCGCCGCCGCACCGGTCCGGCGATCACCGGCTACCAGATCCACCACGGCCGGGTCGACGGCGGACCCGGATGGGTGCACCTCGACGACGGCGACGAGGGCACCGTGTCCGACGACGGCCGCATCCGGGGCACGACGCTGCACGGTCTGTTCGAGCACGACGCGTTCCGCGCCGGGTTCCTCGTCGAGCTGGCCGAGCGGCGGGCCAAGCGGTTCGTGCCGGCCGGCGTGTCGTTCACCGCAGCCCGCACCGCCCGCTTCGACCGCCTCGCCGACGCCATCGAGGCCCACCTCGACGTCGAGCGGCTGTGCGACATCATCACCGAGGGCGCGATCGCGCGGGAACCGACGTGCTGAGCGCGCTCCCCTCCCCCGGCGCCCACGGTGGCGACGCCCGTCGGGTCGCCGCCGCCCTCGGCATCGACCCGGCCGCCGTGCTCGACCTGTCGATGAGCCTCAACCCGATGGCACCCGACCCCCGCCCGGTCGTCGCCGCCCACCTCGACGCACTCGGCACCTATCCCGATCCCTCCCGGGCGACGGCGGCGCTGGCCGAGGCGATCGGGGTCGACCCGGCGCGGCTCCTGCTCACCAACGGCGGCGCCGAGGCCATCGCGCTCGTGGCCACCGACCTCGGCGTCGGCTGGGCGGGCGAGGACGACTTCTCGCTGTACCGCCGCCACCTCCCGGTTCTCGACCCGTCGGCGCCCCGGATCCGCTCCAACCCCCACAACCCCTCGGGCCGGCTGGCCTCGCCCGAAGCGACCGCCGCGGTGTGGGACGAGGCGTTCTACCCGCTGGCCACCGGCCGGTGGACCCGCGACGGCGACGACGCGCTGGTCGTCGGCTCGCTCACGAAGCTGTTCGCCTGCCCGGGCCTGCGGATCGGCTACGTGCTCGCCCCCGACCAAGCGACGATCACCCGCCTCGCCGCACGCCAACCGGAGTGGTCGGTCGGGGGGTTGGCGTGCGCCGCCGTGGTCGACCTCCTGGCCACCTGCGACCTGCGGGCCTGGTCGGCCGGCGTCGCGCTGCTCCGCCGGGAGCTCACCGAGCTCCTCCTCCGCCACGGCCTCGAGCCGCAGCCGTCGCACGCCAACTACGTCCTGTGCACCGCGGCACCGAGGCTTCGGGAGCGCCTCGCGCCCCACGGCATCGTCGTGCGCGACTGCGCCTCGTTCGGCATGGTCGGCTCGGCCCGCGTCGCCGTGCCCTCGGCCGACGGGCTCTGCCGCCTCGCCGAGGCCCTGGAGGTCACGGCCGGAACTTGACGTTGCGTCAGCAACGACCGCGCTTCGTGAGGTCTCGCGGGCGTGAACGCCGTACACTTCGGCCTGCGGGTGGCACACCATGCGCCGGGTGCGAGCGGCGCGAACGTGCGCCGGAGGGGCGCGGGAGGCCGGCCGTGAAGAACAGACCCGCGTACTCGATCGAGTCCGTCGACAACGCGCTGCACCTCGCCTCCGTGCTCCGCCAGGAGGGGGCCCTGCGGGTGACCGACGCCGCCGAGCGCCTCGGTGTGTCCCCGTCCACCGCCCATCGGCTGCTGGCGATGCTCGTCTACCGTGACTTCGCCGAGCAGCTCCCCGACCGTCGCTACCGGGCCGGTCGGCTCCTGCGGGCCGGGCAGCGCTCCGATGCGCCGGTCGGCGTGTTGCGGACGCTCGCCCCCCGTCACCTCGATCGGCTCGTCGCCACCGTCGGCGAGTCGGCCAACCTGGTCGTGCGCGCGGGGACGGAGGCCCACTTCGTCGCGTCGGTCGAGTCCTCCCAGCCGTTGCGGGTCGGCGACCGGTCCGGACGGGCGATGGCGGCCCACCGCGTCTCGGGCGGCAAGGCGCTGCTCGCCGAGCTGTCGTCCGACCAGCTCGCCGCGCTCTACGGCGACGATCCCGACGTCGACCTCGACCTCCTCCGACGGGAGATGCGGGTGATCCGGTCGCGGGGCTACGCCGTCAACGACGGCGAGAGCGAGCCCGGCCTCTACGCCATCGGCAAGGCCGTGCACACACCGCTCGGCGGTGCGGTGGCCGCCATCTGCCTGGCCATGCCCGCGCCCCGCCACGATCGTTCTCGACTGCCGCAGCTCCTGGCCGCGCTCGACGAGGCGGTCGACGGGCTCGGTTCCGACCTTCGCCGCGGCTGACCGGCGCCGCCCACGCCCCGCCATCCGGCCCCGGACCGGGACAGCCGGCCATGCGCGTCCTCGACGTCGCTGCGTGGTTGCATGGACGTTTCATCACGAACTGATGACAGTTCAGCTTGAAGTCCTCGCACCGAGGGCATCCTCGCCGATGGGCCGTCACGGCCAACTGGTACACGGACCAACGGCGAGAAGGCGAGCGACGCAGGGAGCTGCACCACATGGGGATCACGGCGCGGGGCGCGACATGACGGGCACGGCGACCGCACCGGCGGGCTGGTACCCCGACACCGAGCGGCCCGGGGGCCTGCGCTGGTGGGACGGGGATCGCTGGACCGAGCACCGTCACGAGCCGCTGTCCGCCCTGGTCGCGGACACCCCCGACGACGCGGTCGCCACCGGAGAGCCCGATGACGCAGCGGGGACCGAGGCAACCGACGCGACCGACGAGGCGCCACCCACCGCCGGCCTGGTCGCGGCCGCGGGCGACGGGACCGATGCCGACGAGATCTCGGGTGCGGCCGACGATCCGGCGCCTGCCGACCTGGCGGTCGACGAGGCGCCGCCGTCCGCGGCGGCGCCGACCGGCGCAACCCCAGCGGACGTCGCTCCCCGGGCCACCGAGCCGGTCACGCCGACCGACGGGGGCGCCGTGTCGGCGGGCGCCGAGCCGATCGACGTGCCGGAGGTGCTGTTCGAGGAGCCGCGCCGCCGGTTCCTCGGCGCCCGCAAGGCACTCGAGGAGGAGAACCGGGAGCTGCGCCGGGCGTTCGAGACGATCGGCGTCTACGAGCGCCGTCGCCTCCAGGAGGAGGTGGCCGGGCTGCGCCGGGAGCTCGACGAGCTCGACACCGCGTTGCGCGAGCGCCGGGCCGAGGCCCACGCCCAGCTGAGCGAGCTGCGGACCCGGGTCGTGGACATGACGCAGCGAGCGGTGCTCGCCGAGGTCGGCATGGCCGGCGGGCCGGTGCGGCTCGCGGCCGGGGACGACGAACGGCTGCGGGAGCTGGCGGAGCGGATCGACGCCATGGCCGGCAGCGGCGCCGCGGTCGTCGGTGCGGTGCGGGCCGACGCCGTGCACCGCGACGGCGTCGAACCCAGGCTCGTCCTCGAGCTCCACAAGCTCGTGCTGCGCTCCTACAACATCGAGGCCGAGGAGGTCCTGCGGTCGCTGCGGCCCGGCAACCTCGCCGAGGCCGCGCAGCGCCTCGAGCACGCCCGGGCCACGGTCGCCCGCCTCGGCGCGCTCCTCCACATCGAGATCAGCGATGAGTACCACCGACTGCGCCTGGCCGAGCTGAGCGCCGTCGCGGAGCGGCTCGCCGGCGGGCAACCGAACGGGTCGTCGTCGGCCGGGCACACCGGGGAGCCGAACGGCACCGATGCGGCATCCGACGAAACGGGTGCCGACGCCGACCCGGCCACCGTCGGGCGCACCACGCAGGGCTGACGAGGCCCGACCGGCGCGCGTCGCGATCAGCGACCGTCGGCCGCGGCGGGCTCGACGCTCGACGAGGAGCGCACGATCAGCTCCGGCTCGAAGACCACCTGTTGGTGACGGTGGGCCTCGCCCTGCTCGCACTCGTCGATCAGCAGGCGCGCCGCCGACCGCCCGAGCTCGAGCGCCGGCTGGCGGACCGAGGTCAGCGACGACAGCGCGGCGAAGTCGATGTCGTCGTAGCCGACGAGCGCGAGGTCCGGACCGGGGACGATGCCCCGCTCGGTGAGGCCGCGCAGCAGTCCCAGGGCGATCAGGTCGTTGGCGCAGAACACGGCGTCGGGCCGATGCGCCAGCACCCGGTCGGTGGCGCCATGGCCCGCCCTCCCGTTGAGCACGTCGATCGTGACGACCTCCAGCGAGGCGTCGTGCGCCGCCCGTTCGAGTGCCCGCTCGAGGCCCAGGCGCCGGTCGGCGCACTGGCGAACGGACGCGGGGCCGGTCAGGTGGACGATGCGGCGCCGTCCGCCGTCGAGGAGGTGGGCCCCGGCGAGCTCGCCACCCCGGACGTCGTCGACCGACACGGCGCAGCGGTCGTTGCCGGGTGCTGACTCGTCGACGAGGACGACCGCGGTGCCGCGGGCGGCGAGCGCATCGAGGCGCTCACCGGCCGGCCGGGCCCCGGTCGGGGTGATGAGGAGGCCGGCGACGCGCTGCTCCTCGAGGAACTGCAGGTGGCGCTCCTGGCGGGCGGCCGATCCGTCGGAGTTGCACAGCATGACCGTGTAGCCGGCGGCCTCGCACTCGGCCTCCGCTCCCCGGGCGACCTCGGTGAAGAACGGGTTGGCGACGTCGAGCACCACGAGGCCGACGGCGGTGCTGCGCGACGCGCGGAGCCGGCTCGCCGAGCCGTTGCGCACGAAGCCGAGCTCGTCGATCGTCGCCTGCACCCGGGTCCTGGTGTCGGGCGCGACCAGCTCGGGCCGGTTGAGGACGTTCGAGACCGTCCCGACCGACACACCGGCCCGCTCGGCCACCTGCTTGATGCCTACCGGCCGTCGTCGTGCCAACCGGCCCTCTCTCGTCGGGGACGACCAGCGTAGGTCGACCGCCATCGCGCCGGTGCGCCCACGTCGGCGGGCACACCCGGGCGATCAGTGGTGGTGGTGCCCGTGCCCGTGATCGTGGCCGTGACGGTGCTCGGCGGCCAGGTGGGAGTGGCCGACGCCTGCCGGTTGGCCGACGCGGTCCTCGTGGCCCGGGAACGGCAGCCGGTACGAGCAGGTGTCGCAGTTGAGCGTCGGCCGACCGTCGAGCGCCTCCCGGTACCGGGCCACCATGGTCGGCACGAGCCGGGGATCGGGGCCGAGGTAGCCGGCGTCGACCAGCTCGACGCCACTGTCGGCCGCGAACGTGGCCATGTCGTCGCGAGCCCGCTCGATCAGCTTCCCGTGGCACAGGAACCAGAAGAAGACGGCGAGGCGATCGGCCCCCAGGCGGCGGCACATCTCCAGCGCGTCGGGCACCAGCGGTGTGGTCACCCCGGTGAAGCCGGTCTGGGCGAACGGCGCCTTCGACCACTCGGCGACGAGGCGTCCGGCCTTGTGGGCCTCGGCGTTGGCGTCGGGGTCGGAGGTCCCCCGGGCGATCACGAGCAGCGGGAGGCCGTCGCCGCCGACGCGGGCGAGGTTGTCACCGGCGATGTCGACGAGGTCGTGGACCACGCCGAAGGGCGAGCCGAACACGATGTCGACGTCGGGGTGGCGCTCACGCCCCTCGAGCACGACGGCGGGCACGTCGCTCTTGCCGTGCCCCGCGGCCAGCAGCATCAGCGGCAGGACGACGATGCGCCGGCAGCCCCGGGCGACGAGGCGGTCGAGCACCGGACCGGCCGGCGGGTCGCTCATCTCCAGGAACCCGACGTCGACGGCCACGCCGTCGAGCTCGGGCGCCGCGGCGACCAGGTCGGCGATGGCCCGCACCTGGTCGACCGCGACCGCACACCGTGAGCCGTGGCCCACGATCAACAGGCCGTCCGTCGCCGGGCCGCCCGGCCGCGGCGAACCGCGGCGCCGGCCGATCGGGATCCCGCCGCGCACGTCGACCAGCATCAGCGGACCCCGGCGGTGGCGGGGCGATCGGCGTGGGCGGGTCGGGACATGGGGCTCCTCTGATGGGTCATGGCGGGGTGGGCCGTGGGCCGGGCTTGCCGGCGCGGGCCTCGGCGGCCGGTGTGGGAGGCAACCGCACCGTTCGATGATCGCCCAACCGGCCGTGGCTGGCCGAATCGTGCCCTACGTCCTACCCTACGTCGGTGCGCAAGACGTCGGTCTACCTTCCCGAGACGCTCAAGCGCCGCCTGCGCGCCCGCTCGGAGGCCTCGGGCCGCTCCGAGGCCGAGCTGATCCGCGCCTCGATCGAGGCCGCGCTCGAGCAGTCTCCCACGCCATCGGCAACCGCCGATCCACCGGTACCGGGCCGCCTCGTCGGCGTCGGCGTCGGTCCCGGGTCACCCGACCTGCTCACGGTGCGGGCCCTCGCCGCGCTCCGTCGGGCCGACCGGGTGCTGGCGCCGACCACCGCGTCGGTCGCGGTCGGCCGGGCCGAGCAGATCGTGCGCCAGGCCGCGCCCGATGTCGCGCTCGATCGGGTCGAGTTCGTCATGGCGGCCGACCACGCGGCCCGGGCCGGAGCGCTGGGGGTGGCGTGCGACCTGGTGACCGCGCACCTGGCCGCCGGTGAGGAGGTGGCGTTCATCACCCTCGGCGACCCCAACACCTACTCGACGTTCGGGTCGGTGGCGGCCGGTGTTCGCGCCCGCCGGCCGGACACCCCGGTGGTGACCGTGCCCGGCATCATGGCGTTCCAGGCGCTGGCGACCGAGGCCGGCGTCGACCTGGTCGACGAGGAGCAGTCGCTCGTGTTGCTCGCGGCCCGCGCCGGCGACGCGGAGATCGACGCCGCGCTCGCCGACCCGACGAGGACGGTCGTGCTCTACAAGGGTGGTGCCCGCCTCGGTGCGCTCGCCGACCGCCTCGAGCGGGCCGGCCGCCTCGACGGCGCCGTTCTCGGCGAGCTGCTGGGCATGAACGGTGAGCGGGTGGCGGCGGTCGCCGACGTCCGTGACCGGGCCGCCAGCTACCTGTCGTCGATCATCGTGCCCGCCAGCGACGGCGCCGGGCCCGTGCCGGAGCCCCGATGATCTCCTTCGTCGGCGCCGGTCCGGGCGCGGCAGACCTGATCACGCTGCGGGGCGCGGACCGCCTCGCGAAGGCCGACATCGTCATCTGGGCGTCGTCGCTCGTGCCCGAGGCCCTGCTCGGCCACTGCCACGACGGGGTCACGGTCCACGACTCGGCGACGATGACCCTCGAGGACGTGCTCGAGGTCTACGAGGCGTCGCCCGATGCCCGCATCGTCCGTCTCCACTCGGGCGACCCCGCCGTCTACGGGGCGATCCAGGAGCAGATCGACTGGTGCGTCGCCCGCGAGCGCTCCTTCGAGATCGTTCCTGGCGTCACCTCGGTCGCCGGAGCGGCCGCTGAGATCGGCCGGGAGCTGACGATCCCGAAGCGGGGACAGAGCGTCGTGCTGACCCGCCCGGCCGGGCGGACCGCGGCGTCGATGCGCCCGGGTGAGGAGCTGGCCTCGTTCGCGACCCACGGCACGACGATGGCCGTCTTCCTGGCCGGGGCCCGCCCCGACGAGATCCAGGCCGACCTGCTCGGCCCGACGAGTGGCTACACCGCCGACACCCCGGCGGTCGTGCTCGTGCGGGCGACCTGGCCCGACCAGCAGATCGTGCGCACGAACCTCGGCGGGCTGGCCGACGCCATCCGCTCCACCGGCGCGACGATGACCGTGCTGGTGCTGGTCGGCGACGTGCTCGACGAGCGCCCGGTCGAGGCCCGAAGCCACCTCTACGACCCGAGCTACACGACGACCTACCGGCTCCGGTCGGCCGCCGGCACGACCGAGGGCCGGGCCAGTCGCCACCGGCGCAGCTCGTGACCCGTCCCCACCCGGGTGCGTCCCGTGGCTGAGCGCGTCGACGTCGTCGGCCTCGTCGGCGGCGAGTGGTTCGGTCCCGACGCCGTGGCGGCGCTGCGCGCGGCCGATGTGATCGTCGGCGCGAACCGCCACCTCGATGCCGTGCCCACCGACGCCGCGGGCGAGCGGGTCCGGCTGGGCGCGGTCGCCGGGCTCGTCGACCTGGTCGAGCAGCGCACCGGACGGATCAGCGTGCTCGCAAGCGGCGACCCGGGGTTCTTCGGGATCGGGCGCCTGCTCGTCGGCCGGTTCGGGTCGATGGTGCGCCTCCATCCGGCGCCCTCGTCGGTCGCCCTGGCGTTCGCCCGGGCGGGGCTGTGCTGGGACGACGCCACGGTCGTGTCGTGCCATGGCCGATCGCTCGATGCCGCGCTCGACACCCTCGTCGACGAGCGCAAGGTCGCCGTGCTGTGCTCGCCGGAGGTGCCACCCGAGGCGATCGGTGCCGCGCTGGTCGAGCGGGGTGTCGCCGAGCGCGACATCTGGGTCGCGTCCCGGCTCGGCGAGAACGACGAGTCCGTCTCCCACACCGACCTCGCCGGCCTCGCCGCCGGCCGGTTCGAGGCGCTGTCGGTCGTCGTGATGGTCGCGCCCGGCGCCGCCGTCGCCCCCGACGCCCGGCTCCGGTGGGGCCGGCCGGTCCACTGCTACGAGCACCGGGCGTCGATGATCACCAAGCCCGAGGTGCGCGCCGTGGTGCTGTCCAAGTTGGAGCTGGCCGGTGCGTCGACGTTGTGGGACGTCGGCGCGGCCAGCGGCAGCGTCGCCATCGAGGCGTGCCGGTTGGCGCCGGGCCTGCGGGCGTGGGCGGCGGAGCGCCGAGCCGACGACTGCGACCGCATCCGGGGGAACGCGGCCGACGTGCCGGTCACCGTGGTCGAGGGCGAGGCCCCCGGCTGCCTGGCCGACCTGCCCGACCCCGACCGCGCGTTCGTCGGAGGCGGCGGGCTCGACGTCCTCGACGCCGTCCGGGCCCGGGTCCGCGCCGGCGGCGTCGTCGTCGCCACCTACGCAACCCTCGGCCCGGCGGACGCGGCCGCCGCCCGCCTCGGGGAGCTCGTCCAGCTCCAGGTGAGCCGGGCCCGCCCGATCGGTTCGACGCCCGAGCGCCGCCTCGAGGCCGAGAACCCGGTGTTCGTCGCATGGGGGACGATCTCGTGATCCTGTCGATCAGCCTGACCGACGCCGGTGCCGAGCGCGCCGCGCTCCTCCCTCACCGCCACATCCGCGGCGACCTGGCCGCCACGGTGCGGGCCCACTGGGACGAGGTCGACGGCTTCGTGCTGTTCTGCGCGACCGGGATCGCGGTGCGGGTGATCGCGCCGCTGCTCGGCGCCAAGGACACCGACCCCGCGGTCGTCTGCGTCGACGAGGCCGGACGGTTCGCGGTGGCGCTGTGCGGCGGCCACGGCGGCGGGGCGAACGACCTGGCCCGCTCGGTCGCCGAGCTCCTCGGCGCCGAGGCCGTCGTGACCACCGCGACCGACACCACCGGGGTCGTCGCCCTCGACGACATCCCCCGGTGCACGGCGCGGGGCGACATCGCCGGCGTCGCCCGGGCGATGCTCGACGGCGAGGCGCCGGCGGTCGTGCGCGAGCTCGACTGGCCCGTCCCCCTCGACGGCTCGCCGAACGGCACCGCCGGCACCGTGCTCGTCACCGACCGGGCCGTCGAGCCCCGATCCGGGACCGTCGTGCTGTGCCCCCACGACCTGGTCGTCGGTGTGGGCGCGTCGACCGGAGCCCCGGCCGGCGCCGCCGCCGAGCTCCTCGCCGCCGCCCTCGCCGACGCCGGGCTGCACCCCGACGCGATCGGTCTCGTCGCCACCATCGACCGCCGCGCCGACGACCCGGTCGTCACGTCGCTGGGTCACCCGATCCGTGCCTTCGACGCCGATGCACTGGCGGGCGTCGAGGTGCCGAACCCGTCCGACGTCGTCCGCTCCGAGGTCGGCACGGCCAGCGTGGCCGAGGCCGCCGCGCTCCTGGCCGCCGGGCCCGACGCCACCCTCGTGGTCGAGAAGCGCAAGGGCGCCGAGGCGACCGTCGCCATCGCCCGCCGGGCACGGCCCGAGGGCTCGCTCGCGGTCGTCGGGCTCGGCCCCGGCCACGCCCGCCACCGGACGCCGCAGGCGACCGCAGCGATCCGGGACGCCGACACCGTGATCGGCTACGACGTCTACGTCGACCAGTGCACCGCGCTGCTGTCACCGGCCCAGGAGGTCGTTCGCAGCCCGATCGGCGCCGAGGCCGACCGCTGCGCCGAGGCACTCAAGCGGGCCGCGGCCGGCCAGCGGGTCGCGCTGGTGTGCTCGGGCGACCCCGGCGTGTTCGCCATGGCGACCCTCGTGCTCGAGCTGGCGCCGGCCCACGGGTCGCCGCCGGTGACCATCGTCCCCGGGGTGACCGCGGGACTGGCCGCGTCGGCGCTGCTCGGCGCGCCGCTCGGCCACGACCACGCGCTGATCAGCCTGTCCGATCTGATGACCCCGTGGGAGGCGATCGAGCAGCGGCTCGAGGCCGCGGCCGCCGCCGACCTGGTCACCGTCCTCTACAACCCCCGCTCGCGGCGGCGGACCCGCCAGTTGGAGATCGCCCGCGAGATCTTCGCCGGCCACCGACCGGCCTCGACGCCCGTCGCGGTCGTCACCGACGCCACCCGGCCCGGTGAGCGGACGTGGGTCGGGCCGCTCTCGGAGTTCGACCCGACCACGGTCGACATGTTCTCCCTGGTCGTCGTCGGCTCGTCGGCCACCCGGATCATCGGCGGTCGCATGGTCACGCCCCGCGGGTACGAACCGTGACCGCCCGGCCCGAGCCGTCGGCCCACGACGTGACCGTGCCCCACCCCATCGAGCCCCACCCCATCGAGACAGAGAGCTACCGGATCCTCGACGAGCGGGTCGACCTCTCGCACCTCGGCGACGGGGAGCGGGCGATCGTCGGCCGGATGATCCACGCCACCGCCGACCTGTCGTTCGCCGAGACCGCCCGCATCGGCGCCGACGCGGTCGATGCGCTCACGGCCGCGATCGGGCGGGGTGCGCCGGTGATCGTCGACGCCGCGATGGTCGCGGCCGGGATCACCCGGTACCCGACCTCGTGCCTGCTCGCCGAGGTGCCGGTGGCGCCGGAGGGCTCGACCCGCTCGGCCGCCGCGTTCCGCCTCGCCGCGCAGCGTCACCCGACCGGTGCGGTGTTCGTGATCGGCAACGCCCCGACCGCCCTGGTCGAGCTGATCGACCTGGCGGAGGCCGGGTCGGTGTCACCGGCCGCGGTGGTCGGCCTGCCGGTCGGTTTCGTCGGTGCCGCCGAGTCGAAGGCCCGGTTGTGGGCCAGCGCGCTGGCGCCGATCTCGGTGACCAACGTCGGCGAGCGCGGCGGCAGCCCGCCCGCCGCCGGGGCCGTGAACGCGATCGTCCGCCGCGTCGCCGCGACGCAGGCCACGGGAGCCGGTCGATGAGGCTCGGGACGCGCGCCACCTCGGGGCGACACCGCAACCCCGGTGTCGGCGTCGCAGGGTGCTCGCGCGCCACCTCGGAGCGACAACGGTGCGACGAGCGCGGGGTGATGCGGGTCGGGCCTGCCGCCACGTCGGAGCGACACCGCGACGGCGGTGGCGGCAACGCCGGGTCCGCGCGCGCCACCTCGGAGCGACAA
>JAXHUH010000237.1:0-22492 GCA_034211175.1 Actinomycetota bacterium
CCGCCGTCGAGCCGGCCCGCCGGCGGGCCGGGCCCCGACCGCAGGCGCTCGGGTACGGGCCGCGGGGCCGGTCGCCGCCCGGAGCGGGACGCCGACCGTCGGGGCCGGGGCGGCGCAGACGCGGACGCGGACGGGGTCGTCGTCGACCCCCGCTTCGCCGAGCGGCGCGCCGCCGTGGCGGGGGAGCGGTTGCGGCGGCGCCGCAACCGGTTGCTCGGCGTGGTGCTGCTGCTGGCGGCGGTCGCCGGCGCGTACGCCCTGACCCGCAGCCCGATGCTCGACGTCGACCGCATCATGGTCGCCGGAGGCGTCGAGACCTCCGACGAGGAGGTGCTGGCCGCGGCCGGCATCGACCCCGGTGAGCAGATGCTCGACCTCGACCTGGCCGAGGCGCGCGGGCGGGTCGAGCGCCTCCCGTGGGTCGAGGGAGCCCGGCTCTCGCGCAGCTGGCCGGGTACGGTACGGATCGTGGTCACCGAGCGGACGCCCATCGCGCAGATCGCCGACGACGCCGGCGCGTGGTACAAGCTCGACGTCACGGGTCGGATCCTCGACCGCACGACGGCGCCCGCCGGCGACCTGTACACGGTGGCGGGCGTGGTCGAGGGCGCGGTACCCGGCGGCCACCTGGCCACCGGTGCCTCCCGGCCGCTCGCGGTGCTCGACTCGCTCGGACCGGCCGCGGCGGGCCGGGTGTCGCACGTGCGCTACGTCGACGACGACCAGGTCGAGCTGGTACTGCTGCCCGAGGGCTCGGTGCGCTTCGGCGAGGTCGACGAGGTCGACGAGAAGATCGTGGCGCTCGAGACCGTGCTCGTCCGGGTGGACGACACGTGCCTCGACACGATCGACGTGCGCGTCCCCGACGCTCCCGTCGTGACCCGGGTGCCGACATGTTGAGCGAACACCGTTCCCGTATCGTGGCGAACGACCGCCACGGGGTTGTTGACCATGTCGACGGCCGGTCACTACCGTGGTCGGGATCGCTTGCAGTCCGGCTCGGGCCGCTCGGCCCGCCAGCGCGGCGCCGGGGACCCTGGGCGGGTGACGATGAGCCTACGGCGGGGCACGACCTCCTCGCGATTGGCTACGAGGTGTTCGTGGTGGGCCGCGAGGCGTCCACGGCAGGGCGAGCCCGCTCGCGGCGGGAACGCATGACCCGCCGTGTGGTGTCGCTCCGAGAAGGTCGAGTTCCTGCACGGCAGCAGCGGTGCATCCATCCGAGCCCGAGCGCAAGCTGGAGGTAAGAGGTCAATGGCCGCGATCCCGCAGAACTACCTGGCGGTCATCAAGGTGGTGGGCGTCGGTGGCGGTGGGGTCAACGCCGTCAACCGCATGATCGACGCAGGGTTGAAGGGCGTCGAGTTCATCGCGGTGAACACCGACGCCCAGGCCCTGCTGATGAGCGACGCCGACGTCAAGCTCGACATCGGTCGGGAGATCACCAAGGGCCTCGGCGCGGGCAGCGATCCCGAGGTCGGCGCGGCCGCGGCCGAGGAGGCCCGGGAGGACATCACCGAGGCGCTCGACGGCGCCGACATGGTGTTCATCACCGCCGGTGAGGGCGGCGGCACCGGGACGGGCGCCGCCCCGGTCATCGCCAACATCGCCAAGCAGTCGGGTGCGCTGACCATCGCGGTCGTGACCCGGCCGTTCAGCTTCGAGGGCCGGCGCCGGTCCATCCAGGCCGAGAGCGGCATCCAGCGGCTCAAGGAGGAGGTGGACACCCAGATCGTCATCCCGAACGACCGCCTCCTCTCGGTGGCGGACGAGAAGACGTCGATGCTCGAGGCGTTCAACCTCGCCGACGAGGTGCTCCTCCAGGGCGTCCAGGGCATCACCGACCTGATCACCACGCCGGGCCTGATCAACACCGACTTCGCCGACGTCCGCATGATCATGCGCGACGCCGGCTCGGCCCTCATGGGCATCGGCTTCGGATCCGGCGCCCAGGGCGACGGCCGGGCGCTCACCGCGTCCCGCGCCGCCATCTCGAGCCCGCTGCTCGAGTCGTCGATCGAGGGTGCCCGCGGCATCCTGCTGACGATCTCCGGTGGCAGCGACATGACCATGTTCGAGGTGAACGAGGCGGCCGAGGTGATCCACAGCGTGGCCCACCCCGAGGCCAACATCATCTTCGGCACGGTCATCGACGACGCGCTGGGCGACGAGGTCCGGGTCACCGTCATCGCCGCCGGCTTCGACCGCTGGGACGACTCGGGCCGCAGGCCGGAGCCGCCGCAGCCGGAGACGCCCGAGCCGGTGCCGGTGTCGCGGGAGCCGGAGCGCGCCCCCGACATCTTCGGCGACGACGACCTCGGGTTCGACGACGACCCCGACGACGACTTCGACGTTCCGTCCTTCCTCAAGTGATCGGGGCGGCGGGCTCGGACCGCCGGGCCCGAACGGGACGATCGACGCACGCCGTGGCCCGGCCGCGCACCGCCGGTGGGTGAGCACGGGGCCGGGCCGCCGTCCGTCGAGCTGCCCTCGGTCGAGGTCGTGCGCGAGCGGCTCGACGTGGTCCGCGAACGGATCCGCGCCGCCGGGGGCGACCCGGCCACCGTCGAGGTCCTCGCCGTGACCAAGGCGCTGCCGGTCGACGTCGTCGGACTGGCCGCCGCGGTCGGCCTGACGTCGGTCGGGGAGAACTACGCGCAGGAGCTGGTCGCCAAGGCCGACGAGCACGAGGCGTCGGGCGGTGCCCCGGTGGCGTGGCACATGATCGGTAACGTCCAGCGCAACAAGGTCCGCCAGCTCGCGGGCCGCGTCGCGCTGTGGCAGACGGTCGACCGGGCGTCGCTCGTGCGCGAGCTGGCCAAGCGGGACCCGGGCGCCTCGGTGCTGATCCAGGTGAACACGACCGGTGAGGAGCAGAAGGCCGGCTGCGCACCGGGCGAGGTCGACGCCCTCGTCGACGGCGCCCGCGACGCCGGGCTCGACGTGTTGGGGCTCATGACCGTCGGGCCGACCGACGCGGACGCCGAGGCGGCACCCGCCTTCGCATCGTTGCGCGAAGCGGCCGACCGCAATGGCCTGGCGGTGCGGTCCATGGGCATGACCGCGGACCTGGAGACCGCGGTCGCCGAAGGGTCGACCATGGTGCGGGTGGGGCGTGCGCTGTTCGGTCCGCGCCCGCCCCGGCAGGCCGTGAGAAACTAGGCTGGGTTCGCCCAGGAGGATCCATGGCATCGATGTGGCGAAGCATGTTGTCGTACCTCGGGCTGACGCCCGAGGACGAGTACGGCGACTACGACGCCTACGACGAACGTCCGGTAAGTCATCACTCGGGTTCGGCCGTCCAGCCGGTCCCGACGCAGACGCAGCCGTCCCAGACATCTCAGCCGTATCGTCCGGCCCCCGCGCCCGACGACACGGTCGCGGCGCAGCCGCCGATGTCCGCCGTTCGTCCGATCAGTGCCGTCCCCGACGAGGACCGGTCCGACAGCGGATCGCGCTCGGGAGCCGTCGTGCGCCCGCTCACCCCGGCGCCGGCGAAGATCCATGTCGTGACCCCGGCCGCCTTCGCGGACGCCAAGGAGATCGCCGATCACTTCAAAGCGGAACAGGCGGTCATCCTGTCCCTGCAGGAATCGGACTCCGACCTCAAGCGCCGTCTCCTCGACTTCGCGAGCGGCCTCTGCTACGCCCTCGGTGGCTCGATGGAGAAGGTGTCGAACGTCGTGTTCCTGCTCATCCCGGCCGATGTCGAGCTGTCCGCGGAGGACAAGCGCCGTCTGCGCGAGCGCGGGCTCTACGGGTCCTGAGTCGTGATCATCGTCTGCTACGCCCTGCAGCTCTTCATCGTCGCGATCTTCGCGAGGATCCTCCTGAGCTGGTTCCCGATCAGTGGCGACTCGCCGATGGCGGGCGTCTACTCGTTCCTCTTCCGGGTGACCGAGCCCGTTCTCGGCCCGGTGCGACGGGCGGTCCCACAGATCCGCATGGGTGGATTGGGGCTCGACCTCTCACCGATCATCGTGCTGATCGGTATCCAGATCCTGCTCGGCTTCATTTGCTGATCGGCGACCGGTCGAGCGGCCGCGCCAGCACCCGAAATCGGCGGATCGGACCCACCCCCGGCCATCCCCCTGGTCGTGCAGGGATTTCGCTATCCTTCGGTTCCATGGACGTCACGCCACAGTCGCTCCGAGACGTCGAGTTCAAGGAGAAGTTCCGGGGCTACGATCCGGACGAGGTCGACGACTTCCTCGAGCGCGTCGGCGTGGCCTTCGCGCAACTGCAGGAGCGCCTCCGGGAAGCACATGATCAGGTCGAGGCGGCCAACGCCCGGGTGACCCGCGCCGAGGCGCGGGTACGGGACACGTCGGACGCCGACGAGACGCTTCGACGCACGTTGGTCCTGGCCCAGCGCACGGCCGACGCCGCGGTGAAGGAGGCGGAGGACAACGCCTCCGCCATCCGGGCCCAGGCCGAGCAGACCGCGGCCCAGACGGTCACGGCGGCCAACGAGCAGGCGGAGCGCACGCTCGCGGCCGCCGAGGAACGGGCCCGCCAGCAGATCGCCACGGCCGAGGAGCAGGCCCAGTCGGTCGTCTCGTCGGCCAAGTCCTCGGCCGACGAGGAGCTGTCGAGCGCTCGCGAGCAGGCCAACCAGATCTTCGTCGAGGCCCGACGCGAGGCCGAGGAGACGGTGGCGGAGGCGCGCAGCACCGCCCTGCGTCGTGCCGAGGAGCGCCGCGCCGAGCTCGAGGCCGAGGTCGCCCAGCTCGAGCAGCGCCGCGACGAGACCGGTCGCGAGCTCACCGCGCTCGACAACGGCGTCACGTCCCAGCGTGAACGGCTGTCCCAGGCGGTGGCCGACCTGCGGGCGCTGCTCGACGACCCCGTCGCCTTCCAGCCGTCGGGCATCGAGGTCCCGCCGCCCGCGGCGGCGGCCGAGCCCGCGGTGGCGGAGGCTCCCGCCGAGGAGCCGCCGGTCGAGACGCCGCCCGCCGCCGAGGCCGTGGCCGCCGCGGCGCCCACGGAGGAGGAGATCACGGCGGCGTCGGGCGACGGCGCCGCAGCCGGTACCGACGAGGCTCCGACGCCCGAACCGGTCGGTGTGGACAGCGACGACCCGTCCGGAGCGACCGGGCTCGTGGCCGAGGACGCGTCCGCCGAGGTCGCCGCGGACACGACATCCACCGACGCGACGTCCACGGAGGAGGCCGCGTCCGGCGACGATGCCCCCACCGAGCAGGGCCGGACGGAGCACGAGGAGCTGCCGTTCGCGCCGCCGGCGGACGTGGCGAACCAGCCACCGCCCCCGCCGGAGCCGGCCGGTCCCGACGCGGCGCAGGGCGCAACACCCGCACCGCCCCCGCCTCCGCCGCCTCCCCCGAACGGCGGCTCGGTCGTCGACCTGACCTCGCCCGAGCACTCGCCCCCGCCTCCGCCGCCCCCGGTGCAGCGCGGCAACGCGCCGGTGCCCGACGCGCCGGCGAGCGCGCCGCCCCCGCCCGAGCGCTCGACCAGCGAGATGAGCTTCCTCGACGAGCTGCACAAGGCCATCGGCGACGGGTCGGAGAACACCTCCGGCAGCCGAGAGGACCGCTGAGCCCGACGACCCGACGCGGCACCGCGGTCCAGCCGACCGTGGACGCGGGCCGTGCCCCGTGCCGGTGAGGCCGCGGTGACGGCGCTGTGCAGGCGTTGCCCCGGCGGCGTCGCGATCGACGTGATCGCGGTGCCCGGTGCCCGCCGCGACGAGATCGTCGGCCGCCACGGCGACGCCCTGCGGGTCAGGGTCACCGCGGCGCCCGAGAAGGGCCGGGCCAACGGTGCCATCGAGGCGCTCCTGGCACGGTCGCTCGGCACCCGCCCGTCGGACGTGCACGTCGAGCGTGGTGCGACCAGCCGGCGCAAGCGGGTGGTCGTGACCACCGACGATCCCGATGCCGTGGTCGCCGCCGTGGCCGCACTGTCCGGCGAGTGACCCGGGGCCCGAGGGGCTCCGGGCCGTATACTGGTCCGACCCCCGCACGGGTCGCACACCGGCGAGCCGATGCGGGCCCCACGCCCGATGACTGACGCCGCAGAGCACCCGCGCACCGAGCCGGCCACCACCGACGACGGTGGTGGCACGTCGTCTCGCCACTACCGGTTGATGCTGGCCATCGCCGCGGTGTGGATCGCGCTCGACCAGCTCACCAAGTGGTGGGCCGAACGGTCGCTCGACACCCCGATCGACGTGATCGGCAGCCTGCGGTTCAACCTCGCCTACAACACCGGCACCGCGTTCAGCCTCGGTTCCACGTTCGGGCCGATCATCGCGGTCCTCGCCGTCGTGATCGTGGTCGTCCTCCTGCGTGCCGGGCGCACCGTCACCACGACGATCGGGGTGTGGGCGCTCGGCATGGTCCTCGGCGGCGCCATCGGCAACCTGCTCGACCGGGTCCTCAACGCCCGCGACGGGTTCCTCGACGGCGCTGTCGTCGACTTCATCGACCTGCAGTGGTGGCCCATCTTCAACATCGCCGACATCGGCATCGTCGTCGGTGGCGTGCTGCTGGTGCTCACCGGGATCCGACACGGCGACGAGCACTGACGTGGCCGAGGCCGCGATCGTTCCGGCGAGCCTGGCGGGCGAGCGCATCGACCGGGTCGTCGCGCTCGTCTACGACCTGAGCCGCTCGGTGGCGGCGTCGCTCGTCGAGCAGGGCGACGTCAGCATCGGCGGTGCGCCGTGCACGGTCCGCTCGACGCGGGTCGCCGCCGGCGACGAGGTCGCGGTGCGGGCGATCCCGGCCACCGAGACCGCACCGGCGGCCGAGGCGTCGATGGAGCTGGCCGTCGTCTACGAGGACGACGACGTCGTCGTGATCGACAAGCCCGCCGGCCTCGTCGTCCACCCCGGCGCCGGCCACCCGGACGGCACGCTGGTCAACGGCCTGCTCGCCCGGTACCCGGAGCTCGCCGACGTCGGCGACCCGGCGAGGCCGGGCATCGTCCACCGCCTCGACGTCGGGACCTCCGGCCTGATGGTCGTCGCTCGCTCCGGGCTGGCCTACGAGCGCCTCGTCGCCGCGCTCAAGGAGCGCACGTCGATCGAACGGCGGTACCTGGCACTGGTCAGAGGGACGGTCGAGGCCCCCCGGGGGCTGGTCGACGCGGCGATCGGGCGCAGCCGACGCGAGCCGACCCGCATGGTCGTCGCTGCCGACGGCAAGGCGGCCCGGACCGGCTACGAGGTGCGCAAGCGGTTCGTCGAACCGATGGAGGCGTCGCTGCTGGAGTGCCGCCTCGAGACGGGTCGGACCCACCAGATCCGGGTGCACCTGTCGTCGATCGGCCACCCGGTGGTCGGCGACACCCGCTACGGCGGCGCGGCCCGTGCCGGCGAGCCCGACCCGGGCCGTCCGTGGCTCCACGCCACCAGCCTGCGCCTCGCCCATCCGCGCAGCGGTGAGCTGCTGGAGCTCGCGTCGCCACCGCCGGCCGACCTCGGCGCCGTGCTCGCCGCCCTGCGCTGAGCCGAACCGGCGCACCGACGACGCAGGACACCGTCCCCGCTCGGGCGAAGGGTCAGGTGGTGAGGCTCTCCGGGCTCTGGGGCCACGGGCGCTCGCCGCGGGTGATGCAGGCGAGGTGCTCGAGCGTGATCGAGCCGAGCAGCTCGGTCATGCGGGCGCCGACGTCGGCCCACACCGCCAGGAGCACGCACTGGCCCTCGTGGTCGCACGCGCCGTCGGAGTGGGGCTCACCGAAGTCGCCGGCCGTGATCGGGCCGTCGACCGCGCCGACGATGTCGGCCAACGTGATGGCCGACGGGTCCCGGGCGAGGACGTAGCCGCCGCCGACGCCGCGCTTGGAGCGCACCAGTCCGGCGCCCTTCACCGCGAGCAGGATCTGCTCGAGGTAGGGCTGGGGCAGCCCCGTGCGCTCGGCGATGTCGCGCACCGACGTGGGTCGTCCCTCGCCGGCGTGCAGCGCGAGGGAGAGCAGCGCGCGGCTCGCGTAGTCGCCCCGGGTCGATACCTTCACGTGGCCATCGTAGGCGCACGGTGGGGGCCGGGCCCCGACCGCCTCGCCGGTGGCCCGCGGCGCCGGCCGGGGGCCCAACGCAGCTATCAAGGTCCCGTCCGATAGTGTCGACGGTCGCGGTGCCGTCGAGCTCACTCGGCGACCCCACCCCCGAAGCAGGTCGACGTGGGCGAAGAGGACCTCATGGACGACAGCATGGTGCTCCCCGATTACGAGGGAGCGTGCATCGCGAACATCGTGCCCGCGCTGTTGGAGTGGCCGGTTGCCCCGGCCTGGTTGCCGCGGGCGGCGGCGGACGCCGATCAGGTCGTCCTGTTGGTGATGGACGGTCTCGGTTGGGACCAGCTGGAACAACGACGGAGCTTGATGCCGACCGTCGCCGAGATGGACGGCGGGCCGATCTCCAGTGTCGTGCCGTCGACGACGGCGACGGCGCTGACATCGATCGCGACCGGGATGACCCCGGGTCGCCACGGTGTGGTCGGCTACCGGATGAGCGTGGACGCCCGCGTGCTGAACGTGCTGCGCTGGGCGACCCCGGACGGCGACGCCCGCTCGGCGATCCCGCCCCACGACATCCAGCCCGAGCCGTCGTTCCTGGCCCAGCGGGCGCCGGTCGTGACCCGGGCCGACTTCGAGCGCTCCGGGTTCAGTGCCGCCCACCTCGCCGACTGCCGGTTCACTCCCTACCGGGTGCCGTCGACGATGGTCACCGAGGTGGCCCGGCTGCTGCGGGCGGGCGAGCCGTTCATCTACACGTACTACGAGGGCATCGACAAGGTCGCCCACGAGTACGGCCTGGGCGAGCACTACGACATGGAGCTGCGCTTCGCCGACCAGCTTGTGTCCGAGCTGATCTCGGTGCTGCCCCGGGGCGCGACCCTGCTGGTCACGGCCGATCACGGTCAGCTCGAGACCGGCGACAACATCGTCGACCCGCACCCCGAGGTGCTGGCCCACACGTCGTGGCAGTCGGGCGAGGGCCGGTTCCGTTGGTTTCACGCCCGGCCGGGTCGGGAAGCGGCCTTGCAGGAGGCGTGCCTCGAGCACCACGGGTCGCAGGCCTGGGTGCGCACCCGCGACGAGGCCATCAAGGAGGGCTGGTTCGGCCCGGTCGTGACCGACGCCGCCGCTTCCCGCCTGGGTGACATCGCGCTGGCCGCCAAGGGCACCGTTGCGTTCAACGACCCGGCCGACACCGGCCCGTACCATCTGATCGGACGACACGGTTCGCTGACCTCGGCCGAGATGCGCGTCCCCCTGCTCGCCGCCGGCCACTGAGCCGGCCACGTCCGGAGGAGACCGACCACCTCGATGACCTCATCCGCTGAGCACGACACCGACACGCCCGACACCGCCGCGCCGGAGGCCGACGCCCCGGACGAGGCGACCTCGCCGCCGGAGCACGACGGTGCCGACGACGGGCACGCCCCCCGGGGCGAGGTCGAGCCGGCCGAGCTCGTCGACGGTGGCCCCACCGAGGCCGCGCCCGCCCGGACCGAGGCGGTCGAGCAGCCGTCGAAGATCATGCGGATCGGCACCATGATCAAGCAGCTGCTGGAAGAGGTCCGCACGACCGAGCTGGACGACGCGGCCCGGGATCGCCTCCGCGAGATCTACGAGACCTCGGTCCAGGAGCTGGCGTCGACGATGTCGGACGACCTGCGCGAGGAGCTCGACCGGCTGACCTCGCCGTTCGCGTCGGACGAGACGCCGAGCGGGGCCGAGCTCCGCCTCGCCCAGGCCCAGCTCGTCGGGTGGCTCGAGGGCTTGTTCCAGGGCATCCAGGCGACGATGTTCGCCCAGCAGATGGCGGCGCAGCAGCAGCTGTCGTCGATGCGGGGCCAGCTCCCCCCTCGCCGCCAGGGCGGCGGCGGCGAGAGCAACGCCAACGCCCGCCCCGGCACCTACCTCTAGCCGCGTTCCACGCGCCCACCCGGGCACCCACCGCGCGAAACCCGCAACCCCACCCGAAGTGGGTGGTCAGCCGGCGGGTTCGGTGACGAAGTCGATCAGCTGCTCGACCGCGCCGACGAGGGTGGCCTCGAGGTCCGCGTAGGTCCGCACCCGGGAGCGGATGTGGTTCCACGCGGCGCGGGTGTCGTCGAAGCCCAGGTGGGCGGCCATGGCGGTCTTCCAGTCCTGGCCCATCGGGATGTCGGGCCAGCGGTCGAGTCCGACGACCTTCGGGCGCACGGCCTGCCAGATGTCGACGTAGGGGTGGCCCGTCACCAGCACCCACGGGTTGGCCAGCCCGGCGACGATCCGGGACTCCTTGGTGTGCTCGACCAGGTGGTCGGCCAGCACGCCGAGGCGGCGCTGCGACGTCGGGGCGAGCTCGTCGACCACCGACGGCAGGTGGTCGAGGCCGTCGAGGACCTCGACGACGATGCCCTCCTCGCGCAGGTCGTCACCCCACACCTGCTCGACCAGCTCGGCGTCGTGCACGCCCTCGACGAGCAGCCGGCTCCCGCGGGCCACCTTCGCCTCCGAGCGCACCGCGACCGACCCGGACGCGGTGAGACGCGGGCCCGCGTCGCGCGGCGGTTCGGCCCGGGGCCGGCGCAACGTCACGGTCCGGCCGTCGAGCACGAACGAGCCCGGCTCGTCGAGGAGGAAGCGCTGGGTGTGCCCGCCGGGGGAGCGCAGCCGGACCGAGACCTTGTCGACGTCGGTGACGACGCCGGTGAAGTCGCTGGCCCAGTGGCGCAGGACCATGCCGACGGCGGCGTCGACCACCGGCGGCGGTGCGTTGCGGCGCCGGCGGGCGGCGTCCTCGGCGTCGAGCACGTCGGGGGCGTAGAGGGGACGGCGGGCGCGTTCGCGGGCCATGGTCCACGCGACGCTACCGATCGGCACCGGCGCGGCGGGGGATGGCCAGCGGCCCGTGACGCATCCTCGTGGGCCTGCGGCGACGATCGGTGCCCGCCGCGATCGTCGGGTCCGCGCGGACGGGGGGACACACGGCCGGGGTCGTGCGCTACCGTTGGAAATCACAGGCGTGTCATTCGTCCACAGACGGTGGACGACGGCTGTGGATGACCTGGGGAGGAAGGCGCGCCGGTGCCCGATTCGTTCGTCCACCTGCACGTTCACACCGAGTACTCGATGCTCGACGGTGCAGCCCGAGTCGACGACGTCGTCGCCAAGGCGGCCGCCGACGGCCAGCCGGCGATCGGCATCACCGATCACGGCAACATGTACGGCGTCCTCGACTTCTACGAGGCGTGCCGCAAGGCCGAGATCAAGCCGATCATCGGCCTCGAGGCCTACCAGGCCCACGAGTCGCGCCACGAGCGACCGTCGCGGCGGGGCAAGGTCGACGACTCCGGTGGTGAGGTCGACGGTGGCAAGAAGCTCTACTACCACCTGACCCTGCTGGCCGAGAACAACGTCGGCTACAAGAACCTCATCCAGATCGCGTCCCGCGCCTACCTGGAGGGCTACTACTACAAGCCCCGGGTCGACTGGGACGTGCTGTCGAACCACGCCGAGGGCGTGATCGCCACCACCGGTTGCCTCGGTGGCCACGTGCTCCAGTCGATCATGGCCGGCGACATCCAGGGCGCCACCGAGAAGGCCGCCCGGCTCCAGGACATCTTCGGGCGCGACAACCTCTTCGTCGAGCTCCAGGACCACGGCATCCCCGAGCAGAAGAAGACGAACCCCCAGCTCGTCGAGCTCGCCCGCCGCATCGGTGCCCCGCTGCTCGCCACCAACGACAGCCACTACACCGACCAGGACGACCAGAAGGCCCACGACGCGCTCCTGTGCGTCCAGACCGGCGCCCTGATGACCGACCAGGACCGGTTCCGGTTCCACGGGGACCAGCACTACGTGAAGACCGCGGCCGAGATGCGCGCCGACTGGGGCGACCTGCCCTCGGCGTGCGACAACTCGCTGTGGATCGCCGAGCGTTGCGACGTCGAGATCGAGTTCGGCAAGCCCCAGCTGCCGAAGTTCCCGACGCCGGAGGGCTTCGCCGACGACGACGAGTACCTGCGGTGGCTGACCTTCGAGGGCGCCAAGGAGCGCTGGGGCGACAACCTCCCCGACGCCGTCGTCGAGCGCCTGGCCTACGAGCTCAAGGTCATCGGCGACATGGGCTTCTCCAGCTACTTCGTCATCACCTGGGACCTCATCCGCCACGCCCGGGAGGCGAACATCCGCGTCGGCCCTGGCCGCGGCTCGGCCGCCGGTTGCGCGGTGGCCTACTGCCTGCGGATCACCGACCTCGACCCGATCCGCTACGACCTGCTGTTCGAGCGGTTCCTCAACCCCTCCCGGGTCTCGATGCCCGACATCGACATGGACTTCGACTCCCGCTACCGGGACGAGATGATCCGCTACGCCGCCGAGCGGTACGGCCGCGATCACGTCGCCCAGATCGTCACGTTCTCCCAGATCAAGGCCCGGGCCGCGGTGCGCGACGCGTCACGCGTGCTCGGCTACCCCTACGGCCTCGGCGACAAGATCGCCAAGGCGATGCCGCCGCTGATCATGGGCCGCGACACCCCGCTGCACGCCTGCTTCGAGCTCCAGCCGAAGTACGAGGACGGCTACAAGATGGCCTCCGAGCTGCGGGAGATGTACGAGAACGAGCCCGACGTCGCCAAGGTCGTCGACGTGGCCAAGGGCCTCGAGGGGATGCGCCGTCAGGACGGCATCCACGCCGCCGCCGTGGTGATCACCCGGGAGCCGCTCACCGAGTACCTGCCGATCCAGCGCAAGCCCGAGGCGGGCCAGGCGGTCGAGGACGCGCCGGTCGTCACCCAGTACGAGATGCACGGCGTCGAGGACCTGGGCCTGCTGAAGATGGACTTCCTCGGCCTGCGCAACCTCGACGTGATCGCGGACGCCGTCGACCTGATCGCGTTCTCGAAGGGCGAGACGATCGACATCGACCACGTCCCGCTCGACGACCCGGCCACCTACCGGCTCCTCCAGGCCGCCCAGACGATCGGCGTGTTCCAGCTGGAGTCCGGCCCGATGCGGGCGCTGATCCGCTCGCTGGCGCCGACCGAGTTCGAGGACGTCGCCGCCCTCGTCGCCCTGTACCGGCCGGGCCCGATGTCGGCGAACATGCACAACGACTACGCCGACCGCAAGAACGGGCGCCAGGAGGTCGCCTACCTGCACCCCGACGCCGCGGAGATCCTGGGCGACACCTACGGGCTCATGATCTACCAGGAGCAGGTCATGCGTATCGCCCAGAAGTTCGCGGGCTACTCGCTGGCCGAGGCCGACAACCTGCGCAAGGCGTGCGGCAAGAAGATCCGGGAGCTGATCGCCAAGGAGCGGGTCAAGTTCACGGAGGGGTGCGAGACCAACGGCTACGGCGCCGAGCTCGGCACCGCCTGGTTCGACATCATCGAGCCGTTCGCCGACTACGCCTTCAACAAGAGCCACTCCTACGGCTACGGCTACGTCGCCTACCAGACGGCCTACCTGAAGGCGAACTACCCGGCCGAGTACCTGGCCTGCCTGCTGACCAGCGTCAAGAACAGCCTGGAGAAGGCGGCGGTCTACCTCAACGAGTGCCGCCAGCTCGGCATCCGGGTCCACGTCCCCGACGTGAACCGCTCCCACGTCGACTTCACCGTCGTCGACGACCCGGAGAACACCTCCGGCGTCGGCGCCATCGCCTTCGGCATGTCGGCGGTGCGCAACGTCGGCGACGGCCTCGTCCGGATGATCGTCGACGAGCGCACGGCCAACGGGCCCTACGTCGACTTCTTCGACTTCGTCCAGCGCGTCGACCTGCAGGTCCTCAACAAGCGCACGATCGAGTCGCTGATCAAGGCCGGTGCCTTCGACTCCGTCGGCCATCCCCGCCAGGGCCTGCTCGCGGTCTACGAGCAGATCATCGACACCACGGTCGCCCGCCGGCGTGAGCACGACATGGGCGTGCTGTCACTGTTCGGCTCGATGGAGGAGGGCCCGGCGTTCGACGAGCGGGCCCAGATCCCGGCGATCGAGTTCGACAAGTCGGCCCGCCTCGCCGCCGAGAAGGAGATGCTCGGCCTCTACGTGAGCGACCACCCGCTGATGGGGGCCGAGGGCGTGTTGCGCCGACGCACCGACTGCGCGCTCGGCGAGCTCGAGCACCGCGGCGACGGCGACCGGGTCACCGTCGGCGGCGTCATCACGAACCTCGCCCGCAAGTGGACCCGCAAGGGCGACCTGATGGCCGTGTTCGTGCTCGAGGACCTCGTCGGCGGCACCGAGGTCATGGTCTTCCCGAAGACCATGGAGGCGGTCGGCCACAAGCTCGAGGACGACCGCGTCGTGATCCTCACGGCGAGGGTCGACAACCGCGACGACGTGCCCAAGCTGATCGCCGTCGAGGTCGAGCCGTTCGACGCGATGGCCGGCGACGCGCCACCGCTGCGGATCCAGCTGCGGACCTCGACGATCGACGACCGCCTCGTCGGTCGCCTCCGCGGCCTGTTCGAGGAGCACCCGGGCGACTCCCAGGTGTTCATCCACCTCGGCGACCGGGTCGACCGTTCGCGGGTGCTGCGCCTGCCCGACCAGTTCTCGGTCGACACGTCCAACGGGCTCGTCGCCGAGCTGCGGGCGATGATCGGGGCCGAGGCGGTCCTGCTCTGAGGTGGCGCCGCGCCAGGAACGGTGTTCCGTTCCAGGCGCGGCGCGTGCCGGCGGTCACGTCGCCGCCCGGCGTTCGGGCCCGAATCGCCACATGGCGTGACGTAATGACCGAGTTGAGTGATGGTTGGGAACGAATGCGGAGCGGGGTTTTGCGCTCCCACCCGTTCCGGTGTGGACTAGAGAGGTCCGTTCGCAGAGACTGGGGGCTGCGCAAGTATGGCGATCCGGGTCGAGACGAAGGATTGCACCGCCTTGAGCGACGCGGAGCTCGCCGAGATGGCCGAGCTCTGCGAAGACGAGGACCGTCGATACGAGATCGGCGTCCTCTCGAAGCAGGCCGAGGCATGGGTCCTGGTCAGCCTGGCGCGCGAGGGTGAAGGCCTCAAGGGCTTCGCCTTCTGCACCCTGGAGCGCATCGGCGGCACGCCGAGCGTCCTGATCGGGCTGGCCTCCGTGCAGCGCTGCGCCGAGCGGTCGGCGATCCTGAGCTCCTTGGTGGCCGACCAGCTCCGACGAGCGGTGCTCGCGTTCCCCGACGAGGACGTGCTGGTGGCGACGCGGATGGGTGACCCCGCCGCGTTCCTGGCCTACCAGGAGCTCCACGACATCGTTCCCCGCCCCAACCACCGGGCCTCGGGCGAGGAACGGGCATGGGGCCGCCGGTTGGCCAAGCGCTTCGGTGTCGAGTCCTCCAACTACGAGGACCGCCGCTTCATCGCCCGCGGCGACGGCGCGGTGCCCTGCGTCCTCGACTACGAGGCCGACGGCGGCGAGGACATCGACGACGAGGTCAAGGCACTGTTCGCCGAGCTCGACGCCGCCAACGGCGACATGCTCGTCAGCTTCGGCTGGGCCATGGCGGAGGACCTCGAGAAGTACGCCTGAGAGGCTGCGCCTCTCGCAAGGGCCCTGGCGGGCCCTTGTTCGGAGGGCTTGGTCGCCTGCGGCGGCGGTCTTCTGGTTCCGTCCAGTCAGGCCTCGCTCCGCTCGGCGACTGGACGAGTTCGCCCCGGTTATCGGTGCCACGCGCGGTCGACCCCGGTTCTGGAAGAGAACCGGGGCGAACGGCCTCGCCTTGCGGGCTTCTCGCTTGCGTGGCGGGGACCGGAACGAACGCCCCGGCGTTGCACCGGTCGTGCGGTGTGGGCACGTCGTCAGCGCGCGGGGATCTGCGCCGAGCTCGCCGGTCCAGGCTCGTTTGCGGTGGCTTCTGATGACCGAGCAGGCTGCCGGGTCGGAAGTGTGACGAGTCGCTGACCCGTCGCCTCCGGGACTCGCGACGCGCAACGGAGGCGATGGTGGAGAGGCCGCTCGAGGGGTTGAAGGTGCTCGACCTGACGCGGGTCGTGGCGGGGCCGTTCGCGACGCGGATGTTCGCCGACCTCGGGGCCGATGTCGTCAAGATCGAGCCGCCCGACGGGGACGTGACCCGGTTCTGGGGGGCGAAGCGCCACGGGCTCTCCGGCTTCTACACCCAGCAGAACGTCGGCAAGCGCAACATCTGCATCGACCTGCGCCAGCCGGCCGCCGCCGAGCTCGTCATCGAACTGGCAACGGTCGCCGACGTCGTCATCGAGAACTACCGCGCCGGGGTCGTCGACCGCCTCGGGATCGGCTGGTCGGTGCTCTCCGCCGCCAACCCCCGGCTCGTGATGCTGTCGATCTCCGGCTACGGCCAGATCGGGTCCGCGTCCCACCGCCCCTCCTACGCCCCCGTCATGCACGCCGAGACCGGCCTGATCGGGCGCCAAGCCCAGTTCGACGGCGGCCCCGGCACCGACCCGATGCTGTCGATCGCCGACACCAACACCGCCCTCCACGGGACCGTCGCCGTCCTCGCCGCGCTGCGGATGCGGGACGCGACCGGCACCGGCCAGCACATCGACATGGCCATGATCAACGCCCAGGTCGCGACCGACGACTACGCCCACCACGCACTCGACCACGAACCGATTCAGCGGCTCGGCGGCCAGGTGCTCGTCGCCGCCGACGGCAGCCGCGTGCTCGTCTCCGGCGAGGCCCGCTACCTCTGGAAGCTGCTCACCACCCACGAGGGCGTCACCGACCCGACGCCGCCCGGGGCCACGCTCGAGGAGAAGATCGCCGCCCGGGCCGAGGCCATGGCCGCCTGGGCCCGCCGCTTCGCCGACCGCGACACGTTCGTCGCCCGCCTCGACGAGCTCGCCCTGCCCTGGGGCGACATCGTCGAGCCCCAGGAGGTGTTCGACTCCGACGTCGCCCGCGAACGCCGCCTCGCCGTCGAGGTCGACGACCGCGCCGGCGGGACCCGGCGGGTCGTCACTCGCCCTACCGGTTCAGCGCGGCGACCTCTGGCCCCACCGCCGGTGCCCCACACCGCGGCGAGCACAACCGCGTCGTGCTGACCGAGTGGCTCGACGCCGAGCCCGGCCGGATCGACGAGCTCATCGCCGACGGCGTGCTCCTCGCCGAGGTTCCCACCTGAACACCGCGCCGACCTGCGCCACTCATCGGCCCGAGGCGCCGCGAACGGTCCGCCGCACGGCCCGGACGGCCCCGGGAACGACCTGATCGATCGTTGCTCCGCGCCGCGAGGGGTCGCGCTCGTGGACATGGGGGTTATCGTTCACAAGGCGGGTACCGGCGGGGCGCGACGGCGTCCGGTCGGGTCGGGCGGGCACCCTGCCCGCAGCTGGCGGAGGCATTGGCGGAGAGGCACGCGCACCCGTGGCGTACGCGCTGGGCATCGATGTCGGCGGGACGGACACCTCGGCGTCCGTCGTTCGTGATGGTGGAGCGAGGCCGATCCCGGTCGGTACCCGCCGGCTCGTCGCGCCGACGGTCGTGTTCGAGGGGGCCAACGGCGCGCTGCTGATCGGCGAGCCGGCCGAACGCCGGGGAACGGCCGAGCCCGAGCGCACCCACCGCGGGTTCTTCGCGGCGCTCGCCGCCGACTGCTCGGTCACGGTCGCCGGGGCCACGCCGCTCGACCTCACCTCGGCGATGGTCACCCACGTCGTCGACACCGTCGTGTCCCGCCACGGCGGCCCGCCGGCGTGCATCGGGCTCGCCGCGCCCGCCGACCGTGACGGCCCGTGGCGGGAGCGGTTGGCCCGCGCCGTCCGCCACCCCGACGTCACCGGTGTCCCCGTGGCCACCGTGCCGGTCCCGGTGGCCGCGGCCGCGTGGTGCGCGTCGCGCAGCGACATCCCCATCGGTGCGACGCTCGTCGTCGTCGACGCCGGCGGCATCGGCGCCGCGGCGACGGCGGTCGTCCGCCGGGGGCCCGGTCCGGCCGGGTTCGAGCCGGTCGCCACCGCCCGCACCGACGCCGGCGGCGGTGTCGTGATGGACCGCTGCGTCCTCGCCATCGTCGACGAGGCCCTCGGCGGTGCGGTGTCGGCCCTCGACCGGCGGGACCCGATCGCACAGTCGGCGCTCGCCCGCCTCGTGCAGGACTGCCGCGAGGCCAAGGAGCTGCTCTCGGGGGTCGCCGAGGTCTCGCTCCCCGTCGGGCTCCCCGGGGTCCGGGCCGCGGTGCGGGTCAGCCGCGCCGAGGTCGAGCGGCGATGCGCGGCGGGCGCGACCGAGCTCGCCGCGGTCGTGGACGACGTCTTCGCCCGGGCCGGCTGCACCCCGGCCGACGCCGCGGTCACCGTCGTGGGCGGCGCCGCCTACACCCCGCTCGTGCGGACCACGGTCGCCGACGTCATCGGCCGGCGGGCGCACGTCCCCGAGCACGCCGAGCACGCCGCCAGCCTCGGCTCCGCCCTCATCGTCGCGGCCACGCTCGGGGCACCGGGCGGTGCGACCGCGTCGATGGCGTCCGTCGTGGCCCCCTCGGTCAGCCGGCCGCAGCCGGCCGCCGAGGGCCCTCCCGGTGTGCCCGATGGTGACGAGCCCGAGACGCTCCCGACCAGCGCCCACGGCCCCGCGTCGGGCCACCGGACGGCCACCGACGGGCCGGGCCCGGCCGGGAGCGACACCCCGGGTGATGACCGGCCGCGCGCCGCCGTCGGCGGCGGCGACACGGGCCGCCGCGACGACGCGTCGGACGACCGTGGCCTGGACGCCGCCCGAACCCGGGCCCGCCGCTACCAGAGCTTCCTCCACGCCCAGCGGGCCGCCGGATCGAACGCCGGCGTGGCGCCGGGCGGGGCCGTCACCGCCGCGCCGGGCGCCTTCACCACCACGCACGGCCGAGGGCTGCGCCGGGCGTGGATCCTGATCGCGGTCGTCTCCTCGGCCGGGCTCGCCCTCCTCGGCGGCTGGGCCGCCGGCGTGCTCTCGCCCCTCGAGTCCGACCACCTCCCGCCCCCTCGTTCGGTGATCGACAGCCACGACGTCGACGAGGGTGCCGCCGTCGACCGCCCGCTCGACACGACACCGGGTGCCGGGTGCGAGGGCGTGCTCGAGTCGACCACGCCCTCGGCGTGCCTCCTCGGGGTCACCGTGGCCGACGGGCACCTGGTCGTGACCTCGATCTCCAACACCAGGTTCGCGAACCTCGGGCCGGTGGCGACCACCGTGGCCGCCGATCCGGCGCTGGTGCCGCTCCTCCACTTCGACACGGTGCGGCCGCCGCAGGCGCTCGATGCCGCTGCGCTCGACGACGGCGCGGCCTGGGTCGCCGAGACGGCGACCCGACGCGAGGACGGCGCCTGGATCGGGCGCTTCCGGCACCCGGCGGGCGGAGCCGACGTGCCGGGTGGGGCGAGCCGGATCTGCGTCGCGGTCTACACCGTCGCCGGGGCACGGACCGGCGCGGGCTCGTCGTGCGCCGCGCTACCCGCGGCCACCGGTTGAGCCGGTGCCGCCGGCCGCCGGACGCAGCCGGCGGCCGGAGCGCAGTGCCTGCACGCCGACGGTGAGCGCCGCCCCGACGAGCAGGACGAACGCCGCGGCGACCGCCGCCACGACGCCACCGGGGAGCTCGTCCACGGTCGCGACGAGGCCGCTGTCACCGGTCGGGATCGCCGTGGGGACCGGCTGGAGCCCGTCGATGGTCTGGACGACGACCGAGTACGGCGCGAACCGCCCCTGCTCGGTGCCGATCAGGTGGACGACCGTCGAGCTGCCGGCGCGCACCGGGACCTCGAACGGGTCGAGCGCCGACTCGCTCGCACCGGTCACCTGGAAGCGCAGCTCGTAGGACCCGGGCGCGATCGCCAGCGACTCCTCCTCGCCGGGATCGAGCGTCGGGATCGCGGGCTCACCGTTGGCGACCACGCCCACCGTCTCGGCGGCCGACGTGTGGCGCACCACCAGCCGGCCCTGGCCGCCCTCGATGGTTCTCGTGTCGTTCGTGAACGTGGACAGGGCCGTCGCCGTCGCCGTCACCGCGGCGACGACCGTGATGTCGGCGGCCTCGGCCAGGGTGAGCGACCGGCGAACCAGCGGCTCGTCCTCCTCCGGGTCGGCGCCGGCCTCGAACACCTCGAGCTCGTGCTCACCGGAGCGCAGCGACTGGGGGTCGGTGATCGACTCCGGCGCGAGCCCCTCGACGAGCAACGTGTCGTCGAGGTAGGCGTCGATGTCGGTGTTCGGCAGGCCGTGCACCAGCGTGAGGCGGCTCCCGGACTGGGCCGTCGCCGGCGCGGTCACGGTGAGGGTGAGCGCCGCGGTCACGGACAGTGCGGCGGCGAGGTGGCGCACAGCGCGTTGCATGAGGTCCCTGTCGGTCGGTGGTCGGACGATTGGAGGTCGGGCGGTCGTGGTTCGGGCGAGCGCCGGAGGGCAGGTCGACGGGAAGGGCGGCGGCGGGCGGCCCGACCCCGCCTCCCCGCAGCCGATGGTCGCCGGCCGGATCGGCGGTCACGACGGCTCGAACCCGACGGTGACGAGGCGCGCCGCGTCCGAGTCGGCCAGGACGACGGCGCGATCGCCGACCACACCGTCCGCGCCGGAGATCCCGGTGGCGCGCCAGCGCCGCGGGCCGTCGAGCGTGACGACGACGCGGTCGGGGTTGACGGTCGGCTGGCCGACGACCACGAGCTCGTAGCGGTCACCCACCGGTTCCTCCCCCCGGAGCCGGAAGCGGATCGTGCTCGACCCGCCGGCGGGGATCGTGACGATGGCGGTGTACGCGAACAGCCCCTCCTCCGATCGCTGCTCGAGCGGTGTCTCCACCCCGTCGACCGACGACGAGACCAGCCGGTGGCGGGTGTGGAGCGACACGAGCGTCGTGACGCTGCCGACGGGTTGGCCGACCTCGTTGCCGATGACGTAGTCGGGGTAGCCGGTCGTCGGCGCCCGGTTGGTGACCGTGATCTCGCCGTCGACGCGCAGGGTGCCGTCGTCGGCGACCTCGGCGGACCACCGCAGCGACCGGTCGAGGAACGTGTCGATCTTGTTGGCCGAGGCGTTGGCGCTGCGCAGCGAGACGACGTCGGAGGCCGCGGCCTCGTCGGGGACGAGCGACCCGTCGAGGCCGGCCCGCTCGACGAGCGCCGAGGTGTCGTCGTCGAACGCCGCGACCATGAGGTGGCCGCCGGCCGCGACGGGCGCCAGCGCGTCGGCGACCTCGCCGACGCTGCCCAGCTCGGCGGTGGTCAGCGCGTCGCCCGCCGCGGCCATCGCCACGCCGAGCATCTCCCGGCGGGCGACGTTGTCACCCGCGAACGCGGCGTACTGGCCACGGAGGAGGTACGGCACCGTCGTGTCAGCGTCGAGCAGCGAGCCGTCGGGGAGCGCGACCGGTTCGTCGAGGAGCCCGACCAGCGCGGCCAACGCCTCGGGGTCGAGGTAGACGACGCCGTGGAGCGACTCGCCACCGGTGCGTGACCACAGCTGCGCCGCCACCGACCCGACGCTCGGGAAGTGGGCGGACGCGGTCACGTTCTGGAAGAACAGCTCGGGGTGGTAGCGATCGTTCCAACGCAGCGCGTAGTCGTCGGGGCCGTCGATCGGCGGCGGGTTCGTGCCCCGGGGCGGGTTGAGCTCGCTGATCGGCCCCGAGTCGGTGACCGACAACGCCCCGTCGTCCGCGGTGACGAGGGCCCACGACCCCACGAACCCACCCGCGAAGCGGGATTCGGCGGGCGTGGCGAGCAGGACGAGCCAGCGCGCCTGCTCACCGGCGCCGAGAGCGGCGGGGAGGCTGCGGGTGGCGAGGGCGAGCGTCTCGACGGTCGGCTCGACCTCCTCGATCGCCTCGGACAGCTCGTCGAGGCCCCGTCGGGTCGGCGGGAGCAGCAGCGAGCGATCGAGGCGGTCGAGCGCGGCGCCGTGCTCCGCCAGCGACGCACGCGCGTCGGCCATCGGCCCGGCGGCCGCCTCCAGCGCATCGAGCGGCACCGCGCCGCGGGACACGGCGAGCCGCTCGGTGTCGATCGCGTCGAGCGTGGCGTCGGCGTGGGTGGCGAGCTCGGCGCCGCTGGTGGTCATGACGGCGGCGGCAGCGACGTTCGGCCCGACCGCGGGAAGCACGCGGGCCGGTGCCGTCCACCACCCGCCGAGCAGCGTCGCCGCGTCGTCGAAGCTGGCGGCCGCATCGGTGAAGGCCCGCCGTGCGCCGGTCGCGTCGCCGGCGGCCATGGCCGCGGTGGCCGTCCTGGCCGCGGCCGTGCCGTCGGCGACGGCGCCGCGTGCCCGCAGGCCGACGACGCCGGCGAGGGCCAGGGCGACGATCGTGACGAGCCCGGCGATGACCGCGATCGCGCCCGCGAGGCGCCGACGCGTGCGCCCGGCGCGACGCGCGGTGGCCAACGCGGCGGGGACGACGACGAGCGCGGCGAGGGCGCCGACGAGCCGCGCGTCGCCGGGATGGTCGAGGTGGAGGAGCGCCGTGGCCACGAGTGCCCCGGCGAGCGCACCGGTCGCGTGCCGACGCGGCGCCGACGGAGGGGCGGACGCCGCGACCAGGGAGACGAACGCCGCCGACAGCGCCGCCGGCGTCGACAGCGCCGAGGGTACG
>JAXHUH010000238.1:0-12140 GCA_034211175.1 Actinomycetota bacterium
GCGTGCTGGGCGCTGCTCCACCTGCGCGTCGTGATCGTGCCCATCGTCGTCGCGACGCTCGTCGCCTCGGCCCTGCTGCCGCTCGTCGACCGCCTCGCCCGCCGCATCGGGCGCCTCGCGGCCACGGCGCTGACGTTCCTCGGGTGCGCCCTCCTCGGCGCCGCGGTGATCGCCGTGATCGTGCCACCGTTCATCGATCAGCTCGACAGCCTCGGCAGCGAGCTCGACGAGTCCGTCACCCGCATCGAGAACTGGGCGCAGGACGGCCCGCTCGGGCTCGACGCCGATCGCGTCGACGACCTGCGGTCCCGGGTCGACGACGCCGGTCAGGCCGTCCTGGATGCCTCGTCCGGTGGGCTGATGCGGGGCGTGAGCCTCCTCGTCGAGATCGTCGCCGGCGCCCTCCTCGCCGTCGCCCTCACGTTCTTCCTGACCAAGGACGGCCCCGCCATCTGGCGGTGGGCCTCGGAGCGGGTCGCCCCCCAGCGCCGGGCCACCGCCGACGCCGCCGTGTCGGCCTCGATCCGCACGATGCGCCGCTACCTGGCCGGCGTCTGCCTCGCCGGCACCGTCGACGCGGTGCTCATCGGCGTCGGCCTCGTGATCATCGGGGTGCCACTGGCGCTACCGCTGGCCGTGCTCACGTTCTTCGGCGCGTTCCTGCCCGTGGTCGGCGCGACCGTGTCGGGCGCCCTCGCCGCGATGATCGCCCTCGTGTCCGGCGGACCGGGCGACGCGCTGCTGGTGATCGGCCTCGCCGTCGTGGTCCAGCAGGTCGAGGGCGACGTGATCGTCCCCGTCGTGATGGGCCGCCAGGTGCGGGTCCACGCCGCGCTCGTCCTCCTCGCCCTCACCGCGGGCGGCGCGGTGGCCGGCATCGTCGGGGCGTTCGTCTCCGTCCCGATCCTGGCGGTGATCTCCACGGTCGCCCACGAGATCCGGGTCCGGGCGCCCGAACGGTGGAAACGCGACATCCGCCCGTTCGCCGAGCACCGTTCCGCCGTCGAGCGGGAGGCGACGGCCGGCTGAGCCCGCCGGCCGCGCCGTTGCCGGCGCGGCTCCAGTCCCCCATCCGGCGCGCCGACATCTCGGGAGACGGGCCAGGGCCCGAGCACCACGGCGACACCTTCCGGAGGACATCGATGAGGGACGCGACTGCCGCGCCGTCCGATCACGAGGCGGGATTCACGATGATCGAGGTGATGGTGGTCGTCCTGATCATCGGCATCCTCATGGCGATCGGGATCCCGACCTACCTCGGCGCCCGCAACCGCGCCTTCGACCGCTCCGCCCAGACCCAGCTGCGGGTCGCGGAGAACACGGCCATGGCGATCTACACCGATGCGGCGACCTTCGCCGACGCCACGACCGCGGCGCTCGGCGAGGCGGAGCCCAGCCTCAGCTGGCTCGGGTCGGGCACCGCGTCGACCGACGCCCGGGAGGTGAGCGTCGCCCGCGCCGGCGACGGGACCCAGTTCGGTGCGGCGTCGATGTCCGACTCCGGCACCTGCTTCTACCTGCGGGCCCGGGAGAACGGCCAGACGCTCTACGGGCAATCGTCGAGCTCGCCGTGCACCGGCAGCTACGCGCTCACCGTCTTCGGCACCAGCTGGTAGCGGCCGGCCTCAGGCCGCGGCGATCGTGCGCCAGGCCACGATCTCCCAGTCGCCGGGCTCGGGCACGGGCGGGACGCCGAACGGCAGGCTCAGCCCCCGGTTGTCGCCGAGGAACAGCAGCGTCGAGAACCGGCGGGTGCGCAGCACGTCGACCATGATCGACCCGTCGATGGTCACCAGGCCCTCGAGATCGACGGTCGAGTCGGGCAGGTGCAGCATGCCGTGGACCACCGAGTTCTCGAGGTCGACCGACCCGTCGCCCGCCTTGGTGATGCGCACCGCCGAGGACGAGCCGAACGGGTTCAGCCACGTGAGGTTCAGGTCGAGCGAGACACCCTCGCCGAGGTAGACGACGAGCGGCGGGCGCAGGACCGTCACGATGCCGGCGCCGAACCGCACCGTCGTGCCCGGCTCGTCGCACACGTAGGCCCGTCCGTTGCCGCCGTCGACGAACCAGCCGAACCGGTTCCCGCCCGGGCAGCCCTGGGTGGGCTCGGCCGGCACGAACGCGGGCGGCAGCCCGACCGGGTCCGGCTCCCGACGCGGGTTCCAGCAGCCGATGCAGGTGGCGTCGGGCCCGGCGAGCACCGCGGTACCGGAGAACAGGCCGTCGACGACCATCGAGCCGTTGGTCGCGGCGCCGCCGGTGACCAGCCCCCAGCCGGACAGCTCGAGGGACCGCCGGGCGAACACGCCGTAGCGCTCGCTCGGGTACGCGGGCGTGGCCGAGAGCCCACCGGTGCGGACGAGCTCGACCTCCACGGCCCGCGTCGTCCCGTCGACCGTGCCCTCGCCGCGGACGAGGGCACGCTCGTCGGTCCCCGTCGCCTCGTAGGCGAACGTCCCGTCCGCGACCGACGAGACCAGCCCGCTCGCGTCCAGCGGCAGCGGCTCACCGGCATCGAGCAGGTCGATCGCCTCGGTCGCCGCACGCTCGGCGAGGGCGAGCGCCTGCACCCGCTCGGTGTCGCGACGGGCCCGGCGCACCTCGTCGGCGGAACGGGCGAACATCGTGGCGCCGAGCAGGCCGACGAGGAGGACGACCACCGCGGCCAGCACCAGGCTGCCGTCGTCGCCGCGGGCGCGCGATCGACCTCGGGCGACGTCGCAGCGCCGGCGGCCGGACCGGGCGACGCTCAGCACGACGGCTCGCTCCGCAGCCGATAGGTCATGACACGCGCCGAGCGCAGGTCGACCCCGGGTCGTTCGACCACGACGGTCATCTCGATGCTCGCCGCGCACGCGACCACGTCCTCCCACCCGCCGCTCACCGGCACGCCGAGCGGATCGAGGTGGCGGACCGTGGACTCGGCGGCGACCACACCGGTCACCACCTCGGCCGCCGTGGTCACCGCGCCGTCCGCGTCGAGCTCGGCGCGCACCAGGGCGTCGTCCTCGAACGACCACCGGACGGTCATGGCCCCGTCGCCGCGGCGCACGACCATCGTCACCCCGCCCGACGGCCCGCCCGGCGGCGCCTCGGGCGACGGGGCGCCCGAGCGCACCTCGTTCGCCATGCGGTCGAGCGCCAGCGAGAGGGCCGCGCCCGCCTCGTAGCGGGCCGCGGACCGGGCCTCGATCCGGCCCATCGACACGAGCACGCCGCCGAGCGCGGCGGCGACCACGCCCATCAGCGCAGTGACCACCATGACCTCGACGATCGTCACCCCGTCGTCGCCGCGAGCCCGGGCGCATCTCGGCGCGCTCACGGGGCGGCCCGATCGGTGCGCCGGGTCTCGGCCCGCAGCTCGACCGTGTCCCCGGTCGCGCTCTCCCACGAGACCACCACGACGACGAGCTTGGGCTCCGTGGGATCGGCTCGTGCGACCAGGCGCTCGACCTCGTAGCTGATCCCGGAGCGCCGCTCCGTCGAGCGCGGCACGACGAGCCCGGCCACGTCGACCACGGCCTCGAGATCACCCGTGCCGAGCTCACCGGCCACCGAACCCAGGAGGCCGTCGGCGGTGGACGTGACGCCGTCGAGCACCGGGCCCGCGACGGTGCCGGCGACCGCCAGGCGGTCATAGGGCAGCGCCCAGGCGCGCTCGATCTCCGACGCGGCGATGTCGGCGGCGACGCGGCGCTGCTCGGCCACCTGCGACACCCGTCCGGCGGACGTCGCGGCGCGGGTGAGCCCGAGCACGCACACCGACATGATGGCGATCGCCACCATCATCTCGATGATCGTGACCCCGCCGTCGCGCCCGGGCCGGCCTCGTCCGGGAGAGGGGAAACCCATCGTTCAATGTCTCGGGCGATCGCGCCGACGTCTCCAGCGGATGTTCGGCCGAAGCCCAGACGAGGACGAGCCGCGCGCCGACCCGCCACCGGCGTCGTGGCGCCGCGCCCAGACGATCGGCGTGACCATCTCCGGCTCGCAGCTGCGGGCGGTGGAGGCCCGGGTCGGTCCCGGCGGGCCCCGCCTCGGGCGAATCGCCTCGGTCCCGACCCCGGACGACGCCGTCGTCGACGGCGCGATCGCCGATCCCGACCTGCTCGGGGCCGGCCTGCGGGCGCTGTGGCGGGCCGGCCGGTTCCGGAACCGCCGCGCCGTGATCGGCATCGGCGGCGAGCACCTGGTGCTCCGGGAGGCGACCTTCCCCGAGCTCGACGACGACGAGCTCCGCAACGCCCTGCGCATCGAGCTGATCGACCTCATCCACTACCCCATCGACGAGGCCGTGATCCGGTGGATGCCCATCGGCGAGGGCGCCGGGCTCGGCGACGCACCGGTCCAGGTCCTGGCCTGCGCCACCCACCGCGACGACATCGACGCCATCGAGGCCGCGGCCCGGGCCGCGCGCCTCAACCTCGTCGCCATCGAGCCGACGTTCGTCGGCATCAGCCGGGTCGGGCGATCGACCGACGTCGCCGACGCGGTGGCCGACATCGGAGCCGAGTCGACCCACGTCACGGTCCGTCGCGGCGGGCGCCCCGCGTTCGCCCGCACGTTCTCGAGCGGGCTCGAGGGCGGGTCGTTCGCCGAGGTGCTCGAGACCGAGCTCGCCGCCATCGACCGCTTCCGCCGGCTCGACCAGGTCCAGGAACCACCGTCGACCTCCCACCCGGCGGTCGATGGGATCGCCTCCACGCTGCGCTACCTCGGCAACCGACCGGGCGCGGCGCCGCTCCGGCGCCTGCTGCTCACCGGCGACCGCGCCGACGAGGCGATCGCCGACGCGGTCGCCCGCGCCACCGACCTGCCGGTCGAACCGGTGCACGCGGACTGGCTGGACCCCCAGCGCTGCCCGCCGGCGTTCCACGCGGCGGTCGGCCTCGCGCTCGGACCGGGTGACGGTGTCTCGTCACCCGTGGACCTGCGCACGGACGAGACGCTGCGCAGCGCGGACCGGCGTGCCCGGGTGGTCATTGGGCTGCTCGGCCTCACCATCGGCGCGGTGCCCGCGGTGATCGACGGCAACGCCCGGTGGGCCGACACCGCCGAGCTGGAGACCCAGCGCCGGACCGCGGAGGCGACGGTCGGCGCGCTCGAGGAGTCGGTCCGGTCGTTCGACGACCTCAACGCGCTGCGCGCCGATGTCGTCGCCCGGCGCAACCGGGCCGAGCGCGTCCTCGACGGCGACGTGGCCTGGACCGTGGCCATCGGCCAGCTCGCCGAGGCCATGCCGGCGCGCAGCGAGCTGCGCACCCTGGAGCTGCGCCGGACCGCGACCGTGGGCAGCGACACCGGCGATCCGTCGGTCCTCGTGACCGGGGCCGCGTCCGGCGCCGCCGCCGACCCGGCCACCGCCGGGCGCTGGCTGCGCGACGTCACCGGCACACCCGTCGTCACGTCCGGCTGGATGACCCAGATCCGCGAGGAGGCCGAAGCCGACGGCGTCCTCTTCGCCGCCGAGATCGAGATCGGCAACGCGGCGCGCTCCGGGCGCGGCCCGGGTGGCGATCGTCCGACCGCGGGCGACACCCCGCGATGACCGAGCTGCGCAACCGCACGCTCGCGCTCCTCGTCGGACTGGTGATCGCCGGCGTGGCGTGGCTCGTGGCCGTCCTCGTGCCCACCAGCCGCATCGCCGACGACGACCGGGCCGCGATCGAGGCGGCCGACGGGCGGGCCGTGGCGCTGCGCCAGCAACGCGCCCGGCTCGCCGACATCGAGCCCGCCCCGATCGAGGCCGACCTCGCCGTGCTCGAGGCCGCGATCCCGGAGACCGCCCGCCTCCCCGAGCTCATCGCGACGATCCAACGCCAGGCCGACGACGCCGGGGTGCGGTTGACGGCGTTGACCCCGGCGAGCGCCGCGTCGGTCGTGACCGGCCCGGACGACGCCGCCGGCGCCATCGCCGTGGCCACGAGCACCGCCGGCGAGTACCCGGCGCAGTTGGACTACCTGGCCAACCTCGAGCGGGCGGAGCGGCTGATCGTCGTCGACGCGGTCTCGTTCCTCGCCGACCCGACCGACCCGTCGAACCTGTCCCTGGAGCTCACGCTCCGGGCGTTCACCGACGAGGACCTCACCGACGCGACCGGCGACGACGTCGACGCCGACGTCCCGGCGGGCGCGGAGGTCGCGACCGACGAGATCGGAGCCGGATGACGACCGAGGGCTCCGGCCGGGCCTCGCGCAACCAGCTGGTGCTCATCGCCGTGCTCGTCGTGGCGCTGGCCGCCGTCGTGGCCTTCCAGCTCCGCAGTGGGGACGGCGGGGTCGACACCGGCATCGGTGTTCCCGCGGACACGACGACGACGTCGACCACGCTCCCGGCGTCGACGTGGACCCTGCCCGACGACCCGCGGAACCCCTTCGTCGGCGAGTGACCGCACCCGGCGCGTCCACGAGGTCGCGCCGCCGGGCCTCGCGATTCAGCGCCCGCTGTCGTGGACGGTCTCGAACAGGCGGCCGTCCGCGAGATGGGCCACGCAGGAGATGTCGCGGTCGTCGGCCCGCTCCCACGTGCGCTCCGTCGGGGCCAGGAAGCGCAGCTCGAGCTCGGACAGCAGGAAGTGGCTGCCGACGTAGCCCTCGAACACGTCGATGCAGCGCACCCGGGCGGTCCGCTCGACGACGGACTCGCCGGGAAACTCACCACCCGACAGCGTCACGATCCCGACGACCTCGCTGTCGTGGGCCGACGAGCACGGCACGGCCTCGACCTGCGCGCTCTCGGCCGTGGCGCCGTCGAAGCAGTCGCCGACGAGGAGGTCGATCGCGGCCAGGCGGCCCGGCGCGATGACCGATCCCCGATCGTCGCGGACCGTCTCGTCGACCAGCCCGTCGCCACCGCACGAGAGCGTCACCCCGGCCGCCGAGGTCATGAGCGCCAGCCCCACGAGTGCCCCACGGACGCGGGTTCGGACGCTCAGTGGGCCGGGCACCGACCGGAGGGTAGCGACGCGGAGCGGGACTGCCTCGGCCCGCCGCGCTGATCGACCGTCGCCCGTTCCGGCGCCCCTGGCACCGCCCGCGCCGCGCCCCACGGCGGCCCCGTCGTCGTGCTCAGCGGGCGGCGCCCTGCACCGATCCGGTGAGCTGGCCGTCCTGCTCGACCGCGATGCACACGATCTCGCGGTCGTCGAAGTCGGTCCACGTCTCCTCGGTCGGCACGAGCGTCTCGTAGAAGATCTCCGAGCTCTCGTACGCGACGCCGACGTAGGCCTCGAACTCGGTGACGCAGACGTCGTCCGCCTCCTGCTGGAGCGCGGACCGGCCGGGGAACTCCTCGGCCGTCGAGTCGATCAGGCCGAACACCTCGCCGTCGTGGGGCTCGTCGCACGGCACGCCGGTCAGCTGGCTCACGCCCTCACCGGTCTCGGAGGGCTGGTTGACGCAGTCCCCGACATTGAGGGCGAACACGCCGAGATCCCCCTCCTCGGTGATGTCGCCGCTCTCGTCCCGCTCGGTCGCGTCCTGCTCGGCCACGCTCGTGCACGCGGCCACCAGGAGCGCCGCGATCCCGCCGACCGCCAGGCACGACCGGCGCATCCGCCGATTTGTCGCACGCATGCCGGTGAGGGTAACCGGACCACTCCGACATCGGTCCGGGCGACGTCGGGACGCCTCGAAACGGCGCGCGTCTCCCCCGGATCGGGGACCGGCGGCGAGAACGGTGCCACTCGTCAGACTTGGGTGAATCCGAACGAGGGATGCGCCGATACCTGAGACGGAACGATGCCTCACCCCTGAGGAAGGCCTGCATGCGAATCGTGGTCGTCGGTGCGGACGGGTTCGTCGGAGCGAACCTGGCAGATCATCTCCTCCGGCACACCCCCCACGACCTGGTCACGGTCGGCGCGGGCGGGCGGACGCACCGGATCGCCCCGAGCGGCCGGCGACGGCTCGTGGAGGTCGCCGAGCCGACCGAGCACCCGCTGTTCGAGCGCTGCGACGCCGTCGTCGACCTGGTCGGCCCGGTCCACGGCCGCGACGGCGGCACCGGCTGGGCGCAGGAGCACCGGCGCGCCGCACACGCCGCCCGGGTGATCGACCGGTGCACGGCGGCCGGCGCCCACCTCGTCCGGCGCGTCGACGCGGGACGCCCGCTCCACGCGGTCGACGAGGACCACCCCACGACGTGGGTCCGCACGTTCGACGTCGTCGGGCCCCGGCTCGACCGGCTCGACCAGGGCGCGACCGCTGGCGCCCGGGTCGTGGCCGAGCTGATCGCCGCGCTGCTCACGTCACGGCCGATGCAGCTCGTCGACGGCGGCCACCAGCGCCGCAGCCCCACCCACGTGGCCGACGCGTGCCGAGCCATCGTGGCGCTGCTCGTGACCGGGGCGCCGGGCCCGGGACCGATCGACATCGGCAACCCGGGCAACGACACGACGATCCGCGAGGTCGCCGTGCTGCTGCGGGACCTGTGGACCGAGCTGACCGGGCGGACCCCGGCCGCCGGCATCCTCGACGTCACCGGCGGCGACGACCGCGCGTTCGGTGATCACGCCCGGATGCTGCCCGACACCTCACGGCTCGACGAGCTCGGGTGGGCGCCCCGGTCGGACCTGGAGACGACGATGCGCGACACGCTGGCGTCGTACCTGCGCCCGACGCCGCTGGCCGTCGCCGGCTGAGCGGTCACACGGTCGCCGATCATCCACGCCAGTTCGGGGTCAGGGCCGTTCTGGCGTGGTTCTCTGCTCTGCGCGCCGTCGATCTTCCACGCCAGTTCGGGGTCGAGATCGTTCTGGCGTGGTTCTCTGCTCTGCGCGCCGTCGATCTTCCACGCCAGTTCGGGGTGAGTGGGGCGTGGCGGGGGTCGTCGGTGGGGCGGCGACGGCGCCCGCCGACCGGCCCCGACGCGGCGGCGCCACGCCGGGCCCGTGCGACCCCGACGAACGGGTCGTCAGGCGGAGCGGCGGCGGCGGAACACGCGGGTCACGCCGGCCTCGTCGACCTCGTCCTCGGGACGGTCGAGCGAGACGAACGCGTCCCAGGCCGCGACCGCTCCCGGGTCGAGCTCGCCGATCCCCTCGCCCGTGTCCCCGGCGCGGAGCTGCTCGGTCCGGCGGGCGACCAGCTCGACGACCGCCCCGTCGGCTGCGTCCTCGGCTCCCGCGGTGCCGTCGAGCGCCTCGATGGCGCGGTCGAGGGCCTCGCGGTGTGAGACCGGGCCGGCGCCGTCGGCGTCGCGCACGACCGCGGTCCACGCGTCGCCGTCCCAGTACCGCTGACCGCCACCGCACGGGTCGTGGTACCAGCCGGCCGGGGTCGGCGGCGGGCCGTCCGCGCCGGGCGCCGGCGGGTACCAGTTCCCGTCCGTCGCCAGCCACCATCCACTGTCGATCGGGCGATCGGTCATCACGCGCTCCCGTTCGTCGAGGTCTCCCCCTCTTCACTCGGGTGATCGACGCCGAGAGCTGAGACGGAATCACGTTCGCACGTCACGAAATCGTCGCAAACGGTCGCGAAACCGGCAGACTCCCTGTGTGGGCCCCGGGCGGAAGGGGGAAGACCCCCATGTCCCGGGGGCCACCACTCCGTACGGTCGCGAGGTGCCGACGGAGGGGTCGGCGGGGTCGAAGGAGCAACTCGATGAACGCGAAGACGAACGCCCTGGTGTACGAGCTCGGCAGCCTGCGGGCCCGCCAGCGTCGCAGCCCGCACGGCGACCGCGCCGCCCGCATCCGGGCGATCGAGGCCGAGCTGGACGCTGTCAACTACCAGTTCCACGCAGCCAGCTCCACCTGGTGAGCCCGCGGCCGGCCCGATCGGGTCGGCCGCACGTACGTGACCGGGCGCGGCGACCCGCACCCGGGAGCCCGTTCAGCCCGGCGGAACGAACGGCGCCGGGTCGGCGAAGCGGCGGAGCACGTTGGCCGTGAGGCGGGCGACATCGGTGGGTGCACGGCCGGCAGCACCACCGCCGTCGTCGCCGGAGCCGGCGCGGGAGCGGGCACCGTGGAGTGCGCCGTACCAGGCGATCGAACCGGCGGAGAAGACGGCGCCACCGCCCGGCACCTCGAAGAACACGACGTCGGCACGGACGTCGGGATCGGGCCCGGGGACCTCGGTGGCGTGGAGCTCCTCCTTCGTCCGCAGCATCTGCGGGCTGTGCTCGTCCGCCGTGGCCACGACCACCGCGTGCCGGGGTGAGCCGAGCGCCCGGTCGTAGCGGTCGATCTCCTGGCCGGCGGCGCCGCCGCCCACGCCGTCGGCGCCGAAGACGTCTCCCTCCACCCCGTCGAACATCCAGCTCACCCGCGGCTCGTAGGAGGCCGGTGTCCTGCGGAACGGCGCGGCCCGATCGAAGCCCTGGGCGGCGAACCCGACACCGACGAGCGCGTTCGGCGCACGTCCGAGGCGGCGCCACAGTCCGCCGTACTCGCCCCCGAGCTCGTGGTACGACTCGCCCGGCTCGGCGATCCACGCCCGGGTGCCGTCCTCGGCGCGACGCACCTCCATCACGCCGGGACGGTCGGCGGCGAACGCGACCCGCCAGTAGAAGCCGTTGCCGCCCAGGTACATGAGGCGCCCGCCCCCGCCCAGCCACGCCTCCAGCCCGTCGAGCATGGCCGTCGACCAGTACTCGGGGTGGCTCCCGGTGACGAGCACGCGGTAGCCGTCCAGCGCGGCGACGCCCTCGTCGTGGAGGTCCTCGTCGGTCACCACGTCGACGCGGCCGGCGACCTTCCCGCGGTTGCGGTCGTCCTCCTCGACCGCGTCGTCGCGGAGCGTGTCCTCGCAGAACGCGGCGAGGTCGGTGTCGGGGGTGAAGCCCCACCCGTCGGCGCCGGGGCGCACGTTGAGGACGGGCCGGCGGCGCGAGCTGTACATCACGCCGCTGCCGTCGGGGTGGTACTCGTACATGCTCAGCCCGACGCCCGGGTTGTCGGCGAGCCAGCGCTGCGCGGGACGCAGGCGCGACCGGGCCGGGAAGAAGCTGGTCCCGTCGATGGCCATGCGGTGGTTGGCGTACGCCAGGTAGGTGGCCGTCGGCACGAGGAACGCCACGTCCGCCTGCTCGGCGCCGGGCGCGGGCCGCACGAACAGCGGGACGCGGTCCTCGGCGCCGGCCCCGGTCCGGAGCCGCACGGCGTAGATCCCGCTCCGCGCCGTCTCCGGGATCGTCAGCTCGACGTCGACGTCCCAGCGGGCGTCGGTCAGGTCGTCGCGGTGGAAGTGGATGGCGGCGTAGTGCTCGGGTGCGTCCGACCACCGGTGCACGGTCCCGTCCCAGCGTGAGCCGGTGACGGCCCGGGCCGGTGACTGGACGGTGGTGCCCGCCAGCCCGTGGGGACCGGTGTCGATCACGTCGGTCGTGCCGATCCCCTGCGCCAGGTCCCACGCCGCCTCGACGATCCGGCCGTCCGCGGTCTCGACCGCGAGTCGGGGGGACTCGATCCGCCCGTCGAGGTGCCAGGTGGTGGCGCCGTCGCCGTCGGACACCGCGGCCAGGAGCAGGTCGGCGTCGGAGGCGCCGAGCAGTGCCGGCTCGGCCAGGGTGCGGGCCGAGCGGACCGGGGCGACCGGATCGAAGCCACCGGTCGCCACCGGCAGGGGCGTGGCCGCGAGGCGCAGCTCACCGTTGGTGCCGTCGTAGGCGGCCGACAGGCGGCACCAGTCCCCACCGACGAGCGGGTCGTCGGTGGACAGCGTGGCCGTGCGGCGACCGTCGCCCACCCACAGGGTCGGCCGCCCGCTGTCGTCGAGCCCGAGCGCGAACCCGTTGCCGGCTGCTGCGTCCCAGCGGGCGACGACGGCCTGGGGGACGCCGGCATCGGGGGTCGTGGGCCGGACGACGACGTCGATCGACACCGACCCGAGGCGGCCGGCGAGTGGGGGAACGGGGATCCGGGCGTGACTGCCCGGCGACAGCGACCGGGGATGACCGTCGAAGGTGACCGGCAGGCCGTCGACCGCGATCTCGTGCTCCTCGAAGCCCCGGCCGTGGCGCGAGTCGTCGCCGCAGACCAGCCGCACGAGGTCCGCGGTGACGGGACCGCCGTCGGTGCAGCTCGTCATGACCGCCACGCGCCCGCCGGCGCGCACGCTCCAGGTGTCGCAGTAGCCGACGACGGCCAGGGTCTCCTCGCTCATCGCGCCGTTGGTAGCAGGCGCGGGGGGGG
>JAXHUH010000239.1:0-95839 GCA_034211175.1 Actinomycetota bacterium
GCCGATCGCCGGGGCGTGCGGTGCCGGTCCGGGGTGTGGGGCCCCGGACCCGGCCGCCGGACCGGCGATCGGCGATACGTTCGGGCATCGCCCGAACGGGGGAGGGAGCCGCACCGTGGGAGCTACGCCCGACGCCCTCGTGGAGCCGTGGCGCATCGGCGTCGACATCGGCGGCACGTTCACCGACCTCGTCGTCGAGGATCGCACCGGCCGCCACGTGGCGGTGAAGGTCCCGTCCCGACGCGACGACCCCGGTGCCGGCGTGCTCGACGCCGTCGCGGCCACCGCCGGGCGGCTCGGGATCGACGAGCCCACCCTGCTCGGCGGGTGCGCCCTGCTCGTCCACGGTACGACGATCGCGACCAACACGATCCTCGAGGGGACCGGCGCCCGGGTCGGGCTGCTCACCACGGAGGGCTTCCGCGACAGCCTCGCCATCCGCCGGGGCCGCCGCGAGGACCAGTGGGACCACCGCACGCCGTGGCCGCCCGTCCTCGTGCCCCGGTCACGGCGTCTCGGCGTCCGCGAGCGCACGGCGGCCGACGGCACCGAGGTCGTGCCGCTCGACCACGGCGACGTCGACGACGCCGCCAAGGTGCTCGCCGCCGAGGGGGTCGAGGCCATCGCGGTCGCGTTCATGAACAGCTACGCGGACCCGGCCCACGAGCACGAGGCCCTCGAGCTGCTGCGGGCCCACGCCATCACGCCGTGGCTCGTGGCGTCCGCCGATGTCGCGCCGCTCCTCGGTGAGTACGAGCGCACCTCGACCGCGGTGATCGACGCGACCCTCGCCCCCCGGGTCATCCCGTACCTGCAGGCGCTCGACGAGCGGCTGCGGGCGCTGGGCCTGCGCCGGCCGATGCTGGCGGTGCTGAGCAACGGCGGCGCGACCTCGGTGTCGCGCCTCGCGGCCCGGGCCGCGCAGCTGGTGCTGTCGGGCCCCGCGGCCGCGACGGTGGCACTCGAGCAGACCGCGGGCCGCGACGGCACCGACCTCGTCTCCATGGAGATCGGCGGCACGAGCTGCGACGTCGCCATCGTCGAGGGCGGGCGGGTCGCGACCACCGACGAGCTCACCGTCGCCGGCTACCACCTCGTCGTGCCGTCGGTGGAGATCCACACCGTCGGCGCCGGCGGAGGGGCCATCGCCGCGGTCGACGGCGCCGGGCTGCTGACCGTGGGGCCGAGGGGTGCCGGCGCCGAGCCCGGTCCGGCCTGCTACGGGCGGGGCGGGGAGCTGGCGACCGTCACCGACGCCCACCTGGTGCTCGGGCGCCTGCGGCCCGGTCCGTACGCCGGCGGGTCGGTCCACCTCGACGCCGGGCTCGCCGCGGCCGCCATCGAGCGCCACGTCGCCCGGCCCCTCGGCATCGACGTCGAGCACGCGGCCCAGGGGATCATCCGGCTGCTCGAGCAGCACGTGCGCCACGCGGTGGAGACCGTGAGCGTCGACCGGGGTCGCGACCCGGCCCACCTCACCCTCGTCGCGGCCGGCGGGGCGGGGGCGATGCACGGGCGGGCCGTGGCCGCCGCGCTCGGTTGCCGGCGCGTGCTCGTCCCCGGCGACGCCGGCGTGCTGTGCGCCCTCGGCATGGTCGCCGCCGATGCCCGCTGCGACGGCGTGCGGCCGGTCCTCGTCGACCTCGACGCCCCCGGCCCGGACGGCGCCGCGGCGTCGGTCGCACTGGCCGCCGAGACCTTCGCCCGCCTCGCCGAGGACGCCGTCGCCGATCTGGGAGGTGAGGGGTTCACGGCCGACGACGTGCGCGTCGACCGCGTCGTCGACCTGCGCTACCCCGGCCAGCTGTGGTCGCTCGGCGTCGACGTCGCACCGACCGGCGCGCTCGACGTCGCCGCGGTACGGGCCGCGTTCGAGGCCCTCCACCAGCGGCGCTTCGGCCACATCCAGCCGGGCGGCACCATCGAGATCACCGCGTTCCGGGTGTCGGCCCACGCCTCGTTCGACCGGGCCCCGGCCACGGCGGCCGACGGGCCCGGCGACCCGACCCTGGTCGAGACCCGTCGCTGCTGGATCGACGCCGACACCGGCTGGGTCGACGTGCCGGTGTGGGACGGGCCGACGCTGGCACCGGGCCTCACCCTCGTCGGCCCGGCCGTCGTCGAGGACGCGACCACGACCATCGTCGTCGGGGCCGGCGACACGCTCCGGGTCCACCCGAGCGGCGACCGGGTCATCGAGCTCGGCGCCGCCGGTGCGGCCTCCGGGCACACGAGCGACGACGCGGGCTCCACCACGGGCCGCAACGGCACCGAGCGGCCGGGCCGCACCGAGCGAGGGGCGTGACCGTGCACGACCACGACACGAGGGGCACGACCGAGCCGACCGAGCCGATCGACCCGATCCGACTCAGCCTGACCCAGCACCGCCTCGACCACATCTCCCGCCACATGGGCTGGGTGATGGAGCGCACCGCCCGGAGCCCGATCTTCAGCCAGTCCCACGACTTCTCGTGCTTCATCACCGACGCCGCGGGGACGCTCGTCTCGAACGCCGACGGCATCCCGATCCACACCGGCGGCGGCGGCTTCGCGGTGCGCGCCCTGCTCGCCGCGTTCGCCGCGCCAGCGCACGGCGACGACGAGGGTGGCGCCGACGCCGACGACGCAGAGGGCAACGCAGACCCGGCCGGGCCCGACATCGCCGACGGCGACGTGTTCCTGCTCAACGACCCGTACGCGGCCGGCGGCAACCACCTCCCCGACTGGGTGATCGCCCGCCCGGTCTTCGCCACGGACGACTCGGGCACGCCACGGCTCGTCGCCTTCTGCTGCAACCGGGCCCACCAGTCCGACATCGGCGGTGGCGCGGCCGGCACCTACAACCCCGAGGCGACCGAGATCTACCACGAGGGCCTCCGCCTCCCGCCGGTGCGGATCGTCGAGCGGGGCCGGCGGCGCGACGACCTGTGGGCCCTGCTGCTGCTCAACGTGCGCACGCCCCACAAGCTCGACGGCGACCTCCGGGCCATGATCGGCTCCACCCGCATCGGCGCCGAGCGGATCGTCGCGCTCGTCGACGAGGTCGGCCTCGACGGCACCGTCGCCCTGTTCGCCGCCATCTGCGACCACGCCGAGCGGCGGTTCCGCCAGGCGATCTCGGAGCTGACCGACGGGCGCTACGAGGCCGACGAGAGCACCGACAACGACTGCTTCGACGAGGTCGCGACCACGGTCCGGGTGGCGGTCACGATCGACGGCGACGCCATGACCGTCGACTTCAGCGGCACCGACCCCCAGATGCGAGGGTTCAAGAACAGCTCGGTCGCCAACACCTACTCGGCCGTCTACCTGGCCGTCGCCGCGTTCCTCGAGCCCGACCTGCCCCGCAACGAGGGCGCGTTCCGGGCGGTGCGGATCGTCGCCCCCGAGGGCACCGTGGTCAACGCCCGCCCGCCGGCGCCCATGACCATGAACACGGTGTACGTGGCCCACGAGATCGTCCACGCGGTGTGGAAGGCGCTCGCGCAGGCCGCGCCGGAGCGGGCGCTCGCCGGGTGGGGCAAGAACATCCACGGCATCACCGCCGGCCATCCGACCGGGCGGCGGGGCGGGCGCAGCGATGAGCCGTGGGTCCTCTACCACTGGGCCTCGTCCGCCGGGGGCGGCGCCATCGCCGGTCGCGACGGCTTCGACCAGATCGGCCACCTCATCGCGCTCGGCGGGCTGACCCTGCCGAACCTGGAGAGCGCCGAGCAGGAGTACCCGATGCGGTTCCGGCGCCAGGAGCTGCGCCGCGACGCCGGCGGCCCCGGGCAGTGGCGGGGCGGCACCGGCATCCACTACGAGGTCGACGTCGCGGCCGACGCCACGTGGTCGTTCCGCGGCGAGGGCCTGGGCCCGCCGAGCGGGTACGGGGTGCGGGGCGGCGGGGCCGGCGCCAACGGCACGATGTCGCTCACCCCGCTCGCCGAGGTCGACCACGACGCGCCGCTCGGCGAGGACGGCCCGGCGTCGGTGCCCGCACCCCGCTTCGGTCTCGCCCACCACCCGCCGACCCGGGTCGTGGCCACCTCACCCGGCGGAGGCGGCTGGGGCGACCCGCTCGAGCGCGACCCGGCCGCCGTGGCCCGCGACGTGGCCGACGGGGTGGTCAGCACGGAGGCCGCGGCCCGCGACTACGGCGTCGTGCTCGCCGCCGACGGCACCGGCGTCGACGAGCCCGCCACCACCGCCCACCGGGCCCACCTGCGCTCACAGCGGTAGCCGCGCCGGCACAGATCCCCACCCCGAACTGGCCCCACCGGAGTGCCACCGGCGGTCGTTCACGGGGACCAGAACAAGATCAGGCCGAACTGGCCCCACCGGAGTGCCACCGGCGGTCGTTCGCGGGGTCCAGAACGGGGTCAGGGGCGGTGGACGACCGGTGCGGGGCGTTCGGGGACGGGCACCTCGCCGGTCGGCCAACCGAGGTAGATGGCGGCCACGACCTGATCGTCGGGCCCGAACCCGCACAGCTCGCGCACCGCGGGCGCCTCGGTGACCACGCCGCTGCCCCAGAAGCTGGCGAGGCCGGCCGCGGTGGCCGCGAGCAGCAGCGTCTGGACCCCGGCGGCGACCGCGTCGCGGTTCTCGGCCCGGACCACCGGGTCGTCGTCGTGGGCCGAGGCGACGAGCAGCATCACCGGCGCCCGCAGGTACTTGCCCAGCGCCTTGACGATCTTCGCGTCGGGCGCACCCCGGCCCGCGAGGTGCTCGGCGCACGCCTCGCCGAGCCGGGCCCGGGCATCGCCGGTCAGCGCGGCGAAGCGCCACGGCCACGTCCGATGATGGTTCGGCGCCCACGTCGCCAACTCGCACAGGCGATCGACGAGCGCGTCGTCGACCGGTCGCTCCGCGTCGAGGAGCAGGCTGGTGCGCCGGCTGCGGGCCAGGTCGTCGAAGCGGTCGAGCACCGTGTGCTCGTCGTTCGCGGGCCGGGCCGGGTCGTCGAAGCAGTCGGGCGCACCCATCGACCCCAGTGTGGCCGCCGGGCGGCGCATGGTGCGCACCCGGCGGCTCGGCACCGGGAACGATCAGGCCGGGCAGGCCACCGCGGTCTGCGACAGCGCGTTGCAGAACGACGCCCGGGTGATCTGCCAGGTGCCGTTCACCTGGTTGGCCTCACCGGGCAGGTCGGTCGCGATCGGCGCGCCGTTCAGCGAGACGTCGAACGTGAACGTGGCGTTGGTGCCGTTCACCACGACGTCGTCGAACGCGAAGTCGACCGTGCCGATGCCGTTCGCGACCTGGACCACCGTCGTGTGGGTCGCCTCGAGGTCGGCGCTGTCCTCGATGAGCGGCGCCTTGGTCGCCCACGGCACCGACAGGTCGAACACCGTCTCCGCTGCGGCCAGCACCTCGGCCGCGGCCGCCGGGTCGGCCGGGGGCGCGGTCGTGTCGGTCGGCGCCGCGGTCGTCGGGGTCGGGGCCGTCGTGTCGGTCGGGACCGCGGTCGTGTCGGTCGGGACCGTCGTGGTCGTGTCCTCGGGGAGCGGGAGACCGCCGTCGGTCTCGTCCGCCCCGTCGGGGAGCGAGGTGGTCGACGCCGGCACCGAGTCCGTCGTCTCCACCGCCGGTGGAGAACCGACCTCGCCACCGAGGTCACCCACCGTCGAGCATCCTGCCAGTACCGCCGCCACCGCCACCGCCGGCACAAGCGTCATCGTTCGCACGCGCTTGTACATGACAAACACGTTACAGCGCCGCGACAGGCTTGAAATGGGCTCGGAGCGAAGCATCACAGCTCGTGCACCATCCGCCCTCGTGGGCTGCGGAAGTAGTGGAGCGGCGAGTAGCCGGCGAGGTTCGACACGCGGTCGGTGTAGAGCCAGGCGTACTGCTCGACCTGCGCGCCGAAGCTCGACAGCTCGCTCCCGGCCCAGAACAGCGAGCCCCACCACGGGTGGTAGGCGGAGGCGACCCGTTCCTCCAGCTCCTCGCGCCGTTCCTCCAGCGAGCGGATCCGCCCCAACAGGCCCTCGACCACCACGTGGCGCTGGCGCCGGTCGAGCTCCTCGGGGCTGGCGTCGGGGCCATCCCAGTCGAGGTGGAGCTGGGCGACGCCCGAGATCTCGCCGTCGAGCACCGCCCGCTGCAGACGCAGCTCGTCGTGGCACGCGGCCAGTTCCTCGTCGAGGCGCTCGATCGCGTCGAGCTCGTCGCCGTGGGCGCTCAGCGCGGCCAGCTCGGTCACCATCTCCTGGATGATCATGCACGTGCGCCAGCCGCTCTGGACGTTGGCCCGCAGCACGTCGCCGTAGATGTGGTCGCCCACGTAGAGGATCTCGTCGCCCCGGGCGCCGAGCACCGACTCGAACTCGGCGATGTTGCCGCCCTGGTAGAGCCGGCCGCGACGGAACGACGACACCGGCGCCCACCCGTCGTCGGACTCGCCGAGGAACGGCTCCCGCCCGGTGAACCACAGGGGCTTGCGCGCCGAGGTGACGATCACGTCGAAGTACCGGCGCCACGACGGGTACTGGTCGAGCGCCCCGTCGAGCAGGTGGGTCATCAGGGCGTCGGTCGCCTCCGGGCCCGAGTTGGTCAGCAGGAACAGCCGCTTGCCGGAGCTGCGGAGGCGGTGGAGCGTCGCGCCGAGGCGGGGGTCGCGCACGACGTAGCGGTCGAAGTCCGACGCCAGCGTGCGGAACACCTCGCCGGAGCCGTGGGCCTCGTCGATCGAGGCCCGCACGTCGCGGAACAGCTCCTCGTGGTCGACCTCGATGCCGCGGCGCTCGTACTCGTCGACCGCCGCCGCGTAGACCGACACCTCGGCCAGCGCGTAGAGCGTGTCGACCCAGTGGTAGCGCCGGTTCCCGGGCCGCAGGCGTCGGGTCTCGTAGAGGGCCCGGCGCTCGTCCCGGCTCAGCTCTCGAGTGCCGTGGTACGCCCGCTTCACGTAGCGGTGGCGGTCCATCTTGAGGACGTTGCCGTAGCGGGTGTCGACGAGCAGGCCCCGGATCGGGTAGTCGGCGAGATCGGGGAGGTCGGCGAACCACTCCGGCCAACCGCGCTCGACCATCCGCTGGCGCGTCAGCCGGACGCTGAGCTGGTCCATCTCCGGCTGGTGGTACACGGCGAGCGTGTAGTCCATGTCGAAGCCGACGACCGCGACCTGGTCCATCCGGAGGCTGCGGGAGCAGAACACGCGGCTGCGCCTCGCCGGGACGGACGGGCCGGACACTCGACGGGCGACGGAGGGTGACTCGGGCATCTGCGCGCCGGACGGTACCAGTACCGGACCCGCCGACGGGGCACCCGTACCCGTGTGGGACGGGGCTGCGCGCGATTCAGTCGGGAAGTGCGCGCCCGGAGAGCTCGTGCACGATCTGGCGGGCCGAGACGACCACGGCGACGGCCGTGATCACCGCGAGGACGGGCAACGTCCCCGGGAAGGCCAGCGCAGCGATCGTCACCGCGCTCAGGAGGGCGAGACGCACGGGCAGCGAGGGATCGAACGTCACCCGGCGGGGTTCGCGGGACGAGAGGCTCGGATCGTTGGTCGTCGTGACGCCACTGAGATCCACCATCTCGCCTCCCTCATGTGCTATGGCCACCATAGCGATGCCCCGTGACAATGCGACCTCGGCTGGGTCGATCCACCCACCGCATCGTCGACCGTTCACCCGCCGGTTGCCTCCGGGTCACCCCAGAGGAGCTCGACGGCCGATGCCGGACCGTCGCCGCTGCGGTGAACCACCACGGCGCCGGGACCCGGCGGGCCCGCTGTCGCCACCTCGGCGCCCCGGATGATCACGGCACCCGCTGCAGGTCGCACGAACACCGCGACCTCGAGTGCCTGCACCTCGGGCACCCGGGGTGACGATGCGCCTGTACCCACCGCGGGCTCGATCCAAGCCACCGCATCGGACGCCACCGCGCGGGGCCAGGCGGCGCCCGTGCCACCGCGGCCGGCGCCGACCGCGGAACCCACCGCGTCGGCTGCGGCCGCGGCCGCACGGCCGTCGACGGCGGTGAGGAGGTGCTCGATGCGCGCCGTCAGCTCGGCGGCGCCGACATCGGAGCGCACCACGGCCTCGCCCACGGTCAGCCACCGGGGCGGGCGCCGCGCCGCGTCGACGCAGGCCCGAGGCCCGCAGACGGCGCACGAGGACACGACTGGGCACCGCCTCGGCGCCGAGCGCCAGTGCCCGCTGACGGGTGGCGCGGTCGACGTCGTAGTGGTCGCCCTGGAAGGCGAGACGGCGCATGCCCAGCGCCGCGGCGAAGGCGTGGAGCTCGTCGGGCGCCGAATCACTGACCAGGTGGGCCCACAGGTCACCGCGCCACGGCCAGCGCGCCTCGTCGACCAGGATCGCCACCGGGCGTCGCCGGATCAGACCGAGGCGAGCTGCTCCTCGCGGCGGGCGGCGAGGCGGGTGCCGACCCGGCGGATCTTCTCGATGTACTTCAAGGTCGCGTCGCGGGCCTGCTCGGCCTCGGGCGAGAGCCCCTCGAGGGACTCGATGCCCCAGTGACGCACCACGACCGGCAGGAGGATCTGCTCGTAGTGGATGAGGAAGTCGTAGATCCCGGCCTTGGCGATCGCCTGGGAGTGCTCGGTGAAGTTGGGGATGCCGGTTCCCGGCATCTCGAAGTCGCGCACCTGGTCCCGGATGGCCAGCATCATGGCCGACGGGTCGACCTCGATCGCGGCCTTGGCGATGTCGCGGTAGAAGAGGAAGTGGTGGTTCTCGTCGGTGGCCACCCGGCTCATGATCCGGTAGGCGGCCTCGTCGTCGATCATCTTCCCGGTGTTGCGGTGGGCGATGCGGGTGGCCAGCTCCTGGAGGGCCAGGTAGGCGAACCCGTCGGCCGCGGTCGGCGGCTCGGGCACCGCACCCGAGGACATCTGCACCATGCGGGCCCGCTCGAGACCGACCGGGTCGACCGCCCGGGTCACCGTGAGGTAGTCGCGGATCACGATGGAGTGGCGTCCCTCCTCCGCGGTCCAGCGCCGGACCCACTCACCCCACGCGCCGTCGCGGCCAAACATCCGCTCGACGTCACGGAAGTAGTACGGGAGGTTGTCCTCGGTCAGGAGGTTGACGAACAGCGCGCTCCGGATCTCGGGCGCGAGGTCGACCTCGTTGGGGTCCCACTCGTAGCCCTCCTCGAAGTCGCGTCCGCGACTCCAGGGCACGAGGTCGTGGGGCATCCATTCCTTGCTCGCGTTGATGTGGCGCTCGAGGAGGGTCTCGGCGACAGGGGCGAGCTCGCTCAGCAGTGCCAGATCGTTCACGACCGCCAGCCTACCGACCAGTAGGTAGGCATTGGAAGAGCGTGCCCGGAATTCACGCGAAGGTTCACCCGGACGGTCGTGGCCGGTGATGGTCGTCGCCCGCCGGGGCGGCCCGGGCACCGCCGACATCGTGGCGGACGTGGCCCGGCGACCACGGCTCCCCGGCCGCGGCCGGGGAGGGAGGGCTACGCTGGCCTCGTGGGTGCAACCGACCAGACCGACCCTCGGTGGTGAGGCCGGGCGCCCCCGAGCAGGCCGGCACCGTGGCGGACGGCCCCCGGCTCGAGCCCGGCGCCGAGGTCGTGATGCTGAGCGTCCCCTCGCTCGCCGCCTACGGCAGGCTGGCACGGGTCGCCGCGTCGGGGCTGCTGATCCGCCACGGGTTCTCCTACGCCGAGCTCGAGGACCTGCGCCTCGCGGTCGACGAGGCGATCATCCTCCTCCTCGGCCGCGCCGACCACGTCGGGCGCATCCACGTCCGGTTCGGCTTCGACGACGACGGCGTGTTCGTCGAGGCGGTGGCCGAGTTCGACGAGGACCGCCACCTGTGGACCGACGAGGCGACGGCCCGGTTCCGCCGACTCGTCACCGAGCTGGTCGACGACGTCTCCCTCGACGCCGACCACGGTCGGGTGGCGCTGCGCAAGCACCGGAGCGCCGCGGCCTAGCCCCGGTCACCGACCGGAGTGGCCCCAGCCCCCGGCTCCGCGCTCGGAGCCGGCCAGGCCCGCGGCGAGGACGAACCGCACGTCGGCGGCGGCGACCACGACCAGCTGGGCGATCCGGTCACCCCTCCGGACCTGGTAGTCCACCGAGGGGTCGTGGTTGACCAGCAGGACGCCGAGCTCGCCGCGGAAGCCCGAGTCGACCAGGCCCGGGGCGTTCAGGCACGTGACGCCGTGGCGCATCGCCAGACCGCTGCGGGGGACGACGAACGCCGCGTGCCCCTCGGGGAGCTCGATGGCGAAGCCCGTGTCCACCCGGGCCCGGCCGCCGCCGGCGGCCAGGAGCACGTCCGATCGGGCCCGCAGGTCGAGGCCGGCGTCGCCCTCGTGGGCGTACGCCGGGACGGGCAGGTCCGGGTCGAGCTGGACGAGGGGGATCGACAGCACCGCCGGAGGCTAGCGCCCCGGCCGCGGGCGACCCTCCCCGGTGCGAGCGGGCGCCGCCGGTACAGTCGGGGGCCGTGCTGGCCTGGATGGACCTGGAGATGACGGGGCTCGACCCGGGCAGCGACGTCATCGTCGAGATCGCGACGATCATCACCGACGACGAGCTCGAGATCGTGGCCGAGGGCCCCGACCTCGTCATCGGCCACGACGAGGCGACCCTGGCCCGGATGAACGACCACGTCCGGCGCATGCACCGCAGCTCCGGCCTCCTGCCGCTCATCGAGGCGTCGGAGGTGACGTTGGCCGACGCCGGCGCCGCGACGCTCGAGTTCCTGCGCAGCCACATCGAGGAGGAGCGCACGGTGCCGCTGTGCGGCAACTCGATCGGGACCGACCGCCGGTTCCTCGCCGCCTACCTCCCCGACATCGAGGAGTTCCTCCACTACCGCAGCGTCGACGTGTCGACGGTGAAGGAGCTCACCCGCCGCTGGTACCCGGGCGCCCTGCGCGACGCCCCCCGCAAGGCGGCCAACCACCGGGCGCTCGACGACATCCGCGAGAGCATCGAGGAGCTCCGCTACTACCGCGGCGCCGTCTTCCGCCCCACCGAGTGACCGGCCCGGACCCCCGCCGTCCGCAACGACGGGGGTCGAGCGATCACGAGGTCAGGGCCAGGCGCACCGTCTCGAGGAACGCGAGCTGCGCGCTCGGACCGCCGAAGGTCATCTCCCACTCGTAGGTGGTGACATCGCCGGCCTCGACGAACGGCAGCTGCGTCCACAGCGGGTTCTCGGCCAGGCCCGCGAGCCACTCGCTCTCGGCGAGGTGCTCCAGGCCGGTCGGCACGAAGGCGTGGTCGAGATCGGCCAACCGGTCGAGCTGCTCGGCGCTGAGCGACGTGCCGCCGGAACCGGCCAGGCCGTCCGTCGTGGCCAACGGGTGGATCGACAGGCCGAGGTCGTCGAAGACCCGGCACTCGACGCCGTAGGAGCACGTCGCCTGGACCTGGTCCCACTCCTGGAGGCTGGCGACGACGATCTCGCTCGTCGGTGCGCCGGTCGCGGCCTCGATCTCGCCGCGCACCTCGGCGAGGCGGGCCTCGTAGAAGTCCACGTAGGCGCGGTACTGGTCGAGCCGGCCGAAGTCCTCGGCGATCCGCTCGAAGTAGGTGAGCCAGACCTCGCCGCCGTAGTGGGGGTAGCTGTAGGTCGGCGCGATCTCCGACAGCAGCTCGCCGATCTCCGGGTCGTGGCCGAAGCCGTCGAGGATCAGGTCGGGTTCGGCGAGGGCGACGGCCTCGTAGTTGAACTCGGGGTAGTTCGGGAACGTCTCGATCCCGGCCAGCTCGGCGGCCGGGAAGAAGCACGGCCAGGCGGTGTAGCCGTCACGCCTCGGCTGGGTGGGGTTGAGCGGGAAGCCGAGCGCCAGCAGCGTGTCGACGTCGACCGTGTAGAACCCGAGCGCCCGCTGCGGGGCGGCGGGCGCGGTGAGCTCGCGGGCGGGGCTCTCGATCGTGACCGTCCCCTCCCCCTCGGTCACCGGCTCGACGGCCGGCCGCTCGAACGTCGGCGACCCCTCGCACGCCTCGTCCTGCGTCGCCGTGTCCGCCACGGCGTCGGTGTCCTCGTCCCCGGTGGTCGAGTCCCCGTCGGTGTCCTCATCGACCGAGTCCCCGGAGGTCGAGTCCCCATCGGCCGAGTCCCCGTCGGCGGACAGGGCGCGGCGAAGAGCGGGGTCGAGCACGAGCGCCAGGCTCGTGCTCACCGATTGCGCGGCGGCGACATCCGGTTGCGCGGCGCGACGCTCCCCGGCCCGATGTCGCTCACCGGAGGACGGCGACGGCGTCGACCGCCTCCCCCTCGGGGAAGTACGACGCCGGCGTCCGGCCGGTCGCCCGGCGGAAGGCGTGGATGAACGAGCTCGCCGTCGAGTAGCCGACCCGGCGGGCGACGACCCCGACCGGCGTGCCCTCGCCGAGCTCGGCGATCGCGGACCGGACGCGGGCGTTCGTGCGCCACTGGCCGAACGACAGGGACGTCTCCGCCCGGAACGTCCGGGCGAGGGTCCGGGCACTGGCCCCGACCTCGCGCCCCCAGTCCTCGAGCTCCCACTCGTTGGCCGGGTCGGACAGCACCGCGTCGGCGATCCGACGGCACCGCTCGTCCGCCGGCAGCAGCAGCTCGACCGTCGGGCTCGTGAGCTGGGGGCGCACGAGGTCGAGGACGACCTGCTCGGCATGGGCCCGATCGTCGGGATCGAGCGGGCCCCCGAGGTGGGCGAGCAGCTGGCGCACGAGCGGGCCCAGCGAGATCGGCGCGAGCTGCGACCACAACGAGGGGCACCGCTCGGCCGGCACGTAGGCCCAGGCGCAGACGAACTCGTTGCTCGTCGCCACCCGGTGGACGACGTCGCGGGGGATCCACAGCCCGGTCGCCGGCCCGACGAGCCAGGAGCGGCCACCGCCGACCTCGACCCGATAGGTGCCGGACCGGCTCCACACGAGCTCGTGGGTGTCGTGGGTGTGCCACGGATGGGACTCCTTCGCCGGGATCGGTTCGACGAAGACCTCGAAGGACCTCCAATGGCCGTCGTTAAGTGTGCTTGACATATGGCCAACGTAGCCCGGAGCGCGGAACGGCGCCTCCCCGGCATCGCCCGGAGCGGGCGCCATCGGCCGCACACCGCGGTCGATGACGGGATGCGGTACCGAACGAGCGCTCCATCTAGGGTCGAGCGGATGGCTGGTCCGACCAGCTCCTCCGACGGCGAGCGCGCCCCATCGCAGGGCGGCTCGACCGAGGCGACGACCCCCGCCCCGGGCGGCGACGTGCGCGAGGAGCGGCGCCCGCCGGTCGACCACGCCACCGAGATGGCACCGGGCATCCTCCGGATCCAGCTGCCCATCTCGATGCCGGGCCTCGGCCACGTCAACTGCTACGCGCTCGAGGACGACCGGGGCTGGGCCCTCGTCGACCCCGGGCTCCCCGGCCGGGGCCCGTGGCGCGAGCTGACCCGACGCCTCGACGCCGCCGGCATCCCGCTGCGGCGCGTCCACACCGTCGTCGTGACCCACTCCCACCCCGACCACTTCGGGGCGGCCGAGGCGATCCGCCGCGAGACCGGTGCCGAGCTCGTCACCGAGCACCACTTCAAGACGTTCTGGGACCCGGACGAGGAGGACGACGAGGAGAAGGACCTCGCGGCCACCGCCGCCCACCGGGACGAGCAGCGGGGCGCGCTCGACCGGATCCGGCGCGCCGCCCGCGACCTCGGCGCCTCCCACCCCCGCTGGGACCGACCGACCCCGTGGGGCGGCCGCAGCCCGAGGCCGGGCTGGCGCATGCGCATGCAGTGGCGCCTCTCCCAGACCATCGGCAGCCGCTACCTGCACCCGCCGACCCCGACGTCCCGGGTGATCGACGGGGAGGTGGTCAAGCTCGGCGGCCGCGAGTGGACGGCCCTCCACACGCCGGGGCACACGACCGACCACCTGTGCCTCTTCGACGCCGACGGCGGGATCGTCATCTCCGGCGACCACGTGCTGCCGACGATCACGCCCCACATCTCCGGGCTGACCCGCACGGCCGACCCGCTGCGCCAGTTCTTCGACTCGCTCGAGCGCATGCACACGCTCGATGACGTGTCGCTCGTGCTGCCCGCCCACGGCCTCCACTTCGACGACCTGTCGGGACGCGTCGGTGCCATCGAGCGCCACCACGCCGAGCGGTTGACGATCCTGGTGGACGCCGGCGACGAGCTGGGCGAGGCGAACGTCGGCGCGTACAGCCAGCGCCTGTTCCGGCCCCGGTCGTGGGGCCCGATGGCCGACAGCGAGACCTACGCCCACCTCGAGCACCTCCGCCACGAGGGCCGGGCGGAGCGTCGGCGGGTCGAGGGCGAGCTGCGCTACCGCATCACCGCGTGAGCCGCTCAGTCAGTTGACTGACCGTGGCTGGCCGCTCATCCGGGGAGGGGGCCGACCACGCACGACGCGGCCACCGCGCCGTCGGCCACGAACCACACCCGCGCCCCGGCGTCGTCGTCGGCCGCGACCACGGTGAGGTCCTGGCCCGCCTCCGCGCCGGCGCGGTGCTCGACCGACGCCCGCAGCGGTGCCCGCAGGTCTCGGCGTCGGGAGAGCTCACCCTCGAGCGCCTCCCAGTAGACGGCGTTGTTCATGTGCCCCATCAGGTCGAGGTCGGTGACCCGCAGCGTCCACGGGACCTCCCGGACGTCGCCCGGCGGCTCGGGGTGCTCGAGACGGGCCCGCACGGTCCGGCCCGCGGCCGAGGGCCCGTACACGGCCTCGAAGCGGGGGCCGAGGCGCCGGGGCCGTGACGTGCTCGGGTCGACGTGGACCCAGATGGCGACCGCGTCGGCGACGAGCTCGCCGCCGGAGGAGACGATGACCGTGCGCCGCTCGGCCCAGCGCGCGCCGAGGCCGCTGCACCACGTCGTCAGCTCGAGGTCGTCGCGGAACCCGCACGTGCGGTGGACGTCGATCGCAGTGCGGCGCACGACCCATCCGGCCGCGTCCTCGATGTCGGCGCTGGAGGCGTCGTCGTTGGCCACGTCCTGCAGGTACCGGGCCGTGGCGTCGAGCCGCAGCCGGCCCCGCGCGCTGACGTCACCGAGGCGGACCCGGCGCCGGACCGAGTAGCGACGCCCCGCCACCGGAGCGGGCACCGGCCGGGAACCGACCGGCGCCGCCTCACCCTGCGGGCCGGGACCTTCGGAACGGTCGCCGTCGACCGGCTCGCCTGCGGAGGGGACGGGTTCGGGGGGCACGGTCGGAGAACCTTAGGCGGCCCTCGGACGTAGGACGATCGTGTCCCGGGCGAACCACCGTCCGTTAATTCAGTTGACGCACAACTCCAGCCGTGGTGGAGTCAGCGTCACGTCGTGTTGCGAACCCCGGCACGACATTGGGATCACGAGCAGCGAGAGGAGGAGCGAACGATGCTGAACACACTGATGCTCACGCCGACCGAGTCGACGAACCGCACCGACGCGCTCCTGCTCACGCACGCGCTCGGTACCACCGCCGGCTCGACCCCGCGTCCGCGCGCCAACGCGCCGCGTCGCATCACGAGCCCGGCGACGTCCTGGCGAGTCACGGCAGCCACGGGCCCGCGCCCGGCCGCCGCCCCGCTCGCCGACACGTGTGGCACCGATGCCCGCTCGGCTGGCTGGTGCGCCGATGACGCCACCTCGCGACATCGCGAGATTTCCGGCATCAACGCGCAGGCCTTCGGGCTCATGAACACCGTCAAGGTGTATGACGCGCGGCCTGAGGAGGCAGCACCCTCGTAGCGAATCATCGCTCACGCAGGGCTCACGCTCCGAAGGCCGCCGGTTCAACCGGCGGCCTTCTTCGTTGTCCGACCACCGACCAACGATTCCATCACGAGCGACAGGGGAACCCCAGATGCACGCCCCGGACGGCATCCGTACCGAGACCCTCGACCAGTCAGATCCCATCCCCCAGACCGGCCTCCTCACCGTCGAGAGCTGGTGGCACGAGGCATCGTGCCGGAACCTCACCGGAGAGCTCGCCCACCTCTTCTTCTCCGAGGAGCTCGGCGACATCGCACAGGCCAAGCGGATCTGCGCGGAATGCCCCACGCTCGCCCCGTGTTTGGAGGGCGCCATGCAGCGGCGCGAGCCATGGGGGGTCTGGGGTGGTCAGCTGTTCCGGAACGGGCGGATCCTCGCCACGAAACGAAGGCGGGGGCGGCCACCGAAACACCCACGGCCCGAGGACCAGCTCCCCGACGTCCCGATCCCCGAGCACCTGCGCTCGGCCTGATCGGTCCTCCGGGGAGCAGCGCCCGCCGGTCACGCAGGTGACCGGCGGGCCCGGCCCTCACGACACCCGGTACCGGGCACCGAAGACGACCGCCGACGGTCGCGGACCGGGCCCGGGCCGGATGGCGACGACACACGGCGGGCCTCCGGGCGGCCGTGACGACCGCAGCGACGCGGACGGCCGGGGTGACGGCGCCGCCACGCCCGAAGGTGTGGCGCCCGGCCGAGCCCCGACCCGTCCCGTCGCCGCCTCAGGGGCCCGTCGCGCCTCACCACAACGGCGGACCGGCCGCTACGGTCGGACCGTGGACGGGGACCGACGACGCGCCCGGAAGTTGATCCTCGCGGCAACGCTGTTCGCCTGCGCCTTCCTGGTCCTCCTCCTGGGCGCGACCTACGTCCTGGATCCGTCCGACGACGGTGCCGACGGGGCCGCGTCCGGCGGGGGCTTCACGGTGCGGGGGCTCGACGAGATCACCGAACCGGTCGACGGCGAGCCGCTGCCCGACGAGACGTTCGAGCTGTTCGACGGCACCGAGACGAGCTTCGCCGACTACCGCGGCACACCACTCGTGGTGAACATGTGGGCGACGACGTGCGGGCCGTGCGTCCGGGAGATGCCGGCGCTCGAGGAGGCGTCGCAGGCGCTCGAGGGACAGGTCGCGTTCATCGGCGTGAACGTGGCGGAGCAGGTCGAGCACGCCCGGCCCTTCGCCGAGGACCTGGGCATCACGTTCGACCTCGCCGCCGACCCCGACGGGTCGATCATCGCCGCCATCGGGTCGGCCGCCATGCCGACGACCGTGTTCGTCGATGCCGACGGCCGGATGGTCGACGTCCACCTCGGTCAGCTCGACCTGGACGAGCTGACCGAACGGGTCGAGGCGGCACTGCTGTGATCGACGCCCCCCTCGCCTATGCGTTCTCCGCCGGGATGGTGGCGAGCGTCAACCCGTGCGGCTTCGTGATGCTGCCGGCCTACCTCGCGTTCTTCGTCGGCAAGGAGAGCCAGGACGGCTCGTCCGACACCGATCGGTCGGTGCTGCGGGCCCTGGCCGTCGGTGCGGTGGTCACGACCTCGTTCGTCGCGGTCTTCGGGCTCGTCGGCCTGCTGTTCTCCCACGTGTCGCGCTCCCTGCAGGAGCAGTTCCCGTGGGTGACCCTCGTGATCGGCGTCGTGATGATCGGCCTCGGCATCGCCATGCTCGGCGGCTGGCGCCTCGACGCCCACCTCCCCCGGCTCCAGCGGGGCGGCAAGGACCGCAGCCTGGGGTCGATGTGGCTGTTCGGCATCTCCTACGCCACCGTCTCGCTGTCGTGCACGCTGCCGATCTTCCTCAGCGTGACGGCCAACGCGTTCACGTCGTCCAACGTCGTCAGCGGCGTGGCCGTCTACGCCGTCTACGGCCTCGGGATGGGTGCCGTCGTCGTCGCGCTGACCGTGGCCGTGGCGCTGGCCCGGACCTCGGCGGTGAACGCCATGCGGGCGATGTCCCAGTACGTCGAGCGGGTCTCGGCCGTGCTCATCCTCCTCGCCGGCGCGTACGTCAGCTGGTACGGCTGGTTCGAGATCCGCCAGCAGCGCGACGCCACGGCCCAGGACCCGATCGTCGACTTCGCGTTCGACGTCCAGGCGACGGTCAACCGGTGGATCACCGACGGCTTCAGCCCGTTCGGCCTGTTCTGGGTGGAGATGACGCCGCTGCGGGCCGGGGTGCTGCTGTTCCTCATCATCGGCGCGGCGGTGGCGTTCGTCCTGTGGAACCGCCGGGAGGGGCCGGCGACGTCGTGATGTTCACCCGGCTGCTGGGCCACCCCGGCGTGGTCGAGACCGTGGAGCTCCGCTCGCGGTTCGGGTTCATGGCGTTCCACGGGGGCTCGCTCGAGCTGGTGACCGACACGATCGCCGAGCGCGCGGCCGAGGCGGCCGGTGCCTCCGTCTACGTGGTCGCCCAGCCGCCCGAGTTCCGCTGGCACGTGCCGTCGAACCGGATCGACCCGGCCGAGTCCGAGGCGCTCGCCGCGTTCTGCGCCCACGTCGACGTCGCCGTGGCGGTGCACGGCTACGGGCGCCGACGGATCCCGACGACGCTCCTCGTCGGGGGCACGAACCGGGCGCTCGCCCGCCACGTGTCGGGCCACCTGCGGGCCCGGCTCGACGACTACGTCGTCACCGACGACCTCGACCAGATCCCCCGGGCGCTGCGGGGCGTGCACCCCGACAACCCGGTCAACCGGCCCCGCCACGGCGGCGCCCAGCTCGAGCTGCCGCCACGGGTGCGGGGCCTCGGCCCGCACTGGCACGATCACGGCCCCGGCCTCGTGCCCCCGACCCGGGCCCTGATCGACGGGCTGGCCGCCGCGGCCGATGCCTGGCCGTCATCGGCCGAGCGCACCGCCGACGCCCTGGAGTGACGCTCGTTCCCACGGTGACCGGCCACGCCCCGGCGTGAGCGCACCGCGCCGCGAGAAGCCCGCCGAGCGCCGGGGACCACACGGGTAACGTCGCTGACGATGGACCTTCGCATCTTCACCGAACCGCAGCAGGGCGCGACCTACGAGACCCTCCTCGCCGTCGCCCGCCACGCCGAGCAGTGCGGCTACAGCGCCTTCTTCCGCTCCGACCACTACCTGAAGATGGGCTCCGTGTCCGGCCTGCCCGGCCCGACCGACGCCTGGGTCACGCTCGCCGGGATCGCCCGGGAGACCTCGACGATCCGCCTCGGCACGCTCGTGACCTCCGCGACGTTCCGCTACCCGGGGCCGCTGGCCATCTCGGTCGCCCAGGTCGACGAGATGAGCGGCGGCCGGGTCGAGCTCGGTCTCGGCGCCGGGTGGTACGACGCCGAGCACCAGGCGTACGCCATCCCGTTCCCGCCGCTCGGCGAGCGCTTCGACCGGCTCTCCGAGCAGCTCGCCATCGTGACCGGCCTGTGGGCGACGCCCGAGGGCGGGACCTTCTCGTTCGACGGCGAGAACTACACCGTCGTCGACTCCCCCGGCCTGCCCAAGCCGGTCCAGCAGCCGGCACCGCCGATCATCGTCGGGGGCCACGGGCGCAAGCGGACCCCGGCGCTCGCCGCCCAGTACGCGTCCGAGTTCAACGTCGCGTTCTCCCCGGTCGGCGACGTGGCCGAGATCTTCGGCTGGGTGCGCGAGGCGTGCGAGAAGATCGACCGCGTCCCGACCGAGCTCGACTGGTCGGCGGCCCAGATCGTCGTGTGCGGGTCGGACGAGGCCGAGATCGCCCGCCGGGCCGCCGCCGTGGGCCGCGAGGTCGACGAGCTGCGCGAGAACGGCCTGTGCGGAACGCCCGAGGAGGTGGCCGACAGGATCGGCACCTACGGCGAGGCCGGCGTCGAGCGCATGTACCTCCAGATCCTCGACCTCGACGATCTCGACCACCTGTCGCTGATCGCCGAAGAGGTCAAGCCCGCGCTCGGTTCCTGACCCGACGGGCCCACCCCGCTCGGGGCGGCGCCCTCCGGCCCGACGCCAGGGACGGCCCACCACCGTTCCGGCCCCCGCCGAGTGCCACCGGTGGCACCTGGTGGGGGCCAGAACGAGCGATGCGTCGATGTCCGGCCGCCCGGATCACGGCGCAAGGCGCTGCCGTCGCCAGCCGCCGTCCGCCCGGACGTAGACGATGCGGTCGTGGAGCCGGTTGGGGCGCCCCTGCCAGAACTCGACCTCGTCGGCGACGATCCGGTACCCGCCCCACCCATCGGGCCGGGGTACCGGGCCGTCGGCGAAGGATGCCTCGACGTCGGCGTACGCCCGCTCGAGCTCGGCCCGGTCGGCCACCGGACGGCTCTGGGTCGACGCCCACGCGCCGAGCTGGGAGCCCCGCGGCCGGGAGGCGAAGTACGCGTCCGACTCCTCGGCCGTCACCTTCTCGACCGGCCCGGTGAACGTCACCTGGCGGGCGATCGCGCTCCACGCGAACACCGCCGACGCCTGCGGGTTGGCGTCGAGGTCCCGGGCCTTGCGACTCCCGTAGTTGGTGTAGAAGACGAGCCCGCGGCCGTCGACCGCCTTGGCCAGCACGTGTCGGGCGGTCGGTCGGCCGGACGGCCCGGCGGTGGCGACGACGACGGCGTTGGGCTCCTCGATGACCCCGGCCGCCCCGATCTCGCGGAACCACCGCTCGAACTGGGTGAACGGCTCGGCTGCGGCGTCGTCGAGATCGAGCCCGCGTTGCTGGTACTCACGGCGGAGGGCGGCCAGGTCCATGCGCCGAAGTCAAGCCGTGCGCCACCGCCCCCGCCAACCCGCACGACTCCACCCTGTTCTGGACCGCGCAGACTGCCACCGGCGGCACGTCACGGGGACCAGAACCGGCCGGCACCGTTCTGGACCGCGCAGACTGCCACCGGCGGCACGTCACGGGGACCAGAACCGGCCGGCACCCGTTCCGGACCGCGCAGACTGCCACCGGCGGCACGTCACGGGGACCAGAAACCGGGGTGGTGCTCGGCCTCGGCGAGTGGAGGCAACGGGGTCAGGGCAGGCCGAGGGTGAGCTGGTGGGTCGTGGGGCGGGGCGTCGGGGCCTCCACCGGGGTCGCCGGTTCGGGGCCGGGCTCCCACCGCTCGCCGATCGACGCGGCATGGGTCGCGCGGGCACGGCCGAAGCTGCGGGCGATGCGGTCGCGCACCGACTTCGGTGCCGATCCCCGGCGGTACTCCCGGTCGTAGCGCTCGGCGAGGTCCGGCCGGCAACCGGCGAGCTCGGCGAGCACGTGGTCACGTACCTGGCCGCGCAGGTGGAGGGTCGTGTGGGCGATCGACCGGGCCCCCGCCTCGGCCGCGGCGGCGACCACGGCCTCGATCTGCTCGTCGGCGTCCGACAGGCCGGGCAGGATCGGGGCGACGAGCACACCACACGGGATGCCGGCCTCGTTGAGCTGGCGGACGGCGCGCAGCCGACGGGCCGGCGGCGGTGTCCCCGGCTCGGTGAGCCGCCAGACATCGGGGTCGAGCGTGCCCACGGAGAGATCGACCCGGACGTGGGTGCGGCGGGCGGCGGCCGCGAGCACGTCGAGGTCCCGCAGCACGAGCGTCGACTTGGTGAGGACCGAGAACGGGTTGGCGTACTCGCCGAGCACACCGATGATCCCCCTCGTCAGGCGGTACTTGCCCTCGCAGCGCTGGTACGGGTCGGTGTTGGTGCCCATGGCGATCGCGTGGCCGGCCCAGCGGCGCGGGGAGAGCTCAGCCCGGAGCAGCTCGACCGCGTTCGTCTTGACGACGACGCGTCGGTCGAAGTCCTCGCCGATGCCGAGGCCGAGGTAGGCGTGCGTCGGCCGGGCGAAGCAGTACATGCACGCGTGGCTGCAGCCGCGGTAGGCATTGATGGTGTGGCTGAACGGGAGGCCGATCGAGCGGTCGAGCCGGTTGATGATCGAACGGGCCCGGACGTGGAGGAACTCCATCCCCCGGAACTCGCCGACACCGAGCTCGCGCTCGACCTCCGGGTCGAACAGGACCCCCTGCGGCCGTGCACCGACGTCGGTCCGCTCCCACGGGAACGCACCCTGGCCGCCATCGCCGTCCGTCCCCGCGTGCTGCGGGGTCGGCCGCGCCCTGGGTCGGGCCGACCCGGTACCCCCGTCGTCACCGGTGGGCCCATCGGGTCCTCGTCGCCCCCGCGTCGTGCGCGGCGTGTGCGGCGTCGTCGCCATACCCCGATGATAACGAACAGATGTTCGGTCCGGCCGGTCCGCTCTGCGGGCGAGGCTGCGCTGTCGACGGACGGCGTTCGGCTCCACACGCCACGCGAGAACTCCGCGGCCGTCGCGCCAGGTCACCGGGGTTGCGGAGGTGGTGAAGAAGGATGCTCGACAAAGAATCCCGCTCCCGGATCTACCGATGTTGGGCACACCAGGGCTAACGTGGATGCATGTACCGCAGCCCGCAGTCCGCTGCAGGAGCCGTTGTAACGATCCTGCGTAGCACCGGGCATCCGCTCCGACGGGCCGAGCTCACCGAGCGGATCGGGGTCACACCGGCGTCGATGGGTGCGGCGCTGACCAAGCTCGCGTCTCGGGGCGTCGTCGCGGTCGAGCACGGCGTGGCCGACGGGGTCGGCCGTCCGTCGCCCAACGTGCGGCTCCTCCCCGCCTCCGCCTGCACGTTGAGCGTGTGCTTCGGGTCGAACGGCGCCGGCTCGGTCGTGGCCCACGACCTGGTCGGCGAGATGACCTCGGTGGCGAGAACACCCCCGGTCGACGATGCCTACGCGGCGATGGGCAACGTCGTCGATGTCGTTCGCCACGCCGACACGGACCTCGATCGACTCGTCGGGGTCGGCGTGGGCGTGGGTCGGCGGGTCGGCGCCGCGCCGTCCGACGAGATCGTCGGTGAGCTGCGGGCCAAGCTGGGCGCGGTCGTCGGCGAGGTGCCCGTGGAGCTGGCCGAGCACACCAAGCTCGCCGCCATCGCCGCGGCGCGGGGCCGGGCCGACGGGACGCTCGTCCTCTACCTCCACAGCTGCCGGCCCGGTCAGGTCACCGGCGGGCTCGCCGTCGCCGGCGAACCGTTCCGCCTGCTCGACCTCGGCTTCGACGTCGCCCACATGATGCTGCGCGTCGGCGGCCGAGGCTGTCGGTGCGGGCGCCGGGGTTGTGTGGCCGCGGAGCTCTACAACGACGAGGCGGCACCGGCCGGCAACGGCCGGCGCGAACGCGCACCGATCGACCCCGAGGGCCTGGCGCTCACGGTGGACACGCTCACGCGACTGGTGCGCCCGGGCGTGGTCGTGCTGGCCGGCTCCCTCGCCGCCCACGCCGCGCCCGCGCCGCAGCTCCTGGCGCCGTTGCGGGTCGAGGGGGCCAAGCCACCGGACGCGATCGATGCGGTGGAGGTCGAGCGTGCACCGTGGCGCCACGAGGAGGGCGTGCACCTCGGTGCCGGCGAGCTCGCGCTCCGCGAGTTCCTCGTCGAGCCGTCCGTCGGCGCCGGATGATCGACCGGGCCTGACCGGACCTGACCAGCGGCCCCGGAGCCGTCCCCCGGGGCACGGATGATCAGGGCCGACGGCTCGGGCCCGGCGTCAACGTCTCGCGGCCCCCCAGGTAGGGGCTCAGCACCTCGGGCACGCCGATCGAGCCGTCCGGGCGACGGTAGGTCTCGACGAGCGCGGCCCAGACCCGGGGTACGGCCAGCGCGGACCCGTTGAGGGTGTGCAGGGTCTCGGTGCCCTTGCCCTCGGTGGGCCGGTAGCGGATGTTCGCCCGACGGGCCTGGTAGTCGCCGAACCACGAGACCGACGAGACCTCGAGCCACCGGTCGACGCCCGGCGCGTAGACCTCGACGTCGAAGGTGCGCCGCGACGACGCGCCCAGGTCCCCGGAGCACAGGTCGAGGACGCGGTAGGCGAGGCCGAGGTCGGTCATCATCGCCTCCGCACGGGCGAGCAGGTCGGCGTGGACCTCCTGCGCCTGGGCCGGCGTGCAGTAGGCGAGGATCTCGACCTTGTCGAACTCGTGGACCCGCAGCAGACCACGAGTGTCGCGTCCCGCGGCGCCCGCCTCGCGACGGAAGCACGACGTGTGGGCCATGAACCGGCGGGGAAGCTCGGCCTCGGTGAGGATCTCGTCGCGGGCCAGCGACGTGAGCGGGACCTCGGCGGTCGGGATGGCCCACAGGTCGTCGCGCTCCGCGTGGTAGGCCTCATCGGAGAACTTCGGCAGGTGGCCCGTCGAGATCATCGTCTCGGTCTTGACCAGCGTCGGCGGGCGGACCTCCTCGAAGAGGTCGCTGTTGCGGTCGAGCCCGAGGTTGACCAGCGCCCGCACCAGCAGCGCGCCCGCGCCCCGGTACATGACGAACATCGAGCCCGAGAGCTTGGCCCCCCGCTCGAGGTCGAGCAGGCCGAGCTCGGCGCCGATGTCCCAGTGCGGCACTCGCTGGTGCTCGCCGTAGGCGCCCTCGTCGTAGTTGACCCGGCGGACCTCGACGTTGTCGTCCTCCGACGCCCCGTCCGGCGCGTCCTCGGCCGGCAGGTTGGGGATGACGAGGAGGGTGCTGCGGATCTCGTCCTCGAGCGCCTCGGTCTCCGCGGTCAGCGCCTTCTCCCGGGCGCCGAGCTCGCGGCTCTCCGCGGCAACGCTCTCGGCGGCCTCGACGTCGCCGTCGCGCCGCAGCGTCCCGACCTGACGGCTCAGCTCCTTGATGCGGGTACGGATCTCGTCGCGCTCCTGGCCGCGGGACCGTGCGTCGGCATCGAGCTCCAGGACCCGACGCAGCGGTGCGAGATCCTCCCCACGCCGGCCGATGGCGGCCAGGACCGCCTCGGGCTCGGCCCGCAGATGCCGAAGATCGATCATGGTCCCGACGGTAGTCGCCGGCCCGGACCCTTCCGACCCGGTTCAACCCAGGTGGGCGCTCGACCGGTGCCGGCGGCGCGCCGCCGACCCGGGCCGGTTCACCGCACCATCGCCGCTGCCGCTACGGTCGGCGACGCCGCCGACCCGGTTCACCGCACCATCGCCGGTACCGCTACGGTCGGCGCGCCGCCGACCCGGTTCACCGCACCATCGCCGGTACCGCTACGGTCGGCGGCCGTGTACAGCATCTCGGTCGACGATCTCCACGTCGACCATCGCCTCGGCCGCGGCGAGGTCGTCCACGCGGTGCGGGGCCTCGACCTGACGGCGTCCGCCGGCGAGGTGCTCGTCGTCCTCGGGCCCAACGGGGCCGGCAAGACCTCGACGCTCGACGTCATCGTCGGGCTGCGACGACCGACCGCCGGCACCGTGACCGTGCTCGGCCTCGACCCGTGGTCCGCCGGGCGCGAGCTGGCGCCCCGGATGGGGGTGATGCCCCAGGACGGTGGCATCCAGACCGGCATCCGGCCCCCGGAGGTCTTGCGCGCCTATGCCGGCTTCTGGCCGTCGCCCGCCGACCCCGACGAGCTGCTCGAGCGCGTCGGGCTCGCCCACGCCCGGCGAACGACCTACCGACGGCTCTCGGGCGGGGAGAAGCAACGGTTGTCGCTCGCCCTCGCGCTCATCGGCCGGCCCGAGGTCGTCCTCCTCGACGAGCCCACTGCCGGGGTCGACGTCGCCGGCCGTCGGGTCATCCGCGAGATCGTCCGGGAGCTGCGCGACGGCGGCGCCGCCGTCCTGCTCACCACCCACGAGCTCGACGAGGCCGAGCGCATGGCCGACCGGATCGCCATCGTCGACCGCGGCCGGCTCGTCACCGCGGGCACCGCCGACGAGCTGCGGGCCGGCAGCGACGACGTCGTCCGGTTCAGCACCCCGGCCGAGCTCGACGCCGAGGCGATGAGCAGCGACATCGGCCGACCGGTGGCGCGCGTCGGACCGGGCGAGTACGAGGTCGCCGCCGCACCCTCGCCCGACGTCGTCGCCGCGGTGACCTCGTGGCTGGCGTCCAACGGGATCGCCCTCGGGGAGCTGCGCGCCGGACGTCAGCGCCTCGAGGACATCTTCCTCGCCCTCACCGGAGACGGCGACGACCACGATGGGGCCGCCGGGTCGGACCCCGGGGCGCCGACCCGATCCGGTCGCGGCCGGCGGCGGGGGTCACGGCGATGAGCGCGCTGCGACCGTGGGCCGCACAGACCCGGACCGAGCTCGCGCTGTCGCTGCGCCAGGGCGAGCAGCTCCTGGTCGCCATCGGCATCCCGCTGCTGCTGCTCGTGTTCTTCTCGGCGATCGACGTGCTCCCGCTCGACACCCCCGAGCCCGTCGACCACCTGGCCCCGGCGATCCTGGCGCTCGCCGTGATGTCATCGGCCATGGTCAGTCTCGGGATCGCCACCGGGTTCGAGCGCCAGTACGGCGTCCTGCGCCGGCTCGGCCTCACCCCACTCGGCCGGGGCCGGCTGATCGCGGCGAAGATCTGCGCGGTCCTCGTCATCGAGGTGCTGCAGATCGTCGTGCTCGGCGCCGCGGCGCTGGCGCTCGGGTGGCGTCCGGGGAGCGGCCTTATCGGGCTGCCGATCGCACTCGGCCTCGGCACCGCGGCGTTCGCCGGGCTCGGGCTCACCATCGCCGGCAACCTGTCGGGCACGGCGTCGCTGGCCGTCGCCAACGGGCTCTACGTGGTGCTGCTGCTCCTCGGCGGGATCATCTTCCCGCTCGACGAGCTCCCCGGCCCCGTGGAGGCCGTCGCCCGGCTGCTGCCGTCCGCTGCGCTCGTCGACGTCACCGTCGGTCTGTTCGACGGGGACGGCCTGTTCGACGGGGGCAGCTCCGGCGCCTGGGTCGTGCTCGTCGCCTGGGCGATCGTGACGCCGGTGGTGGCGGCCAGGACGTTGCGCTGGGATCCGGCCTGACGGTCACTCCCCAGGTCCGGCTCGCGTGGCGGCCGGGCGGTGCGGCCGTCAGCCGTCGCCGCGGTCGGGGGCCGAGCCGACGGCCGGCTCGGAGGGACCGGGACCGAGGCGGTCGAACGTCTCCTGGACCTCGTCCCACGTGAGCACGTCACGCTCGCCGACGACGACACCGGCCCGCTCCGCCTGCTCGTGGCGCATCGCCCACACGAAGAACAGGTAGGTGATGATGGCCCACAGGTACATGCCGCCGCCGAGCTTCATGATGAGCCCGGCCCACTGCTGGTCGTGGGCGGCGGTCACGTTCCAGAGGCGGGGGGCCTCCTCGTACGCCGAGTACAGCGGGTTCTCGGCGAAGGTCAACCACGCGGCCGGGATGGTCGGCAGGATCGACATCAGGAACAGGTAGACCATCTGGCCGGGAAGCGAGATGCGCATCTCCTCGAACGGACCGCACACCGGCATCCACATGAGGAACGCCGCGATCACCATCGCGAGGTGGATCGTGTAGTGGAGCGGGCCGTTCTCGACCGCCAGGTTCACGACGAGGGCCCAGTGGGTCAGCGCCGTGAGCCCGTTGAACACCAGCCCGGCGACGACCGGGTGGGTGAACCGCTTCAGCCACGTGTAGACGCCGCTGCCCTCGCTCACGACGAGCCGGGCGAGCCACGTCGGCACCGACAGCAGCACCAGCGGCGGGAACACGAACGTCAGCAGCATGTGCTGGAGCATGTGCACCGAGTAGAGGTACTCCTCGGCGATGTCGTGCATCGGCCAGTCCGAGGCCAGCCACAGCACCAGGGCACCCGACCAGAAGAAGATCTTCTGGCGCCGGGTGATCCGGGCGCTCGACAGCTGCGGGGCGATTCGGCGGGAGGCGTAGATGCCGAGCCCGACGAACGCCGCCACGAGGAACCACACCTCGAGGTGCAGCTGGAAGACCCAGGGTTGTGCCTCGGCGAGCACGATGCTCCCTCCCTCGCCCGCAGGGCGAGCGACTCAGCCGATCGGGGCGATCGGCCGGCTCAGACGTCGACGAAGAACTCGAAGGCCAGCAACGTGGCCACGTACACCGCGACCGCGAGTACCAGCCCGAAGATGAACACGTTCCGCAGGAGCGGGTTGTCGAACTTCAGATGCATGAAGAAGGCGCCGACCAGGAAGAACTTGACCACCATCATCACGATCAGCGACGGGATCAGGAACGGGCCCCAGTCGACGACGCTCTCGAAGTAGGTGAAGACCTCGAGCGCGGTGATCGCCGCCAGGACCAGCGCGATCTTGATGTAGGTCCAGTCCGAGGGGTGGTGCGAGACGTCGTCGTGCGCCGGATCGTCCACCGCCACGCTGGTCGCGGCCGCGGTGCCGCTCGTCGGCTCGTCCGTCTGGTGCGCGGTCATCGGGGTTCGCGTGCCTCTCGGGTCAGGGGATGAGGTAGACGACCGTGAAGATGAAGACCCACACGATGTCGACGAAGTGCCAGTACAGACCGATGATCTCGAGCGTCTCGGCGTTCTCGCGCTTGAGACGGCCGCTCGACACCATCACGTAGGCCGTCATCAGCATGATGATGCCGATGGTGACGTGAGCGCCGTGGAAGCCGGTCAGCGTGTAGAAGGCCGAGCTGAAGATGTTGGTCGTGAAGCCGAGGCCCTCGTTGTAGAAGGCCGTGAACTCGTAGACCTGGCCACCGATGAAGATCGAGCCCAGCAGGGCCGTGGACAGGATCCAGATCTTCGAGCGGTAGATGTCTCCCCGACCGAGCGCGGAGAGCGCCAGGACCATCGTCAGCGAGCTCATCAGCAGCACGAACGAGCTGACCGACGTGAACGGGATGTCGAAGATGTCGGCGCCGAGGCGGTTGACCTCGGCGTCCTCGAAGCCGGGGAAGACGTTCAGCTGGCGCTTGTAGAGGAGGAACGTCGAGATCAACGCACCGAAGAGCAGGCACTCGGATCCGAGGAACAGCCACATCGCCAACTTCGTGTTGGAGATGCCGGTCGTCGTCTCGTGCGCGCCGTGGACGTCGTCGTGCGCCGCTGCGGCCGCCGGGGCCGTGGCGAGGTCAGCCAACGGTGGACTCCTCGGTCTCGGCGGCGTCGCCCTCGGGGGCGTCACCGTCGTCGTGATGATCGTCGTGGTCGTGACCGCCGTCGGGATCGTCGGCCGGTTCGAAGCCCCAGCCGTAGATCCCCAGCAGGGTGATGAGCGCACCCGGGACACACAGCCACAGGTTGAAGATCAGTCCGTACCCGATGATCGGCAGGCCCGCGGCCAGCACGATCGGCCAGTAGGACGGCGACGGCAGGTGCACGCCGGTGGCGTCGCCCTTCTGGACGACCTCCTCCGTCGGCTTGACCCGCACGGCACGGCCGAGCTCGTCCTCGCCGTACTTGCGGTGCCAGAACTCGTCCTGACGGGTGACCGTCGGGGTGACGTCGAAGTTGTGCTCCGGCGTGGGTGACGGGATCATCCACTCGAGGCTGCGGGCGTCCCACGGGTCCGGTCCGGGCGGCGGGGCGTTGCGGGCCCAGCGCTTCGACAGCGCCACGTTCACCAGGAACACGATGACGCTGACGGCGATGATGAACGAGCCGATCGTGGCGACCAGGTTCCACATGTTGAAGCCGTAGCCGTCGTCATAGACGGCGATCCGGCGGGACATGCCCTGGAGGCCGAGGATGTGCATCGGCCCGAAGGTCAGGTTGAAGCCGACGAGCGTGGTCCAGAAGTGGAGCTTGCCGAGCTTCTCGTTCAGGACGTGGCCGAAGGCCTTCGGCCACCAGAAGTACATGCCCGAGTAGAGGCCGAGCAGCGCACCACCGAAGAGCACGTAGTGGAAGTGGGCCACGATGTAGTACGTGTCCGTCTGCTGGTAGTCGGCGGGGGCGATCGAGTGGGTCACGCCCGAGAGGCCGCCGATCGTGAACATCGCGACCAGGCCGACCGCGAACAGCATCGCCGTCGTGAACCGGATCTTGCCGCCCCACATGGTGGCCATCCAGTTGAGGATCTTCACACCCGTCGGCACGGCGATGAACATGGTCGACAACGAGAAGGCGGCGACCGACACCGGGCCGAGGCCGGAGGCGAACATGTGGTGGGCCCACACGCCCCAGCCCATGAAGCCGATGGCGATGCCCGAGAAGACCATGAACGGGTAGCCGTAGATCGGCTTGCGGGCGAAGGTCGGGATGACCTCCGACACGATGCCGAACGACGGCAGGATCATGATGTAGACCTCCGGGTGCCCGAAGATCCAGAACAGGTGCTCCCACAGCAGCGGGTCGGCGCCCTGCTCGACGTTGAAGAAGTTGGCGTCGAACAGTCGGTCCATGCTCAGCAGGACCAGGGCGACGGTGATCACCGGCAGGGCGAAGAGCAGGAGCACCTGGGTGACCAGCGTCATCCAGGTGAACACCGGCATCTTCATGAGCGTCATGCCCGGCGCCCGCATGTTGATCACGGTCACGATCAGGTTCACCGACGAGACCATCGACGAGATGCCGACGATGAGCAGGCCGACGCAGTAGAAGTCGATGCCGTGGCTCGGCGAGAACGCCAGGCCGCTGTTCGGGGCGTAGTTGAACCAGCCACCGTCGGCGCCACCACCGAGCATCCAGCTGGTGTTCAGGAAGATCGACCCGAACAGCCAGATCCAGATGCTGAGCGCGTTGAGACGCGGGAACGCCACGTCACGGGCGCCGACCTGCAAGGGGAGCAGGTAGTTGGCGAACGCGGCCGCCATCGGCATGACGACGAGGAAGACCATCGTCACGCCGTGCATGGTGAAGACCTGGTTGTACAGCTCCTCGCTCAGCACCGTTCCGTTCGGCTGCGCGAGCTGCAGGCGAATGAGCAGGGCTTCGATGCCGCCGACGATGAAGAACACGAAGGCGCCGATGCCGTACATGATGCCGATCTTCTTGTGATCGACGGTGGTCAGCCAGTCCTTCAGGCCGCCGGTCGCCCTGGGGCGGGCCAGCGACCCGAGCGGCTCGACAGCCGTGCCGCGGCCACCGGACGGCAGGGCCAGGGGCTCCTCGGTGATTGCCATGGTTCGTCCTCGTCCGGTCAGTCGAGCGTCGTCAGGTACGCAACGAGATCGTCGATCTGCTCCTCACTGAGGGGCAGCTGCGGCATGCCTCGACCGACCGTCGTGTACTGGTTGGGGTCGGGCGCCATCGCCTTCTCGGCGGGTGGGTTGCGGATCCATGCCTCGAGCTGGGCACGGTTGACCGCGTCCGGGTCCCCGCACCGCTCGTCGACGTAGAGATCGAAGATCGAGCCGGCGAACGTGCAGCGGCTCATCAGGTGCGTCAGCTCCGGCGCGTTGCCGGAGACCTGGGCCGCGCCGTCGAAGGGCTGCGCACCCTCCCAGCAGGTCTCGCCCGGGACGTAGGTCTCGCCCTCCTCGAGCGGCACGCAGTCCGGGCTGTTGACGCCCTGGACCTGATGGCAGGTCACGCACTGGGAGACGAAGGTCTCGAGGCCCCGCATCGCGGCCGCGTCGTCCTCGGGGATCGCCGCCGGCTCCTGCTGGGCGGCGACCCAGGTCTCGAAGTCCCCGTCGCTGACGGCCTCGACGACCATCCGCATGTTGGCGTGGGACAGGCCGCAGAACTCCGTGCACTGGCCGAGGTACCGGCCGGGCTCGTCGGCCTCGATCCACAGCGGGTGCTCACGACCGGGGACGGCGTCCTTCTTGCCGTTCAGCGAGGGGATCCAGAAGCTGTGGATCACGTCGTTGGAGGCAATGGTCAGCGAGATCGGCTGACCCGCCGGCACCACCATCTCGTTGGCGGTCACGATGTCGCCGAAGTCGCCGTCGCCGTCGAGGTCGTACTCGAACGACCACCACCACTGCTGGCCGACGACCCGGACCTCGAGCTCGGCGTCGTCGGGGGTGTCGGCGAGGTTGAAGATCGTCGCCACCGTGAAGACGGCCACGCCGGCGAGCACGACGGCCGGGAGGATCGTCCAGCCCAGCTCGAGCTTCGTGTTGCCGTGGACCTGGACCGGGAAGTCGTCGTCACCCTTGCGCCGGAAGCGAAGGGCCACGATGAGGACGCCGACCGTCACGAAGACGAAGACGATCCCGGCGATCGAGAAGACGATGTTGACGAGGCTGTCGATCTCGCGGGCGGCCGGACCCTTGGGCTCGAGCGTGTCGAGCGGTGCGTCGTCGGCGCAGCCGCTGAGCACGAGCAGCGCCGCGACGCCGGTCGTCGCGGCCAGCCAACGTGAGGCTCGTCGCACTGCTGTTGCCATCAAGGTCCCTCGTGGTCTCCGGTCATCGGTGGCCGGCACGGCTCGGGGACGTTCGTCGCCCGGGGCCGCAACTCCGTCGGCGCCGCCTTCGCCGGCCATAGTGTCGTGCGTCTCCGCCGTTCGCCAACCGCGGACCGCGAAATGTTCGGACGATTCGCGCACCGGTCGCCTCACTCGTCCTCGGCGCCGGTCTCGCCGCCCTCGCCCTCGGTCGCGCCGGCGTCGCTCTCGGTCTCCTCGGCGGCGCCACCCTCGGTCTCGGAGTGCTCCTCCTCGCCGTGCTCGGCACCGTGGACCTCGAACTCGCGCTCACCGACCGCCGCACTGACGACGCCGGCGGCGAGGATGCCCGCGGCCCCCAGCGCGACGACGGCGGCGACCACCGACGACGCCAGGCGGGGCACCGAGGCGAGCACGATCGCGATGACCAGCACCAGCGTCGAGGCGACGCCGGCGGCGACGACCGCGGCCAGCTCGCCGACCGCGAGGAAGAGCCGGCTCAACGAGACGGCGACGAAACCGACGACGAGCGCACCGATGATCGGAACCTCGAGGGGGCCCATCAGGCGGTTGCGCAGGGCGGCGTTGGCCTCGGGGTCACCCGTGGCCCGGTCGGCCCAGGCGGCCATGACCCACTCGAACAGCACGATGGCGCCGAGCACGATCCCGGCGATCACCAGGAGGACGTCGACCACCAGGCCGATCACGATCGCGCCGAGCGCGAACGCGGCGGCCGGGCCCCACCAGTTCGGCGAGGCCGACACCTGGACGGCCGGCGCACGCTCGGTCCCGGCGACCCGGGCGAGCACCCGGGCGTTGCCGTCCCGGGAGCCGACGACGACGAACGCCACGACCATGGAGACGATGCCGGCGCCGGCGAGGATCGAGTAGCCGACGTGGTCGCCGACGCCGCCGATATAGCCGAACGTGAGCGCACCCGTCAGCTGGAAGGCGAACGTCCCCATGTTGCCGGGGAACAGGTTCCAGTCGACCCCTCCCGTCGTCCACGCGTAGAGCGTGGCGGCGGCCAGGTAGAGCGCTGCGAGTCCGAAGTAGAAACGGAAGCCCGTGGTGATCATGTGCTCGTGGTCCCCGTCACTTCGTGATGTAGATGGCGTACCAGATGAGGGCGTAGATGCCGCACGTCGTGTACCAGAACACGAGCGCGGCCGCCGGACCGTCGGGGATGCGCCGGTACTGGCCCGCGGCGGCCCGGAAGAGCACGACCCCGAGGAAGATCAGGGCCGCGCCGACCATGACCAGGTGGGCCCCGGTGATGGCGTAGACGAGGACGCCGACCTCGGAGTCGATCGTCAGGCCCATCTGTGTGTACAGGTACGACGTCTGGTTGATCACCGAGATGGCGAACACCGCGGTGAGGCCCAGCGCGATGGCGGCCCGGGGGATGTCGTTCGAGCGGAGCGACGTCACCGACCACGCCATCGTGATCAGCGACATGCCCACCGTGATCAGCATCATCGTCGGCGGGACGACCGGGATGTTCACCCCGTCGGGCAGCCAGGTCTCGCCGCTGGCGATGACGTCGGCGCGTCGGGCGAGGTAGATGCCGATCAGCCCGGCGAAGAACATCGCCGAGGCGGCCGACACCAGCGTCGAGCCCAGCAGGGCGACGCGGGGACGGGCCGGCGGCGCGGCGGGCAGGCCGACGGTCGAGAAGGTGGCGGAGTCGGCCACGTCAGTTCTGCTCCCCGGTGGCGGCGTCGTTCGTCGAGGGATCCGGCTCGTCGGCCAGCGGCGTCGCCGAGCGCACCTCGGCGACCGGCACTCGCGTCCCGGCGGCGCCGGGCACCCCGACCTCGGCCCACTCGAGCGTGAGGCCCTTCCAGCGGGCCTCGGCCGGCTGGCGGGCGCCGCGCATGGCGGCGGGCACGATGGCGAGGATGGTCACCAGGACACCGACGGCGATGAGCACGGCACCGGCCGCCATCACACCGTTGAGCGCCTCGTAGCCGTCCTCCACGACCTCGGCGGCGCCGAACAGGTCGAGCGGGACCTGGCCGAGGCCGCCCGCGATCAGCTCGGGGACGGCGAAGGCCGCGGCACCGGCGACGAGCGCCAGCGCGGCCAGGAGCATCAGCCCCTCGGGCGGCGTGCGGCCCCAGATGCGGGCGCCCCAGTACTGGAGCCCGGCAATCGCGCCGAGCACGGCCGCTGCGGCGATCAGCTTGGCGAGCCCGTCGGCCCAGGTGGTGCCGACGAGGTTCAGCGGGTCGATCGCACCCAGCGCGGCGCACACCCCGGCGGCGAGCGCCGCCACGTAGGCGAGGAGGCCGAGCAGGAGCGGGCTGCCGACGCTCGGGCGGCCGCGCCGCAGGTTGTCGGCGAGCAGACCGCCGAGCGCGAGGAGCGGGAGGGCGATGGCGACGCTCATGGCGATCCAGGTCGCCCGCTCGACCAGGGCGGCGTTGAACGCCGTCTGGGCCCAGGCCCCGAACGAGAGGGCGGCGGTCACCCCGATCACCGCGAGCACGGGCCGGTGGAGCGCCTGGGGCACACGGGCCGACGACTGGACGATGTCGGCGACGATGCCGAGGACCGGGACGAGGAACACGAAGACCGCGGGCTGGGAGAAGACCCAGTCGACCTGGGCCCAGATGTTGCCCTTGGCGCCGTAGAGCTCCTGGCCGTGGTCCGCGTCGAGGTAGATGAGGAGGAGGTTGCCGGCGAGCACCGGGAACGTCAGCAGCCACAGGCTCCCGGCCGTCAGCACCGACCAGCTGAACGCCGGCACGCGGCGCAGGCTCATGCCCGCCGGACGCACCGCGAGCACCGTCGTCACGGCCGAGACGGTGGCGGCGAGCAGCGACAGGATGACCAGGCCGAGGCCGGAGAGCGTGAGGAGCACGGCGTCGACGTCGTCGCCGTTGGGCCCGCCGTCGGCGATGTAGCCGGCGATGACGATGCCCGCACCGACCAGCCAGCCCCAGAACGAGGCGGCGGCGAGCCGGGGGAAGGCGGCGGACGGCGACCCGAGCTGGAGCGGGACGACGTAGAGGGCCAGTCCGATGAGCAGCGGCCACACGCCGAACATGAACAGGCCGACCTCGGCGAGGGTCACCACCTGGGTCCACACGTCGGCCTCGAGGACGTCGAAGCCGTCGAGGTCCATGCCCTCGAAGCCGGCCAGCGCCCACAGGACGGATGCGCCGATGAGGAACACCAGCGAGACCGCCATGTACAGGCGCCCGACGACCGTGTGGTCGGACGTGCTCACGACGCCCGCCACGCCGGGTAGCGGCGGCGGGGGCGTCAACATGGGTACGGCGGGTTCGGCCGCGGGCTCGACGGCCCGCTCCTCGTCCGGACGTGATTCTGTGATCGTCATGATCTGGGCTGACCTCGTGGGCGACGGGCGGCTCGATCACCGCGCCCGCCGGAGCGCGTCGGGGTGGGGGCTGGCTGTGCTCGGGGGCGGACTCTACACACGCCCTGGTTTTGGCTGCGAGATGGCATCAGCGACCGTCGCCGCACCTCGGTGGGCGTCGGCGCCGCGAACCGGCGGAACGTGCCCCGGACCCGTGGCCATCGGACGCATCGGGTGCGGGGCGGATGCCGACGGCCATCACAAGCCGTTCCGGACGAGTTGGTCGACCACCATGGCGCCGAACAGCAGCGTCACGTAGGTGATCGAGTAGCGGAACAGACCCATCGCCCGGCTCGCGGAGCTGTCGCGCAGCAGGCCGACGGCCTGCCACGTGAACACGGCGCCGAGGGCCACGGCCGATGCCACGTAGATCGCTCCCATCTCGGCGACGGGGGCGAACACGAGGGTCAGCAGCCAGAGCAGGACCGTGTAGCCGAGGATGCGTCGCGCCGCCGCGGACAGCTCGACGACGGAGGGCAGCATCGGCACCGACGCCGCGCTGTAGTCGTCCCGGTAGCGCACGGCGAGGGCCCAGAAGTGGGGCGGGGTCCAGAAGAAGATGATGGCGAAGAGCAGCACCGCGGGCCATCCGACGGTGCCGGTGACCGCGCTCCACCCGATCAGCACCGGCACGGCGCCGGCCGCGCCACCGATGACGATGTTCTGGGTCGAGCTGCGCTTCAGCCACAGGGTGTAGATGAAGACGTAGAAGAGGCACGCCGCGACCGCGAGCGCCGCGCTGAGGAGGTTGACGAAGGCCCACAACCAGGCGAAGGCGACGACCTCGAGGGTGATCGCGAACGTGAGGGCGGCCCTCGGTGAGATCACGCCGGTGACGAGCGGTCGGTTCTTCGTCCGCTCCATGAGCGCGTCGATGTCCCGGTCGACGTACATGTTGATCGCGTTCGCGCCACCGGCGGCCAACGTCCCGCCGATCACCGTCGCGATGATGAGCCAACCGTCGGGCAGGCCGCGTTCCGCCACGACCATGGTGGGGACGGTCGTGACGAGCAGCAGCTCGATGATCCTGGGCTTGGTGAGCGCCACATACGCCCGTATCCGGGAGGACAGGCTCGGCGCGGCTGCTAGCAGCATCGTGGAGATGAGCCTAGGGGTCCGGGGTCCCGGTGGCCAAGGCGCGCACCGGGGAGTCCCACACTTGCGGGAGCAGCGGTCACGGCGCGCCGGGCCGGGGGTCGACGACGTCGGGTCCGGCGGGCCCCGATCGCTCCGGGCCGGGGCGCCCGGCGTGGCCCTTGCGGGCGCCCCACGCGCGAGCATTCGAGGGTGCGCCCTCGAGCGATCTCCCCCGAGAAGTACCAGCGGATCACCACGTGGGCCCTCGTGGCCCTGGTCGCCATCGTCGTCACCGGCGGGGCCGTCCGGCTCACCGGCTCCGGGCTCGGCTGCTCGGACTGGCCGACGTGCGAGGAGGACAGCCTCGTCGCACCGCTCGAGTTCCACCCGATGGTCGAGTTCCTCAACCGCCTCGTGACCGGCGTCGTCTCGGTCGCCGTCGCCGCGGCGGTCGCCGGGTCGCTCCTGCGCCGGCCCCGGCGTCCCGATCTCGTGTGGTGGTCGCTCGGGCTCGTCGCCGGCGTCGTCGCCCAGGTCGTCCTCGGTGGGCTGCTCGTGCTCAGCGAGCTCGACCCCCGGTTCACGATCGGGCACTTCCTCCTGTCCATGGTGCTCGTGTGGAACGCGACCGTGCTGCACCGGCGCGCCGCCGAGCCCCCCGGCCCCCGCCGACCCGTCGTCGACGGCGCCGCGCTCGTCCTCGCCCGCCTCGTGACCGCGGTCGGCGTCGTCGTCCTCGTGACCGGGACGATCGTGACCGGCGCCGGCCCCCACGGCGGCGACGAGGAGGCGGAGCGGCTCAACTTCGAGGTCCAGGAGGTCGTGCGCATCCACGCGCTGTCGGTCATCGCCCTCGTCGCGCTCACGCTCGCCGCCTACCGGCTCGTGCGCCGGGACCCCTCGGCCGAGCTCCTGCGGCGCGGCCTGCTCGGCCTCATGGCCGTCGAGGTCGTCCAGGCCGCCATCGGCTACGCCCAGTACTTCACCGACGTGCCGCCCCTGCTCGTCGGCCTCCACCTCCTCGGCGCGAGCCTCGTGTGGATCGCCGCCGTCGAGGTGTGGCTGCGGACCACGACCCCCGGTGCCGCCGACACCGGGGCCGTGCCGCCACCGACCGACCACCGCGGCGACGCCACGGGCGACGAACCGGCCTCCGCCGCGGTCACACCGGGCTGATCGGCCTCACCGGCCGAACCGTCCCGACGGGCCCGGCGGTCCGGGCGGCGACGGCACCCACGACCGGCACTTCCCGGGTCGCGCCCCGGGCCAGTACGCTCGGAGATGCACGCGTCATCAGGAGGAGCTCTCGAGCATGGCGCCCCCGACGGCACCGGTCGAGATCGAGGAACCGACGACCGACGAGGTCGTCGACGAGGACCACCCGTGGGTCGTCATCGTGTGGAACGACCCGATCAACCTCATGTCCTACGTGACGTTCGTGCTGCAGAAGCTGTTCGGCTACAGCCTCGAGAAGGCGACCGCGCTCATGCTCGACGTCCACCACAAGGGCCGCGCCGTCGTCTCCAGCGGCGAGCGGGACAAGGCGGAGATCGACGTCTTCCGGCTCCACGAGCACGGCCTGTGGGCGACCATGCAGCAGGACACGTGAGCCCGGCCGACCCCGCCGTCCGTCGCGCGTCCAGCCGCTGATGTTCCGCTCCCGCCGACCCGTCCGCCGCAAGGGCGCGACCTTCGTCATCGACCTCGACGAGAGCGAGCGCAAGGTCCTCGGCTCGCTGCTCGACGAGCTGCGCGGCCTCCTCGACGGCGACCCGAACGACCCGCGGATCCGTCGGCTGTACCCCACCGCGTACGCCGAGGACCCCGACCGCGAGGCCGAGTACCGGCTGCTCGCCCACAGCGAGCTCGTCGAGAAGCGCCTCGCCACCCTCGACGTCGTCGCCGAGACCATCGACCGCAACACCCTCGACGAGGACGGGCTCGCGTCGTGGATGAACGCGGTCAACCAGCTCCGCCTCGTGCTCGGCACGATGCTCGACGTCGACGAGGACCCCGACCCCGTCTCCCCCGACGACCCCGACGCCGCCTCCTACGCCCTCTACGAGTGGCTCGGTTGGCTCCTCGAGCACATGGTGCGGGCCCTCTCGTCCTGACCCGATCCGCCCGCGGCGACAACGGGTGATCGCCCCCACCGCGGGACGCGTCCCCCCGGTGGGCAAACGCGGGAACCGGGGAGCTCCCCGATCGGGCCGCACCCGGTGGACTGCTAAGGTGAGCAAGCCCTCAGCAGGAGCCCCCATCGTCCAGTGGCCAAGGACGCCGCCCTTTCAAGGCGGAAACACGGGTTCGAATCCCGTTGGGGGTGCTCTTGACACGATCGGTTATGCTGCCGGTCGGTCTTCACCGAGGTCCCGTGGTGCAGTTTGGAGTGCACGCCGGCCTGTCAAGCCGGAGGTCGCGGGTTCAAATCCCGTCGGGACCGCCAGTCGCCCACCTCGCGTGGGTGGCACGGTCGGGTAGCTCAGTTGGCAGAGCGCGCGCCTGAAAAGCGCGAGGTCACCGGATCGACGCCGGTCCCGACCACGAGCTGGCCCTTCGCGTGCTCGGCCTTCGGCCTCGCACCGGGGGCCGCATTGCGTTCCGCTCCGCTCGGGGCCTTCCGGCCAGGCGGGCCCTTGGCATGGCTTGCGAAGCTCGCCAGAGCTGGGCACTCGCCGGGCACCTGCCCCTCGAAGCTCGTCAGAGCTGGGCACTCGTGGGTTGCTCGCCCTTCGCGATCGGCCCCGAGGCGCGTCAGCGCCGACCACGAGCTGGCCCTTCGCGTGCTCGGCCTTCGGCCTCGCACCAGGGGGCCGCATTGCGTTCCGCTCCGCTCGGGGCCTTCTGGCCAGGCGGGCCCTTGGCATGACTGCGAAGCTCGTCAGAGCTGGGCACTCGTGGGTTGCTCGCCCTTCGCGATCGGCCCCGAGGCGCGTCAGCGCCGGGCACCGCCACACACTCGCCCCTCGAAGCTCGGCAGAGCTGGGCGCTCGCTACTTGCGCTTCCTTCGCGCTGACCCGGGGCGTGTCAGCGCCGGGGGCGCACTCGCTCAGCCTTCGTGCTCAGCTCGGGTGGGCGTGAGGAGCGATTTCAGGTGGGTGTAGACGGTGGGGTGGTTGAGGAGGGAGAGGTGGTCGAGGGGGCCGATGTGGTGGGCGGGGTCGACGGTGAAGGGGATGCGGCGGTTGGGGCCGGTGCCGGAGGCGCTCGCCGGGCGGACCAGGAGGTCACCGAGGATCCGGCCGAGCGGGTGGCGAGGGTCTCGGGTCACCGTCGCGGCGACGAAGCAGTGGGTCGCCCCCGCCAGGAGCGGTACGTCGGTGCAGCGGTCGCGCAGCAGCTCGTCGGGCTCGGCGTCACGCCAGTCCTCCTACACGCACGCGCCGAAGCGCAGGTCCTTCACCCCCACGCTGCGGGCGTTCAGGACCTCGGCGAACGGGCGGGTCTCCGGGACCCGGCCGGCCAACCACGACAGGGCGTTCACGCCCTTCTCCAGCGGTGCGCCGAGGTGGGGCGTGCCCAGGCACACGACGTGGCCCACCCGGTCGGCCCAGCCCAGCCCCTCGAGCTCGGCCCGCCGGCAGGCGCTGCGCACGACGAGACCACCCATCGAGTGGCCGACGAGCACCAGTTGCTCCACCGCCACCGGCCAGTCGGCCACCAACCCGGCGAGGAGGTCCGACAGCGCGCGGCCGTTGTCCGACACCCGCAGGCCGGTGTTGTAGCGCAGGACCACCGGCGTGAAGCCGAGGTCGCGCTGCAGCAGTGACCCGTAGGTCGCCGACGCGTCGCCGTGGTGACGCAGCGCGTCCCGCTCCCACGACCGCTCGTTCTCGCACAACCCGTGCACGAACACGGCCACCCGCGGGCCGGCGTCGCCGAACGCCGCCGCCAGCCCGTCGCGGTCCGGCGACACCGTGGCGCCCGCCTCGCGGATGACCATGTCGCTGGCCAACGCCGGGTAGCGCCCCGCCAACGAGTCGCCCCACAACCCGTTCACGGCGGCGAGCGCCGCACCGGTCCCGCGTCGATCGGCCAGGGCCGGGGCGCCCGGGTCCACACCGAGCGCGGCGTACGCGGCACCCGCCCGCGGCAGCGACGCGTGGGCCAACCGGACCGACCCGTAGACCGCCCCGCCGATGGCGTCGTGGACGAGCCGGACCGGCCACGACGTCGGCCCGACCGCCCGGAACACCCGCCGGGCGATCGCCCGGTGCACCTGCTCGACCAGCCCGACGCCGCCACCGAGCACGTCGCCGACGAGGCGGCCCGTCGTCCTGATCTCGTCCGTCGCCGTCACGATCACATCCCCTCCCGTGTCACCGCACCCGCACGACACCGCACTCGCAACGCAGCGTCGGCGCCCCCTCGACCGCCGACGTTACCCCTCGGTAACCCGACGGGTCGGCCGGCGGATCACAAGCGTTCACCACCGGTTCGGGAGTTGTTCCGACAGGTCACATCCCGCCGTCGACTGGGCTCCCTACGTTCCCCCGCTCATCCGCCGCGTGCGTGGCGCGGCACCACCCGAGGGAGCACCAACGATGTTCACCGGACGGAACCGTCCCGCCGTCAGGCTCATGGCCGCGCTCTTCGCCTGCGCGCTCGTGGTCGCCGCCTGCGGCAGCGATGACGACGACACCGACGCCGCGGCACCGGCGGCCGACGAGAGCAGCGACACCGCCGCCGCCGACACCGAGGACGCCGCCGAAGACGAGACGGCCGACGAGGAGACGTCCGAGGACGCCGCCGAGGACACCTCGGACTGGCCCGAGGAGATCATCTTCGCCGCCGTGCCCGCGGACAACAGCCAGGAGATCGACGACATCTTCGGCACCACCATCGAGATCATCGAGGGCGAGCTCGGGGTCGGCGTCGAGTTCTTCAAGGCCATCGACTACGCCGGCGTGATCGAGGCCGCCAAGTCCGAGCGGGTCGACGTCGCCGTCTTCGGGCCGTTCTCATACTACATCGCCACCCAGAACGACGCCCCGCTCCAGGTCGGCGGCGTGATGATGCCGTACAACGAGGACCAGACCGGCCCCGGTGAGACCCACGGCTACCAGTCGTTCTTCATCACCGGTGCCGACAACGACGAGATCAACAGCCTCGAGGACATCAGCAACGCCGAGTCGATCTGCCTCGTCGACCCCGGCTCCACCTCGGGCAACCTCGTGCCCCGCGGCGCCATGCTCGGTGTCGGGTTCGACATCGAGGAGGCCAACTACACCTACGCCGGCGGCCACGACGCCTCCGTGCTCGCCGTGCAGGACGGCACCTGCGACGCCGGCTTCGCGTTCGACGAGATGGTCCGCAGCATCCTCGTCGGCGACGGCGCCGTCTCGGGCGTCGTCGACGAGGTCGACGGCGAGACCTACGGCGACGGTGACCCGACCATCAAGGTCGTCTTCCACTCCGACGTCATCCCCGGTTCGCCGATCGCGGTGCGCTCCACGCTGCCGGAGTCGTTCGTGACCGCGCTCACCGACGTCCTCCAGAACAACGCCAACGTCGACTGGGCGGTCGAGAACGGCTACTGCACCGGTCCCGAGGACTGCTCGTTCTCCGACGAGGACTCGTGGGGCTGGATCGAGGCCGACGACAGCATCTACGCCCCGATCGACGAGCTCTGCGAGCTCACCCAGGCTGCCAAGTGCCAGGACGGGTGAGCCACCGGTGACGAACGACGCCCAGCACCCCGTCGTGGTCACGTCGCAGCTCCGCAAGGAGTTCGACGGTGGCCGGGTCGTCGCCCTCGACGACGTGAACCTCACCGTCCCCGAGGGCCAGCTCGCGGTCATCATCGGCCTGTCCGGCTCGGGGAAGTCCACCTTCCTGCGCCACCTGAACAAGCTGCACGAACCCACGAGCGGCGACGTGGAGGTGCTGGGCGTCGACCTCGCCCGGGCCCACGGCCGCGAGCTTCGCCGCCTCCGGCGCGACGTCGGCTTCATCTTCCAGCAGTTCAACCTCGTCGGCCGGCTCACCTGCCTCGAGAACGTCCTCACCGGCGCCCTCGGACGACTGCGCGGGCCCCGCTACGGCGTGCTCACCTACCCCGTGAGGCTGCGCCGCGAGGCGCTCGAGCACCTCGAACGGGTGGGCCTCGGCGACCGGGCCTTCCAGCGAACCGACACGCTGTCCGGCGGCCAGCAGCAGCGGGTCGCCATCGCCCGGGCACTCATGCAGCGCCCGAAGCTCATGTTGGCCGACGAGCCCGTCGCCAGCCTCGACCCCGAGTCCTCGGCCCAGGTCATGGAGATGCTGTTCCGGATCTGCTCCGAGGACCGCCTCACGGTCCTGTGCTCGCTCCACCAGGTCGACCTCGCGCTCGGCTGGGCCCAGCGCATCATCGGCCTGCGCGACGGGAGGGTCGTGCTCGACCGCGACGCCACCGGGCTCTCCCAGGACGACGCCATGGCCGTCTACCAGCGCCTCGACCCGACCGGCGAGAAGACGGACGAGTACGAGCAGACGTGGGCGGCGGCCAAGGACCACGTGCCGAGCCCGGCCCGACCGGTCGCGACGGGCGGCTCGTGAGCGCCGCCACCGCGACGCCGACGCCGGCCGTCCCCCTCGGGGGCGGCCGGCTCCGGCCACCGTGGACCACCACCCGGGTCGCGCTCACCGTCATCGCCGCCGGCTTCGGCGCCGGGGTGATCTGGTCGTTCGGCCGCGTCGGGCTCTCCCTGTCGACGCTGATCGACGGGCTGTCCGACATGCGGCGGCTCTTCGGCGAGATGCTGCCGCCCGACTTCGCCGGCATCGACCGCGGCCAGGTCCTCGAACTGACGTTGGACACGTTCTTCATCGCGCTGCTCGGCACGGTGCTGGCGGTCGGCGTCTCGTTCCCCGTCGCGTTCCTCGCGGCCCGCAACACGAGCCCCCACCCCGCGGCGTTCTACGCCGGTCGGGCGGTCATCGTCAGCGCCCGGGCGATCCCCGACCTCGTCTTCGCCCTCGTGTTCGTGCGGGCGTTCGGGATCGGGGTGCTCCCCGGCGTGCTCGCCATCGGGCTCCACGCCGTCGGCATGGTCGGCAAGCTGTTCGCCGACGCCGTCGAGCAGATCGACGAGGGGCCCCGCGAGGCCATCGTCGCCACCGGCGCCAGCCCGCTCCAGGTGCTGTCGTCCGGGGTGTTGCCCCAGGTGACCCCGTCGTTCATCGGGACCGCGATGTACCGGCTCGACATCAACTTCCGGACGGCGACGATCCTCGGGTTCGTCGGCGCCGGCGGCATCGGCCTGCTGCTGGACCTGTACAAGGGCAGCCTTCGCTACGACCTCATGTTGGCCGTCACCGCGTTCGTCGTCGTGACCGTGATCGTGGTCGAGTGGGCCTCCGCCCAGGTCCGCCGCACGGTGCTCGGCGGGGAGACCGTCGGACGGCCCAGCCTCCTCCAGCGGATCGTCGGCCGGCGACCAGGCCGGGCCCCGCAGCCGCTCGGGCCGGAGCCGTCCGGTGCAGCCACGACGGAGGTCGCGTTCGACCACGAGAAGCTGCGCCCGCCGTGGACCACCGAGCGGGTCCGCCTCGCGACGTTCGGGGCGATCGGGCTCGTGCTCGTGGTCATCGCCCAGTGGTGGACCGACGTGTCGTTCCTCGACGTGGTGACCAGCAGCGGCGAGATCCTCTCGCTCCTGGGTCGGCTCGTGCCCACCGACCTCGACTGGTTCACCCCCGACATCCGCGAGGCGCTGGTCGAGACGCTGGCCCTCGGGTTCGCGGCGACGTTCCTCGGGGTCCTCGTCGCCCTCCCGCTCGGGTTCCTCGCCGCCCGCAACGTCGCCCCCGCCCGGTGGGTGTACGCCGCCGCCCGCTACCTCGTCGTCGTCGTGCGCGCCGTGCCCGAGCTGATCATCGCCGTGGTGTTCGTCGCCGCCGTCGGGCTCGGCCCCTTCCCCGGCGTGATGGCCCTGGCCGTAGGCACCGTGGGCTTCGCCACCAAGCTGTTCGCCGACGCCATCGAGGAGGTGTCGCCCGGGCCCCGCGAAGGGGTCACGTCGACCGGCGCGACGCGGGTCCAGGAGTCCTCGACCGGCGTGCTCACCCAGGCGATGCCGGCGCTCGTCGGGCACACGCTCTACATGCTCGACATCAACATCCGCTCGTCGGTCATCGTCGGCATCGTCGGCGCCGGCGGTGTCGGCTACTACCTCATCCAGGCCCAGAAGCAGCTCCGCTGGGACACCATCGGCGGGATCATGCTCGTCGTGTTCGGCGTGGTGTTCGCCATCGAGCTCATCTCGACCTGGGTCCGCCGCCGCCTCATCTGACCCCGACCCCGAACTGGCGGGGTTCTCTGCTCTTCGCGCCGTCGTTCTTCCCCGCCAGTTCGGGTCGGGCGATGGTTCACGGGTGCCGGGTCGGTTCGCCGGCCCGGCACCGTCGCGTCCGGCGGTGGGTGCGGGCGACGGCGGTGGTTCGGTGGTGCGGTGTATGGAAACGGGTGCACCGCCCGTGGAGAACCCGATGGGAACCGAACCACCCGCAGCGACGAGCGACCCGCCGTCCGGGACAGGCGACCGGAGCGGGCCGTCGTCGTTCACCGGCTTCTACGAGCGGGAGCTCGCGGGCCAGGTCCGCAACGCGACGCTGCTCCTCGGCTCGCAGGAGGCGGCCCGCGACGTCGTTCACGACGTGTTCGTCGCGATGTACGAGCGGTGGGACGCCATCGCGGAGCCCGGGCCGTACGTCCAGCGGGCGGTCGTGAACCGGTGCCGTGACGCCCAACGCCACGCCGAGGTGGCCCGGCGCCACGAGCCGGCGCTCGTCCGGGACACACCCGAGATCGACGCGCCGCTCTACGACGCGCTGGAGACGCTCCCGTTCAACCACCGCGCCGCGGTGGTGCTCCGTTACTACCTGCAGCTCACCGAGGCCGAGATCGCCGAACGGCTCGACTGCCCCACCGGCTCGGTCGGGCCGTGGATCCGTCGCGGCCTCGACCGGCTCGCCACCGAGCTCGATCTCCACCGGGAGGACCGATGACACCCGTCGAGGAAGAGATCAGCCGCCGCCTCCACGCCGCCGCCGGGCGCATCACCGTGATGCCGGAAGCCGCCGTCGAGCTGGACCTCGAACCCGAGGACGGGCACTCGGACGGGTACGAACCGGCCCATCCCGTGACCCTCCTCCCGCCGCCACCCCCCACCGGTGGCCGTCGACGGCTCGCGCCGCTGGCTGTCGCCGCCGCGTGCCTCGTCGCGGTCGCGCTCGTCGGCGCGTTCCTCGTCACCGACACCACCGACCCTGCGGCCACCGCAGCGCCGTCGGCAGACCTGACGCTGACCGAACCGGTCGCCCCGTGGGCCGAGAACCCGCCGGCGTGGGTCGGCGAGCTGCGCCCCGCGTCGGCCGACCGTGACCGCGACGGCACCTGGGTCACCGGGTCGATCGGGATCGTCGGCGACGACGACACGATCACGTCCCCGATCCGGATCTCGGTGTTCGACGGCTGGGAGCGGGTCCTCGACACCGCCGACGAGATCGAGCTCGACGGCGAGCCGGTGCTCGAGGGCGGCGAGAACGGCTGGCGCGTCCTCGCCACCCCCGAGCAGGCCGAGTCACCCGACGGCGCGGCCACCCGCGTCCTGGTGTCCGGCGGGGCCGACGCACCGCTCGCCGAGGTCCTGCGCGGCGTCGAGATCGTCGAGGGGACGGGCGGCGGAGCGGCGACGTACCACCTCGGCTCGATGCCCGACGGCTACGAGGAGGTCGTCGCTCCGATCGTCCAGGCCGATCTCGACCGCGAGCGCCCGGCGATCGCCGGCGCCGACGGCCACGTCGTCGTCTACGACATCTCCGAGTGGGTCGACCCTCTCCTCGCGGCCACCCTCTCCGGAGCCGTGCCGGTGCCGGTCGAGACCGCCGGGCTGTCCGGGTGGACGGTCGATGCCGAACCGAGCGAGTGGCCGGCGCCAGTCCGCTCCTTCGTGTGGTCACCCGAGCCGGGGGTCGTGTTCGAGGTCGTGAGCGACGACCCCGACCACACCGTCGAGATGCTGGCCGAGCTCGCCGCCACCGTCGAGGTCCAGCCGCTCGACGAGTGGCAGGAGCTCCACGACGCCTGAGTCGGGCCACGCTGCGTGAGCTCCGGCCCACATGACGCCCGCCTCACCGGAACTGGACCCCGCAGAATGCCACCGGTGGCACAGTTCGGGGTCCAGAACGGGTCCGGGGCGGTAGGGGTCACGGGGAGTGGGCGGGTCCGTCGGTGGTCGACCGCCAGGTGGCGGCCGCCCGGGGCCAGGGGCCGTCGGGCACGACCAGGCACAGGTCGGCCCGGCGGCCCGGTTCGAGGCGGCCCCGGTCGGTGAGGCCGCACATGGTCGCGGGCCCGTCGGTCACCAGCGCCACCGCCGCGGGCAGCGACACCAGCCCGAGCCGCACCATCTCGAAGGCGGCGCACAACATCGTCGACGGCTGGTAGTCCGACGCCAGGACCGTGCACAGCCCCTGGGAGACCAGCTCGCGGGCCGAGACGTTGCCCGAGTGCGACTCACCCCGCAGGGCGTTGGGCGCCCCCATCACGACGGCCATGCCCCGCCGGCGGGCCTCCGCCGCGGTGGCGACGGTCAGCGGGAACTCGGCCACGGTGGCCCCGCGCTCGTGGGCGACGGCCACGTCGTCGGGGTCCTCGCAGTCGTGGGCCAGCAGCGTGATCCGACCGGTCGCGGCGATGGCCTCGATCCGGTCCCGGTGGCGGTCGCGCACCTCTCGCGTCCGCTCGGCCTCGGCGAGGACGTGGGCCACGTAGGCGTCGACGTCGGCGAACTCCGGCGGCAGCTTCGCCGGGTCGACGGAGCGGCGGTAGGCGTCGACGTCGCGGAACTGGCCCTGGCCGGGTGTGTGGTCCTCGAACGACACCAGCGGGCGGGTCGCGCCGGCCGCGGGCGGCTCGAACTCGGGGAGACGCCGCTCGAGCTCGGCGAAGCCGACCTCGGCCCGGGCCTCGCAGCGAAACAGCGCCCGGTGGCACACGGGCACGTCCGGGCCCCGGCGCACGAGCAGCTCATCGCACACCGCATGGGCACCGGCGATGGTGCGGCCGAAGTCGGGGCGCTCGTCGAACGAGACCCCGTGGAAGATCGTCGTGATCGCCCACGCCGCGAGCTTGCCCTCGAACGAACGCAGGGCGAAGTCGATCGGGAAGCGGGTGGCGTGGCGGGGCTGCACCTCCTTCTCCAGGCCGTCGGAGTGGGAGTCGATCAGCCCGGGCAGGCACAGCGCGCCGCCGCCGTCGATCGCACCGGCCGGGTGGTGCCCCTCGGCGAGCCCGGTGATCACACCGCCCTCGACGGCGACGGTCGCGCCGTCGAGGACCCGGTCCGACAGCACGGCCCGGACGTTGGTCAGCACGTAGTCGGCGCCGGGCCGTGCGGCCCCGGCGTCGGCGGCGAGGGTGAGGCCGGTCGTGGTCACGACGCCACCGCCAGGTTGCGGGCCAGCACCGGTTCGGGGTCGCCGTCGTCGACGACCTGCCCGTTCGCCATCACGACGACCCGGTCGGCGAGGCGGACCATGGCGTCGAGATCGTGGAACACCGACAGCACGGCCACCCCCCGGTCGCGGAGCCCGGCGATCTGGGCGAGGACCGCGGCCCGGTTGGCGGGGTCGAGGGCGCTCACCGGCTCGTCGAGCAGCAGCAGCTCGGGCGGCTGGATCGTCCCGACGGCGAGGTTCACCCGCTGCTTCTCACCCCCGCTGAGCAGCGTCGGGTACGTCGACCACAGGGCCTCGTCGACGTTGACGCGTCGCAGCACCACGGCCGCGGCGTCACGGGCGACGTCGGCCGCCATACCCCGGGCGACGGCGGCGCGGGCGACGATGTCGAGCACGCCTCGGCGGGGCTCGGCCCGCAGGAACTGGGAGACGTAGCCCATGTGGCGGCGGCGGGCGATGGTCATCGCCCGGTCGTCGAGCCACGTCAGCTCGAGCGGCCCGTCGTCGACGGCGAGGGTCACGGTGCCCGAGCTCGGGACGTAGGTCCGCCACACGCACTTGAGCAGCGACGACTTGCCCGCACCGCTGGTGCCGGCGAGGGCGACGTGCTCGCCGCGGCGCACGTCGAGGTCGACCCCGCGCAGTGCGTGGACCTCGCGGTCGACGGCGTGGAGCCGGAAGTGCTTGTGGAGGTCCCGGACCCGGAGGAACGCCTCCGGGTCCGGATCCTGGCCGGGGGACCGGATCGAACCGGACGGGGCAGAGCTTGGCTGGGGTTCGTGGCGCATGGTCCTCACCCTCGGGCCGCCGCCACCAGGCGTTGGCTGTAGCGGTGCTGTGGGTCCTCGAGCAGCTGGTCGGTCAGCCCGCGCTCGACGACGCGCCCATGGCGCATGACGAGGACGCGGTCGGTGAGCATCTCGATCACGGAGAAGTCGTGGGAGACGACGACGGCGGCGACGCCCGAGGTCTCGAGCACCGAGCGGACGAGGTCGAGAACCCCGGCGGCGACCGACGCGTCGAGCCCGGTGGTCGGCTCGTCGAGCAGGAGCAGCGGCGGATCGTTGGCCAGCGCCTTGGCGAGCTGGACCCGCTGGCGCATCCCGCCGGAGAAGGTGCGGACGACGTCGTCCATGCGGTCGAGCGGCACCTCGGTCCGGTCGAGCAGCTCCGCCGCCCGGGCCCGGATCCGCCCGAAGTTGCGCCAACCCGCCGCAGTGAGGCGGTCGGCGACGTTGCCGCCGGCCGTGACCCCGAGGTCGAGGCCCTCCGCCGGGTCCTGGTAGACGACCGACAGGTCGTGGACCCGCATCGCCCGCTTGGCCGAGGCGTCGAGGGAGAGGACCTCGCGCTCGTCGCCGGCCGCGGTCCGCACCCGGGCGGTGCCCGCGGTGGCGTCGATGTCGCCGGCGACGCAGCGCAGCACCGTCGACTTGCCGGAGCCGGACTCGCCGATGATGCCGAGCGCCTCGCCCGGTGCCACCGAGAACGACACGTCCCACGCGGCGACGACCGCGCCGGTGAGCGGGCTGACGGTGGTGCCGGCATCGGGGCCGGTGCCCTCGACCGCGTCGCCGCCGCCGGGCCCGTAGAGCTTGCCGAGCCCGTCGACCCGCAGCGCCCACTCGTTGCTCATCGTGCGACCTCCCGGTCGGTGCGCTCGGGTTCGTTGGCCAGCTCGACGGCGGTCCCGTCGTCGGCCCGGTCGCGCCGGCGGCGACACCAGTCGGTGTCCGAGCACACCCACGCCGAGGACCCGTCGTCGGACGGCACCTCGATGAGGAACGCCTCGGGGTCGGTGCCGGGGCCGACGAGCCCGCACCGGCAGGCGACGACCGGTGCCTCGACCTCGAAGGGCACGTCCTCGAACGTGAGCGGCTCGACGTCGGTGTGGGGTGGGATGGCGTAGATCCGCTTCTCGCGGCCCGCGCCGAACAGCGAGAGATGCTCGGCCCGGTGGAGGCGGGGCACGTCCCACCGCGGGATCGGCGTGGTCGCGATCACGTAGCGGCCGCCGACCAGGCACGGGTAGCCCGTGGTGCGGGTGATCACGCCGTTGCGGACGTAGTCCTCGTAGAGGCTGACCCACATGCGGGCATAGTCGGCCTCGGCGTGCATGCGGGCCAGCTCGGTCATGTCCCGCTCGACGCCCCGCAGCGGCTCGGGCACCGGGACCTGGAGCACGAGGACCTGGTCGGGGCCGAGTCGGTCCTCGGGGACGCGGTGGCGGGTCTGGATCACGGTCGCCTCCCGGGCATCGGCGGTGACCTCGACCCCGGTCGTGTCCTCGACGAGGCGGCGCAGGTTCTCGGCGTTGACGCCGGCGTCGTCGCCCTGGTCGTAGACCTTCAGGACGTCGTCGGCGCCGATGACCGCCAGCGTGACCTGGAGCCCGCCGGAGCCCCAGCCGCGGGCGACGGGCATCTCCCGGCTGGCGAAGGGCACCTGGTAGCCGGGCACCGCGACCGCGGTGAGCACCGCCCGGCGGACCTCCCGCTTGGCGTACTCGTCGAGGAAGCCACCGGCGTAGGGCGGGCGCTCGTCGAGCAGGGCGGCGAGGCCGGTCCGGTCGGTGGGGTCGGCGGCGCCGTTCGGCCCGCTCGGTTCGGTCGGCGCGGTCATCGGCACTCCACCTCGATCTCGGCGTCGTCCGGCACTCCGGCCGTGACGGGGTCGGCGGTGCGGCGGGCGTGCTTGCGCTCGACCATCGACCGGAAGGTCACGTAGTGGGGCAGCTTCAGGTGCTCGAGGAACCCGGAGGCGTCGAGCCCGTCGGTCGTCTGGAGGATCGACTGCTCGAGCGGGCTGCGGCCCCGGTCCCGGTGGACCGCGATGTCGAGGTTGGCCATGGCGATGGCCTTGCGCTCGTTGTGGCCCATCACCATCCCGTAGCCGACGTCGAAGCGGTCGGTCTCCTCGTCGGGCCCGTCGAGGTCCTCGATCGCCTCGACCTCGGTCACCCGGATCTCACCGACCGTCACCGGGCGGCCGGTGTGGGGATGGTCGACCCGCACCGGCAGGTGGCCGTGGCGGACCTCGCCGAGGGTTACTTCGTGGAGGTGGTTGTCGGGCCCGAGGATGTTGCGGTACCAGAGCTGGACGAGCGCACCGGTCTCGGCCCGGGCCATGGCGGCGAGGCGGGCCGAGCGGGGGGCACCGGGGCGGGGCGGGGTGCGGGTGATGTCGAACGGGTCGGCGTCGGCGCCGGTGCGCCGCTCGACGACCAGGTCCATCTTCCGCAGCAGCTCGTAGAGCCGCGGCGGTCGACGCTCGACACCGCGGGCGGCCTCCTCGTCGACGGCCGACTCGGCGGTCGCGGGCGGCGGACCGTTCCCCGCGGCGACCGTGGCCCGGGCGCGGCCCTCGCCCGACGAGTCGGTCCCGTCGTCGACGACGACACCCCCGGCGGCGTCCGACCGGCCCGGTAGATCGAGGAGCCGGCCGGCGTAGTCGGTCGTGCGCCCGAGGAGCTGGGGCCCGGGCGGCGTCCGGAACGCGGGCACGATCCGGCGGAGGATGCGCAGCTGTGAGGTGGCGGTCGGCGGCGTGTACGCGACCCGGGGAAGCGTCGACCGGTACGCCCGGACCAGGTGGGCGGCCTCGATCGGATCGCCCTCGGCCTGGCGCAGCGCCCGGGCCGCGGTCTCCGGGTCCCACAGGCCGCCCTCACCCATGACCCGGTCGACGGCCAGGCGTTGGCGGTCGACGAGCTGGTCGAGCCCGAGCCCGGCGCTGTCCCCCTCGGTCCGCTTGCGGCGGACGAGGTCCTCGGCGGCCTTGATGGCGTCGAGGCCGCCACGTGCGGCGACGTAGCCCATCAGCTCCGTCCTCCCCGGAGGTCGTTGGTCGGTTGCGTGCCGGCCCCGGGACCCGGTTCGACGGCGATCGACGTGCTGCGGGGCAGGCCGACGACGGCGGCCTCGCTCACGAGCCACGCGTCGACGCCGGCCGGGAAGGCGGCGTTGCGGTCCGCGAGCGCGGCGAGGAGGCCCGGCCCGATCCCGTCGACGCCGAGCGCGACCTCCCCGTCGACGCCCGGGCCGGTCAGGCGGGCGAGCGCCCCGGCGCGCTCGGGCGGGACGCCCAGGGCGGTGACCGCCAGCGCGAGCCGGGCGCCGCGCTCGGGTGCCCGGGGGGTGCCGACCCGCAGGTGCGCAACCTGCGACGGCGTCGGCGGTACGAGCGCGGTGACGAGGTCGGCGTCGCCGGCAGGCACCGGCCGGCTCGACGTCGCCGCGGCGATCACCCGGCTCCAGCGACCGTCGGCGGTGTCGCCGATCACGGCGTGGGTGGTGTCGACGTCGGCGAGGGCGAGGGCCATCACCAGCGCCGCCGGCACCGGCGACGACGGCTGGTCGAGGTCGACGATCGTGCCCGGCCGGGCGAGTGCGGCGAGCAGGGCCCGGAACACCCGCTGGGACCTCGCGCCGTCGAGGCGGGCGGCGCGGACGAGGTTGCCGATGGCCGCGGCGTCGTCGTCCGCCGAGGCCGACGACGGCTCCACCATCCCCGCCGTCATTGCTCCATCACCTCGAAGCGGACCTCGGTCGGCGCGAGCTCGGCCCACTCGGCGTCGGCGCGGAACCGCAGATCGCGCTCGGTCTCGGCCAGTACGGCCTCGATCTCCGCGGCGAGCGGGCCGGCCGCCTCGAGCTCGGTGTCGAGCACGGCGGCGGCCAGGGCGGCGAGCGGTGCCCGGCCCATGCGCATCGCCCAGCCCCGGTGGCCCCGGCGCTCGACCTCGGCGCGGGTCACGAGGACCTCGCCCAGGTGGAAGCGCTCCTCGGCGATCGGCTCTCGCACGTCGAGCATGACCATCCCGACCTCGGGTGACAGGACGGCAACCGCCTCCGCGTCGGCCATGGCGCGCTCGGCGAGGCCGACGAGGGTGTCCTCGGCCATTTCCGCGAGCAGCTCGCACCGGCGTTCTCTGGTCCAGGTCATCGTTGCTCCCTCATGGCGGCGGGCGTGCTCAGGTCGTGGCGTGGGCGGCGGCGAGGATCTCCGCGACGGCGGAGGGGGCCCAGGCGGCGACCAGGCGACGGGTGTGGCGCGGGTCGGCGACGATCACCAGCCCCGGGCCCGTCTCCCCCGGCGTGGTCCCGCCCTCGGCCGGCTCGTCGGGACGGCGGTCGTCGGGATCGGTGACCGCGGCGCCCGCCTCACGCAGGATCACGAGCGGGGCGGCGAGGTCATGGGGGTGGACGACCCCGCGGCGGAGGTCGACGAAGGCGGCGAGCGAGCCGTCGGCGACCCGGCACAGATCGACCGTCGTGCAGCCGGTCATGCGCACCCTCGCGCACCACCCCGGCAGCGGCGGCGCGGCCTCACCGGGCCGCACGCTCGGGACCGCGACCAGCTCGCCCGCCGCCGCGACCGGCGTCGTACCGACGCCGTCCGGCCCCGTGCGGCGGGCACCACCGCCGCGCACCGCCGACCAGGTCACCTGCGAGCCGTGCTCGTGGACGACGCCGGCGACCGGGACGCCGTCGAGGACGAGGGCGACCGCGGTCGCGTACGGCGGCGCGCCGGCCCGGTGATTGCGGCTGCCGTCGAGCGGGTCGAGGCAGATCCACGGGCCGGCGCCCGGCACGTCGCCAGGCGGGCCCGAGCGGCCGAGAGCGGAATGCGGGCCCGAGCGGCCGAGAGCGGAATGCGGGCCCGAGCGGCCGAGAGCGGAATGGATGAGGCCGCCCTCCTCGGAGACGATGGGCACGGCGAGCTCGGCGAGGTGACCGACCATGACCGACTCGGCCAGCGCGTCGGCGCCGTGGGTGATCGCGCCGTCGGCGCCGATGCCGACATCGGGCAGTCCGGCGGCTCCGGCGAGGGCGGAGGTGACGGCCCGTGCGCCGGCGCGGGCAGTGCTGAGGAAGAGGTCGGCGTCCACGGGCCGGAGTCCAACAAGCCCAGGTGGCCGTCATGTGACGTCCCGGCGACGGCCGGGCGCATCGTCCGCGAATTGTCGAGACAACTGACGTTCAGCGCTGGTGGAACGCGCCAAACGCCGAGCTCACGTTCTCCCGCGGGGAGGGCTCAGGGGCCCTCGTACGGGAAGCCGAGATCCGGTGCGGTCACCAGCGCCTCGAACGCGATGCCCTCGGCGGCCGCCAGCTCGCCGCACGTACCGCCGCGATCGACCACCGCGAGGATCATCACCGGTTCGGCGCCGAGGGCCCGGACGACCCGGGCCGCCTCGAGCGGGGAGCTGCCCCGGGTCACCGCGTCCTCGGTGATCACCACCCGATCGCCCGGCTGCAGCGCACCGGCGATGCGGCCCTCGACCCCGTGGTCCTTCGAGTCCTTGCGCACGCTGAACGAGCGCAGCTCCCGACCCCGCGTCGCCGCGACCGCGGCGACGCCGAAGGCGACCGGGTCCGCACCGGCGGTGAGTCCACCGATGGCGTCGATGTCGGCCGGGATCCGATCGAGCGCCTCGTCGGCGACGAGGCGGATGCCATCGGGTCGGCACACCGTCTGCTTGGCGTCGACGAACCAGGTCGAGCGCTTGCCGGACTTCAGCACGAAGTCCCCGACCCGGACACTGTGTTCCAGGAGATGTTGCACGAGGTCGGGATCGGCCATGAGCCGAGGCTACTCGGCGCCACCGGCCGCACGATCCGCGGACGGGAGCCGGCCCATCGGATCGTCGAACAGCGGGCGATATCGTGCCGTCGGAGCATCGGACGTCGACGAGCTGTTCGTCGTCGGACGAGACGGACCGCTCGGTCAGCATCGAATCGGCCCCGCCCAATCTCGGCAACGAACTGCTGGCTTGGTCAGGTCTTTGACATGTACCGGGGTGATGTCAACCGCCCGGTGCGGCCGATATTGGCCAAGCAACGACGGTGCGCCACATCGGTTGCGAAACCCACTCAGGACTTGCTCGACACGCCTGGTTTGCGATTCGATCTCCGATCGGATGTGTCATTGCGATGGTATGACGGCAGCGGTGCCCTACGATTGCATCGTGACCGGCTTTCACCACGCGACCGGTTGGCGGTGCTCGATGTCGGCGAGGCAACGACGAGGAGAAGCGACACCTCATGGTCGACCGTAAGACGAACGGTCTCTCCGAAGATCACAAGGCCGCGCTCGCCGAGGGGCGGGCGCAGGGCCGTGCGGTACGCCGGTATCTGGAGGCACTCGAGGCCCACCGCCCCCGCCGTGGGCGCAAGCGGACGGTCGAGTCGATGCGCAAGCGCCTCAAGCGGATCGAGGAGGAGATCCAGGACGCCGACCCGTTGAAGCGCCTGCAATTGGTGCAGGAGCGCATCGACCTCGACGAGGAGATCGCCGCCGCCGAGAACAAGGTCGACCTCGAGGCCCTGGAGCGGGAGTTCGTCGACGCCGCACGCTCCTACAGCGAGCGCAAGGGCATCTCCTACGCCGCCTGGCGTGAGCTCGGCGTGTCCGCGGCGACCCTCAAGCGGGCCGGGATCGGGCGCAGCTCCAACCCCTCCGGCCAGGGCTGACGGCCCGAGCGGCCGGCCCGCTCGCAGCGGGTGCTCAGAGCACCGGCGCCGGCTTCCACGCCCCGGCATCCGGGTCCCCGGCAACGACCCGACCGACCGCCTCGACGAACCGGTCGACCTGGCGGGGCGCCGTCCCGACCAGTTCCGACGGGTGGGCGAGGAGCTCGTCGAGCGCCGCACGATCGAGCGGCACCCGCTCGTCGGCGGCGAGCCGATCGAGCAGGTCGTTTCCGGCCGCGCGCTCGCGCATGTCACGGGCGACGGCGACCGCATGGCCCCGCACCACGTGGTGGGCCTGCTCGCGCCCCATTCCCCGTTGCACGGCGGCGACCAGGACCCTGGTCGAGGCGAGGAACGGCAGGTAGCGGGACAACTCCGCGGAGATGACCGCCGGATACGCACCGAACTCGTCGAGGACCGACACGGTCGTGGCCAGCAGTCCGTCGGCAGCGTAGAAGGCGTCGGGCAGCACGACTCTGCGCACGACCGAGCAGCTGACATCACCTTCGTTCCACTGGTCTCCCACCAGCGACGCCGCCATCGCGACGTGCCCGCGCAGGATGGTCACGAGCCCACCGACCCGCTCGCACGAGCGGGTGTTCATCTTGTGGGGCATGGCCGACGACCCGACCTGGCCTTCGGCGAACCCCTCCGTCACGAGCTCTTGGCCCGCCATCAGACGGATCCCGAGCGCGAGATTGCCCGGCGCCGACGACATCTGGAGCAGGGCGGAGACGACGTCGAAGTCCCACGAACGCGGATAGACCTGCCCGACCGAACCCGCGACCCGGTCGAAACCGAGCTCGCGGGCGACGCTCGCTTCGATCGTGTCGACGGCGTCGGCATCACCGATGAGGTCGACGAGATCCTGTTGGGTCCCGACGGGGCCGCGTAGGCCGCGCAATCGCATGCGGGCGCGCAGGTCGTCGATCCGTTCCAACGCCGAGAGCAGCTCCTCGCCCACGGTCGCGAAGCGCTTGCCGAGTGTCGTCGGCTGCGCGGCGACGTTGTGGCTGCGCCCGGCCATCACGAGGTCTCGGTGGGTCTCGGCCAGCGCACCGAGCCGGGCGAGCGTGGCCACGACCCGCCGGCGGACGAGGTCGAGCCCCATCCGGACCTGGAGCTGCTCGACGTTCTCGGTGACGTCGCGCGACGTCAGCCCGGTGTGGACGAGCTCGTGGCCGGCGAGGGCGTTGAACTCCTCGATGCGGGCCTTCACGTCGTGGCGGGTGACCAGCTCGCGCTCGCGGATCGAGGCGAGGTCGACGTGATCGACCTTCGCCCGGTAGTCGTCGAGTGCACCGTCGGGCACCGCGAAACCGGCATCGACCTGGGCGGCGAGCACGCCGATCCACAGCCGGCGCTCGAGCCGCACCTTCTCCTCCGGCGACCACAGCGCCACCATCTCGTCGCTGGCGTAGCGGTCGGCCAGGACCGATGCCGGGACGGAGGTCATGGCGAGAAGAAGAAGTACTGGTCCCGCTCGGGACCGACGCCGACCAGTCGGACCGGGACGTCGAGGCGCTTCTCGATCGTCGCCAGGTACGCCTCGGCCGCGGGCGGCAGGTCGGCGCGCTCACGTACACCGGAGATGTCGGACTCCCAGCCGTCGAACGTCTCGTAGACCGGCACCGCGGCGTGGACGTCCGACTGGTGGTACGGCAGCGTCTCGGTGCGCACGCCGTCGACCTCGTAGGCGACGCACAGCTTCACCGTCTCGAGGGCGTCGAGGATGTCGAGCTTGGTGACGGCCAGCTCCGACAGCGAGTTGAGGCGCACGGCCTGGCGCAGCATGACGAGATCGAGCCAGCCGGCGCGACGCCGGCGGCCGGTGTTCGTGCCGAACTCGTGGCCGCGATCGACGAGCAGGTCGCCGGTCTCGTCGAAGAGCTCCGTCGGGAAGGGGCCCGCACCGACCCGGGTGGTGTACGCCTTGACCACGCCGATGACCCGGCTGATGTCGCGGGGCCCGATGCCGGCGCCGATGCACGCACCGCCGGCCACCGGGTTCGACGACGTCACGTACGGATAGGTGCCGTGGTCGAGGTCGAGGAACGTCGCCTGGGCGCCCTCGAGGAGCACGTTCTGGCCGGCGTCGAGCGAGTCGTGGACGAAGCCGACCGTGTCGGCGATGTAGGGCTCGAGCCGCTCGCGGGTCTCGCCGAGGTAGAGGTCGCACAGCTCGTCGAGCTCGATGCCGAGCCGGTTGTAGACCTTGGCCAGGAGCTGGTTCTTCTCGCGCAGCACGACGTCGAGCTTCTTGCGGAAGATCGACGGGTCGAGCAGGTCCTGGACCCGCAGCCCGACGCGTGCGGCCTTGTCGGCGTAGGCGGGGCCGATGCCCCGCTTGGTCGTGCCCAGCTTGTTCTTGCCGAGGTAGCGCTCGGTGAGGGCGTCGAGCTCCTGGTGGTAGCGCAGGATGAGGTGGGCGTTGCCGCTCACCTTGAGGCGGCTGCAGTCGACGCCCTTCGCCTGGAGCGTGTCGATCTCCGCCAGCAGGACGAGCGGGTCGACGACGACGCCGTTGCCGATCACCGGGGTGATGTGGTCGTAGAGCACGCCGCTCGGGATGAGCTGCAGCGCGAACTTCTCACCGTCGACGACGAGGGTGTGCCCCGCGTTGTGCCCGCCCTGGTAGCGGACGACGAGGTGCATCTCCTTGGCGACGAGGTCGGTGAACTTGCCCTTCCCCTCGTCGCCCCACTGCGTTCCTACCACGACCGTCGCCGGCACGGGCGCTCCGCCTTTCTCGTCGACGGTTCGAACACGACCGTGCGAGTGTAGGCGACCGGGCCGGCCGCACCGAAGTGCGATGGACGCCCGGACCGGCGCTCGGCGCGGCCCCGCCGGGCGCGGCACGGGGCCGGACGCGACGATGGGGCGGGACCGTGGTCCCGCCCCATCGTCATCGTGTCATCTCCCCGGGTGCACCCGGCCCGGGAGCCGGGTGCACCCGGTGGTGATCAGGAGCCGTTGCCGGCGAAGTGGCGACCGCGGGGCCGCTTGAACAGCCAGGCGACGTAGCCGCCGGCGGCGAGGAAGAGCCCGGCGACGACGGCCATGGTGCCGTTGTCGGAGCCCGTCCGGGGCAGGGTGCCGAGGTTCTGGCTCCCGGCCTGGGCCGCACCGGAGGAGACGGAGCCCGACTGGACGCCGGTCTCGATGCCGGTGCTGCTGCCGCCGTTGGCCGCCGGGTTCTCGACCGACTGGCCACCGACCTCGGGCTCGGGCTGGGGGACCTCGGTCGGCTGCGGAGACGGGGGCGCCTCCGTCGTCGGCGGGGTCGTGGTCGGCACCGGCTCGACGCAGTCCGGTGAGTCAGCCGGCAGCTCCGGGTTGTGGATGCAGACCTCGTCCTCGGTGGCCGCGCTGTCCTCGTTGCACAGCGGCGACTGGGCCGGCAGGTCCGGGTTGGTCTCGCAGACCGGGACGTCGCACGGGGCGCCGCCGCCGTTCTTGGCCGAGATCAGCATGTTCGGCTCGTTGCCCAGGCCGTAGAAGGCGCCATCGGGGCCGACCACCGCGAGGGGCGGCCCGATGTGGGCGTCGATCTGGTAGCAGGGCAGCTCCTCCGGCGGCGGGACCCGCAGCGTGAGCTGGAAGGGGCCGTCACCGCACTCCGGCCCCTCGGGACCGCAGTAGCTGAACTCCAGGCCGTACTGGTTGATCGAGGGATCGAACTCGGTCGAGCCGGCGATCTTCGTCGACAGCCCGATCCCGAGGCCCTCGCACCCGGGGGTGAACGAGTCCCACGTCATGGTGACGGTGTCACCCTGGTCGACGTTGAGGGTGCGGAGGTCCTCCGCGCTCTCGCCGTTGACCGTGAACAGCAGCCCCTGCAGAACATCGGGCCCGTCGACGGTGCACGTCTCGGGAAGTTCTGGGGGATAGTCGTCATAGGTCGTGATGGGCGCCGGCTGGGCACCTGCGGTGCCCGGCAGGAGCACCACGAAGAGGGCGATCACCACCGCCACCATCATCGACCACCGGCCTCGCCCGCCGATTGGTGTCATCGATCGCACCTGAACCACTCCTCCGCTCAGAGATCCGTCCGGACAGAACGGTCCGGGGAATCCGGCCCGCACCGGCCTACCTGAGTGGCCCAACGGTCGAGAATCTGGGGCTGTCGCCGTCGGCGACGCACCTCGTCGGGTCACTCCCCCGGGTCGACACTGGGAGAGTCGACCGATATCGACGCTACCAGTGCGACAGGTGAACGAAAACAGCTCTGTGGCATTTCCGTTACGAATGTGCGACGACGCTCCAGGACCCGCAGGTCAGCGCCGACCACTGTGGGTCAGAGTGGACGACGACTGCGTTGCGCCGTCAGCGCGAGACCGGTCGCGAACACCAGCGAGAGCACGAGGACGTCCCACGGCGCACCCCCCGACACCCCCGGATCCGAGCCACGGCCGGGGTCGGCGGCGGCGAGCACCGGCGGGTCAGAGGACGGCGGCGCGGGCGCGGGCCGCTCCAGCTCCGGCGGGCGCTCCTCGACCGCGTACGTCAGCGCGAGCGTGACCGCCGCGTCGGCCTCCGTGACCGTCACCGGCAGGACCTCACCCTCGTCGAGCGCGGCCCCGTCGGCCAGCACCTGCACCCCACCGGCCACGCCGTCGGGGTGCACACCGTCCTCGACGGTCACCACGTCGCAGGTGCGCGCCGGCGCGTTCCCGAGGGGGACCTCGACGTCGGCCGCGCTGGCGGTCCCGGGCACCGCGCCGGGCGCCAGCCCGACCTCGACCGGCTCCGCACCGTCACAGCCGACCACGACGCGCACCCGCTGCGTCCACGGTGAGCGGACCGGATCGCCGTCGTCGCCCGTCGTCACCCCGCCGACCTCGACGCGCACGCTGAGATGGCCGACCCGGGCCGCGGGCGGCGCCAGGGCCCGCTCGGTGCCGTCGCCGGGCGCGATCGGCGCCGACGTGGGCGGCGGCCCCGCATCCGTGGCCGCGGAGCCGACCCCGCCGGGAGAGGGCCCGTCGGGAGAGGGCCCGTCGGAGGGGTCCGCCGGTCGGTCGCCGGGCGCCACCTCCTCGGTCGACGCGCCGTCGGTCGGCGCATCGTCGGTGGACGGGCCGTCGTTGGGCGCGCCGTCGGTGGACGCATCGTCGTTGGAGCCATCGTCGGGCGACGAGCCCGGTCCGTCACCCGCGCCATCGCCCGCGCCGTCTCCGGTCGGGCGCGCGGGCGGCGGTTCGACCGCTCCGCCATCGGCATCATCGGCGGCGGCTGCGTCGACCGCGTAGATGACGCAGTGGGCGATCGGGCCCCCGGACGCGTGGAGGTACTCGACCGCGTCGCCGTTGGTGGCGTCGTCCTGGCAGCGGAACGCGACGAGCTGCTGGCCCTCGGGCGCGATCGGCGCCACCCAGAGCCGACCGCCGCGCTCGAGGACCGACCGGTGGGCGGTGTCGAGCCGGGTCGCGTCGATCGTCAGGGTCCCGCCGTCACCGGCGTGGTGGTCGCGCACGATCGAGGTCATGGCCCGGTCCACCGCGACCCGCAGGCCCCAACCGGAGGCGGCGTCGCACCCGTCCGGGATCGACCCGTCGACGGCCGGGGCGTCCTCCGCCAGCCACGGCGTGGCCAGGGCGTCCGGGTCGATGCCCTCGATCGGGGCGATGTGGGCGTCGTGGTTGCCGACCACCACGTCGACCGACGGGCACCGGGCGACGTGGACCGCGACGGTGAGGTCGGGCCCGGCCCCGCCCGTGGCGGGGGCGGCCGTGGTCGGCCCGGGCCCGGCCGTGGTCGTGGAGGTCGCGTCGGCGCCCGCCGGGGGTCGGTCGGCGTCGTGGCTGCCCGTCGAGGCGCCGGACGGGACGGTGACCGCGACCGGGAGGACGAGCGCGCCGACCAGGAGGGACACGAGCAGCGGTGGGCGACGCGCCGGACGGCGGCTCGGGGCGGTGCGGCGGGGGCGATCGAGCGTGCCGCCGATCACCGCGGGCGAGCCCCCGGATGCCGCGGCCGCCACTCATGCACCTCGTCCGGGTGTGCCGGACGCACCATCCGTGGCTCCCGCCGCCAGCCGACCGTGAGGCGGCGAAGCTTACTGCACCGACGCACGGCCCGGCCTCCCTCCGCTGCAACGCCACCACCCGGCGAAGCGAAGGACGCAGTCTCGCGCCGCCCACCAGGGTCACGACGAGTGCATGACCAACTCTGGACGGCGTTCAGAATGCTCGACGGCGACCACCGGACGACGCCCCGTTCGCCCGCGCCCGGCGGGCCGTCCTACGGACGGCGTCGGCGGCGGTAGAGCTCCACGCTCTGCTGCACCGGGACGAGGTCCCGCCGGTAGCGGCGGTGGGTCTCCTCGACCGCCTCCTTCGCCGCCCGGCGCAGCTCCGCCGCCTCCTCGCGGAGGCGGACCACCTCGTTCTCGAGCTCCAGGATCCGCTTCACGCCGGAGATGTTGATCCCCTCGTTCGTCAAGTCCTGGATCCGCTGGAGGAGGGCGATGTCCTCGTCGCTGTAGCGGCGGCTGCCGCCGCTGGTGCGGGCCGGACGGACCAACCCGCGACGCTCGTAGATGCGCAGCGTCTGCGGGTGCATGCCCGACAGCTCTGCGGCGACGGAGATCACGTACACCGCTCGGGTGATGTCAGGTCGGTCTCGGCTCACCACTCGGCTTCGCCCTTCTCCGGAGTTCCCTCAACGCAGTGTGCCTCAACGCCCGCCATCGCCGTCGGCCGGCGGCCGGTCGGACCCGGCCGGGTCGGCGCCATCGGCGGGGGGCTCGTCCTCGGGGGGTTCGTCCGCGGTCGGGCGCACGGCCCTCGGGTCCCAGGTGATGGCCACGTCGAGCTTCTCGACGGCCGCCCGCTCGTGGGCCGACATCTGCGCCGGGACCGCGATGTCGACGCGCACGATGAGGTCGCCGGTCGCGTCGGCGGTCGCCACGCCGCGACCCCGCACCCGGAAGCGGGAACCCCCGGGCGTACCCGGCGGGACCCGGATCGTCACCGAACCGCCGTCGGGCGTCGGCGCGGCGATCTCGGCGCCCAGCGCCGCCTCCGGGTAGGTGACGGGCACCCGCACCGTGAGGTCGAGACCGGACCGGCTGAACCGCTCGTGCGGGGCGACGTGCACCGTCACGATCAGGTCGCCCGCGCGACCACCGTCACGACCCGGGCCACCGCGGCCCTCGAGCCGCAGGCGCGCACCGTCGCCGATGCCCGCCGGGACGCGGACCCGGACCTCGCGGGGGCGGCGCTCGACCCCGGCGCCGTCGCACGGCCGGCACGGGTTGTCGATCACGATGCCCCGGCCCTCACACGCCGGGCACGGCTGGCTGAAGCTGAACAGGCCCTGGTTGTCGTCGAGCACACCCCGGCCACTGCACCGCGAGCAGGCCCGCGGGCGGGTCCCGGCCTGCGCCCCCGTGCCGCGGCACGAGCGGCAGACCGCGTCGCTCGTCAGGTTCACCGAGGTGACGACGCCGCTGATGGCGTCGTCGAAGGAGAGGTGGAGGTCGGCCTCGAGGTCGGGGCCCTTGCGGGGCCGTTGCTGAGGGCCGCGGCTGAACCGGTCGCCACGACGGAAGACCCCGCCGAAGAGGTCACCGAGGTCGTCGGTGGTGAACGGCGCACCGGGTGGGCGCGACGTCCGCCCCCGCCGCACCTGGTCGTACTCCTTGCGCCTCGTCGGGTCGCCCACGACGTCGTAGGCGGCCGACACCTCCTTGAACCGCTCCTCGGCCCGCGCGTCCCGAGGGTTGCGGTCGGGGTGGAGGGTGCGGGCGAGCTGGCGGTAGGCGCGGACGATCTCCTTCGCGGAGGCCGACTGCGGCACGCCGAGCGCGGCGTAGTAGTCCTTCTCGTACCACTCACGTTGTGGACTCACCGCTGCACCACCACCGCCATGGCGCCAACGACGCGCCCGGGCCGACGGTGCGGCACCGGGCGACGTCGTCGCACTGCTCGGCTCATCCGTCCGGACGGGTACCGGGCTAGCCCCGCACCTTGACCATTGCGGGGCGGACGACACGGCTCTTCCACACGTAGCCCGTGCGGAGCACGTCGTCGACGACCGGCTCGGCGCCGTCGTCGCCGGCCTCGTGCATGACCGCCTCGTGGACGTTCGGGTCGAACGACGCACCCGGTTCGGCGATGCGGACCAGGCCCTCGCGGCCGAGCACCTCCAGCAGCGAGGCATGGATCGGCTCGACGCCCTCGGTGCCGTGGGCCAGCGCCGAGTCGAGCGCGTCGAGCACCGGGAGGAGCTGGGCGACCAGCGCCTCCGAGGCGCGCTCGGCCTGCTCGGTCTGCTGCTTGGCGACCCGCTTGCGGAAGTTCTCGAAGTCGGCCTGGAGGCGCATCCGCGCCTCGATCGCCGCGTCCCGCTCGCCCGTGACCCGCTCGAGGTCGGCGACGAGCGCCTCGACCGAGAGCTCGGTCGCCTCGGCCGGCACCTCCGGCCCGGAGGACGCGTCCTCGGGGACATGTGGTGCGGCCGCGTCGACCGGCTCGGGCGGCGGCCCGTCGGGCGAGGTGGCCTGCTCGTGCTGCTCGCTCACGCTCAGCGGTCCTCGTCGACGATCTCGGCGTCGACCACGTCGTCGTCGCCACCGTCCTCGGCGGTGGTGCCACCGCCGGGCGCCGCACCGGCATTCTCGGTCGAGGCCTGCTCGTAGAGGTGCTGGGCGAAGCCCTGGCTCGCGCTCATCAGTGCCTCGGTGGCGTTCTTGATGGCCTCGATGTCATCGCCCTGGAGCGTCGTCTTCAGCTCGGCGAGCGCGGACTCGACGGACTCCTTCTCACCGCCGGAGATCTTGTCGCCCTGCTCACGCAGCAGCTTCTCCGTCTGGTACACGAGCGTGTCCGCGGTGTTGCGGACCTCGGCCTCCTCCTTGCGGCGGCGGTCCTCCTCCGCGTGGGACTCGGCGTCGCGCACCATCTGGTCGATGGCGTCCTTGGACAGCGAGGACTGCCCGGTGATCGTCATCGACTGCTCCTTGTTCGTCGCACGGTCCTTGGCGGACACGTGGACGATGCCGTTGGCGTCGATGTCGAAGGTGACCTCGATCTGGGGCACGCCACGGGGCGCCGGGGGCAGGTCGACGAGCTGGAACTTGCCCAACGTCTTGTTGAACTGGCTCATCTCGCGCTCGCCCTGGAGCACGTGGATCTCCACCGACGGCTGCATGTCCTCGGCGGTGGTGAACACCTCGGTGCGACGCGTCGGGATCGTGGTGTTGCGCTCGATCAGCTTGGTCATCACGCCGCCCTTGGTCTCGATGCCGAGGGACAGGGGCGTGACGTCGAGCAGGAGGACGTCCTTGACGTCGCCCTTGAGCACACCGGCCTGGATCGAGGCGCCGATGGCGACGACCTCGTCGGGGTTGACGCCCTTGTGCGCGTCGCGGCCGGTCATCTCGACCACGAGGTCGCTGATGGCGGGCATCCGGGTCGAGCCGCCGACGAGGATGACGTGGTCGAGCTCGCCCTCGGACAGCCCAGCGTCCTTGAGCGCCTGCTCGAACGGGCCGCGGCACCGCTGCAGCAGGTCGGCGGTGAGCTCCTGGAACTTGGCCCGGCTCAACGTGTAGTCGAGGTGGAGGGGGCCCTCGGCCGTTGCGGTGATGAACGGCAGGTTGATCTGGGTCGACTGGGTCGAGGACAGCTCGATCTTGGCCTTCTCCGCGGACTCCTTGAGCCGCTGGAGCGCCATCTTATCGTTGCGCAGGTCGATGCCGTGGTCGTTCTTGAACGAGTCGGCCAGCCAGTCCATGACCCGCTGGTCCCAGTCGTCACCACCGAGGCTGGTGTCACCCGAGGTCGACTTCACCTCGAAGACGCCGTCGCCGATCTCGAGCACCGACACGTCGAACGTGCCACCACCGAGGTCGAAGACGAGGATCGTCTGGTCGGTGTTCTCCTTGTCGAGCCCGTAGGCCAGCGCGGCCGCGGTCGGCTCGTTGATGATGCGCAGCACCTCGAGCCCGGCGATCTCGCCGGCCTCCTTGGTCGCGGTGCGCTGGGCGTCGTCGAAGTACGCCGGCACCGTGATGACGGCCTGGGTGACCGTGTCGCCGACGTAGGACTCGGCGTCGCGCTTGAGCTTCTGCAGGACCCGGGCGCTGATCTCCTGGGAGGCGTAGCCCTTCCCGTCGATGTCGATCTTCCAGCTCGTGCCCATGTGGCGCTTCACCGAACGGATCGTGCGGTCCGGGTTGGTGATCGCCTGACGCTTGGCGACCTCCCCGACGAGCACCTCACCGCCCTTCGAGAACGCCACCACCGACGGCGTCGTCCGCGAGCCCTCGGCGTTGGGGACCACCACCGGGTCCCCACCCTCGAGCACGCTCACCACGGAGTTGGTCGTACCCAGGTCGATCCCAACAGCCTTCGCCATGTTCGGTCGTACTCCTGTCTGGCGGACGGGGCCGCAGGTCAGGCGGCCGAGACGCCAAGCGTAGCGAGGTCGCGGACCCTGTGGTGAAGACATTGACCCATGTGCTGGAGAAAGGTTGAGCGCGCTCGACTCAACCAGCAGGGCGTCCTGGTCGGCCGGCGGATGACCCCGCGGCCGACCCGCGGCGCCGGCGATGCCACCGGTCACGCCGACGGGTGATGGGCCCGGCACGGTCAGGGCGGGCGCGAAGCGGTCCGGTACCGTGGGTCCCATGAGAACCGTCGTCCTCCTGCGCCACGGGCAGAGCGAGTGGAACCTCGAGAACCTCTTCACCGGTTGGCATGACGCCGACCTGACCGACACCGGGATCGAGGAGGCCATCGCCGGGGGCAAGGCCCTGGCCGAGGCGGGGATCCTCCCTGACGTCGTCCACACCTCCCTCCAGGTGCGGGCCATCCGCACCGCCAACCTCGCCCTCGACCAGATCGGCCGGCTCTGGGTCCCGGTGCGGCGGTCGTGGCGGCTCAACGAGCGCCACTACGGCGGGCTGACCGGCCTCGACAAGAAGGCCACGGCCGAGAAGCACGGGGCCGACCAGGTCCACATCTGGCGCCGCAGCTACGACACCCCGCCGCCGCCGATCGAGCGCGGCTCCACCTACGACGTCGCCGACGACCCCCGCTACGCGGACCTCGCGCCCGACGTCATCCCGGCCACCGAGTGCCTGGCCGACGTGGTCGAGCGGATGCTGCCGTACTGGTTCGACGCCATCTGCCCCGACCTCATCGCCAACAAGACGGTGCTGGTCGCGGCGCACGGCAACAGCCTGCGCGCCCTCGTGAAGTACCTCGACGGCATCTCCGACGAGGAGATCCCGAGCCTGAACCTCCCGACCGGCGTGCCGATCCTCTACCAGCTCGACGACGACCTCCGACCGCTCGAGTCGAAGCCGGTGACCGAGCGGTTCCTCGGCGATGCCGAGGCCGCCAAGGCCGCGGCCGAGGCCGTCGCCCGCCAGGCGGGCTGAGGCCCGGGCCCGATCGGGGCCCGCACGCGGTTCAGCGGCGGGGTGTCGGCTCGGCCGGTTCCGGGTCGACCGCCGTCGCCTCGGCGTCGTCGGACCCGTCCCCCGACCCCCGATCGACGGTCGGCCCCCCAGTGGGGAACCGACCGATCCGCTCGGCCGTCTCGCGGGTGACCTCGTTGAGACGCAGGTAACGATGGCACACGGCGACCATCCGGGCGCGTGCCTCGTGGACCTCGCCGGCGTCGGTCGCGTCGGCGATCGACTCGATGCTCGCCTCGAACAGCAACCGGTCGCGGTGGCTCACGTCCATCAGGTGCTGCTCGTCGAGCCAAGCGAGCACGCTGCGCAGCTGCGGGGCCGAGCGCTCGGCCACCCACTGCAGGAGCGCGCGGTCGGCGTCGGTCGCACACGCGTCGATCAGGCGGACGAGCCCCAGCGACAGCACCATGGACAGGGTGGGCGGGTCGGCGTCGGTCGCGTCGGTGTCGTGGCGGCGACAGCCGATCCAGATGGCGCCCCACACGACGAACCCGGCGACCCCGCCGAAGATCGTGTCCGCCGCGGGTGACGGCGCCAGGCCGGCGACGTCGGTGACCGACACCGCCGTGGCCCCGACCGCGGCCGCGGTCACGTCCATGGCGATGAGCCGGCGACGAGCGTGTGTGCCCACCCAGCTCGTCCAGTAGCGGTCGGTCCTGGTCGGACGCGTGGCGCGATGGAGCAGACCGGCGACCAGAGCCCCCAGGGCATATGGGAGAACGCTGCCCAGCACGAGTGTCCACCGCCTACATCCTCGACCCCGCCTGCGACGTGGGTCCGGCAGGGGCGGCCCCGCACGCCGCTCCCGTGTCGTACCGGCCGGGCTCGTGCTCGCTCAGCGCGGCGTCACCGGTTCCACGTGGCGCCTCTAGGCTACGGGCCAGCTAGTGGGGCACCACCGTGCGGAAGCAGCGGCGTCGACGGTGCGTGTCGGATGAGACACCGACGATGGCGGAGCGTGTGCGGTGCGACCGTGCGCTGCGGTGACAACCCCGGGCCGGGAGACGCTGCGGGCCGCCGGGCCCGAACGGCGATGAGCGCCGACCTCACCTTCGATCACGCCGCCTCCGCCCTGGTCGTCGCGGCCAGGAACGGCGACGGGGCGCTCGACCGACAGGCGATGGACGTGCTCGACCACGGGCTCCGCCACTTCGCGCGGGCCCGGGTCGACGCCGACGTGGTCAGCGAGGCGCTCCTCCGCCTCATCCGCGCCGCACGGGCCGGCAAGGTCGACGCCGACCACGCCGCCGGCTGGCTGCTGACGACCGCGCGCCACGTCGCGTCGGAGCGGGCCCGCCGGGCTGCGCCGGAGACCGAGTCACTCGACGACCCGGAGCGGCTCGCCGACCCGACCGCGGGCGACACCGACCCGGTCCTCACCCGCGACGAGGTGACCGCCGGGCTGCGTGCCGCGCTCGCGGCGGGTGAGTACGAGGCCGTCCGCATCGCCACCTGCTGGCTCGATGCCGCCGCCGACGGGACGACGCCGTCGCTGCGCCGCGTCGCCGAGCTCGCCGAGGTCAGCCACCCGACCGTCCGGGCCCAGCTCCACAAGCTGCGGCGGTTCTTCCGGTGATGCTCCGGGGGCTCTTCCGGCGATTCTTCCGAGGTTTCTTACCACGGCGGGGGTCGCGGACCATCTCGGTCATGACGCAGCACCACCGCGTCCACACCGATGATCGACGGGAGATCCGATGACGATCGACACGACGTCCTACGGCACGCTCGAGGCGGCCCGGTCGGAGATCACGGCGCTCAGCGAGCGCAACGACCACCTCGAGGCCTGGGCGGCGCAGCTGCTGGCCGAGGTGCGGCGCCTCGAGCAGGAGGTCCGCCGCCACGAGGAGGCGTCCGATCGTCAGCAGGCCGCCGCCGACCGCCTCGGTGAGCAGGTCGACGCGGAGCGATCAGCGCGGGCCGACGCCGAACGTGAGCTGTCCGACCTGCGCCGGCTGCGCGGCGGAGTCCCGGCGGAGAAGGCGATCGAGGCGTTCCCCCGCCACCTGCTGGTCCAGCTCGCCGAGCTCGACGGCGCCCCCGACGAGGTCGTCGTCGAGTCCCTGCGATGGAGCCGCCCCGGCTCACGGGAGCTGCTCGGGGCGTTCGCCGTGGTCGACGGGATGCCACTCGAGCTCGACCGGGACCCGGCCGAGCCGTTGGCGCCCGAGTGCCTGACGGTCACCGGCCGCACGAGGTCGTTCATCGCGGTCGCCGCCGGGCGGATCGCCGCGGGCAGCGACAGCGCCGAGGACACCCGACGGAGGGCCCGGGTGCGCTCGTACCTCCACGACCGCTGACCGACGGAACCCCTGCCCGGCGGCCGTCGGGCCGCGCACGGGCGGAGCAGCCGTCGCTCACTGGCGGAGCAGGACGACCGCCTCGGCGGTCGTCGAGCCGGCGAGCCCGGGTACACCACGGTCGAACGTGACGAGCCGACCTCCCCGGACGCGTGCCAGCCCGAGGAGGTGCGCATCGGTCACCTGGCGGTAGCCGTGGACCGCGTGGCGCGGCACCGTGTCCGAGCGGACGAACGAGATGTCGTCGGCCCAGAAGTCGTGGCGCCCGAGCGCGATCAGCCGCTCGAGCACGTCACACCCGGCGGCGGGGCCGACGTGGCCGCCGCTGATCCGCGGGTTGGCGGAGACGCGCACGAACCCGGACTCCGTGATCGGGCACGTGGCCCACCCCTGGTCGCGGGCGGCCCGGAACCACTCGACCGCGGCCGCGTGGTGCACGTGGTTGGGCCAGGCCAATGCGACGAGGACGTTGACGTCGGGCAGCGCCGTCACTCGTCGAGCGCCGCGTCGACCATCTCGGGAGTGATCGGGGGTGCGTCCGCGCCGACCTCGAAGACCGGGAGCTCACCGTCGCTGGTGGTGCCCGCCCGCAGACCCCGACGTGCGAGGTCACTCATCGCGGCGCCGAGGCTGATGTTGCGCTCGGCGGCGAGCGTGCGCGCCGCGGCCAGCACGTCGTCGGCGATGTCGATCGTGGTGCGCACGGCGCCATCGTACGCCGCCGCCGGCATCAGCGCATCACGACATCACGACATCACGACATCGATCCGCTCCTGCGGTGGGACCCCAGGTCACGAGGTGTTCGGGCTCGTTCGTCATCTGAGTGTCATCCGTCTCGTTCGCCGGTCCCGTAGTGCCGGTGAGAGAGACCTGGGACCGAGGTCCCGATCGACCCGACGGAGGGGATGCACAGATGACGGATTCCGACATCAACCGCGGACGGACGACGCCCGCCCGGCGTCGCGGTGTGTGGAAGGCAGCGCTGAGCGTCGGGGTGCTGGCCGGAGCGGTCGTCGGTGTACCGGCGACGGCCGGCGCGCAGGACACGGGCAACGTCGCCGAGGTGGCGGCGAGCGCCGGTTCGTTCTCGACGCTCCTCGGGGCGCTCGAGGCCACGGGTCTCGACGATGCGGTGGAGGCGGTCGACGGCGTGACCGTCTTCGCCCCGACCGACGAGGCCTTCGCCCGGGCGCTCGAGGACCCGGCCATCGCCGCGGCGATCGAGGACCCGCACGTGCTCGGCCAGGTGCTCGTCTACCACATGGTGTCGGGTGCGCAGACGGCCGAGGACCTCTCGGCCCGCCACACCTGGCGCTCGATCCAGGGTGAGAACCTGACCGTGGACGCGGCCGGCGGCACGGTGAACGACATCCCGATCGTCGCCACCGACGTGACCGCCTCGAACGGCGTGATCCACGTGATCGACGGCGTCCTGCTCCCGGAGGGCCTGCTCGGCGGCGCGCCTGACGAGGACGGGGCCGACGAGGGTTCGGACGACGAGGCTGGCGACGAAGAGACTTCCGACGACGCAGCGGAGTCCGAGGCTCCGGGGACGATCCCCGAGGTCGCCGCGGCCGCCGGGTCGTTCTCGACGCTGCTCGACCTCGTCACCCAGGCCGGCCTGGCCGAGACCCTGACGACCGGTGGTCCGTTCACGGTCTTCGCGCCGACCGACGCCGCTTTCGAGGAGCTGCTCGCCGACCCGGCGATCGCCGAGGCGGTGAGTGACCCCGAGGTCCTCACCCGGGTGCTGCTCTACCACGTCGTCGAGGGCGCGGTGACGGCGGCCGACCTCCAGGGCGTCGACTCGGTCACGACCCTGTCCGGCCAGGAGCTGCCGGTCGACGTCGCCAACCTGATGGTGGGCGGTGCCTCGATCGCCGCGGCCGATGTCGAGGCCTCGAACGGCGTGATCCACGTCATCGACGGCGTGCTCGTGCCCGAGCTCGGTGGCGACGACGGCACCGACGACGCCGACGAGGGGACCGACGACGGCGCCGAGGGCCCGAACGTGGCCGAGGTCGCGGCCGGTGCCGGTTCGTTCACGACCCTGGTCGGCGCGCTGGAGGCCACCGGTCTCGACGACGCCGTCGCCGCGGTCGACGGGGTGACCGTCTTCGCGCCGACCGACGAGGCCTTCGCCCGTGTGCTCGCCGATCCGGAGATCGCCGCGCTGGTCGAGGACCCGCACGTGCTCGGCCAGGTGCTCGTGTACCACATGGTGTCGGGTGCGCAGACGGCCGAGGACCTCTCGGCCCGCCACACCTGGCGCTCGATCCAGGGCCAGAACCTGACCGTCGATGTGGCGAACGGGACCGTCAACGGCATCCCGATCGTCGCCACCGACGTGACCGCCTCGAACGGCGTGATCCACGTCATCGACGGCGTCCTGCTCCCCGAGCTCGGCGGCTGACACCACCACGCGCCACCTGCGCCGCGCCGACGGCGCACCAACCGACGGGCCCGCCCCTCTCTCTCCCGGGGGCGGGCCCGTCCGCGTCCCGCCCCGGCCCGACGTCTCGCCCGACCCCGACGCACCAGCCCCGACACGCCGGCTCCCGACCCCGGGTCCCGACCCAGACCGGCCCCGGCGGCGCCGCCGCCGGACGCGAAACGAGCCGGCCCTTCCGGGCCGGCTCGTCGAACGAGGGTGGGATGGAGTCCGTCAGGATCGGGTGCTCAGATGGCGTCGGTGCCCATCTCGCCGGTGCGGATCCGAACGAGGCGGTCGACCGAGGTCACCCAGATCTTGCCGTCGCCGATCTTGCCGGTCTGAGCGGCGGTGCGGATGGTGTCGACGACCTTCTCGACCTCGGTGTCGCACACGACCTCGACCTTGACCTTGGGGACGAAGTCGACCTTGTACTCGGCACCCCGGTAGGTCTCGGTGTGGCCACCCTGGCGGCCGAAGCCCTGGACCTCGGAGATGGTCATGCCCTGGACGCCGACGCCGGCGAGGGCCTCGCGGACCTCATCGAGCTTGAACGGCTTGATGACTGCGGTCACGACGTGCATTGACGTTCCTTCCTGGTGCGGCGGGACTGCGTGCTGCGGTCTCGATCGGTTGTCGATTGCTCGACTGGTGATCAGACTACGCCTGTCCCTCGTTTGTGTCAACACGTATCGTCCGAAAACCCTGATGGATGCCGATTCAGACATCGTTCAGTGTCCGTTTGTATCAACACGTTCGCCCAGGCGGTAGGCTGAGGGAGCCATGACGACGCCGCTGTTCCCCGGTCACCGCCTGCCACTGCGCATCGACGCCGGCGCACCGGTGCCGCCGTTCGCCCAGCTTCGGACCCAGTTGTCGGTGCTCATCGCCCACGGACGCCTCAGCCCCGGCGAGCGGTTGCCGACCATCCGGGAGCTGGCCTCCCAACTCGATCTCGCACCGGGCACCGTGGCCCGGGCGTACCGCGAGCTCGAACGGACGGGCCTGGCGGTCACGAGCGGCCGGCGGGGCACCTTCGTCAGCGACGAGCCGCCCAACGCCGAGGCGTTGATGGAACGGGACCGCCGCCTCCACGAAGCCGCCCGCACGTTCGCCGCCACCATCGGGCACCTCGGCGTCGACCTCGACACGGCGGTCGACGCCGTGCGCGAAGCGGCCGCCGAACGCGACGGCGACGGCAGCTGACGCCCCGCGTCGGCCGGGGCCGGACGCGAAGCGGGGGCGCCGCCGAAGCGACGCCCCCGATCCGGGTCGTAGTGGTTGTGGTCAGCGGTGCATCAGCACCGCCGGTGGCGTGATCAGGCGACCGGAGCGGTTGCCGCGGTCGAGCCGGAGACACCGCCGGCGACGACGTCGTGGGAGTAGCCCGGCGCACCGTGCTCGAGGACGTCGAGGCCCTCCATCTCCTCCTCCTCGCTCACCCGCAGGCCGATGGTGGCCTTGAGGACCGAGAAGACGATGCCGGTGGTGACCAGCGTCCACACGGCGACACCGACGACGCCGATGAGCTGAACGATCAGCTGCTGGACGCCGCCGCCGTAGAACAGGCCGAAGTCGTCGTCGGCGACGAAGCCGTCGGCCTTGGTCGAGAAGAGGCCGATGGCCAGCGTGCCCCACACGCCGCAGATGGCGTGGACGGACACGGCACCGACCGGGTCGTCGATCTTGAGGCGGTCGAGGGTGAGCACCGCGAACACCACGATCACGCCGGCGATGGCGCCGGTGATGATGGCGCCCCAGTTGTCCATGGTGGCGCAACCGGCGGTGATGCCGACGAGACCGGCGAGCACGCCGTTGCCGGCCATGGCGACGTCGGGCTTGCCGCTCTTGATCCAGATGGTGGCGGTGGCCAGCAGGGCACCGGCCGCAGCGGCCAGCGTGGTGGTCACCGCGATCGGCACGACGGCCGTGTCGGCCGCGAGCTCGGAGCCGGGGTTGAAGCCGTACCAGCCGATCCAGAGGATGAACACGCCGAGGATGGCGAACGGGATCGAGTGGCCGGGGATGGCCCGGGGCTTGCCGTCGGGGCTGTACTTGCCGATGCGGGGCCCGAGGAGGATGGCGCCCATGAGCGCCGCCCAGCCGCCGGTGCTGTGGACGATCGTGGAGCCGGCGAAGTCACCGAAGGTGCGGCCGCCGATGTCCAGGTCGGCGATCCAGCCGCCGCCCCAGAACCAGTGGACGACCACCGGGTAGATGAACGCCGTCATGATCGCCGAGAAGATGACGTAGGACTTGAACTTCGTCCGCTCGGCCATGGCCCCGGACGCGATGGTGGCGGCAGCACCGGCGAACGCGACCTGGAAGATGAACTGGGTCTCGACCTGGAGGCCCGACTGGTCGAACGCGCCGGCGTCCAGGAAGAAGCCGTCGGTGCCGATGAGGCCGCCCGTGTCGCTGCCGAAGGCGAAGGCGAAGCCGACGAAGAAGAACAGGATGGCCGCGATGGAGAAGTCCATCAGGTTCTTCATCATGATGTTCGAGACGTTCTTGGCCCGGGTGAGGCCGGCCTCCAGCAGGGCGAAGCCCGCCTGCATGAAGATCACCAGCACCGCCGCGATGAACAAGAAGATGTTGTTCAACATGTAGCTGGCGTCGTCGCTGGCGCCCTCGGGGACGCCCTGCGCCCACGCGGGTGACGCGGCCAGGAGCGTGAGGCCCCCGACCGCGCCGAGACTGATCAGCAGTTTCCTTCTCATGTGCCCTCCCCGGCAGGTGCCGCCCGCGGCGCTCCTGCCTTCGTGATCAACGTGTGGTCGACGCCGGTATCTGACTGGAACGTGACGCTACGAACCGTCGTTTTCCCGGCTGATTCAGGCGGGTTACGCCTGTTTGACTCCTGCCTGTACAGAATCTGACGCCTCGAGCAGGTAGCCGCGAGACCGCACCGTCCTGATCGCGAGCCCGAGGGGCGTCAACCGGCGGCGGAGCCGGAGCACGTGGACATCGAGGGCGTTGCGCCCCGGGGAGCCCTCCGGCCAACCACTCTTGGCCAGGGACGAGCGGCTGACGACCGCCCCGAAGCGCTCGACGAGCGCGCGGGTCAGCCGGGCCTCGACCGGGGGAAGCGACACCCATGCATCCCCGAACCGCAACAAGCCGTCCTCGTCGACGGTCGGTTCGGATGCGCCGTGGACCTTGGCGCGCTCGGCCAGCGTCTCGACCCTGGCCCGGAGGTCGCCGTCGTCGGCGGGTACCCGGATCCAGTCCTCGAGGAAGTCCACGCACAGGGGCGCGGGAGCCTCCGCTTCGACCAACAGCAGTCGTGGCCGCCCGTCGGACTCCAGCTGAGCCCGACGGGGTTCCTCGTTCGGCCACCGTACGAGCACGACGTCCACGGGCCGGGACGCTAGATAGCCAACATTTCTCGATTGTTTCGCCGTGATGAACAGGCGACAGCGGCTCGGTTCCGCACCGGGACGGGCGTCGGCGCGTGGGTCCCGGGGGCGGCCCCCGACGGATCCTGACACTGCTCGGCGGTGGTCGGGTTCCGCTCACAACGGCCGCGGCGCTACGGTCAGGCCCCGTATGAACGGCCGGATCAAACCGCACCAGGTGGTCGTCGGGCTCGGGGTCCTCGTCGCGCTCGTGACCGTCGCCTCGGGCATCGCCGCCACCGTCCTCCAGCTCCACGACGAGTCGGAGGTCACGCGCGAGGTCTTCGAGAACGTGCCGAGCGCTCTCCGCCTCGCCTTCTACACCGTCATCCCGGTGCTCGTCGTCTACGGCGCGGTGATGTTCGCCCAGCGCGTCCGCAACTGGGAGCGGGGCGCCCCCGACCGCCGGGCGACCACCCCGAAGAACCTCCACCGGCGCCTGGCCGACTTCCGGGCCGGTGTCTTCATGCAGACGCTCCTGCGCGACCCCGCCGCCGGCGTCATGCACTCGATGATCTACTTCGGCTTCCTCGTGCTCCTCGCGGTCACGACGGTGCTCGAGATCAACCACCAGGCCCCCGAGAGCCTCAAGTTCCTCCACGGCGACGTCTACAAGGCGTACTCGCTGGTCGGCGACGTCGGCGGCCTCGTCTTCCTCGCCGGCATCGTGTGGGCCATCGGCCGGCGCTACGTCCAGAAGCCGTACCGCATCCGGATCAAGACCAAGCCCGAGCACGCGGTCATCCTCGGCGTGTTCCTCGCCATCGGCGTCACCGGGTTCGGCGCCGAGGCGTACCGCATCGCCCTCGACGGCCGCCCCGACTTCGAGCAGTGGTCGATCGTCGGCTACCCGCTCTCCGCCCTCGCCGAGGAGACCGGGTCGATCGCCGGCTGGCACCAGGCCTGGTGGATCGCCCACGTCGTCTCGTTCGTCGCCTTCCTCGTGATCCTGCCGACCACGATGCTGCGCCACATGTTCACCTCGCCGCTGAACATGTACCTGCGCGACCGCGAGCGGCCCAAGGGCGCGATGAAGCCGCTGCCCGACATGGAGAGCACCGAGCTCGAGACGTTCGGCGCCTCGACCATCGAGTCGTTCACCTGGAAGCAGCTGCTCGACACCGACGCCTGCACCATGTGCGGCCGGTGCACCAGCGTCTGCCCGGCGCATGCCACGGGCAAGCCGCTCGACCCCCGCGAGATCGTCCTCAAGACCGGCGAGGTCATGGCCGCCACCGGCACGCCGCCGGTCAGCCCCCCGATCGGGACCGACGCCGACATCACCGTCAGCGCCAACTGGGTCTTCGACCGGGTCACCCCCGAAGAGGTGTGGGCGTGCACGTCGTGCAAGGCGTGCGACGAGATCTGCCCCGTCAACATCGAGATCCTCGACAAGATCCTCGACATGCGGCGCTACCTGTCGCTCATGGAGTCGAACTTCCCGACCGAGCTCTCCGGCGCCTACCGGTCGATGGAGAACAGCTCCAACCCGTGGGGCATGAGCCAGCAGGACCGCGCCGCCTGGGCCGACAAGCTCGACGGGGTCACCATCGTCGAGCCCGGCGAGGCCTTCGAGCACGAGTACCTGTACTGGGTCGGCTGCGCCGGCAGCTTCGACGACAAGAACCGCAAGGTCTCCGAGGCCATGGCCAAGCTCATGGGCCGCGCCGGCCTCGACTACGCCATCCTCGGGCCCTCCGAGCTGTGCACCGGTGACCCGGCGCGCCGCTCCGGCAACGAGTACCTGTTCCAGATGCTGGCGAAGCAGAACGTCGAGACGCTCAACGGCATGGGCGTGCGCAAGATCGTCACCCAGTGCCCCCACTGCTTCAACACCATGAAGAACGAGTACCCCCAGCTCGGCGGCAACTACGAGGTCATCCACCACAGCCAGCTGCTCGAGTGGCTGGTCGAGTCGGGCAAGCTCGACCTGGCCGGCGCCCGGCTCGACGAGCGGGTCGTCTACCACGACTCCTGCTACCTCGGCCGCCACAACGACATCTACGGCTCGCCCCGCAAGGTCATCGGCCAGCTCGGCGGCATCGAGATCGTCGAGGCCGAGCGCAGCGGCACCAAGGGCATGTGCTGCGGCGCCGGCGGCGCCCGCATGTGGATGGAGGAGACCATCGGCAAGAAGGTCAACGACGACCGCGCCGAGGAGCTGATCGCCACCGGCGCCTCACGGGTCGCGGTGGCCTGCCCCTTCTGCTACATCATGATGGACGACGGCGTGAAGGGTGCCGGCAAGGAGGACGACGAGGTGCGGGTCGCCGACATCTCGATGCACCTCCTGGAGGCGCTCGAGGAGGCCGACGCCGCCCGCGGTGGTGGCCCCGCCTTCCTCGCCGAGGTCCGACGCCTGGAGGCGTTCGCCCTCTCCGGTGACGAGTACGACACCGTCGCCGAGACCTCCGGCGTGCTCACCGTCCCCCGCCGCGACGCACCGTCCGAGACGACGGCCGCCGACACCGACGGCGCCGGCGATGCGACGGGCGACAGCGCCGCCGAATCGGGCGACGCCTCCGACACCGACCAGGCCTAAGCCCCGGCCGCGGCGGACCCCGTGAGGTCGGCCGCGGCCAGGTCGGCTCCCCCTCACGTCGCCGTGACCGCGCTGACCGGGCGCATCGGCGCCCGGCCCGCCGGACCGGATCGACCACCGGCGTGAAGCTCGTGCTGCTCCACCCGCTACCGCTCGACGGTTCCATCTGGTCGTCCGCGACCCGGGCGCTCGCCGACGAGTGCGTGGCACCCACCCTGTACGACCACGGCAACGACCTCGAGGCATGGGCGCGCGGCGCGCTCGACCTCGCCGGCGGCGGGCCGCTGACCGTCGTCGGGTGCTCCGTCGGCGGCTCGTGCGCCATCGAGATGGCCCACCTGGCGCCCGACGACGTCCACGGGCGATCGCCCACACCCTCCAGGACGGCTCGTACCGGGAGATCGACCCGTCCGGCCACTACGTGCCGCTGGAGAACGAGTCGGCGCTCCAGGACGTGATCCGCGAAGCGATCGGCGGCGGCGCCCGCCAAGCCGGGACTAGCGTGACCGCGCCGCGAGCGGCGCGCGTGCTCGCTCAGCGCGGCTCGAAGTTTTCCCAGTAACGGCTGGGCCGCGGGCCGGTCTGGCCCTGGTACTTCGAGCCGACCGCCGAGGAGCCGTAGGGCTGCTCCGCCTCCGACGTCATGCGGATGAAGCTGATCTGGCCGATCTTCATGCCCGGGTAGAGCGTGATCGGCAGGTTGGCGACGTTCGAGAGCTCCAGCGTCAGCTGCCCCTGGAACCCGGCATCGACGAACCCGGCCGTCGAGTGGATCAGCAGGCCGAGGCGACCGAGGCTCGACTTGCCCTCCAGGCGGGCGACGAGGTCCGACGGCACCGTCACGTGCTCGAGCGTCGTGCCGAGGACGAACTCGCCGGGGTGGAGGATGAACGGGTCATCGTCGTCGTCCACCGACACCAGCTCCGTCAGAGCGGTGTTGTCGACCTTCACGTCGATCACCGGAAGCGTGTGGTTGCGGAACACCCGGAAGTGGCGGTCGAGCCGGAGGTCGACCGACGACGGCTGCACCGCCGACTCGCCGAGCGGGTCGATGACGATGCGCCCCGCCTCGAGCTCCTCGCGGATGGTCCGATCGGAGAGGATCACGGGGCCCGACGTTACCGCCGGTGCCGGAGGGCGCACGACGGGATGCCCCGACCGCCCCCGGTGGAGTACACTCGACCCCACCTCTCGCGGGTGTAGTTCAATGGTAGAACGTCAGCTTCCCAAGCTGATAATGCGGGTTCGATTCCCGTCACCCGCTCGCGCTGGCCCTCCTTGTCCTCGGCAGCCGCCTCGGACGGGAGGGCCGTTTCGTCTTCCGCTCCGCTCGGGGCCTTCCGGCCAGGCGGGCCCTTGGCATGGGTCTCGAAGCTCGCCAGAGCTGGGCACTCGCGAGTCGAGCTGGCCCTCCTTGTCCTCGGCAGCCGCCTCGGACGGGAAGGCCGTTACGTCTTCCGCTCCGCCAAGGCCGAAGGCCCGCCGTCAGGCCCGGCGGGCCCTTGGCATGGGTCTCGAAGCTCGCCAGAGCTGGGCACTCGCGAGTCACCCGCTCCGCACGGCGCCTTCGGCCAGGCAAACCCTTCGCATTGGTTCCGGGGGTGCGGCGACTACGGGGCTCCCGCATCGGGCGCAGGTCGCTTCGCCGGTCCTGCCCCGCGGCGACGACGTGGCAACCGAGTCACGAGTCGGGCACTCCGGCGGCTCGGCGGTTACGACGGCACCTGCGTCTCGCGTCGCTGGTCATGACCACGCGGGTCTCGACCTCTCGACCTGACCTCGGCGACCGGGAGGGAGCTGTGCTCGCCGGGGCACGGCAGGTCGAGCGGACTGGCGGGTGGGCGGTCGACGGCCCTGCGACAGACGGCCATGGCGGCACGAGGTGTTTGCGAACGTCACGGCTGCAGGCGGCGGAGGGACGGCCGTGCGGAATGACGTGAGAAGCAATGAGGAACATCAGGTTGCGAGAAGAACAAACCCGACCTCTTTGCTGTGTAAAAGATACCACGTCGGAGGGGGCTTCCCGCAAGGGGGTCCGGTGTGCTGAGAATGCTCGCCGTTGTCCGGCCGCATCGGAGCCGGGCATCGTCGGGAGCGGGGGAAGCGGGATGCACGCACACCGGGACGCAGCAGTGGGGGCCGACATCGAGCTGCTCAGGGAGCGGGCACACCTCGATGCCGCCTACGAGCGGGTCGTCGCCATGCGGGCCGCGGCCGAGGCGATGGCGCGCACGGCGCGGCGTTCCGAGTCGAGGAACGCGCAAGCCCTGTTCGAGCGCGACAGCGCCATCGCCCACGCCGGGCGACGCCTCGACTCGCTGGACATCGCCAAGGACCGGCTCGTGGTCGGCCGGCTCGATCTCGACGACGGCACCAGCCTGTGCATCGGGCGCCTCGCCGTCGCGAACGAGGAAGGCGACCCGCTCGTCGTCGACTGGCGCGCACCGGCCGCCGAGGCGTTCTACCGGGCACTGCCCCACGAGCCGATGGGCGTGGTCCGGCGACGTCACTTCCGTTGGCGGGGCGGTGAGCTGGTCGGCCTCGACGACGAGGTGTTCGATGTCGACGCCGCGGGCACGGCCGGGCTCGGCCTCGTCGGCGAGGGTGCGCTCCTCGCCGCACTCGACGCGCCGCGGACCGGTCGCATGGCCGACGTCGTCGCCACCATCCAGGCCGAGCAGGACGTCGTGATCCGGCGTCCCCGCACCGGCATCACCGTCGTCCAGGGGGCGCCCGGGACCGGCAAGACGGCCGTCGCGCTCCATCGCGCCGCCTACCTCCTCTACGGCCACCGGACGAGCCTCACCGAGACCGTCCTGTTCGTGGGCCCGTCGGCCACGTTCCTGCGCTACGTGTCCGACGTCGTCCCGTCACTCGGTGAGGACCGGGTCGTGCTCGCGACCCCGGCCGAGCTGGGCCCACCCGCCGCGGTGACCCGCGTCGACCCGCCGGCGGCGGCCGCGGTCAAGGGTGATGGGCGCATGGTCGAGGTCCTCGCCCGGGCGGTCCGCCACCATCAGCGGGCGCCCCGTGACGGGATCGAGCTGGGCGCCGGGCGGTTCCGGCTCAGGGTCGACCACGACGAGCTCGCCGGCATCGTCGCGACGGCACGGCAGGAGTCGGACACCCACAACAGCGGCAGGCCCCTCGTCGAGCTCCTCGTCGTCGGGGCCCTCGGCGCCGCCTACCACCGGGCACTCGAGCGCGACCACCGCCACGGTCGCATCGGGTCCGAGGGCGTCGAGCACGCCGCCCCGGTCCTCGACGTGGTCGACCGACGGGCGCTCGCAGCAGCCATCGACCGGATGTGGCCCGTGCTCACGCCCGAGCGTCTCGTCCGCAGGCTGCTCAGGTCGCCGACGCGTCGGGAGCGGGCCGGACGCAACATCCTCACGGCCGGCGAGCTCGACGCGCTGGGCGCCACCGACGACGACCGGGGTTGGAGTGAGGCCGATGTCGCTCTCCTCGACGAGGCCGCCGTCCTGCTCGGGCCTCTCCCCGAGCGTGCGCAGCCCACCCGGAAGCGGCGGCCGAAGCTGGACCACGTGGCCGAACGGGTCCTCGAAGAGCGGGTCCCGGACTGCCCGAGATGTGGTCGACCGATGCAGTACCTCCCCGGTGAGGCGTCCGGCGAGGACCAGTTCGAGTGCCGTGAGTGCAAGGCCACCTACGCAACGACGTCGCTGGTGGGTGACCCCGCCGCCAACGAGCTGCACGGCATCTACGAGGAGCTGGCCCACCAGTTCGAGCCCGAGGAGACGACCACGGTCCGTCCGGGCGACGCCCGGTACCGCCACGTCGTCGTCGACGAGGCGCAGGACCTGTCGGCCATGCAGTGGCGAGCCGTGGCGCGTCGTTGCCCGAGCCGGTCGATGACCCTGGCCGGCGACGAGGCCCAGGCGGTCCGGGCCGGCGCGGCGGCCACCTGGGACCGCATCCTCGACGCGCTCGACGTCGGCGACGCACCGGTGAGCCGCCACGAGCTCACCGTCAACTACCGCACCCCGGCCGAGGTCATGGAACTGGCGGCCCGGCTGCTCGAGCGGTTCGCCCCGCACCTGCGCCCGGCGCGTTCGGTGCGGACGACGGGGACCGGTCCGCGCCGTGTGCACACCGGCGGTCGTCCGCTGTCGGCGGGCGACCTCACGGAGGCGGTCGACGAGCTCGACCGCGCGGTGGGCGCCGGGCTGATCGCGGTCGTCGCCCCCGAGCACCACGGCCTCGGCCCGACGGACCGCGCCGAGCAGCTCACCGCCGTGGAGGCCAAGGGCCTGGAGTACGACGGTGTGGTCGTGGCCGACCCCGAGGCCATCGTCGCCGAGTCACCGGGCGCGGCGGGCATGGCCCGCCTCTACGTCGCGCTGACCCGGGCCACGACCGCACTGACGGTCCTCGCTCCCACACCGCCGGCGGCGCCGCTCGCCGACGCGCTGGGCCCCTTCGACGCGCACACCGGTTGAGGCGCGTCGAGAGAGGGTGCAATCCTTGCCCAGGTCGTCGGCGCGTACCACGTCCACTCACCGGGCCGGCCCACTCAGTCGGCGAGACCGGCCCGATGGGCGACGATGGCCACCTGCACCCGGTTCGTCGCCCCGAGCTTCTCGAACCGCCGGGACACATGGCTCTCCACCGTGGCCTCGCTGATGAACAGCGCGGCCCGATCACGCGCCGGGTGACGGCGGGCGCCAGCATCGAGTCACCTGTCGCAACGACCTGCACCGCCTCGATCAACTGCTGCGGTGGCGTGTCCTTCAGCACGAACCCCACGGCCCCGGCCTCCAGCCCGCCGAACACGTGCTCGTCGGCGTCGAACGTCGTCAGCACCACGACCTCGGGCGGTTCGGCTCCGCCCGCAGGCGAGCCGTGGCCTCCAGGCCACCGGGCCGGGGCATGCGGACGTCCATGAGGGCCTGTCGGGGGCCGAACGGCGCACGGCCGCCACCACGCCGTCACCGTCGTCGACCTCTCCGATCTCGGCGCCCATCGGCTCGTCCGGCCGGACTCACGTGTGACATTCAGCACGAACGCGACGAGCATTCATCAAGAACATCTGACATCGTCGTACAGCGAGCGGCGCGATGGACTGACATACGGCGCACGTGGAGAGGTCTGTCCACCGAACCACGACCCCGCCTGCCCCACTCATCAAACAGGGATTCGTAGCTGACAACACAAATCCACGACCTGGGCATCTTCTGGTCTTGATGAACGTCAGGTTTCGTGATCGCAATTCTGGGACTCAGGGTCTGGACTGGGTGGCACATATCGACTTATCCTGCACAGCGCGGACGGAACGCAGACCGGGACGACACGACGGCCGCCAACCGCAGCCGATGGTCACACCGGTGACGACTCAGACGAGTAGCCCCCCACGTAACGCCCGTCGAACGGCGTCTCAGTCCTTCTTCGACACGAGAACCGGGCGAACGCCCGACCATCACGTGTGACGTGGGAACAGGCGCCTGGACGTGGCAACGATTGCTCGAAAGGCAGTGGTTCCGATGCTCACCCGCGAACGCCCTGTTGACCCGCCGCGCCCGCTTGTCTCCAGCACACAGCAGATCCCGGAGTCGAGACCGGATGTGAACACAGGAACTTCCGCCAACACGCTCCGCATGATGCCACGCACGAAGGACCGATGGCCGCGCTTCCTCACGGCATCAAACCTCTACGAGATCTTCGCTGCCCGGCGCCGGGGCGCGGCTGTGAGCCTTAATCAGGTACGGCTCGAACGATCAGCGGTCGAATCGAACACACTCATCATGCACAACGCACTAGTACGTCACTGCCGAATCGGCCGATACTCGATCCTGGCGCCGTACTGCTCACTCTTCCTCGCTGACGTCGGCCGCTACGCGGGAATCGCGGAGAAATCGACGATCGGCGCGGCGCCGCACTGGCCGGAGCTACCGACCGCCCACGTCTTTCCCGTGAACGCCGAGTTCGGGTTCACCGATGCCGAGTGGCCCGAGGTGCAGCGCACGCAGATCGGGTCCGACGCCTGGATCGGAACCGGAGCGGTCGTGCTGGGCGGGCTGCGCATCGGCGCCGGGGCCGTCGTCGGCGCGGGTGCGGTGGTCACCCGCGACGTCGGTGACTACGAGATCGTGGGCGGCGTCCCGGCCCGCACGATCCGCCGGCGGTTCACCGACGACGTCATCGAACGCCTGCTCCGCATCGCGTGGTGGGACTGGCCGCCCGAGAAGTTGCACGAGCACCTCGACCTGTTCGACAAGCCACTGACCGACGCGAGCCTCGAGCGCCTCGAGATCGTGCACTCGTTGCTCGCGCCGGGCAGGCTGCAGCCGCAGCCCCTGCACCACACGGACAGCGCGTACCTCTGGTGACCGCATCGGCCGCGCCCGGGCCCCGAGCGGGGCCTGGGCGCTCGCCGGCGGGCCCCTTTCGCCTCCTGTGGTCCGCGAGTGCCGCATCGAACCTCGGCGACGGGATCAACATCGCAGCCCTGCCGCTCCTCGCTGCGACCTTGACGCGCGACCCGCTGGCGGTGGCCGGTGTCGCGTTCGCCGGCCGGCTCCCATGGCTGATGCTGGCCCTCCCCGCGGGCGCCGTCGTCGACCGGCTCCCGAGGGCCCGCCTGATGACCGCGACGGCGCTGGTGCGAGCAACGCTCATGTCGGCGCTCGCCGCCGCGACGTTGGCCGGCGTCGCGTCGATGGGGCTCGTGTACGTCGTGGCGCTCGGCCTCGGTGTGTCCGAGACGCTCTACGACACGTCCATCCAGTCGTCGGTCCCGCTGATCACGCCGCCGGGACGGCTGCAGTCGGCGAACAGCCGCCTGCTCGCCGGCGAGATCGCGACGAACCAGTTCGCCGGCCCCGCTCTCGGCGGCGCGCTGTTCTCGCTCGGGGCCTGGTGGGCCGGCCTCGGTGGCGTCGGAGCGTTCTGCGCCGCCGCGCTCGCGGCCGCCACGTTCGCCCGGCGGGCGGGACTCGTCGTGACTCCCCGAACGAGCGGTCGCCGCGCGGGCGTGGGACGGGACGTGCTCGACGGCTTGATCGTCGTCTGGCGCAACGATCTGCTCCGGGCGTTCGCCGTGCTCCTGGCGGCGATGAGCGTCTCGTTCACGATGGGGTCGGCCATCCTCGTCCTGTTCGCGGTCGGTGAGGACTCGGTGCTCGGTCTCGGCTCCCGCGGCTACGTCGCCCTGCTGATGATCGGCGCACTCGGCTCGGCCGTCGGGAGCATGGCGGCAGGGCGGGTCGCGTCGGTGTTCGGCCGGCCGGCTGCGCTGTGGTTCGCCGTTCTCGTGTTCGCCACGGCGCCCGTCGTCGTCGGCGTCACGTCGGACGCGACGGTCGTCGCGGGCGTGAACTGCCTGTGGGGCTTCTCGGCGACGTTGTGGATGGTCACCACGACATCGTCGTGGCAGGCGATGATCCCCGATGCCGTGCAGGGCCGTGTCGCCGGCATCTACCGCTTCGCCGGATGGGGGGCCGCGCCGATCGGCTCCCTCGTCGGCGGGCTCCTCGCCCGCTGGTGGGGCCTGCGGGCGCCGTGGTTCGCCGCGGCCGCCATCGTGGTCGCCGCCGCCGTACCCGCGCTGCGAGTCATCCGCACCCGATCGTTCGTCGACGCGCTCGACGGACCACATCGGACCGCCGCCGCGCGCTGAGCGACCCGCCCGGTCGTCGACCGCGCGCACGGTCACGTCGACAGACCAAGGGCCAGACGACGGACAACTCCTGGTCAGTGGCCGATAAAAGTGCTTGGCAGAAAAGACTTGCGCACTGATGGTCCGACCACGGATACTCCCCGGTGCGGGGGGAGCCATGACATCCGTCACGATCTACGAAGTCGCCGAACGGGCCGGCGTGAGCATCACGACCGTCTCGCACTCGCTGAACAACCCGGCCCGGGTGCGGCCACAGACGCGCGAGAAGGTGTTCGCCGCGATCGACGAACTGGGGTTCGTGCCCCGCTCGGAGGCGGTCGCCCGGGCCCGCAGGGGTGTGGGGCGCATCGGCGTCCTGGCCCCGCTCACCGCCTACGCCTCGTTCCAGGAGCGCCTGCGAGGTGTCATCGACGCGCTGCGGCCAACGACGATGGAGCTGGTCCTCTACGACCAGGAGTCCCTCGCCGTGCGGGCCGACTACCTGTCGTCGCTCCCGCTGTCGAACCGCCTCGACGGGCTCATCGTCATGTCACTGCCCTTCGACGACGACGTCGCCCGGCGCCTCCGGTCACGACGCCTCCCGACGGTGGTCGTCGAGTTCGCCAGGGACGGCTACAGCTCGGTGCGCATCGACGACTTCCGGGGCGGGCGCCTCGCCGCCGAGCACCTCGCCGCCAGGGGCCACGAGCACATCGCCTTCGTCGGGGAGGCGAAGGCGTCGGTCCGTGTCCAGGACCAGGCGACGCGCCGCGTCGCAGGCGTCGCCGCGGCGCTCGCCGACGCCGGCCTCGCTCTGGCCGACGAGCTGGTGTCGTTCGGGGAGTACGGCGTGGAGTCGGCGCGTCGCCAAGCGGCGCAGTTGCTCGACCTCGACCACCCGCCCACCGCGGTGATCGCCCACAGCGACACCCAGGCGGTCGGCGTGCTGAAGGCCGCCAGGGAACGGGGGCTGCGGGTACCTGACGACCTCGCGGTCATCGGCTTCGACGACCTCGACATCGCCGAGCACATGGGCATCACGACGATCGCCCAGCCCCTGGTCGAATCGGGACGGGTTGCAGCCCGACTCCTCCTCGACCAGCTCGCCGAGCCGTCGACACCGGCCAAGGAGATCTTCCTCCCGCTCGAGCTCGTCGTGCGGGAGACCACGTAGGCCGGGCGCACGCGGCCCCGGCCACACCGAAGAGGGGGGACATCCATGACGACCCACTACCGCAAGACGGCCGCGCTCGCGCTCGGTTCGCTCCTCGTGAGCGTCGCAGCGTGCGGCGGAGACGACGCCGACGACCTCGACGCCGCAGCCGAGGAGCCATCCGACGCCGACGCCGCCCGGTCCGCGGCCGGCGCCGACGAAGGCGCCTCCGCTGCAGAGCAGGCCGCGCTCGACGCCGCCGGCGGCGAGGAGCTCGGCGGGTCGGTGTCGATGCTCGGAGTGCTCGGAGGTGACGAGCTCGCCGCGTTCGAGTCGGTGCTCGAGCCGTTCACCGCGGCGACCGGGGTCGACGTCGACTACGAGGCGACGCGCGACATCGCCGCGGTGCTCCAGACGCGAGTCGACGGCGGCAACCCCCCTGACGTCGCCACGAACCCCACCGTCGGCCAGATGATCGACCTCGCCACCGACGGCGAGCTCGTCGACCTGGGTGTGTTCCTCGACGCAGCCGAGCTCACCGAGCAGTACGACGAGGCGCTGCTCGGAGGGATCACCGTCGACGGTCGCCTCAGCGGCATCTACACGGCGGTCAACCTCGAGGGACTGATCTGGCACGACCCCAACTCCCCGGCCGAGGTGCCGACCTCGCCCGAGACGTTCGCCGACCTGCAGTCCTGGGCGGCCGACACCGCCGCGGACGGCACCACCCCGTGGTGCATCGGCCTCGAGAGCGGCGCGGCCAGCGGTTGGCCCGGCGTCGTGTGGATCACCGAGCTCGTGCTCCGAGGCGCCGGGCCCGACCTGTACACGCAGTGGTGGCAGGGTGACCTGCCGTGGACCGCACCCGACATCCGGGAGGCGTTCGAGACCTTCGGTGCGATCGCCACCGATCCGGAGATGGTGAACGGCGGACCGACGGCCGTCCTCGCGACCAACTTCGCCAACGGCGGCGACGGCCTGTTCAGCGACCCACCCCAGTGCTACCTGCACCACCAGGCCAGCTTCTACGGCGGCATCGCCACCGGGAACTTCCCGGAGCTCGAACCGATCGAGGACATCGCCGCCTTCCCGTTCCCCGACGTCGATCCCGACCATGCGAACCTGCGCCAGGTGTCGGGCGAGGTCCTGGGCATGTTCAACGACACCCCACAAGCCCGGGCGCTGATCACCTACCTGGCGTCGCCGGAGGCCCAGACCCTGCTCGCCGAGACCGGCATCTGGTTGTCGGCCAACAAGGCGGTCGACGCCGGCGCCTACCCGTCACCGTTCACGGCACTGGCCGCAGAGATCGTCCAGGCCGCCGATGGCATCTACTACGACGGCTCGTCGCTGATGCCGACCGACATGAACGCCGCGTTCGCGACCGCCATCCTCGACTACGTGGCCGACCCGTCGAGCCTCGACCAGATCCTGTCCGACCTCGACGCGGTCCAGGCCACCGCGTACGCGGAGTGAGACCGCTCGACGATGCCCGTGGGACGGGCCCGGTGACCGGGCCCGTCCCACGGGCGGGATCGGGGGCACGGCCGTGATCCGGCTCGTCCAGGTCGTCACCGTCACGATCGGCGCGCCCGCCGCGATCTTCGGGCTCATCGCCCTGCTCGAGCTGGGCGTCGGACGCCTTCCGCCGCACGTCGCCCGACGGGTCCGCCCCTGGACCTGGCTCAGCCCCGCCCTCGGGCTCGCCGGCGTGTTCCTCGCGTGGCCCCTCGCGTCGACGATCGTGCTCAGCTTCCGCGACGCGGACGCATCGGGCTTCGTCGGCCTGCAGAACTACCGCGACGCGATCGGTGACCCGCAGATCACCACCGCGTTCCGCAACAACGCCATCTGGTTCGCGTTCCTCATCCCCGGCACCGTCGTGCTGGGCATGGTGCTCGCGGTGCTGACCGACCGGGTGCGCTACGAGCGGGCGGCCAAGACCGTGGTCTTCGTACCGATGGCGATCTCGTTCGTGGCCGCCGGCACGATCTGGAAGTTCATGTACGACTACCGGCCGCCGGGCTCACCCCAGACCGGCACCGTCAACGAGCTGTGGCTGGCCACAGGGCTCGGCTCACAGCCACGGGCCTGGCTGGTCGAGACGTCGATCAACAACGTCGCACTCGTCCTCGTCGGCATCTGGATGCTCACCGGCTTCGCGATGGTCATCCTCTCCGCCGCGGTGAAGGGCATCCCGCCCGAGCTGTTCGACGCCGCCCGGGTCGACGGCGCCACCGAGTGGCGGGTCTTCTGGCACATCACCTGGCCGTTGCTCCGCCCGACGATCGTCGTCGTGGCCACGGTCATGTTCATCAACTCGATCAAGATCTTCGACATCGTGTTCGTCCTCACGAACGGCCAGTTCGAGACCGGCGTCCTCGGCACGGAGATGTACCGCCAGCTGTTCATCGTCCAGCACCTCGGCCGGGCGAGCGTGCTCGCGGTGGTCCTGCTCCTGCTGGCCAGTCCGGTGATGATCGCCAACGTCCGCGGCTTCCGTCGCGAGGGGGCACTGCGGTGAACGTCACCCACCTCCGGCCTCGACGCGCCCTGGTGCACGTCGTCGTCATCGCCATCTGCGCCCTGTGGCTGATCCCGACGCTCGCCCTGTTGGTCAGCGCGTTCCGTCCCGCCGACCAGGTGGCCACCACCGGCTGGTGGACAGCGCTGCGCACGCCCTTCGATCTCACGTTCGAGAACTTCCGCGAGGTGCTCGGACGTCGGGGCATGGGCCGGGCGTTCCTGAACAGCCTGCTCATCGCGCTACCCGCCACCGTCATCCCCATCACCGTGGCCGCGTTCGCGGGCTTCGCGCTGGCGCGCATGCGGTTCCGGGGCGGCTCGGTGGCGTTCGCGGCCCTCGTCGGCCTGCTCGTCGTACCGATCCAGGTCACGCTGGTGCCGGTGCTGCGGCTGCTGGAGGCGACCGGGCTGACCGGCACGTTCGTGGGGATCTGGGCCGTCCACGCCGGATTCACGCTGCCGTTCGCGATCTACCTGCTGCGCAACTTCTTCGCGTCCCTACCCGCCGAGCTGTTCGAGGCCGCCGAGATCGACGGTGCGAGCCCGCTCCAGTCGTTCGTGCTCGTCGCGCTCCCCACGTCGACGCCCGCACTGGCGTCGCTGGCCATCTTCCAGTTCCTGTGGGTGTGGAACGACCTGCTGTCCGCCCTCATCTTCCTGGGCGGCGGGCGCGAGGTGGCACCGCTCACCGTCGCACTGTCCAACCTCGTGAGCTCCCGCGGCGAGGGCTGGCAGACGCTGACCGCGGCAGCGTTCGTGTCGACCGCGCTGCCGGTGGCCGTGTTCCTAGCCATGCAGCGCTACTTCGTGCGGGGCCTGCTCTCCGGCACGGTCAAGGGGTGAGCGTGCCGCGCGCCCAACGCATCGTCGTCGACTACGACGTCGACGCCACCATGAGGGACGGCACGGTGCTGCGCGCCGACGTCATGCGCCCGGACCGGCCCGGACCGCTCCCGGTCCTGCTGTGCCGGACGCCGTACGGCAAGGCCGGTGCGTTCTTCGGCCCGTTCCTGGACGGCCCGGCCATGGCCCGCCGCGGCTACCTCGTCGTCGCGCAGGACGTGCGGGGTACCGGCCGCTCCGGCGGGCGATGGGAGCCGTTCGTGCACGAGATCGACGACGGCGCGGACACCGTTCGCTGGGCCGCCTCGCTCGCCCGGAGCTCCGGTGCCGTCGGCATGTTCGGGCCCTCCTACCTCGGCTACACCCAGTGGGCCGCCGCGATCAGCCGGCCCGAGCCGCTGCGCGCACTGGTACCTGCGCTCACCTGGTCGGACGCCGCGAACGGGCTGCTCCGGCGGGGCGGCGCCCCGGAGACCGGCTGCACCAACTACCTGCACCACTACGGCTTCGCCGCTGCGGTCGACGTCCGGATCGTGGACGCACTGGCCGCGTGCAGACCGGACGGGGCCGAGATCACCAACCCCCTGCTCGACCTCGACCCCGTCGACTGCTCCATCCCCGGCCGTCACCCCGATCCCGCGCCGGCCGTCGCCGCGCTCGGTGTCGCCGGCTGGTACGACCTGTTCCTGGCCGGGACGCTCGACCACTTCCGGCGCAGCCGCGCCGGCGACCGGGGCACCCGGTTGTCGCGACTGGTCGTCGGGCCGTGGTCCCACGTCAACTTCGGCGGCCACAGCGGCGCGCACAGCTTCGGCCAGTCCGCGGCGTTCAGCGAGCTCGCTGGTGTGGGACTGGCCGGCCTGGCCACCCAGTGGTTCGACCACCACCTGCTCGGCCGCCCGTTCGAGCACCCGTGGTTGACCGGACCGCCCGTGCGGGCCTTCGACATGGGAACGAACGAGTGGGTCGCCCACACGGACTGGCCGCCACCGGGCGCCGTCCCGACCGACCTGGCGCTCCGCCCGTCCTCGCCCAGGACGCGGCTCGTGGAGATCGGAACCGCTCCCCCGGGGCGCCGGGCGTGGCCGGGCGGAGCGATCCACATGCACCCGACCCATCCCGCGGGCGTGGTCCGGCGAGAACCCGGAGCCGTCGAAGACGCCGCTCGGGTCCTCGCAATGGTCACCGACGTGTGCACCGAGCCGATGACGCTGGCCGGGCCGATCGACGTCGTCGTGACGGTGCGCGACCTCGTCGGGATGGTCGACCTCGTCGCTCGCCTGCTCCTCGTCCAGACCGACGGATCGGTCCGCAACCTGGCCGACGGCGTCCAGCGGGTCGACGCCGCCGACACCGTCGTCGCCCACCTCGATCTGTGGTCGACGTACGTGACGGTGCAGGCGGGAGAGCGCCTCCTGCTCGAGGTGGGCGGCGCGGCGTGGCCCCGCTGGGGATCCCCGGCCGGGGGCCGGCTGGTGCTCTCCCCGGAGTCGGTCGGCCTGACGGCGCACGTCATGTGCTCCCGCTGAGGCGGGCCGATCGGACCCGGGCACGAGGAGACGGACGCCGGCGGCCCCGCCTCCGGTCGCCGGCCGGCCGACACGAGGCCGTCGCGGCCGTGTGAGCCCGGTGCCCATCACTCGACGGGGAGTCGTCGCCGAGCGAATCGGGCGACCGCGACGGTAGTGGCGGAGTAGAACGACACCATGGCCGCGCAGCTGTCGATCACGGTGCTCGGACCGATGACGATCGACGTCGATGGCGCGCCGGTCCGGCTCGGCGGCCCCCAGCAGCGTGCGGTGCTCGCCGCGTTGACCGTCGCCGCCGGCCGGGCGGTGCCGCGGGACGTGCTGATCGATCGCCTCTGGCCCGACGACGTGCCGGCCTCGGGCCCGAAGCTCGTGCAGAAGCACATCTCGGCCCTGCGCGCCTCGCTCGGCGACGCGTCGATCGAGACGGTCGGTGTCGGCTACCGACTCGTCGTCGACCCCTCCCGGATCGACGCCGTCGCCGTCGAGCGGACCTGGGCGACCATCGAGTCCTGCAGTGGCGACGAGGCCCGCATCGCCGCGCTCCGGGACGCGGAGCGGCGTTGGCACGGCGACCCGTACACCGGGTGCGGGGACCTCCCGTTCCTCGTCGACGAGCGGACCCGCCTGCGCAGCCTGCGCCAGCAGATGATCACGGCCCGGCTCGCGCTCGAACTGGGCCTCGACGCGACGACGGTTGTCCCCGAGCTGGAGGCGCTCACCGCGGAGCACCCCGAGGACGAGCGCCTCGCGGGGCTGCTCATGCGCGGGCTCTACCGGGCCGGCCGAGCGGTCGACGCACTGCGCGCGTACCGGCGGATCGACTCCCACCTCCGAGAGGTCCTCGGCGTGATGCCGTCACCCGAGCTGGCGGAGCTGGAGGCGCAGGTCCTCCAGCACGACGAGTCGCTCCGGGCCCGACGGTCGCTCCCCGCCGATCCGTCGGGCCTCGGGAACGGGACGGTCGCCGTCGCCACCGGTGCCGCCGAGCTGGCCGGCGCCCGGGCCCACGACGAACCGGGTGACGACGAACCAGGTGACGACGAACCAGGTGACGACGAGGAGATCCGGTCCGTGGTCGTCGTCGCCGTCGACGACCCGCCGACCAGCCACGACCCCGAGGACGTGCGGGCCGCCCACGAGCTCCTCCTGGCGGATGTCCGGCGCGTCGCGACGACGGTCGACGCGACCTGCGCACCGACAGGAGGTGGGGTCGTGCTGCTCGGGCTCGGCCTACCCGCCCACGACGACGACCCGCAGCGGGCGGTGATGGCCGCACAGGCGATCATCGCCGTGCGAGACACGGCCCGCGTCGCCGTCGGGGCGGGTCCGGCGGTGGTCTCGAGGACCGCGGCGCACCGGTACGTGGCCGGCGCGGTGCTCGATCGAACGGTGCGCATGCTCGACGGTTGCGCCGCCGGTACCTACGTCGTCGACGCCGACCTGGCGCCACGCCTGGACGAGACCCGCGGTCCCGACACCGACCTGTTCGTCGGTCGAGAGGCCGAGGTCTCGTCCGTCGCCCACCTCTGGCGGCGGACGGCCGGCGACGGGCGCCTGCGGGTGCTCGAGGTGATCGGCGAGGCCGGGATGGGCAAGACGCGGTTGGTGCGCGAGGTCACGCAGGTGCTCGAGCCGGCTCCTGTCGGGTTGCCGGAGGTCTCGTTCACCGCATCGGACCGTCGCGGCCTCGCCGGCGCACTCGGGCCGGTCGTGGCGAGCCTGGCGCGCCGCCATGGAGACGTCGACAGCCTGCTGGACGCCGCCGGCGTCGACCGAGGCGACCGCGACTGGCTGCGCCGCCACCTGGTCGCCCTGGTCGAGCCGCCGTCCGACGATCACACCCGGCCCACCAGCTCCGAGCTGCTCGCCGCCTGGGCACAGCTCGTCGCGATCTTGTCGTCCCGCGGGCCCGTACTCGTCGTGGTCGAGGACCTGCACTGGGCCGCGCCGTCGATCGGGGCCGAGCTCGCCTCGGTCGTCGAGCGACTCCGGGCCTCACCGGTGGTGGTGGTCATCTGCCGCCGGCCGGAGCCCGCGGTCGACGAGGTCGAGCTGACGTGGGCGACGGAGCGCCTGACGATGCGCCTCACACCGCTCGCCACCGACGACCTGCGTCGCCTGTCCGTCGAGCTGGGGCCGGGCCTGTCACCCGAGGTCGTCGGGATGGCGGCCGAGCGCAGCGGGGGGAACCCGTTGTTCCTCCAACAGTACGTTCGCATGCTTCGCGACCGTCCCGGCGCGGACGCGACGCGCGAAGCCCCCGACGACATCCGCCGGCTCATCGCCTCCCGCCTCGACCTGCTTCCCGCCGAGGCGCGCCAGCTGCTCCAGGCGGCCGCCGTCCTCGGCCGCCGGTTCCCCGCCGCCCACCTCGGTCCGCTCGTCGGGCACGGCCCCGACCCACCGTCGGGAATCGGGCCGCTCCTGCGCTCCGGCCTCCTTCGTCGCGTGCACCACCCCGACGCCGAGCGCTACGAGTTCCACCACGACCTCGTCACGGAGGTCGCCTACGGGCAACTGGTCCGGGCCCGCCGCATCGAGCTCCACCGGCGGGCGGCCCACGCCCTCACGTCGTCGTCCGCACTCGGTCTGGAGGACCTGCACCGGCTCGTCCGTCACTGGCGACAGGTGATCGAGCTGTCGTCCGGCGCAGCCGTCCAGCTCGACGATGCCGACGTCGGGACCGCGTTCCACGACCTCGTGACGGCCGCCGACCGCTTCGGGCACATCGACGCGCAGGCGGCCATCGACGCCTACTCCCTGGCGCTCGGGCTGAGCGCCGAACCCACGGCGCCGCGGGGCGAGGTGCTCCTGAAGCTCGGCCAGATCGGTACCCACGCCGGCGAGTTCGCGCAGGCGCGGGCCGCGCTCGCCACAGCCAGGGAGATCTTCGGCGCCCTCGGTGACCGGGCCCGGGCCGCAGAAGCCGGCGCCCGGGAGGCACGGACCTTCTGGTACACGGGTGAGGGCGACCGCATCGATGCGTTGCTCGACACGGCGATCGACCGGATCGCCGGGATCACCGACAGCGGCGCCGCCGCCCACGTGCTGACGGTGGCGGCATCGCAGCGGGCGCTGCGCGGCGAGCCCGACGCCGCGCTGGAGCTCGCCGAACGCGCGGTGGTCGTGAGCGGCGAGGCCCACATGGCGCTGGAGGACCGCATTCGGCTCCTCCACGTGACCGGCCACGCCCGCTTCGACCTCGACGACCCGTCCGGCGCCGACGACCTGCGACGGGCACTCGAACTGACCGTCGAACACGAGCACAGCCGCCTGGCGAGCCAGTCGTACAACAACCTCGCCGAGGTGCTGTGGGTGTCGAAGGGCCCAGACGAGGCCATCGACCTGGCGTGCGCCGGCCTGGAGCTCTCGCTGCAGCGGGGCCTGCTCGGGCAGGCGCCGTGGCACGTCGCCCAGCTCTGCGAGCTGCGCTACGACCTCGGGAGCTGGGACGAGGTCGAGCACCCGCCGGAGGCACCCTCGACGGCCACACCGCTGGCCACCCTCACCCTTCGCCAGCTGGCCGCCAGGGTCCGCTTCTGGCGGGGCGACGACGACCAGCTCGACCTCCTGGCAGCGCAGGTCGCCGTCGCCCGGGCGGCCAAGGACCGCCAGAGCCTGCTGCCGCCGCTGTGCGCGCTGATCGCCGTCACCGCGACGACCGGCGACCTCGACGGGGCCCGGGTGCTGGGCGGCGAACTGCTGGAGGTGGCGGGTGAGGCCGGCTACCACCGGCTGCGTGAGGCCGGCGACGCGGTTCGCGGCCTGGTCCGGGCCGGCGAGCCGGCGACGGCGCGGGCGTTCGTGCCCGTCAGGGAGCCCGTGGTGTTGCGACGACGCCTGCAGTGGCGTTCCGCGACCGCGCTGTTGATCGAGGTGACGGGCGACGCCACGGCAGCCCTGGAACGGTTCGCCGAGGCCGAAGCGGGATGGGACACGTTCCCCCATCCCTACGAGGCCGGGCACGCGGCAGCCGGGGTCGCCCGGTGCGCCCGGGCGCTCGGCGACGAGCAGACGGCCGAGCGAGCGGCGAGGCGGGCGAGGCAACGGTTCGCGGCACTGGGTGCGGCGCGTCTGCTCGCCTCCTCGGAGCACGACGTGACCTGAGCGGGAACCGGCGCGCGATCGGGTGGGTACCGCCGGGGAACCGGACGGGAACCGGACCGTGGGACAACGGGTCCGCCGGCGGCACCCGCCGCCGACCGGGCCCGACCGAACACCGAGAGCGCCCGATCCCGTGAGACCGTCAGGAGACGACGTGACGCTCCGCATCAACGACACCGCCCCCGACTTCGAGGCCGAGTCGACCGCCGGGACCATCCGGTTCCACGAGTGGCTCGGCGACAGCTGGGGGATGCTGTTCTCCCACCCGAAGGACTTCACGCCGGTGTGCACGACCGAGATGGGTGCCGTCGCGGCCATGAAGGCCGAGTTCGACGCCCGGGACACCAAGGTGATCGGCCTCAGCGTCGACGGGGTCGACGACCACGAGATCTGGGCCGCCGACATCGAGCGGGGCACGGGTTCGGCGCTGAACTACCCGCTGATCGGCGACCCCGAGCTGAAGGTGGTCACCCTCTACGGGCTGCTGCCCGGCGGCGGATCGCGGTCGTCGGCCGACCGCACGGCGATGGACAACGCAACCGCCCGTTCGGTGTTCATCATCGGCCCCGACAAGCGGATCAAGGCCACGCTGACCTACCCGATGACCACGGGCCGCAACTTCGTCGAGGTCCTGCGGCTGATCGACTCGTGCCAGCTCACCGCCACCGAGCAGGTCGCCACCCCGGCGAACTGGGAGCACGGCGGCCGGGTCATCATCGTGCCGTCGGTGGGCAACGACGACGCCGCCGAGAAGTACCCCGGCGGCTGGGAGGCCCCGCTTCCCTATCTCCGCTACATCGACCGCGCCCTGCTCGTCTGAGGGCGCGGCGGGGGGGGGGGCGCCCCGCCG
>JAXHUH010000240.1:0-78609 GCA_034211175.1 Actinomycetota bacterium
GCAGCAGCACGAAAGTCCAGCTCAACGCCACTATTTGGGACGCCGTGGTACGGGCTGGCACGGACCTCGTCGATCTCATAACCCGAAGGTCGCAGGTTCAAATCCTCCCCCCGCCACCATCTAACTGAGAAACACCGTCGAAAGGCCACGGTCTCCGTGGCCTTTCGTGCTGTCTGGGCCCATCCTGGGGGCCGCATCGGGGCGTTTCTCAGATGTGCTGCACGGCCCTGCACACCGCAGCACACCCCTGCCCACCCGCCCGTGACCTGGGCGGATGCGGCGCGTCCCCGTGCATGGGGGTGGCGCAGCACTCGCCCGTCGCCTGGGACTGGCTGTGCTCCCACGACGGTGCAGGGCCCGCTTCGGCGCGCCCGGAACCCCGGGCGAGCGTCGCCCTCGGTGCGCCGCGTGGCCGCGAATGCACGGGGTGGAGGACCACGGACCGGTCTTCCCACCCGGGGCGAAGGACGTCCCGGCCAAGGAGCCGAGAACACCATGTCCGAGTCCACCTACCTCACCCGCAAGGAAGCGGCGGCGCTATGCGACTGCCACGTCGATTCCATCCGCCGGGCCGAGAAGAAGGGCCTGCTGCCCAACAGCCGTCAGCGCGCCGATGGCACGATCGAGATCGCGGTCGCCGACCTCGTCGCCGCCGGGATGCTCGACCCGCTCGCCGCCCGGACGGACGTCACCGAGGTCGCCGGCCGGAGCCGGGCCGAGCGGGATCTCACCGTGGTGCGCCAGGAGCTGGCCGTCGCCAACACCCAGATCTCGCCGCCCTCGCCCGCCTCGCCGACGCCGGATGGCAGCTGCACGTACGAGCCGATTTCGACGACGCCGGCATCAACCACGTCAACGCCATCCTCGACGCAGCTCCCAGTGCCCGGCCCTGGCGGATGACGGCCGCCGACTACCGGGCCGGGCTCGCCGATGGCGCCGCCACCGTGCCACTGCGTGTCGAACGGCTCACCGCCACCCCCTGGGACCCGCCGCTCGCCGACCTGATGCGCAGCGCAGGGTTCGCTGTGTTCGAGGAGGCGCTCCTGGACGAACTGCACGCCGACCTACGTGCAGCTACAGCGTGAACGAGGCCGCCACGTCGGACCGAAACCCCGGGCCTCAGCCCAGCTACTCCAGCGAGAGCAGCAGGTACGACGGCGAGGCCGATCCGTCGATGCGGGACGTCGCCGAAGTGACGTTCAGCAGCGCCACGCACTCCGTGTCGAGGTAGCGCGACAGGTAGCCGAGGGCGTTGGGGCCCACGCTCCCCTTGATGAGGGTCTCGTCCTCGGTCTCGAGCTCGAAGGTCTTGCGAGCGAGGCTCGCACCGACGAGTCGACCTCGCACGCGTGTCTCCACATCCTGCATCTCTGTCGCGTCTGCCACAGTCGCGATCCGTTCAGCGACCGTCCTGGCGATCACCGTCCGCCGCTCCTCGGCGCCCGACGTCGACACGAGCGTCATCCGGTTCGTCGAGGAGGAGAACTGGACCGCGAGCGCACGTAGGTGAACCACACCTCGCCGGCCCATCTTGCTCATGACCGCGCGGACGTTCTCCTCGTAGTTGTCCTCCTCGGCAGCGTCGATCGCGTCGAACAGTGTCTCGACGGAACGCTCGAAGGTCGACCGCGTGGGGCCGCTGCCCGCGAGGTCCAGCTCGACCTGCTCCTCAAGCTCGGTTGTCGGCCCCTCGAGGCGCAAGCCAAAGGATCCCGCGAACGTCGCAGCGAGCTTCATGGAGGTGACGTCGCGGACGGCTCCGGGCACTGGGGCTCTGCTCGTCGCCGTGAAGTCAAGTGCCTGGCCGATTGCGGTCACGGCTTCCTGCAGGGGTGCGAGCGCCGAGACGAGGAACTTCACGTCGATCTTGTGGCCTTCGACGGCGGGCCCGGTGAGGATGGCATCCAAACGAGGCGCCACGGACGACTCCAGCTGACCGATCTGACGCTCGACACCGGACCGCATGACGGACATGGCGTCGAGATCACCTGCGGTCGGGAAGTCCGCGATCGTCTGGCGGAACCGCTGCAGCATCTCGATCTCGAAATCCGTCATGAGACCCTCACAAGGCCCTTCTCGAGTCCATCTCGGGTGTGCCCGAAGAAGTGCATCCAGTGGTCCCGCACCCTGGACGCCTGGGCAAAGCGTACGTCGGTCGGTTCGACCTTGAACACCGGGAACGAGTCGCAGCCCCAGAACTCGCGGGTGTGGTGGCCGTTGACCAGTGAGACGACGAGCATCTTCTGGGAGTCCGGGAGCCGGTCGTACGCGGCGATGTCGATGACCGTGATGATGTCGACGTCACCGGGCTCCTCCTTACTCGTCACGAAGCTGCCGTCGAGGTACTGCTCGACGAAGGGGCACACCGACCGCAGTGCGTCTCGGTGCAGCGACCACCCGTTGAAGATCCTCCTCCGGACGTCTGACGAGAACGGAGCAACAAGGACACTCTCGACCTCGTCCGCTGTTGCATCGTGCACACCAGGGGGGAGAAGCCCGGAGGACTCGAACGACGGGACGACGGGATCGGCATCGCCGGCGGACCGTACCTGCTCCAGCCGTCCAGTTCGCCGTGAGCGTTGAGGATGCGCACGTTCTCGAACGTAAAGCGAGCGGCTCTCGAAAGCTAGCTGGTGCGTGTCCGACACCGCTGACGCGAGGATCAGTTGCTCGGTGCGGCAGGTCGCAGGGAAACCGCCCCGCATGGGCAGCGAAGGTGTCGCGTGCCGTCACCCCCTTACCTTCCTGGTGGGCCTTGAGCGATGCTTTGGGTCTGGGAAGTCCGGTGGTGCCGGTATGGCTCACTGCCCCCTGTCGAGTTCATGGCCTGGGGGGTGTTGCCGCCGGTGCTGTCGGGTGCGTCGACCTCTGATGGGGACAGGCGATCGATCGCTGGTTCGTAAGGTGGATGTCGGCGTGCGTGCCCTGCCCGTGACTTCCCGCTGCTGGAAGCACCGTTGGGGAGGTAACGCTGGTGGCGACACCGGACGACGTGAACGTGTGGGTCGGTCTCGATGTCGGCAAGTCCGACCATCACGGCGACGTCATCGACGACGACGGCAACGCCTTGTTCGACCGGCGGGTCCACAACGACGAAGCCGACCTCGACGCGCTCTTCGACCGGGCCGGCGGCTACGGCACGGTCGGGTTGGTGATCGACCAGCCGGGCTCGATCGCCCAGCTGGCAATCGCGGTTGCGGCTCGCCGTCAGATCCCCGTGGCGTATGTGCCCGGTCTGGTCATGCGCCGCGCTGCGGATCTCTACCCGGGTGAAGCGAAGACCGACCGGCGTGACGCCGCTGTGTTGGCCGATGTCGGCCGCCGCTGGCGCAACCAGATCCACTGGCTCGACCTCGACACCGCCGATGAGCTGTTGGCCCAACTGCGGGTGCTCAACGGCTACGACGTCGACCTTGCCGCCGACGCCAACCGAGTGTCGAACCGGCTGCGGGACTCGCTGACCTCGATCTCCCCAGCGTTGGAGCGAGCACTCGGAGCCCAACTGCGCCACGCCGGGGTACGGGACCTGCTCTGCCGCTACCCGACCCCGACCGCTCTCGCGAAGGCCGGGCGGGCCCGGATCGTCAAGACCATCAAACGGCGCTCGCCCCGCCTTGCCGACAAGACCGCCACGGCGGTCCTCGACGCGCTCGCCGCGCAGACCGTGACCCTGCCCGCCGAAGCCGCGGTCGGTCAGATCATCTCCGAGCTCGCCGCCGAGCTCGACCGCATCCACGAACGCCGCGACAGCCTCGAGTCTCAGATCGAGGCGGCGTTCACCGCGCACCCTTTCGGCCGGCTGCTGTTGACGATGCCCGGGATCGGACCGCGGACAGGAGCGAGGATCCTCGCCGAGATCGGTGACGGCTCCCGCTTCAGTTCGGGATCGAAGCTCGCCAGCTACGCCGGCATCGCCCCAGTGGTCCGACAGTCCGGCACCAGCCTCCGCGGCGAGACCAAGAGCCGCAAAGGCAACCACCGGCTCAAGAACGCCATGTTCATCGCCGCGTTCGCGTCGCTCTCCGCACCCGAATCCCGAGCCTTCTACGACCGCAAACGAGCCGAAGGCAAGAGACACAACGCCGCCGTCATCTGCCTCGCCCGCCGCCGCTGCAACGTCATCTTCGCCATGCTCCGCAACCAACAGCCCTACCAGCCACCCCAACCCAACCCCCTCCCCAAAGCCGCCTGAAACCCTTGACAAAACGATGGGGACACCCCCCGCACTGGGTCGGCGTGGCGGATCGAGTGCGAGCATCCCAACAAGGCGGCACACTCGCCTCATGAGTGCGCACCGCCGGTATGTCGAATGGGTCTCGGCCGCCGCCGAACCCCGCCATGTGCACCGGTGTGTGCAGGGTGGGTGTGCAGGCACCCTGACCTGCGCAGATGCGAATCGTCTGGCCTCCGAGCTCCCGACTCACCGTTGCCCCCGCCACCAACGAAACCGCAGGTGAGGGCCGGTGCGAGAGCACCGGCCCTCTTTCGCGAGCGTGTCCGCGGCGGTGTCCGACGAGCGCTCGTTGCTTGGGCCGCAGCGTGTCGAGATCTCGGCGAAGTTCTTGGTGGGCTCGTTGCAGGTCGGCGTCTCCGCCGGATCCCCAGTAGCCGACACCGGCGAGCACGACCGCGACGACCGAGATGATGAGCGTGAACACGGTCATGGTGTCGCCTCCTCGGATGATGGTGTGGCTCCTTGCTGTGCTGGGCAGTCGGGCAGGTTCCGGTGGGGTCAGGTCACCGGGATGCGGCGTGGCCGGTCGGCTTCGGGCTTGGGTACCCGGATGGTGAGCACGCCGTCGTCGTAGCCGGCGCTCACCTCGGCGTCGGGGTCCGCCGCGGGCAGGGTGACCTCGTAGTAGAAGCGGCCGGTGACCCGGGTGCGGCGCCGCAAGATGCCGGTGCGTTCCTTCTCCTTGCGCTCACCGGACACGGTGAGCTGGCGGCCCGACAGGGTCACGTCGATGTCGTTGCGCTTCACGCCGGGCAGCTCGACTTCGACCAGGTAGGCGTCGTCGGTCTCCTCGACGTCGGCCAGCGGGGTGAACCCGAGTCCCTGACCGTCGAGCAGCGACGGGAACCGGTCCCAGCTGTCGAGGTACCGGCGAAGACGCTGGTTGAGGGCGTCGAGCTCTGCGAAGGGATCGAAGTGTGCCGGCTCGGGGCGGGACAGGCTGGTGGAACGTCGCTCGGGCAGCATCGCTTCGGCTACCTCCTCTGGTGGTGATGTCGGTGTGTCGGGCGGGGGTGCCGACGGCTCGGCTCGCCCTGCTCGGGCTGGTCGAGCCAGTGCCGCGCATCCCGCGACGGGGACGGTGGGCGGCCGATGAGTAGGGGCCCGTCACCGTCGGCACCCGGGCTGGGTCAGCGCCGGGTCAGGAGCTGATGGCGGCTTGGCCCGAACCGACGCTGATCTTGCGGGGCTTGGCCTGATCGGCCACCGGGACGGTGAGGGTGAGCACCCCGTGGTCGTAGTCGGCTTCGATGTGGTCGACATCGAGGCCCTCGCCCAGGAACAGGGATCGGGTGAAGGTGCCCTGCGGGCGCTCCGAGGCGATCACCTGCACGTCCTCGGCAGGCTCCCAGGACCGCTCCGCGCGCACGGTGAGCTGGTTCTTCTCGACGGTGACGTCGATGGAGTCGGGGTCGACGCCGGGCAAGTCGAACCGGGCGATCAGCCGGTCGTCCTCCCGGTAGGCGTCCATACCCATCAGGGTGTTGCGCCGGCTCGCGAGGCCTCCGTCGAAGAACCGGTCGAGCTCACGGAACGGATCGGTACGCATCAGCATCTGCGCTCACCTCCCTCAACAGATGGTTGGTCGTCTCGTGACGTCTTCTTCCGAGACCGACCCTGTGCCGATGCCATCACATGACTTGACAATCAGACGCTGAGGAATATTCCCGGAGGAGTGAAAGTTCTTCGGGTTCGGGACCGCCAGTCCTGTGTGGTCTCGACCGAGTCGTTCGAACGGGCCGCTCGAGGAAGGGAGGTGACCGCCCGTGGAGGTCGACCCGGCCTGGCTGGAGACGGACTACTACGAGACCTTGGGTGTCTCACCTGTCGCCGAGCCGGGTGAGATCACCCGCGCGTATCGGCGACGGGCCCGCCACCTGCACCCCGACGCCAGCTCCGATCCTGCGGCCGCCGACCGGTTCGCCGAGCTGACCGCGGCCTACGAGGTGCTGAGCGACCCGGACCGCCGCGTCGCCTACGACCAGACCCGTCGCCAGGTCGATCGCGGCGTGCGCCGCCGCCCGGGGGGTGGCTACACGATCCGAGTCGACCACGTCGAAGGCCGCGAGACCGACCCCGCAAGCGCGGGTTCCCGGACCCGCCGCGTGCGCGTGAGGGATCGGTCGGGGTCGTCCACGAGGCGGATCCCGCCGTCACGGCCAGGCGCAGCGGCACGAGCCGAGGTGAAGTTGCCGTTCGCAGACGCGGTGCGGGGCACCACCGCTGCTGTCTCCGTGCCGGGTCGCGGCACCGTCACGGTACCGGTCCCCCCCGGGGTGGAGGACGGCCAGACGCTCCGAGTCCCGGTCAGCCCCCACTCCGACCCCAACGGCGCCGGTGACGACCTCGTGGTCACCGTCCACGTCGAAGACGACCAGCACTTCTCGCGCCGGGGCGACGACCTCACCCTCACCGTGCCCATCACGGTCACCGAGGCCATCCGCGGCACCAAGGTGACCGTGCCCACCATCGAGAACCGGCCCGTCACCGTCCGCATCCCACCGGGAACACCCTCCGGTCGCACACTGCGGATCCCCGGGCGGGGTGTCCCCACCGCCACGCGACGGGGCGACCTGTTGATCACCGTGCAGATCCACGTCCCCACCGACCTCGACGAGGGACACAACCAGCTCATCGATGAGCTCGCCCGATGGGAGGACCCGACCGGGCTGCGCGCTCACCTGGAGGTGAACCCATGACCGAGCACCCCAACGGCCACGACGGCGGCGTGTACGTGATCTCAGCCGCCGCCGAGCTCACCGGCGTCAAGCCCCAGACCCTGCGCTCCTATGAGCGCCACGGTCTGGTGCATCCCGCCCGCACCGGTGGGGGCGAACGTCGCTACAGCGACCAGGACCTCACCAGGATCGCCCGCATCGCCGAGCTGACCGACCAGGGCGTCAACCTCGCCGGCATCGCCCACATCCTCGAACTCGAAGACCGCATCCGAGGCCTGGACCACCAACTCGAGCAAGCCACACGTGGCACGGACCGCTCGGCGGGTGACCCATCAACGGTGCCCGCAGCGCCGAGAGGAGGTGAACCATGAGCATCCGAGTCTACGTGAGGACCCACGGGCCCGACACCGTCGTCGCCCTCGACGGCGCCGTCGACTGGACTTGGTCGTCCATCTCGGTGACAGCATCGCAACCGTCGCAGAGACCACCACCGGCCGGTTGCTGCTCGACATCGACGACCTCACCCTCCTCGACGACGGGGGCTTCGGCGACCTCGTCGACCAGCTCGTGGCCATCGCCGACGGACGCAGCGGCATCATCGCCCGGCGCATCCGCACCCGCCAAGTCCTCCACCGCTGGGGCGTCGGCCACCGGATACCGGTGTACGACTCCTTGCCCGAGCCTGGAGGAACGCCGTGAGCACCCATGCCCGTCGCCTCCCGCTCGCCATCGAGATCGCCCGTGAAGGCCGCGAAGGCCGCAAGGTGGGCACGATCCTCACCATCGGTGACGAGAACGCCGTCCTCGCCCGCAGTCGATGCCTGATCCTCGACCCCCTCGCCGGACACGCTGCGGAAGCCAAGCAACTCAGCGACCCGGATCTGCGCGAGACCGTCAAGGAGCTGGCCCAGCTCGACGGTGGCTTCATCGTCGCCGCCGACGGAACCGTGCTGTCCGCCACCCGGTACTTCGCCGCTGACCTGGAAGACGCGGAACCGATGCTCGGCCTGGGCAGCCGCCACATCGCAGCCGCCTCGATCACCCGCCAGACCAACGCCCTGGCCGTCGTCGTGTCCGAGAGCTCGATCGTGCGACTCTTCGAACACGGTCGCCTCACCGCCGAGGTCCTCCCCGAGCTGTGGCTGCTGAGCCGCTTCAGCACCCACGTCCAAGGGCCTCGCCTGGCCACCCACCCCGCCGAGAACATCGCGGTGGTGTCACGCACGGAGGAGCCTGACGGCGCCGACAGCTGAGCTGCTACCGGGCGCGCTCCTCAGGATCGCCGCGGCGCTGCAACTCTCGCCACCGATGACCGGGAACTGCCACCCTGCGGTAGTCGCCAACGCAACAGCGCAGCCCACCGCACCTATGCCGGGCGATCTTTGCCCGCGACGCATGTCCGGTACTCGACACCCGCATCGGCGTCCGCCGAGATCGCCTGCACGGTGGCAGCGTCCTGGCTTCGGCGCAACGAGCCGAACCAGGCGCTCGCCATCTCGCTGCGCAAGGCGGGCTTCCTGCATGGGAGCGGATCCTCGAAGCACCGAGGACGCGGCTACCTGTCCCGGCTGGGACCCGGCACGCTGCGCCGGGCACTGTGCGAAGCCGGCCAGTGCGCGGCCAAGGCGACCGGCCCCGACCGCGACTGCTACCGGTCGGTCGAGCAACGCCACGACGGCAAGCTCGCCGCGATCTGCGTGACCCGCAAGCCCGCCCGTCGCAGCCACCACATCGTCCGGGACATGGTCCCGACAGGTGTACGCCATCCCCGACATCTGACCGATCTCGAACCATCAGCTGTCGGCTCCGGTGGCGGCCGGGCGGAGCCATGCGCGATCAAGGCCTGGACGGGAACCCGTCACACAAGAAGCGCTCGGGTCGCGGCCTGGCCTCAGCCCCTCACCTCATCGGTGCATCCAGGCTCAGCGTGGCGGCGACGTGGGAAGGAGTTCGCACCGGCCATGCCGAAACGTCACACCATGGAAGGACCTCGGACGGAGAGCGGGAGCGCCACTGCTCGTAGGGCAAGGCGGGCGTCGGTGCGGAGGCTCTGCCTCGTCAGTGTTGCGGCCGTCGCAGTGGTGCTGATGGCGGCGGTGCCGGCGCACCAGGCGGCCGCGCAGGACTCGTCCTTCGGGGTCGGATCGGGCCGCGCGTCGGCAAAGTACCTCAAGGTTGGCCCGTCCCGGGGATCGCTGGCCCTCGCGCCAACAGTGGGTCTTGCTCTGTCCGATTTCCTGAACACCCGTGGTCGCGGGGACGTGCGGACCGTCGACTTCGCTGCCCTGGCGGACTCCCTGCCTCCCGAGCTCTTGGACGCAATGCCCGCGGTCAAGGTCGAGTCCACGGACGATGGTTCCGAGGACGGCCAGACCGCCACCCTCGGCACACCCGCCGAGGTGCCGGTTGGATTGTCGGCTGCGACGCTGCGGGCATCTGCCGGCGCCGCGCCGTTCGGCCGGTCGAGCTTCGAGACGGCGCCGGTCGATCTCGAGGTGCTGGCCGTCAGCGGCGGCACGGCCGAGGCGTTCAGCGGAGTGGTCGACGGAAACATCAGGGAGGCCGTGGGTACCGTCGAGATCGGCAAGATCGACATCGCTGGAGGAGCGCTCGTCCTCGAGGGTCTGCGCTGGAAGGCGGTGCACCGCACCGGTGCAGAGTCGGTCGAGCAGGGCACGTTCACCGTGGGCTCGGTTTCGGTGGCCGGACAGCGCTTCGCCGCCCCCGACGGCGCCGAGCAGCCATTGGCGGACGCCCTTGCCGCCGCCGAGCCGCTGCTCGCACCGCTGGGCCTCCAGATCACGCTCCCGAAGCCACGGATCGAGAGTGGGATCGTTGAGATGACACCTCTCCGCATCCGGGTGGCCGGCTCCGAGCTGGGGGCCGTGGTCGGACCGGTACTGGAGGGCGTGCAGCCGGTCCGGGACGCTCTGGTCGATGCGATCCGGAGTGGCACCGAGGACGTCGACGCCGCCATCCTGCTGGCCGACGTCGCCCTCGGGGTCCTGGCTGGTGGTTCCACCCTCGACATCGAGCTCGGCGGGGTGACGGCCCAGACGGCCGAACCCGCCGAAGCGTTCACCTTCGGCGGCGGTTTCGATCTGCCCCCGCCGACAGCGCCCGGCTCGGGCGCTCTGGACATCGGGGCGGCGCCGACGAGCGCAACGTCGATCGACAGCACTTCGACACTGCAGTCGTCGCCGACGTCGCTGACGTCGCCGACGCCGCCGACGTCGCCAGCGCCGATGGCTGAGGCAGGTACCGGTGGGGCCACCGACGACACCGGCATCGGCGCCTCCACGGTTCCGGTTTCGTCGGCAGGCACCGCAGGCGGCGCCGGCCCGCTCCTCCTCATCGGCTTGGCCGCCGCCGCAGCCGCCGTGGCCGCCGGAGCCGTGGACTACCGGCGTCTCCTGCGACGCCCCATGCTCCCGGCCTGAGCCGCACCCGCTGCCGTCCCGGCGGCGAACGCACACCACCATCTTCCAACAGACGAGACAGGGGTCAACCTCGTGCAGCCGCATCCGAACCTTCCGAGTCCCGCGGGCAGAGTCCTGCGGGGCTACGCACCGGTCGCCATCCTCGGCGTGCTCTTCGCCCTCATGGCGGCGACCGTGCCCTCCACCTACTCCGATCAAGGCCTCGCCACCACCGGGTCGGGCGGGGGGCCCACCGCCTCCTTCGAATCGAACTCCGGACCCCAGCTCGACCGCTCAGGAACTGGCGGGACCGGAGGGGAGGACGCAGCGTCTGGTCCCTCCGGTAGCTCTGGTGACGCGGGCGGTGTCGCAGCTGACGGGACCGCCGGCAGCGGTCCTGAGGTCACAACCGGTGGTGGTGGTGGTGCTGGTGGTGGCAGCGGCGCTGCGCCCGCCGCAGGCCAGCAGCCCTGTGCCGATCGTCCGGTGCAGATCCCGGGTGACCCGTACTCGCCGCCGTGCTTCGAGTTCTCCGGCGACAACGGCGGGGCAACAGCCAAGGGCGTGACCGCCGAGGAGATCATCGTGTCGGCCCGCATCCTCGACGAGAAGGGCTTCCAGCAGACGCTGGCCACCCTGGCCGGTGCCGACATCGTGGACGGTCCCGAGGACGTGAAGCACACCATCTCGGCGCTGGCCGAGTACTTCAACAGCCGGATGCAGTTCTACGGGCGTCAGATGTCGATCAAGTTCTACAACGGCAAGGGATCGGGGGTGAACGAGCTGCAGGGTGCCGGCCAAGCCGAGGCGGAGGCCGACGCCATCACTGCTGCCGAGGAGATCGGTGCCTTCGCCGAGATCAACGCCGGCTCCGCGCCGTTCGCCGACGCCCTGGCCCGCAAGCAGGTGATCGCGTTCGGCACGCCGTACCTGTCCCGCAACTGGCACGTCGAACGTCGACCGTACAACTGGAGCGTCGCCACGGACTGCTCGATCATCGTGGAGTCGGTGGGCGAGTTCGCCAACCAGACGCTGGCCAACACGCCGGCGGTGTTCGCCGGGCCCGGTCTGAAGGACAAGCCCCGCAAGTTCGCGTTCTTCTCCCCGGAGAACCCGTGGTACGTCGACTGCGTCGACCAGGGCATCGCGATCGCGGAAGCGGCCGGCACCAAGGTCGATCAGCGGGTCACCTACCGGCTCGACATCGACTCGATGTCCAACCAGGCGGCCAGCATCATCACCAAGCTCAAGAGCGAGGGCATCACCACGATCCTGTGCGGCTGCGACCCGATCATGCCGATCTTCTTGACGACCAAGGCGGCCGAGCAGGGCTACAACCCCGAATGGGTCGTGGCCGGCACTGCGCTGTCCGACATTGACCTGGTCGGCCAGCTCTACGACCAGGACCAGTGGTCCCGGGCCTTCGGCGTCAGCTACCTGAGCTCGTTCCTGCCCATCGAATCCGGGATCGGCTACAGCGCCTACAAGAGCGTGCGCAACGACGAGCCGGCCTTCGCGGTCGAGACGATCTACTCCCAGATGTACCAACTCGCCCTCGGCATCCAGATGGCCGGCCCGAATCTGACGCCGGAGACCTACGAGCAGGGCATGTTCGCCTACCCGGGCGGCACCGGCCCGTTCGGGACGTGGGGCTTCGACGCCGACAGCTACACCCCCACCCAGGACTACCGGGTCATCTGGTGGGATCCCGAGGCGGTGTCGCCGATGAACGGCAAGCGCGGCGCCTACATCGAGGCCTACGACGGGCGTCGCTTCAAGAAGGGCGAGCTCCCCGCATCGAACCAGCCCCCGGTGTTCCGATGAGTGCGCCGGACGTGCAGGACCACCGGGAAGCCGGATCGTTCCGTGACCGGCTGACGACGCCGAGCCGCAGCCGCTCCGTCGCCGTCGGTGCCGTGGCCTTCGCGGTCGGGTACCCGCTGCTCGGCCTCGCCCTGCCCGACGGTGCGCCCTTCGGTGTGGTGCTCCAGGGTGCGGTGTTCGGGACGGTGACCGCCCTGCTGGCGATGGGTCTGATCCTGCTGTACCGCACCGACAGCATCATCAACTTCTCCTACGGGGCCATGGGCCTCGTCGGCGGCAACCTGGGCGTGAACCTCTACCTCGAGGCCGGGTGGAACTATCTCTTCGCCATGGCCGTCGGCGTGGGCGCCGGCCTGGCCGTGGGCGCCATCGTCGAGCTCACCGTCATCCGACGGTTCAAGGACGCCAGCCGACTCACGCTCACCGTGGCCACCATCGGCCTCGCGCAGATCCTCGGCTACGTGGGCGCCATCTTCATCCCGGGCCGGTTCGGCTCGACCGGCCTGGTCGGGGGCTTCGAGACGCCCTACACGTTCGGCTTCGACGTCGGCCCCGTCCGCTTCACCGCCGGGCACGTCGTGATCATGGTGGCCGTCCCGCCGATCATCGCCGCCCTCTCCTGGTTCCTCCTGCGCACCGACGCCGGCGTCGCCGTGCGGTCGGCGGCCCAGAACAAGGAGCGGGCCCAGCTGCTCGGCATCCCGATCGACCGTCTGAAGACGATCGTGTGGATCGTGGCCGGCGGCCTTGCAGCGCTCACGATCGTGCTCCAGGCCCCCTTCGCCGGGACGGCGTCGAATCCGCTCACCGCCCCGATCACCGTGCTGCTGCCTGCCCTCGCTGCGGCGGTCATCGCCCGGATGGAGTCGCTGCCCCTCGCCTTCTTCGCCGGGATCGGCCTCGGCGTGCTCGAGCAGCTCGTCCGCTGGAACGTCGACAAGGCCTCGGCCTCGGACCTGGCCTTCCTGGTCGTCATCCTCGGCGCCCTGTTGCTGCAGTCCGGCAAGTTGTCACGAGCCCACGACGTCTCCTTCGGGCTGGAACTCGCCGGCGTGGTTCGCGCGGTCCCCGCCGAGCTGTCAGCTCTACCGGAGGTTCGCTGGGTCCGGCGCGGCATGGTCGCCGTCGTGCTGCTCGCCGCCGTGTTGGTGCCCAGGGGCTGGGCCCCGTCGTCGCAGAGCCTGGCCACCACCGCCGTGGTGTGGTGCCTGGTCGCCGTGTCGTTGGTCGTGCTGTCCGGGTGGGCCGGCAAGGTGAGCCTCGGCCAGTTCGGCGTCGTGGGCGTCGCCGCCATCGTCGCCGGCAACATCGTTCAGCGATGGAACATCGACATCTTCGTGACCGTTCTGATCGCCGGGCTCGCGGGAGCGGCGGCGGCCCTCATCATCGGCGTGCCGGCGCTGCGCATCAAAGGGTTGTTCCTGGCGGTGACCACGCTGGCCTTCGCGGTCACGCTCGACAGCTTCTTGCTCAACCCTGTGAACTTCCCCGACCAGGTGCCCGACAACGTCAACCCGCCCATCTTCTGGGATCGTTTCGACGGCTCCGAACAGCTCGTGCTCTACAACTTCGCTCTCGGCCTGCTCATAGTGTCGTTGCTGCTGACCAACGCGCTACGCCGCACCCGATGGGGGCGGGTCTTCCAGGCCACGAAGGACAACGAGAAGACCGCACAGGCACAGTCAGTACCCACCACCAAGATCAAGCTGGTGTCGTTCTGCTACTCCGGCTTCATTGCCGGTCTCGCCGGCGGCGTCTATGTCTTGGTGCTGCGCGGCGCCCGGGTCAACTCCTTTCCCCCCATCATGAGCCTCGAGGTCTTCTCGATGACCGTCATCGGGGGTCTGGGCTCGCTGCTCGGCGCTGTCTCCGGCGTTGTCCTCTTCCGGTTCCTCCAGAACTCCGAGCTGCTGGGCGGCGACCTACGCCTGGCCGTGACCGGTGCCGGTCTGCTCATCGTGTTGTACATCTACCCCGGCGGTCTCGGCCAGGCCATGTACGCCGTCCGCGACCGGTACCTCCGAATGATCGCCCGGCGGCGGAGGATCCATGTGCCGAGCCTCATCGAGGACAGTCGCCAGGACGACGCCGTGACGTCCGACGGGAACGTCGATGAGCCACCGGATCCGCCCTCTGTGCCATGGGCACACCCGGTCGACGACACGTCGGTACAGCCGGTGCCCACCACGTCCGGGAGGAACCCCTGATGACCTCGACCGCATCCGCGAGCCATGAGGTGACTGCCTCACCGACCCCCGTGCTCGACTGCCGCGGCATCGACGTCGCCTACGGGCCGGTGCAGGTGCTCTTCGATGTGGACCTGTCCGTGCACGCCGGCGAGATCGTGGCGCTGCTCGGCACGAACGGCGCCGGGAAGTCGACGTTGCTCAAGGCCATCTCGGGTCTGGTACGACCCAAGAGCGGCACCATCACCTTCGGCGGTGAGGAGATCACCGGGGAGCCGGCGCACCTGACGGCCGCGCGTGGTCTGGTGCAGATGCCGGGCGGCAAGGGCGTGTTCCCGACGCTCTCGGTCAAGGAGAACCTGCGCCTGTCGTGTTGGCTCTTCCGCGACGACGCCGAGCGCGTCGACGCGAAGGTGGCCGAGGTGCTCGACCTGTTCCCTCGGTTGAAGGACCGGTACTCGAACCTGGCCGGCGACATGTCTGGTGGCGAACCGCAGATGCTGACGCTCGGCATGGCCCTCGTCAACGAGCCGAAGCTGTTGATGATCGACGAGCTGTCGCTCGGTTTGGCTCCCACGATCGTCGGTGACCTCATCGAGGTCGTGCACGACATCAACCGCATGGGCGTGACCGTCATCGTCGTGGAGCAGTCGATCAACGTTGCGCTCACGTTGGCCCGGAGGGCCGTCTTCATGGAGAAGGGTGAGTTCCGCTTCACGGGTCCGACGTCGGCCCTCCTCGAGCGACCCGACATCCTCCGGTCCGTCTTCATCGCCGGTGGCTCGGTCGACAGCGCCGACAGCGCCGACAGCGCCGACGGCGCCGACGTTCCGACCGCAGCGCCCGCCACGCCGGCGGACGCACCCCGTGAGACGCCGGGGCCGGATGCGCCGACGGTCCTGCGTTGTGCCGACGTCGTGAAGCGCTTCGGTGGCATCAACGCGATCGACGGCATCGACCTCCACCTCCGAGCCGGTGAGGTCCTCGGCCTCATCGGGCAGAACGGGGCTGGCAAGACCACGCTGTTCGACTGCATCTCGGGCTACCACCGGGTCGACAGTGGGCGCATCGAGCTCCACGGGACCGACATCACCGCTTGGGAACCCCACGAGCGAGCCCTCTACCAGCTGGGCCGGTCGTTCCAGGAGGCGATGCTGTATCCGACCCTCACCGTGCGCGAGACCATCGCGACAGCGCTCGAGCGGCACCTCGCCAACCGCGACATCATCGCCGCCACGCTGGCTGCGCCGGCGTCCTACGACAGTGAGATGGCGGCGTGGCGACGGGTGGAGGAGCTGATCGAGATGATGAACCTCGGCGCCTTCCGCGACAAGCTGGTCGGTGAGCTGTCGACAGGCTCCCGGCGCATCGTCGAGCTGGCCTGCTTGCTTGCCCAGGAGCCGAGCGTGCTGCTGCTCGACGAGCCGTCGGGCGGGGTCGCGCAGAAGGAGACGGAAGCACTGGGGCCGCTGCTGCGCCAGGTGCAGGAGATGACCTCGTGCTCGATCATGATCATCGAACACGACATGCCGCTGCTCACGTCGCTGTGCGATCGCATGTACTGCCTGGAGCTGGGAGACGTCATCGCCGAAGGCACTCCCGCCGAGGTCCTCGATCACCCGCGGGTGATCGAGTCCTATCTCGGCGAGAACGACGCTGCGATCAACCGATCGGGCGGCCACCAACCGAACGGCGAGCGGCCTGCCAGCAGGCTTGCGTCGGCCGATGCGGCAGAGCCACACGATGGCGTCGACCGTGCTCTCGCGAGCAGGTCGCGGCGTCGGCGGCCTCTCCAGGGACGGTGATGCCGATCGCGGTTCCGGTGATGCGACGCAACGTCTCGGGATCGGCCATGCCGCGAAGCCGATGAGGCCGCGTTGGCCTTGCCAACCGACCGAGCCGTGAGTCGGATCTGACGCCAGACGCCCGGGGGATGATCGCAGGCAGAGCGCGCGGCGTCGTATGTCCCGTCCGCCCGAGCGGTGCGGTGAGCGCTCGCTTGAGACATGAAGCATTTTGTGTCTTGAGAAGGAAACCGCCTGGGGGGTGACGAACAACCCCCCAGCTGCGAACGGAGCTCGTCACCGATACGGGGGAACATGACGGCAGTGACCCAAGCAATCCGAGGACGTGCCGGCGCCGCCGTGGACGACGTCGGCCGCGTCTTCGGGCTGATGTTCGCCATCCTGGTGCGCATCCCTCGGCGTCCGTGGCGCCCACGGGCTGTCGCCGAGCAGGTGTGGTTCGTCGCGTCGGTCACACTTTTCCGGCGCTGTTGCTGACCCTCAGCTTCGGGCTCGTGATCGGCCTGCAGGTGTACAACATCACCCGGCAGTTCGGCGCCGAATCAGCGCAGGGCGCGGCCATGGTCCTCGCCATCGTCCGAGAGGCCGGACCGCTGGGCACCACGTTCATGCTCGCCGCTGCGGCAGGCACCGCCATCACGGCCGACATCGGCAGCCGGACGGTGCGCGACGAGATCGCTGCCATGCAGGTCATGTCGGTCGACCCGATCCACCGGGTGGTCGTGCCTCGCGTGCTGGGCGCCTCCATCGCCGCCGGCATCCTCACCGGCATCGTGATCATGGGCGGGCTGGCCGGCGGCTTCCTGTACTCGGTGGTGCTCAAGGGATCGAACGCCGGCGCCTACCTCGACGGCTTCTCGACCCTGGCCCAGATGCCCGACCTGTACCTGGCCCTGGCCAAGGGCATGGTGTTCGGGGTCGTGGCCGCGGTCATCGCCGCGTGGCGAGGCCTGTACGCCAAGGGCGGCGCCGGCGGGGTCGGCTACGCCGTCAACACCGGGGTCGTCATCACCATCCTCGCCCTGGTCGTCGTGAACCTGATCATGACCTTCGGCTACCTCGCCATCGTCCCGGACGCCATCCAATGACCGCCACCACTCCCGCTCCCACCACTTCGGCGCGCCTGTGGAGCGCGACCAAGCAAGCCCTCGACCCGCTCGCCCAACCCTGGCGCGTGTCCCAGGACATCGTCGGAGTCGGCGCCAAGGCCGTGGTCAACGTGCCGGCGGCGCTGACCCACCGGGCCTACATCGTCAAGCTCATCTCCGACGTCGCCGTGGGCTCGGGCGCCTTCATCGTCGGCGCCGGTGCGGTGATCGTGGTGATCTTCATGACCGGTGTCATCGGCATCCAGGTCGGCCTCGAGGGCTACGAGGGTCTCGAGCTCATCGGTGCCGAGGACCTCATCGGCTTCCTCTCCGCGTTCGCCAACGTCCGCGAGATCACCCCGCTGGCCGCGGCCATCATCTTCGCCGCCCAGATCGGCGCCAACTACACCGCCGAGCTGGGGGCCATGCGCATCTCCGAGGAGGTGGACGCGATCGAGTCGATGGGCATCAAGTCCCTCCGCTACCTGGTCTCGACCCGGCTGGTCGCGTCGTTCATCACCGTCATGCCGCTGTATGTCATCGGCCTGTACGTGCAGCTGCTGACCACCAAGCTGACCTCGACGGTGTTCTTCGGCATCGCCCCCGGCGTCTACGACCAGTACTTCGAGCTGTACCTGCCCCGCATCGACATCGTCTACAGCGTCATCAAGATCCTGGTCTTCATCTCGATCATCACCTTCGTGCACTGCGCCTACGGGTTCCGGGTCTCGGGTGGGCCCGAGGACGTCGGCTACGCGGTGGGTCGGGCCGTGCGCCTGTCGATCACACTCGTGTTCCTCACCAACTTCTTGCTGACCCTCATCTTCTGGGGTTCGGGCGACACCGTGAGGTTCTCCGGATGAGCATCCCCATCGCCCTCGTCCGACGCCTGGTCGTCTCCGTGCTGCTCGTCGGTCTGCTCGCCGCGTGGCTCGCCCAGCCCGGGCCCGACCGCAACGAGATCACCGTGGAGTTCGCCCGGGCTGGGCTCAACGTGCGCCCTGGCGACGAGGTGCGGGTGCGCGGCGTGCCGGTCGGCACGATCTCGTCGATCGATGTCGACCGTGACACCTACACGGCGCGCTACACGCTCTCCGTCGACCGCGACGCCCCCATCGCGCCGCTCACGACTGCAGCCCTGGTCCCCAAGACGCTCTTCGGCGACAAGTACGTGGAGCTGGAGGGCGCCCCGCCCGACGCCGACCACCTGGGCGACGGCGCCCACATCCCGCTCGAGCGAACGTCGGCACCCAGCGAGGTGCAGGAGGTCCTCGACCAGCTCGAACCGGTCCTGGCCGAGGTCGACCCGGTGGCGTTCGCCAACGTGGTGGCCTCCACCGCGGAGGGCCTCGACGGCGCCGGCGCCGACATCGCCCGCCTGGTCGACGCCGTGCCCGGGGCGCTCGCCACCATCACCGCCAACCAGCAGGACCTGGGCCGCATCTTCCGCTCCGTTCCCGGCATCGCCGGCACCCTCGAGGAGCGGGCCGACCAGCTCGTGCAGGTTGCCGACTCCTTCGGCACGCTGGCCACGACCATCGACGACAACGAAGACGAGCTGGTCCGGTTCGTGACCGACACGGCGGACCTGTCCGCCCGGGCCGCCGAGCTGCTCACCACCGAGGAGGAGCGCCTCACCCGCATCCTCGACGACGGCTTCGCGGTGATCGACCTGGTGGCCGAGCAGCCCGAGGCGCTACCCAAGCTGCTCGACGGGTTACCGCGGTTCGTGAACGGCCTGGCCGCGGCCACGTCATCGGGCTACTTCAAGGCGCCGATCGCCAGCTTCGGCGTGTTGATCCCCACCGTCGACTCCAAGGGCGCCCTCGGGGAGGCCGGGGGCGGCGCCGGCTTCGGCCCTGACATCGTCGTCGAGGGCTTCCCCCTCAGCGACGGCATCACCATCGGCCCCGAGGACAGCACCGGCGGGCTGACCGGTGCGGTCAACGGCGTGGTCGGTCTGCTGGGGAACCTGCTCGGAGGTGGGCAGCGATGAGCCTGTGGATCAAGCTCGGCGTCCTCACCGCCGCCGGCATGGCCTGCCTCGCCGTCCTCGCCGTGCAGATCGGCCAGCTCGGCGGCGCGGCCGGCGCCCTCGCCGACACCTACCCGGTGGTCGCCCACTTCGATGACGCCACCGGCGTCACCGACGGCAACGAGATCCGCCTCGCCGGCGTGCGCGTCGGCAAGGTCGGTTCCGTCGCCGTGGAGCGGGGCGAAGCGGTGGTCACCATGAACATCGACGAGCGGTACCGGGTCCCCCAGGACAGCCGGTTCGAGCTCCGGTGGAAGAATCTGCTCGGGCAGCGCTTCATCCAGGTGGTCCCGCCGCCGGAGGCCACACCGGGCGGACCGGCCGTCGAGGAGGGCGCAGAGCTGACCACGGCCCGGACCCGCTCCGCCGCCGACCTGTCGATGCTGCTCAACAACACCGAGCCGCTCGTGGCTCAGCTCGATGTGCCCCGCCTGAACCAGGTGACCGCGACGCTCGCCGCCTCGTTCGCCGGACGGGAAGCCGCCCTCGGCGCCGGCATCGACGACGCCAGGACCCTGCTCACCGAGCTGAACACTCGCCGCGACGCCATCGACCGCAGCCTCGCCAACCTCGACACCCTGATCGGCGGCATCGCCGAGCGCGACGCCGAGATCGAGCGGTTCCTGACCTCCTTCGCCACCACGGCGGAGACCTTGGCCGCCAATGCCGGCCAGCTGGGCCTCACCGTCGCCCAGCTCGACGTGCTCGTCGACGTGACCGAGCAGGTGCTCTCGGCGAGCAGCGAGGATCTCGACGCGGTGATCGACCAGTCGGTCCAGGTCCTCGACGCCGTGGCCGCCAACGCCGACTCCCTCGAGGAAGGCGTGCGGACGCTGCCCTGGGCGGTGGCCGCCATCACCCGGGCGACCGGGAAGGGCAACTGGTGGCAGGTCTACGCCCGGGGTCTCGGCGGGGTCACGGCGTTCGTCAACGAGCCGGTGATCGGACCCGACCACAACGACGTCGGCGTCGACGACCAGACCGCCCCCGACGCCCTGCTCGGCGAACCACGCGTCCCACTCCCCCCGATCCCCGAGACCCAGCTCGGGCCGGTCACCTTGAACCCGTCGCCACAGACCCGCGCCGAGCGCTACGAGCAGAACCGCCAACCCGAGGAGCCGCTGCTCGGCGGCCTCGGCACCCTCCTCAACAACCTGCTGGGGGGTGGATCGTGATCGACTCCCGCCTGCGCCTCAAGGCTGCGATCGGCATGGGCATCGTCGTGGTCCTCGGCCTTGTCGCCTTCGCCATCGGCGGCATGCGGATCTTCGAGCGCACCTACCCGCTGTCGGTGGTCGTCGAGGATGCCGCCGGGCTCGAGACCGGAGATCCGGTCCGGGTGGCCGGTGTCCCGGTCGGCTCGGTGAACTCGATCGAGCGGATTCCCGAGGACGGCACGCTGCGGGTCGGCTTCCAGGTCGATTCGGGCACCGAGATCTCCGAGTCGAGCACCGCATCGGTCCGGCTCCGCACCCTGCTGGGCAAGAAGTACCTCGACATCGCCGACCCCGGCACCGGCCAGCCGTTGGCCGAGGGCGGCGTGGTCCCCGTCTCCCAGACCAGCGCGTCCACCGACGTCGACACCCTGCTCAACGCGGCGGAGCCCACGTTCGAGCGCACGGACGTGGACAGCATGAACAGCTTGCTCGCCGGTGTCGACCGCACCCTCGCCGGGCGGGGCGACGAGCTGCGGGACGTGTTCACCGAGCTCGGTGACCTGGCTTCCACGTTCGCCGACCGTGAGGCCGAGCTGACCCGGCTCATCGAATCCACCAACCAGCTCGCCGGCGTGGTCGGCGCCCGTGACGCCGAGCTGCGCACCGTGCTCGACGGCATGGACCTGGTGCTGGCCACGCTGTCCGAGCGGGGCGGCAACCTCACCGCCCTGGTCGACCAGGTGCGCACCCTGTCCGACACCCTGTCCCCGCTGCTCGCCACCAACCGGGACGACTTCACCTCCCTCTTGGCCGACGTGAACCAGGTCAGCGAGGTGCTCGTCCGCCAGAAGGACCGCCTCGACGTCGCACTCACCCAGGCCCCCAGCCTGGCCGAGCGCTTCCACGCCACCACCGCTGAGGGCTCGTGGGTGAACGTGTACATCGTCGGCGTGGTCGCCACGCCGTTCCTGGCCGATCCGGTCGACCTGGGCTCGTCGAACACGTCCGAGCCCGGCGTCAGCGGCGGGGTGCCCCGGGTGTGGCTCGACCCGCCCCAGCTCCTTCCGGACACCGACATCGCCGGCATCGACCTGCTCTTCGAGGACAACCGGGTCATCCAGGCGCCGGAGGGCTACATCGAGGGAGCGCCGAGCCGATGACCACCTCGCTGGCCCGGCGCGCCATCACCGCCGTCGTCGTCTTCGCGTTCTCGCTGTCCACCGCCGGGCTCGCCGGTGTCGCCCTCGGCGTCGAGCTCGACAACCCCTTCGAGCCCGAGCGCACGGTCGTGCACGCCGACTTCGAGCGAGCCGTGGGCCTCTACGACCAATCCCGCGTGTTCGCCGACGGCGTGGAGGTCGGCGAGGTCACCGACATCGAGGTGCTCCCCGACACCGTCCGGGTGGAGCTGACCCTCGACGACATCGCCATCCAGGACGACACCAAGGCCATCCTCCGGCTCCGGTCCCTCATCGGTGAGCGGTACGTGGAGCTCACGGACGTGTGGACCGGGGACGGGAGCCGCCTCGAGTCCGGTGACGTCATCCCGTTGGAGCGCACCGTGGTGCCGGCCGAGATCACCGAGGTGCTCGACGAGGCGGCCCGGGTGTCCGAGGAGCTGGACGGCGCCACCCTCAACCGCGTCATCGAGGAGCTGGCCGTGGTCGTCGCCGACGACGGTGTCGCCGTGGAGGCGCTGCTCGAGGACCTGGCCGACGCCGGCGACGTGGTCGCGGCCCGGGCCGACGACCTCGACGAGCTCATCAGCTCCCTCGACACGGCCGTGGCCACCCTCGCCGAGAAGGATCAGACGGTCGTGTCGGTTCTGCGCAACGGCACGACGGTGTCCCAGGCCCTGCTCGCCCAGGAAGGGGCGCTCGACGCAGCCGTGCGCAGCATCGACACCATCGTCGGTGACCTGGCCACCTTCGCCGGCGACCAGCGCCAGGGCCTCACCGACCTGGCCGGTGACCTGTCCGAGATCGGCGCGCTGCTGGCCTCCCACCGGGCCGACTTCGAACAGACCGTGGACTACCTGCCGTGGGCGTCGTACGGGTTCGCCCGGGCCATCGCCCACGACGGCGACCGCTGGTACCTGCAACCCCAGGTCACCGGCACCCTCGTCGCGCCCTTCATCCCCAACGTCAACTCCCGCGGCGGGATCGGCTCCGAGGAGGAGGACAACCGCCTCGTTCCCGGCGTCGACTACGGCGACTCGGTCTTGCGCGACGTGGTGCCATGGCAGATCGACACCACGCCGCTGCTCGGCAACGGCCCGCTCCTGCCCTCGACGTCGCTGGGACCGGTCACCATCGACGCCGACGGCTCCGGGAGCGCGACGCCGTGACCGACCACCGAACCACCAAGGAGGCCGGACCGTGCTCCGCCTGACCCTCGTCCAGCGGATCCGCCTCGGGATCCTCGTGGCCGTGCTCGCCGCCGCCGGCGTGTTCGTCATCCGGGCGTGGCCCGAAGCCGGCACCGCCTACGCAGCGATCGCCGAGGACGCCTCCGGGCTGGTGCCCCGCAACGACGTACGCCTGAACGACATCGTCGTCGGCCAGGTGACCGGCATCGACCTCGAGGGGCTCGACGCCCGCATCGGCTTCACCATCGACGACGACGTGGAGCTGCCGTCGGCGACCAAGGTGGAGATCCGCCAGACGTCGCTGCTGGGGGAGTACTTCCTCGCCCTCGTCCCCGAGGGCGAGGGCCGGCTGGAGCCGGGCACCACCATCCCGCTGGAGCGGACCCGCCGGGCCGCCGAGCTGGAGACCATCGTGTCCCGGGCCGGTGCGCTCACCGCCCAGGTCAACATCGACAACATCAACCGCATCCTCACCTCACTGGACACCGGCTTCGCTGCCGGGCCCGATGCGGTCGGCGACATGTTCGAGTCCATCGCCGGCACGGCGACCACGATGTCGACGCTGCGCGCCGACCTCAACGCCACCATCGACTCCGTCGATGCCCTGTCGGCCCGGCTGGCGCCGGAGACCGGCCGGTTCAGCGACGCCGTCAGCCGGTTCGCCGACGGCGCCGAGGCGCTCGCCAGCTCCAACGAGGGCATCGACGTGCTCGTCGAGCAGCTCGGCTCGGCCACCGGGTCGCTGTCCGAGCTCCTCGAGCGCAACCGGGAACGGCTCCAGCGCAGCACACCGGTGCTGCGCCGGACGCTGGCCGACGTGGTCGCCAACCTCGACGACGTGATCTCGTCGGTCCAGGGCCTGCCCGCCTTCAACCGGGGCTGGGCCTGCGCCGCCGACGGCCACTACCTCAACTTCATGTTCCCCCTCGCTCCCGAGGCGGCGAACCTTGATCTGAACCCGGGCCGGTGCGACAACGTCGAGGAAGGCCCACGCGGTCGTGCGCGGCCCACCGAGGTGCAGCTGCTGCCCGGCTTGGACAGCTTGCAGGTGGATGACCCGGTCGGCACCGGCGACGTCGACCTCGGCGCCGGCACCGCCAACGAGGGCCGGTCGGCCCTGGAGGGCGACCGGCCATGAGGCTCAACGCCCGCACCGTCATCAACGTCCTGGTCGTCTTCGCCGTCGGTGCCTCCGCGCTGGTGTGGGCCGTGGTCGGTCTTGCCGGGCTGCGACTCTTCGGAGACGAACGCGTCACCGTGCAGGCAGTGGTCACCCGGGCCGCCGGTGCACTCCCCGGCGCCGAGGTGACGTATCTGGGCCAGTCGGTCGGCACGGTGAACCGCAGCGAGTTCGTCGACGACGGGATCCTGCTCACCATGGACGTCGACCTGCCGGACGAGGTCGCTGCGGTGCTGCGCGCCGACGTCCGGCAGAAGTCGGCGCTCGGCGAACCCTACGTGGACCTCGGGCCTGCGCAGGCCGACCCGGACGCCGATGCGAGCGAGGAAGAGGTCGTCCCCCTGGCATGGTCAGCGGGTCGGGTGCCGGCCCAGGAGCTGGACGGCGTGCGCATCCCGAGGGAACGGACGTCGGTCCCGGCCGAGCTGGGCCAGCTGCTCTCCGACGCCGACGCCCTCCTCGGAGACCTGAATCCCAAAGCCCTGGGCGACTTCGTCGACGGATCCGCTGCCATCGTCGGCAACGAGGAGAACCTGCGCCGCATCCTGCGCAGCGGCGCCGTGGTGGCAGAGACGATCCGCGGGCGCAGCGCCGAGATCGACTCGCTGGTGGCCAACGCCGCCCAGCTGAGCGAGACCCTGGACGCGTCCCGTGGCGACGTGCAGGGTGCGCTGGACGGCTTCTCCGAGCTCGGCGCCGTGCTGGCCGACCGGACCGAGCAGCTGGAGTCGATCCTCGAGCGAGGTTCCACGCTGGCCACCGAGGGCTCCCGCCTCATCGCCGACACCCGTCCCGAGGTCGACGGCGTCCTCTCCGGTCTCGACGCCACGTTCGAGACCCTCGCCGACCGTCCCACCAAGGTGCGTGAGATCCTCACCCTCACACCGCTGATGATCGACCGGTTCGGCAAGACCTTCGAAGGTGGCTACTTCTGGCTCGGTGCCGCGCACGTCCCCTTCGTGCCCGGTACTCCCCGCCTGGGCGTGCCGGTCACCGGCAAGGGCCTGCGCATCGACCGCATCTTCGCTCCCTCCGTGGCCCAGAAGATCACCGTCGACCTCGAAGCGATGGGCATGCCTCAGTTCGGGGTGGTCCAGCTGCTGCCCAGCGAGCAGATCGGCGCCGCCGCCCAGGAGCCGGGCGGGCTCAGCCGCCTGATCGACGCCACGCGGGTGGACCTCGAGGACGAAGCGCCCGAGGTCGAGTGACCGCTGAGAACCGGTGGCGCTCAGAGCACCTGGACGCTGGAGACCAGGTCCTCGTCCCGGTCGACCTGCACCAGCAGGCCGACCCGGACGATGCGGCTCTCTGGTGCCGCCGCCTGTCCCTGCTCACCACTACTGTCCGCCCCGTCGGCCGGTGCCGCTGAAGGAGCTGTGATCTGTTGGTTGACCACGACGAAGAAGACGGCCGTTCCGTCGTCGGCCCGCTGCAGGGTGGGCCCGGCGACGACCTCACCGCTGCTGACCGACCCGCTGGCCTGGAGGTCGGCGACGAACGTCTCACCCATGGTGGAGCGGAATTCGTCGGCGAAGGCCGGGGTCCCGAGGGCGAGGATGCGCTCGATGTCGGCCTCGACCCGGCCGGAGTCGAACGTGGTCACCGCACTGGCGAAGCGCTCGACGAGGGCGAGCTCGTCGGGGTCGGGAGTGGGCGTCCCGTCGTCGCCGTCGGCGGCGGCAGCGACGCCGAACCCAGCGAGCGCGACGCCGATGGCCAGAGCGACGCCGGCGGCGATCCGGGAGTGCAAGACACGTCGGAGCATCACGAGACACTACCCCGTGGTCGTCTCGCCACGTGGGCGACCGCCGGGTTGCTCGCAGCGGTGGGGGCGGTGGCGTTCCTCGTCGCCGAGACCGGTGACGAGCGCTCGGATCGGGAGGAGGTGCTGGCCTTCTCCGAGGAGTTCATCGGCATCTTCACCTCCTACGACCACGCCACCTTCGAGCAGACCGAGGCCGCGGTAGCCGAGCGGTCCACAGCATCGTTCGCCACGCGGTACCGGTCGCTGCTGGGCGGTGCCGGGTTCCTGGACGCGCTCGCGGAGAACCAGGCCGAGGCGACCTCGGAGATCACCGTCGGGCCGCTCCTGGCCATGCTGGGCGACCACGAGGCGCGCACGTTCGCCATCGTCGAGCAGGAGGTGATCGGTCGCCAGTTCGAAGAACCGCAGCGGGCGCGACTGCGGGTGGAGGTGGTCATGGTCGAGACGCCCGACGGTTGGACCGTGGTCGACGTCGAGACGACCTGACCCGGCCGAGCCCGCCGGTTCACCAGCCGGCGGCGAGCACGATCGCGCCCTGCACGGCGCCGACGGCGCCACCCAGCATGCCGCCGATGACGACGAGGATGATCTCGTCCTCCTCGAAGATGCCTCGCAGCATGCGCTCGAACTGGTGCTTGTCGAGCACCGAGAGCCGCTCCTCGATCAGCTCGTCGAGCCGCAGTGAATCGGCGAGGTGCTCTTCGACCAGAGCCCGAGCTTGGGGGATCAGGTCACCGAGCCGCTGGGTGAGCACGAAGGTGACCTTGTCGAGCTGGTCGTCGGTCGGCTCGGTGCCGGCGATCATGGTCAACATGGGCCGGAACTGGTCGAGCTGGCTTCGGGCTTGGCCGACCAGCTCGGTGACCAGCTCAGGTGCGGCCGGGTTGGCGACGGTGTGGTCGATCAGGTTGGCGGGCGTGAGCACCTCGCCCGCCGCGATGCGCCCGTAGTCGTGGGCGATCTCGGCCTGGCGCTTGGGGAACATGCCCTGATAGGTGACGAGGCCGAGGTAGCGACGGGGCTCGAGCGGGCGGAAGATCATCTGGATGGCCAGCCAGTTGGTGCCGAGGCCGACGATGGCGCCGACGATCGGCATCGTCCACCACACGCCGAACACCGAGTACGCAGCGGCTTGGAGCATGCCGACGGCGAAGCCGAAGACGCCGCCGTAGAGCTCGATGAAGCGCAGTTCGCGGTGGCCGACCTCTTGGGCGACCCGGGCGAGCCGATCCGCGTTCGGGCCGCTCAGCTCCTCGACCACGAGCCGGTCCAAGTCGATCAGGTCCTCCGCGTGTTCGCCCATCCCCACCAGGGCTTGACCGACGCTCTGCTCGACCTGGCCGAGCACCAGGCCCCGCACCTGCTCCCGGGCCTCCGGCGCCATGGCGTCCCAGGTGCCGGGGGCGACGATGTCGAGCGCCTCGCCGAGCATGGTGTCGACCTCCGTGGGATGCGCAGCCACGAGCCGCTGCACCAGCCCGTGGGCATCGAGGCGCTCGACCATGTCCTCGGGGCTGAGGACGTGTCCGGTCGTGGTGGCGATCTCGGTGGCGAACTTCGGCGCCAGCCGGTACACGATGCCTTGCCACTTCAGGGGCCCCACGCCCCATGGCTCCCGGGGGTGGAAGACCATCTTCACCGCGGCCCAGTTCGTGATGTAGCCGATGAAGGCGGTGATGAGCGGGACGGTCAGGAACAGGACGAGCGTGTCGCTCACGAGAGCCTCCGAGATCGTGGTAGCTGCGGAAGGCTTCGCCAGGGACGCCCCGATGTCCTCCGGCCGCCCCCGGCCCGAGGACATCGGGCGCCCGGGTGGATCAGCCCTTCGCCACGTTGAGGAGCTGACCCATCTCCTCGTTGGCGTTGTCGGGCACGATGAGGTCGTCGAGCGATGCGATGGTGTCCCAGTTGTCGCGCACCTGCTCGGGCGTGAGCTCCTTCGAGTAGTAGCCGAGCGGCTCGGCGATCACCACCCGGGTCACCCGGCCACCGGCGACGGACAGGATCTGGCCGGTGACGTCGCACTGCTCCGAGGCCAGGTAGACGACGACCGGGGCGACGGCCTCGGGGTCGAGGGAGTCCGCCATGGGGCCGAGCAGGTCCTCGGTCATGCGAGTGCGGGCGCCGGGGGCGATGACGTTGGCCAGCACATTGCGCTTGCGGCCCTCCTGGGCGAGGGCCTTGGTGAACCCGACGAGGCCCATCTTCGCTGCTGCGTAGTTGGTCTGGCCGAAGTTGCCGAACAGGCCGGCGGCCGAGGTCGTGTTGATGACCCGCCCGTAGTTCTGCTCCCGCATGAGCTTCCACGCCGGGAGGGTCACCCAGAAGGCGCCGTAGAGGTGGACCTGCAGAACCGGCTCGAGCAGATCGGGGGTCAGGTTGTGTAATGCCTTGTCGCGCAGGATGCCAGCGTTGTTCACGACGATGTCGACCCGGCCGAACGCGTCGAGCGCGGACTGCACGATGGCCTCCCCGCCGGCCTGGCTGGCCACCGAGTCCGTGTTCGCGACCGCCTCGCCACCGGCGGCATTGATCTCGTCGGCCACCAGCTTGGCCGGGCCGGCGTCGGCACCGCTCCCGTCGACCGTCCCGCCGAGGTCGTTGACCACCACGCGGGCGCCACGAGCGGCCAGCTGGTGCGCGTGCTGGCGGCCCAGCCCGTGCCCGGCCCCCGTCACGATCGCAACCTGTCCGTCGAATCCGATGTCCGTCATCTCGTCCTTCCCGCCAGGGCGTCTCCCCGGCACATGTGACAGAGGCGATCATATGTCCTACGGTTTCGCCGGAACCGAGTCCGACCCGCCGGGCGGACACGTGAGGCCCACAGGAGGACGAGATGACGACGGTCAGCCCCGCGAGCGTGCGCGAGGAAGCGGAGACGTGGTTCCGCGAGAACTGGGATCCCGAGATCCCCCTCGGGCACTGGTGGGAGCGGCTCGCGGACAGCGGCTGGGGGTTCCCGACATGGCCGGAGCGCTGGTTCGGGCGGGGTCTGAGCAGCGACCAGGCCAAGCAGGTCGACGCAGCTCGGGCCGAGGTCGGCGCCGTCGGCCCGCCCAGCGGCATCGGCGTGATGATGGCGGGGCCCACGATCATCGACCATGGCACCGAGGAGCAGTGCCAGCGGTTCCTGCCGGACATGGTCACCGGCAAGGAGGTCTGGTGCCAGCTGTTCTCCGAGCCCGGCGCGGGCTCGGACCTGGCCGGGTTGCAGGCCCGGGCCGAGCGCGACGGTGACGAGTGGGTCGTCAACGGCCAGAAGGTGTGGACGTCCGGGGCGCAGTTCTCCAAGTGGGGGATCCTCATCGCCCGCACCTCGGTCGACGTGCCCAAGCACGAAGGCATCACGTTCTTCGTGATCGACATGGACCAGCCCGGCATCGAGGTCCGACCGCTCAAGGAGATGACCGGGGGCGCCACCTTCAACGAGGTCTTCATGACCGATGCGCGGGTGCCGCACAGCAATGTGATCGGGGAACCGAACCGCGGTTGGGCGGTGGCGGTGACAACGCTGACCCACGAGCGCAACTCCCTCGGCGCATCGGGGATGGCCAGTGCCGCCGGCGGCGTGATGATCGGGCGCAACGACCTCGATCGCCCTGCGGGCCGCAAGGGCAGCGGGGGAGGCGAGATGGCCGGGATGGCCGCCGCCTTCGGGGCCGGGGGGTCCATGATCGCCGGACTTCCGGCGCTGGTCGGCCGCGGAGACGACAAGGTCCTCCGCGACAAGGTGATGCGCATCTACACGCTGATGGAGATCACCCGCTACACGAGCCTGCGGGTCCAGGCGGCGAAGGCCGCCGGCCGGGGTCCCGGGCCGGAGGTCTCCACCGGGAAGCTCGTCGCCTCGGAGATGGTGCGCCAGCTGCGCGACGTCGGTTTGGAGGCGCTCGGGCCCTACGGCCAGCTGATGGGCGACGACACGCCGCTGGGAGGCATGCTCCAGCAGCTGGCGCTGTTCAGCCCGGCCATCTCCATCGCCGGCGGGTCGGACCAGATCCAGCGAAACATCATCGGCGAACGAGTACTCGGCCTGCCCGGTGAGCCTCGCGTCGACAAGGACGTGCCCTTCGCGGAGCTGAAGGTGGGGACGCAGCGATGAGCGATTCGGTCGGTTCCGAGGTGCGGCGGGTCCGCACCGGGGCGGGGCTCAGCGTCGTGCTCGAGCGCTTCGGCGGCCCCTCCGAGCGTCCCCCGGTGTTGCTGCTGCACGGTGGCGGTCAGACCCGGCACAGCTGGTCCGGTACGGCCAGCCAGCTGGCGGCACACGGGTACGAGGCCTTCACCATGGATCTCCGTGGTCACGGCGACTCGGACTGGGCCTCCGATGGCGACTACACGACCGACGCCATGGTGGAGGACCTCGACGCGGTGTGCGCCGAGATCGGCCGGTCGCCGGTGCTGGTGGGCGCCTCGATGGGAGGCATGGTCGGGCTGGTCAGCGAGGGCTCGCTGCGTCCCGGCCGGTTGCAGGGCCTCGTGCTCGTCGACATCGCGACCCAGCTCGAGACGGCCGGGGTCGAGCGCATCGTCGGGTTCATGTCCGCAGCGCCCGACGGCTTCGCCACCCTCGAGGAGGCGGCCGATGCCATCGCCGCGTACCGGCCCAACCGGCCTCGACCCAGCAACCTCGACGGGCTGCGAAAGAACCTGCGGCAAGGTGAGGACGGCCGCTGGCGCTGGCACTGGGATCCGGCGTTCCTCTCGGGCAAGAGCCGAGACGGCCGCACCGACGTCGACAGGCTCGGCGACGCAGCCCGCAACCTCAGCCTTCCCACGTTGCTGGTGCGGGGCCGCATGTCGGACATGTTGAGCCTGGAGGGTGTCGCCACGTTCCGCGAGCAGTGCCCGCACGCCCACTTCGTCGACATCGCCGATGCCGGCCACATGGTGGTCGGCGACCGCAACGACGCCTTCACCGCGGCGGTGATCGACTTCGTCGACCAGCTCTGCGAGGACGACCACGACGAGGAGTTGGCCAGCTGATGCTCGCCACCGACCCCCACTTGTTCCGACTCCCGGCTGAAGGGGAGAACCGCCCCCGTCTGCTGGGCTCCTACGCCCCCGAGTCCGGTCTCCACTTCTGGCCTCGCCGCAGGCGCTGCCCGGTCACGCGCACGCCCGTGGAAGACGTCGAGCTCGGCCCGGTGGGCACGCTGTACGCCTGGACGTTCCTCCACGTGCCGCGCATGGGCAAGGTGTCCTTCGGCGACACCGGTGGGTATGCCGTGGGGCAGGTCGACCTCCCGGAGGGCGTCCGGGTGCAGGCGCCCCTCATGGGCTCGCAACAGGACTGGTCCATCGATGACGAGATGGCGCTCACGCTGTTCCCGGTGGGGACCGACGACGACGGCCAGGAGCTCGTCACCTTCCGCTTCGAGGTGGTCCGGTGACGTCCAAGATGGGTCGCCGGGTCTTCGTCGCCGGCGTGGGCATGCACCCGTTCGGCAACGAGGGGATCCCGGCCGCGGACATGGGCTACGTGGCTGGTGTCGACGCCCTCGAAGACGCCGGCATCGACTTTCCCGAGGTCGGCGCCCTCTACAACGGCTACATCGGAGGCGGGATCACGGCGGGTGTGCACCTGGCCAAGGACCTGGGCCTCACCGGTCTGCCCGTCACCCACGTCGAGAACGCCTCTGCCACCGGCTCGTCGGCCTTCGGGGAGGCCGTCCACGCCGTGGCCGGCGGACGGGTCGATGTCGCCATGGCGCTCGGCTTCGACGACATGAACCGCATGGCCGGCCTGGGCCGCAGCGGGCGGGGCGGGCTGGGTGCCGAGGACGTCATGCTGCCGGCGGCGTTCTTCGCCATGTGGGCCACCCGGCGCATGCACGAGGCAGGCACATCCGTGGAGACCTTCGCCGCCATCGCCGCGAAGAACTGGAACCACGCCCGCCACAACCCGATGGCCCAGCGCCGGGCCGACCACGAGGTGACCGTCGAGGAGGTCTTGGCATCGACGATGATCTCCTACCCGCACACCTCCAAGATGGCGTGCGCAGCCGGTGGCGGTGGCGCAGCGGCGATCGTGGTCTCCGAGGACGTCGCTCGCCGCTTGGGCGGTCCGATGATCGAGGTCGTGGCGTCGCAGCAGCGCTCCGAGACCTACACCGACGGCCACGTGTTCCTGGGAGCCGTCATCGGGCCAGCGCAGATGACGCGCGACACCGCCGCCGACGCCTACGAGCAGGCCGGGCTCGGCCCTCGCGATCTGGACCTGGTGCAGGTCCACGACGCATTCCCCGTCGAGGAGCTCGTCTACTACGAGCTGCTCGGCATCTGCGACGACGGCGAGGGGGACAAGCTCGTGGTCACCGGTGAGACCAGCCTCGGTGGGCGCATCCCGTTCAGCACCGACGGCGGGCTCACCGCCCGCGGGCATCCCGGCGGGCCGACGGGGCTGGCCCAGATCCACGAGACCGTGCTCCAGCTCCGCGGCGCAGCCGGCGAGCGTCAGGTGGAGGGTGCCCGGACCGGGCTGTGCCACATGGCCGGTGCCGGCTCCGTCTGTGTCGTGCACATCCTCCAGCGCACCTGACGCATCCGGTGGCTCGCTCGTGGCTAGCCCTGGTGGCGGAGGCCGTCGCCCAGTGCCTCGAGCGCCGCCGTGGCCAGCGCGACCAGATCCGTCCGGCCGTCGTCGTGCAGCCATGTGGTCAGGGCCGCGCGCAGGGCGGCCATGCAGCCCGCCGCCAGCAGCTGGGGGAGCAGTGAGGTCTCGGCGTGACCGGCCCGCTCGGCAGCGAAGGTCCGGATGACCCCCTCCCAGTCCGCCTGGTGGCCGAGACTGCGGGCGTGGACCGAGGGTGTGGCCAGCACGAGACGAGCCTGCTGGAGGAACTCCTCGCTGCTCGTCTCGTAGTCCTGCGCGAGCTCCAGCACGGCACCTCGCACGGCATCGAAGGCACCTTCCTCAGGCGGACGTGTCCGCAGCGCCTGCTCGAGCCGCCGCAGCCTGCTGGCGTCTTCGGGCAGCAGCGCGTCGTCCTTGGTGTCGAAGTACCGGAAGAAGGTGCGCCGGGAGATGCCGGCCGACGCGGCGATGTCGTCCACGGTGACGTCGTCGAAGCCATGGGCGGCGAAGAGGGCGAGCGCGTGCTCAGCGATCTCGGCGCGCGTGCGCTCGTGGTTCCGCTCTCGCAGACCGGGACGCGGTTGGGACATCACGCGCGCCACCCTAGTGTCATGTGGCACCGCATGCCGATGAGGAACTGCGAGCCAGACCGGCATAGGATGCCCGACACCCCGTCCCCGGCGTGTTGTCCGATGCGCCAACGAAACGAAGGCAATCGATGAGCTGGATCCTGGAGCGCATGGCTCGTGCCGTCGCCCGCACCCCCGCTCGGGTGCTGCTGGCACTGGTCGTCGTCACCGTCGTCCTCGGCGGCTTCGCCACCCAGCAGACGACCGACGCCGATCTCACCTCCTTCGCTCCCGACAGCGAGCTGGCGCGCGCCTTCGAGCGGGTGGAAGACGACTTCTCCGGTGGCGGTTCCCGCATCCAGGTGATCGTCGACGCCGGCGAAGGCGGCGACATCCTCTCGTCGGACGGCATCGCAGCAGCGAACGCCATCGCCGATGCGGTCCGAGCCGAGGAGTCCGTCGACCTGGCCAGCGGTGAACGGGGCGTGGTGACGTTCGCGGCGCCCGTGGCGGGCGCGCTGGAGGCGCAGGGCGTCGAGGTGGCCGAGGCCGATGCCGAGGAGATCGCCGCGGCCGTCGAGGTGGCCTACGCAGACCCGCGCGCCGCGCAAGCCCTCGGGCTGCTCTCCGGCGAGCCGGGGGAGGCCCGGGCGGGTCTCGTGATCATCGAGCTGGACCCGTCGCTGAGTGACAGCGAAGCAGCTGAGGACCAGCTCGCCGCCGCCGCCGCCATCGCCGACGTCGATACCGCGACCTCTGAGGTGGAGATCGACGCGTTCAGCCAGGCGATCCTGTCCGATCAGCTCCAGGCTGAGTCCCAGGACGAGATGCCCCGCCTCCTTGGCGTCTCCCTCCTGCTCATCGTCGGCATCCTCGCGTTCCAGTACCGCTCCGCCAGCGATGTCGCCCTCGGCTTCGCCGGGCTCATCGTCACCATCATGTGGATGTTCGGCATCGGCGTCCTGCTCGGACCGGACTACCTGGGCGTGGTGGGGCCCTTCACCCAGATCTCCACCGCGGTCCCGGTCCTCCTCGTCGGTCTCGGCATCGACTACGCCATCCACCTCAACTCGCGCTACCGCGAGGAGCAGAACCACGGTGTCCCGCCCGGGGGAGCCTCGGCCACGGCGGTGCGGGCCGTCGGGGGCGCACTGGTGCTGGCCACGGTCACCACCGTCGTGGGCTTCCTCACCAACGTCGTCTCGCCGCTGCCGCCGATGGCCGACTTCGGCATCTTCACCGCGGTGGGCGTGCTCTCGGCGTTCGTCGTCATGGCGCTGCTCATCCCCAGCGCCCGCCACGTGCTCGACGCCCGCCCCCGCGGGCTGGCCAAGGTCCAGCGTCGCCGTGAGAAGGCGGCGGCAAAGGAGGCCGCCGGTCGCACGGCCCACGCGTCCGGACTCTCCGCCGTGATGGGCCGCACCGCTGCCTTCGCCGAGCACATCCCCCGCATCACGCTGGCCGTCGCCGCCGTCGTCACCGTGACCGCGGGCGTCGCCGCCACCCAGATCGAGACCTCGTTCAGCCAGGACGACTTCATCCCGGAGGACTCCGAACCCGGCATCGTCCTCGACAAGGTCGACCGGCTCTTCGGCGGCGACCTCACCGAGGAGACCTACGTCATCGTCGAGGGCGACGTCACCGACCCGGAGGCGCTCGCTGCGCTCGAGGCGGCGCAGGCCGAGCTGGCCGACACCGAGTTCGTGCGCACCTCGGGCGGCGAGGCCGACCTGACCACGCCCCTCACCTTGCTCCGCCGGCTCTCGGCCCAGGACCCGAACTTCGCCGCTGCAGCCGGTGAGCTCGGCTTCGACCCGGCGCAGGGTCTGTCCGACGACGCCGACGCACAGGCCTTGTTCGCCCTGGCGCGGGATGCGGCGCCCGACCGGACGGCACAGGTCGTCGGACAGGACGGCGAATCGGCGTTGCTGTCCATCGCCACCAACGCCGGCCAGGAGGACGCCCAGGCCGCGGCCGACGCGATCGACACCGCCGTGGCGCCATTGCGAGACGCCGGCCTGGAGACCGTGGTCGTCTCGCAGTTCCTGGTCTTCGACGAGGTGCTCGACGCCATGACCGACAGTCAGACGCAGGGCATCGTGATCACCCTCGTCGCTGCCCTGCTCCTGCTGGTCAGCTACTACGGGTTCGTGGACCGCAAGCCGCTGCTCGGCGCCATCACCATGGTGCCCTCCGTGGCGGTCGTCGGCTGGATCCTGGGGACCATGGTGCTGCTCGACATCAGCTTCAACGTGCTCTCCGCCATGGTGGCCAGCATCGGCATCGGCATCGGCGTGCCCTACGGCATCCACGTGACCCACCGGTTCCTCGAGGACCGGCGCCGCTACGACACCGTCGACGAGGCGGTCCGCCAGACGCTCACCCACACCGGCGGCGCCATGGCTGCCTCGGCGGCCACCACGGCGGCCGGCTTCGGCGTGCTGGTGTTCGCGTCCCTCGAGCCGCTCCGCCAGTTCGGGCTCATCGTCGCGCTCACCATCGTGTACTCGCTGCTCGCGGCCGCGCTGATCCAGCCGGCCTGCCTCAAGCTGTGGGGTGAGTGGCGGGCCCGCAAGGGCGACGTCGGCGAGCTGCACGACCACGAGGACCGTGCCGCCGCGTCTGCGGCCGCCGACTCCAAGATCGGGGTCTGACCACCCCCTGGCGCGGTGAGACGCTCCGTGTAACATGTTCCGTGCCGGAACGAGGAGAGCTCCACCGTGACGATCACCGAAGGCCACGACACCGCCGACCGCCCCGCGCTGGGTTCCAGCGACCCACGCGACGGGCGGCTTCATGCTCGCCGATCTCCACACCCAGCTGGTCGAGGGTGAGATGATGATCCAGGACCTGGCCAGCAGCATGGAGCTGCGCCGTCGCGCTGGTGATTGGCAGACGCACCTCGACGTCCTGCTCGGGGGATCCCACGGTGTCGCCGGCGAGGGCACACTCGGCGGGCGACCCAAGATCCAGGCTCCACCCAAGGCGGTGCTCGGGTCTGCGCTGCGCACCAAGTGGGAGGCGGAGGGTCGTGACCCGAAGGCCAAGCTGGCGGAGGCGTCGTCGGGGTGAGCGGACCGGCAGAAGGACCCTCGGATCTCTTCGTCGACGATCCGCTGGTTCGGGAGACCCTCGAGATCGAGCACCGACTGCGTGACAACGGGTACTCGAGCCTCCCTCACGTGCTCGCACTCGGCGGCGACTTCGACTTCGACGGGCTGAGCATCGACGAGATCGTCACCGAGGCCCGCCGATTGCTCGCCCACCAGCACGCCGTCGAGCTGTCCGGCGCCCGCATCCTGGCGTCGATCGGAGAGCTGGCCGTGAAGGCCGCAGCGTTCGACGCGGTGCTGGAGCTCTCCCAGGATCGCTCGTCACCCCCTCCGACCGCGGGGTGACGGTTCCGCTCCGCTCAACGTGGGTCGACGATGGTGAGCGTCGCCTGGGCGGCAGCCAGAACGCGGCGATCGTCGTCTTGGCGGTACAGCTCGCAGCGCACCACCGCAGATCGCTTCGTCATGGCCACCACCGTGGCCTCGGCGTCGACGGTCTCGGCCTTCAGCGGGGCGAGGTAGTTCACCTTGACCTCTGTGGTCGCGGCCCACTGGCCCCGCTGCATCAGGGGGTAGACGACCACGCCGGTCACGTGGTCGACGATGGCTGCGGTCACGCCTCCGTGGGCGTTGCCGAACGGCGTCAGCAGCTCCGGCGCGATGGTTGCCGTGGCGAAGAACCGTCCGGGCTCGAAGCGCACGTGCTCGATGCCGAGGTAGCCAGGGAGACCGCCAGCGGCGCTGCCCGCCTCGATCATGCCTCGGGCGATCTCGTCGTCGTACCGGTCTGCGAAGTCTGTCATGGCACAGAAGGTACTTCGTGTCTCGTGGAGTCACGCGGACGATCGGCATAAACTGAGCTGATGGCCCGGATGCTGCGAGACTCTTGGCGTAGCGACGCCCCGACTTCCGTTGACGACGCGCGCAATCGCCTGATCGATGCAGCCGAGGTGTGCTTCACCCGGTTCGGCGTGGCCAAGACGACCCTCGAGGACATCGCGACCGAAGCCGGGGTGTCCCGAGCCACGGTGTACCGGTACTTCGAGGGTGGCCGGGACGAGATCATCCTCGGTGTCGTCCTCCGTGAGGGCAACGAATTCATCGAGTCGCTCGGCCGGCGCGTCCACCACGAGGAGACGCTCGGGGCAGCGATCGTCGAGGTGTGCTCTACACGGTCTCGGCAGTCCGCAAGAACGAGCATCTCGCGCTCCTGTTCGCCCCGGAGGTCGCCGGGCACACGACCTCGATCGCCAGTGCTTCCACGGCGTTGTACGAACTGACGCAGGACTTCCTGCGACCCATCTTCGAGCAGGCACGAACAGAGGGTCAACTCCGCGACGGCGTCATCGCCGACGACGCCGCCGAGTTCGTCCTCCGGATGATCCTGTCGTTGCTGTCGGTGGCTGGTCCCCGCAAGCGGTCCCAGGCCAAGGAGCGGGAGTTCCTGCGCACCTACTGCGCCGGCGCCATCGTACGGGAGTAGCTCAGGCGGTCAGGTCAGCCAGCTCGACCCGGAACGCTTGCTGCTCGGCCGTGGGCGTTGCCGTCTGGAGGGTCATCCCTCGGTCATGTCAGCCTCGACCTCGATCTGGCCGGACATGAACGCCTGCATCGCCGCTGACCGGTCCCCGTCGATGAAGAGGTCTCGGCGATGTCGCAGGGAACGGTGAGCTTGGTCGGCGCGCCCTCGGTGTGGCCCCGCTCGAAGGTCCCCCGGCGAGGTGGACGTCGACGTCGCCGTCCGGGGCCCCGGTCACGGTGATGTTCACGGTGGCGTCCGCCAGGGCGTCCGGAGCTTCCGGCTGCTCGGAGTGCAGCTCCTCGACTGCGTCGAACCAGGCCTCGGTCAGGAAGGGGTGCGACATGGTGTGGGTCCTCGAGTTCGCCAGGAACATTGGTTCCGCTGATACAGTAAGAACCTCTTGTAACGGGATCTCGTGGATCGCGGCAAATGTCCTCGGTCGGGACCGCGGCGCTGCGAGCGTCGGCCCCGCCTCCGGCGCAGGACCTCGTCAGGCTCGCTCGCCGGCCAGCCGGGCGAGTGGCCGGGCGAGCGCGAGGCTGGTGGCGGCGACACCCAGCACGAGCGCCGTCATCCCGCCGCTGACCAGGTAGGGGACCTGGGCCCATGGGGCGACTTGCTCGGCTGCCCCGCTCCATGCCATGGCACTGGCTGCGACAGCACCGACGCCGGCGGTCGCCGCCGCAGGCAGCGACCAGTCTCTGGGCGCCGCCGACGCACGCCGGCGGGCGAAGTAGGTGACACCGCCGGCCGCCGCCGCGAGAAGGAGCACGAGTAGTGCGATCGAGGTGGCTTCACCGTCGTGATCGACGGGCAGCAGCGGGAGCTGGGCCAGCCCCGTTCGAAGGGAGACGGGCGCGGCGGCTGAGGAGGACGCCGGGTCGGGTCCGGCGAGCTCCGAGGACGCCACAGCTGCCACCGGTGAAGAGGGACCCGCCTGGTCACCGCGCAGCGCAGATGGATCGCTGGCGGCTGGTCGGCCGACCGGTGGCGACGGCGGGGGCGGCGACGTGTCGTCGGCAGGGGCGGCTGGCCCTGCGGTGGCCGACCCGTCGTCGGGGGCGGGCGTCTCGGGCGCCGGGGTGGGCAGCGCGGCGCACAGCAGGAACACGGGCGCCAGCACGCTGCCGGCGAGCACGGGCGGCGATGTCGGCAGCGCAGGGAGCGGTACGGGGACGAGCACGGGAGCGAGACCGAGCGCCAGGAAGGCCAAACCGGGAACCTGGCCGCAGGCCGGACCGATGACCGGCGCCAGCGGGTCCACCACCGGTGCCAGCGCCTCCAACGCCGGCGCCAGCGTTTCCAGCGCTCCGGCGAGCGCTTGGATCGCCGGAGCCAGCAACTCTCCCGTCGTCGGCGCTGCAGCGGTGGTGCCCATCGGTCGGCCCCACAGGTGGGCGCTGACCGGGGCGGACACGACGCCGAGCTCGTGGACCGCCCGGGCCAGCGAGCGCACCGGCGCATCGAGAGTGTCGCGGACCGTTGCGGTGGTGAGCCGTTCCCGTGCGAGGTGGTCGACCACCGGCCCGCCGGTGGCCGCGACCCGGACCGTCGCGGTTCGCATCTCGCCGAGGGCGCCGGCCAGCCTCATCGTCGACACGCCACTCTGGTCGCGCCCGGCGAAGATGCCGGTAGCTCCTCCATCCGGATGAGCCATGTCGTCGAGCGTGCCCGTGAGGTCCTCAGTGGCGGAACCGAGGTCGCCGAGCGCCTCGGCGAAGGCGTCGAGCTCGCCGTCGGCGCCGGCGTGTGCGGTGGGCGGAGTGGTCATCGCAGCAGCCAGCGCAGCGATCACGGCCAGGGACAGGATGCGCCGCATCATGACGATGCACCGGTGTTCGATGGCGGATCGGTGTCGGTCGACTCGATGCCCCGGGCTGCAGACACCGCGCCGACGAGGAACACGATCGAGCCGGCCACCGTCAGCGAAACGGTGGCGAGTCCGCCGCTGACCAGGTACGGGACCTGCTCGCCGAGAGAGGTCTTCCCCGCCGCACCGTTCCAGGTGATGAACACCACGAACAGGGCGCCGAGCCAGAGCGCGACGGCGGCCATGTCGGTCCGGCCGCGGCCGCGAGACGACGCGGCGCCCGCCCGGTCCCAGAGGGTACGGAACTCGTCCCAGCGGATGGACACCGACTCCTCGGTGTGCGTCCGCAGCGGTTCGCTGGGGGTCATGATGCGTTGCTCCTTCCGAGATACGCGGCGGCGACGTCCCCGTGCAGTCGGTCGGCGAGGTCGGTGACGCGGCCGGCCATCTGCACCGCTCCCACCTCGAGGACGCAGGCCACGTCTGCATGGTTCAGCACCGCCAGGTTCTGCTCGACGGCCAGAACGGTCACGCCGGTGCGGTTCACGGTGGAGACGAGGTCGAGCACCGTCTCGACGACGATGGGCGCCAGGCCGAGAGAGGCCTCGTCGACCAGCAGCAGCTGGGGATCGCTCATCAGGGCCCGTCCGATGGCCAGCATCTGCTGTTCGCCACCCGAGAGGGTGCCGGCGGTCTGGCGGAGCCGTTGGCCGAGCACCGGAAACGTCTCGAGCACCTGCTCGAGACGCTCGCGGCGGTGCTCGCGGCCGGCGACGAGCGTTCCGGATGCGAGGTTGTCCTCCACCGGCAGGCTCGAGAAGAGCTCACGGCCTTCCGGCACGAGGGCGACCCCTCGTCGCACGATGTCGGGTGTCGACATCGCCCGCACCGACTCACCACCCACGCGGATGTCGCCATCGAGCACGTCGGCCAAGCCGAGGACGGCCCGCAACGTCGTGGTCTTCCCGGCGCCGTTGGCGCCGAGGAGCACGCCGAACTCGCCACGACCCAGCTCGAGATCGACGCCGTGGACGACCGGGATGCCGCCGTAGCCGGCCCGCAGCCCGTGAAAGGAGAGGTGCGCTACGGCGTCGTCAGTCGACACGGGCCACGTCCGGTGCGGCGGTGAGCGGGCGGGTGCGGCGGCGCCCGCCGCGGGAAGACTTCGCGGTGCACGGCCGCCGGACCCCAGGTAGGCCTCGACCACCGTGGGGTCGTCGGTGACCTCGTCGGGTGTTCCGGCGGCGATGACCTGTCCGAAGTTCAGCACGTAGATCCGGTCGGCGACCTCCCGCACCAGAGGTACGTGGTGCTCGATGACCACGACCGTGACGCCGAGGCGGGCGCGGATGTCGCGGACGACGCCGGACAGCCTCGGGATCTCCTCACGGCTGGCGCCGGCCGCAGGCTCATCCAGCAGCAGCACGGCGGGCCGGGTCAGAAGGGCGCAACCGAGCTCGAGGAGCTTGCGGCTGCCATAGGGCATGTCGGCGGCGCTCACGTCCCGGTACCCGGTGAGCCCGAGGATGGCGAGGACGTCGTCAGCCATGGCGAGCCGGTCGAGCTCGCGCTGGCGCTCCCGACGGCCCAGGCCGAGCAGACCAGCTGGTGAGTCGGTGTCCACGGTGAGGTAGGAGGCGATGAGCAGGTTGCCCACCGCCGTCTCGGACAACCACAGGCCCCCTTGCTGGAAGGTGCGACTGAGCCCCTTCCTCGTCCGCGCTGCGGGCGACAGCGTGGTGATGTCCTGATCTTCCAGCTGGACCCGCCCGGAGGTGGGCGAGACGAACCCGGTCAGGACGTTGAACAACGTGGTCTTGCCTGCGCCGTTGGGGCCGATGATGGCGACCACCTCGCCGGGCGCGACGTCGATGCTCACCCCGTCGAGGGCCCGCACGCCGGCGAACTGCACGGTGAGGTCGAACGCCTCGAGCTTCGGGGTGCGTGCGTTCATGGTGCGTCTCCGGACATGACCAGCGTCGGGTCCGCCGGGGCCGAACGTGGCGGCGCAGGTGCTTCGGTCTGCGGCGGTGTCGGGCTGTCGTGGGTGCCCTCCGAGTCGGGGCGCCGCCGCTCGTCGATGCGTGCTCGCAGCGAACGCACGAGGCCGGCCATGCCATCGGGGCGGAACCCGATGAGCACCAGCAGGAGCGCAGCACCGACGAAGAGGGCGACGTCGTCCTGGCCGCCCCCGCCCCCGTAGACCGTGTTGAAGGTGAACAGCGCGGTCATGATCGCGACACCGATCCGGGAACCGATACCGCCGAGCACCACGTACAGCACCACGGTGAACGACAGCAGGAGCGGGAACAGCAGCGAGACGAGGTGGCCGATCCGGAGCGCGAACAGCGCTCCGGCAACGCCCGCTCCGACCCCGGAAACGGTGAACCCCGCGACGCTCAGGGCGGCCGGCGAGATCCCCCGAGCTGATGCTGCTGCTCGGTTGTCGCGCACGGCGACCCATGCCCGCCCGAGCGGCGACCCTTGCAGTCGGCGGTCGGCGAGCCACACGGCGGCCATGATGACGAGTGCGGCGCCGAGGAACGTCCGGTCGTCGGCGAGGTCGAAGGGGCCGATCGCGGGCCGAGCGAGCTGGAGTCCCGCCCCGCCCTGGGAGAACTCCGGGCGCGGGAACACAGACACCTCGAGCACCACGGCGAACGACAGCGTCAGGACCGCCAGGTACAGGCCCCGCACGCGCAGTGCCGCCATGCCAAGCACGAAGGCCACTGCCGCGGTGCTCACCACGCCGACTCCGAAGGCGAAGAAGAAGGGGAACTCCCAGGTGGTGCTGGCGACGGCGGTCATGAACGCCCCCACACCCATCAACCCGCCGTGGGCCAGCGAGAGCTGACCGGTGTTGGCCAGCAGCGTGTTGAGGCTCAGCGCGAGGATCACCATCACCGGGATCAGCGACAGCTTGAAGGCATCGATGCCGCTGACCGAGCGCACCAGCACCAAGCCGACCAGCACCATGCCGGCCGCCGGCAGCACCCCTCCGATCAGTCGCACCCGCCACGGTGACGGCGGTCGAGGAGTGCGAACGAGGCTGTGGAGCTGGACCAGCGACTCACCGCCCTCTGCCGCCACGCCCTCGGGGCCACGGCCGAACAGCCCTTGGGGGCGGAACAGCAGCACGCCGAACAAGATGAGGAATACCACCAGCTGGGGCGCACCAGCCGTGCCGCCAGCCCAGTAGCGGGTCAGCGCTTCGGCGAGGCCCACGATCAACCCTCCGGCGACCGCTCCAGGAAGGCTGCGCATGCCGCCGAGGATGGCGGCGGTGAATGAACCGGCGAGTGCGTAGGTGAGGAAGCCGGGTCCCACGCGCTGGCCGACCCATCCGAGGAAGATCGCAGCCAGGGCCGCGAGCGCACCGGCGATGCACCACGTCACCGCTTCCACCACAGGCGGTCGCAGCCCGATCACCTTGGCTGCGTAGGGGTTGTCTGCGCTGACTCGGACCATGAGGCCGATCGGGGTCCGCTCCACCAGGAGCCACAGGCCGAGGCAGACGACGGCCACGGAGACGACGACCGCGATCTGGGTGGGGGTGACAACGGCACCGAAGAGCTCGATGCCGCCACCGGTGAACGGCGCCGCGAACGGTCGGACCGGCCCGCTGTCGCCGGCGAACAGCCGGACCTCCAGCACGGTCAGCATCAGCAGGGCCGCGATGGTGCCGACCAACGGTGGGAGGCTGCCCTTGGAGCTGCCCTTCCGGAACAGCACGGCACGGATTGCGACGCTCACCAGGGCACCGCCGATGACGCCTGCGGGGACGGCGACGGCCCAGGGCAGCTCGAGATCCTGCACCAGCTTGGCCACGAGGAGCGCACCGAACACGCCGATCTCACCGTGGGCAAAGCTCAAGATCCGTGATGAGTTGTTGATCAGCACCAGTCCGAGGGCGAGCAAGGCGTACGCGGCGCCGCCGGTGACGCCGACCACCAGGTAGGGCAGCACGTCGCTCATCGGTTCCCCTCTCCGACACCCGTCGCCCGGTTCACCCGCCGAACCCCAGGTGCCAGGTCGAGTCGATCTCGACGAGCCGGCCGGCGTCGGCGTCGCCCTGCCACAGCACGACGCCCCGGCCGCCGACGTGGCTGCCGTCACGGAAATCCAGCGGGTTCAGCACCTGGTTGTCGTAGACGAGACCGCCCATGGCGGCGTTGAACGTCGCCACCGTGAGGTTCGGGCCGGTCTGCTCCAGTGCTTCGCGCAGCGCATCCGAGATCGCCCACACCAGGATGAGCAGGGGGTCTTCGTCGCCGGGGAACGGCTCGTCCGGATAGGCGGCCTTCCAGTCGGCGCGAGCCTGCTGCTGCAGGGCGGAGTCGGAGTCGGCAGGGTGGTGGTTGGCAGAGAACGTGATGCAACCGTCGAGGCTCTCTGATCCGAGCGGCGCTTCGATGCCGCACGCCGCCGTGTTGGCGACGCCCAGCCACTGCGGGCTGTAACCCTGTGAGGTACAGGCGTCGGCAGCCTGGGCCATGACCAACCCCGAAGCCATCATGTAGACGAGCTCGACGCCTTCCTGCTGCATCTTGATGCAGGTGGCCTGCAGCTGGGACGGGTTCGGGTCCTTGTCCACGGCGTCGTCGACAGCGATCTCCGCCCCGAGCTCCCGAGCCCGTGTCACGAACCCCCGGCGCGCGCTCTCGGCGTTGGGCGTGTTCATCCGCAGCATCGCCATCGGCCGGTCCCGGCCGTCGAGCTCGGCCACGGCGTACTCGGCCAGCAGGGCGCTCATCGGCTCGTACGTCATGGTCAGCGCCCAGTAGTTCGGGTTGCCCAGCAGGCCTTGCTCGACCGTCCCTGCTGACAGGTAGGGGCGGCCCTGGCCGACCGTGTACTGGCCGCAGGCTGCGATCTGGTCGGCGCCGGCTGCCCCGTAGACGAAGAATACGTCGTGTTGCTCGACCAGGGTCTTGCATGCCTGGACCGAACCGCTGGGCGTGTACTGGTCGTCGCCGATGAACACCTCCACCTCGCGGCCGTGGATGCCGCCCTCGCGGTTGCGTGCGTCCCAGTAGGCGTTGACCGCCTCTTCCAGCGGGAGCAAAGAGCTGATGTCCAGGCCGCTGATCGACATCGGCAGGTGCATGCCGACGCGGACGGTGTCTGCGGTGACGCCAGGCGCGAACCCGTCGGCCGCAACCGCCGACCCGGCGGCGACACCGACCTCTGCGGTCCCGCCCCCGTCGCCTCCAGCCGGCCCTCCGGTGCTGGCCGGTGGTGTCGCCGTCGTCGCCGCCGCCGTCTTGCTTGGCGTCGGAGCGCCGCCAACCACATCGTCGGTGGGTGCGTCGGCGACCCCGGTGGCGCCGCCGCCGTCCTCGGCGTACGGGGTGAGGCCGGCGCCCCCGGTGGCGGCGAGCGACTCGGGGTCGACCTTGGACCCGCACGCCGCTGCGACGAGCGCACCGACGAGAACCAGGCCCACGAGCCCGACGCGAGATCGCCCGAAGGCATAATGTGCGGTTTCTCGACGCTCGACCATCGGCCCCCCTCGGTGCGCTGGGAGCGCAACCGTTCGTCCGTGGTCCTCACTTCGACGGGTGGGCGGGCACTTCCTTCCTTGCTCCAGCCGTCCCGAGGGTCACACGCCGAGCGTCTCCGCCGGACGGGCCTGGTCGAGCAGCTCGGAGACGACCGGGCCGAGCTCGGCGGGCTCCCAGCGGTCCTCCTTGTCTCGCTCGGGTCCCCGCCGCCATCCCTCGGCCACCGAGATCCGGCCACCGGCCACGTTGAACACCTGTCCGGTCACGCCGGTGGACTCGGCGCTGCCCAGCCACACCACCAAAGGTGAGATGTTCTCCGGTGCATACGCGTCGAAGGTGCCGGGCTCCACGTCGCGGGCCGCCTCACCGAAGCCGAGGTTCTCCGTCATGCGGGTCAGCGCCGCCGGGGCGATGGCGTTGACGGTGACGCCGTAGCGGCCGAGCTCCTTGGCGGCGATGTTCGTCATCGCCGCGATGCCCGCCTTCGCCGCCCCGTAGTTGAGCTGGCCCGGGTTCCCGTAGAGCCCCGACCCCGACGACGTGTTGATGATCCGGGCGTCGTTGGATTCGCCGGCCTTGGCCCGTTCCCTCCAGTGGGCCGCCGCCCAGCGCAGCGGGGCGAAGGTGCCCTTCAGATGGACCTTGATGACGGCGTCCCACTCGTCCTCGGTCATGTTCACGAGCATCCGGTCGCGCAGGATGCCCGCGTTGTTGACGAGCACGTCGATGCCGCCGAAGGTGTCGATGGCCGTCTGGATCAGACGTCCGGCGCCATCCCAGTCGGACACGTCGTCGCCGTTGGCCACGGCCTCGCTGCCCATGCCGCGGATGTCGTCGACCACCTCGCCGGCGGGCCCGCCGGACGAACCGCGACCGTCGACCTCGGCACCGAGGTCGTTGACCACCACCTTGGCCCCCTCGGCGGCGAAGGCGAGCGCGTGCGCGCGGCCGATGCCCCGTGCCGCACCCGTGATGACGACCACCCGGCCGTCGCAGATTCCACTCATGAAGATGTTCCCCCTGGTCTCCGATGGCGTCCGCCGCACCGGCGGCCCTGACGTGACACAGTAGAGGACATGTCTCATCAGGGGGAGTCTGACGTGGTCGGTGACGTCTATGCCGAGTCCCGGGCGTGGTTCGAGCAGAACTGGGATCCTGATCTGGCGTTGCGGGAGTGGTGGCAGCGGTTGGCCGATTCCGGTTGGGGATTCCCGACCTGGCCGGAGGGAACCTACGGCCGCGGATTGTCCGGTGATGCCGCCCGCATGGTGGCCGACGCCCGCCGCGATGCCCGGGTGGCCCCACCCCCGGCCGGTATCGCCCAGAACCTGGCCGGTCCGACCATCGTTGCCCACGGCACCCCGGAGCAGCAGGCCCGCTTCCTGCCGGGGATCGTCACCGGTGAGATCTGGTGCCAGCTGTTCTCCGAACCCGGCGCCGGCTCCGACCTCGCCGGACTCCAGACCCGGGCCGAACGTGACGGCGACGAGTGGGTGGTGAACGGGCAGAAGGTGTGGACCTCGGGTGCGCACATCGCCCGCTACGGCATCCTGATCGCCCGGACCGATCCGTCGGTCCCCAAGCACGCCGGGCTGACGTACTTCGTCATCGAGATGGACCAACCCGGCATCGACGTCCGACCCATCCGCGAGATGACCGGGCGGGCCATCTTCAACGAGGTGTTCCTGGCCGACGCCCGGGTGCCGGCGCAGAACCAGATCGGAGGACTCGGCGAGGGGTGGGCGGTCGCGTTGACCACGCTGGCCAACGAGCGCACCATGCTCGGTGCCGGGTCCTTCGGCAGCTCCGGGTCGGGCGCGTCCATCCGCGAGATCGACCTCGACGCGCCGGCCGGGCAGCTGGTGCGGGACGAGCCCCGCCCCGAGGGTCGCAGCCGCGGGGGCGCTGCCGAGCTGATGGCGGCGGTGCTCGAGCGCTTCGGTGGCTCCGACGACGCGGTGGTGCGCCAGGAGGTCGCCCGGATCCACAGCCTGATCGAGATCGCCCGCTACACCGACCTGCGGGCCAAGGCTGCCATCGAGCGGGGCGGACGGCCGGGCCCTGAGGTGTCGGTCGGCAAGCTCGCTGCTTCGCACCTGCTCCAGACCATGCGGGAGACGCTGTTCCGCCTCTGCGGCCCGCACGCCACCCTCTGGGGTGACGACGCCCCGTTCGGCGGGCGGGTCCACGAGGTCGGCCTGTCGAGCTACCTCATCTCCATCGGGGGCGGGACCGACCAGATCCAGCGCAACATCATCGGCGAGCGGGTGCTCGGCTTGCCCCGCGAGCCGCGAGCCGACAAAGGCGTGCCGTTCCGCGACCTGACGATCGGCACCCAGGGTGCCCACCGCTGACCGTCTAGCCCACCCCACCAACCCACAGGAGAGATCCATGCGCAGCGAAGCGCTCGAGAACATCGTCGCCATGCTTCGGGCCCAGGCCGCCGAGCGCGGCGACGCCGAGATGACCATCGCCGAGTGGCGGGAGGCCTACGACGGCCTCGGAGCGCTGCTCCCCGCGGCCGATGGCGTCGGCGTGGAGGCGGTCGACGCCGGTGGCGTCCGGGCCGAGTGGATCGGCACCGGTGACGGCCCGGTGGTGGTCTACGTCCACGGCGGGGGCTACTGCATCGGCTCGCTGGAGAGCCACCGGCCCATGCTCACCCACCTCGCGTCCGCCGTCGCCGGTCGGGTGCTGGCCGTCGACTACCGGCTGGCCCCTGAACACCCCTTTCCGGCCGCCCTCGACGACGCCTGTGCGGCGTACCGCTGGGTCCTCGCCGGCGGCGCCGACCCGGCACGGGTGGTCATCGCCGGCGACTCCGCCGGGGGAGGCCTCACGCTGGCGACGCTGGTGGCCATGCGCGACGCCGGCGACCCGCTGCCGGCCGCCGGCGTGTGCCTGTCACCGTGGGCGGATCTGACCCAATCGGGCGCGACCATGTCGGAGAAGGCGGACGTCGATCCCATGGTCCACGCCGAGGACCTGGCCCGCTGGGCGGCGGCCTACGCCGGCTCCGATCACGACGCGGGTTCCCCCGGACTCAGCCCGCTGTTCGCCGACCTGTCCGGCCTGCCTCCGCTCCTGGTCGAGGTCGGCACCGCCGAGGTGCTGCTCGACGATGCCCGTCGCGTGGCCGAGCGGGCCCGCGCCGCAGGTGTGGACGTGACGCTGTTCGAGGGGGAGGATCTCATCCATGTCTGGCACTTCTTCGCCGGCGCCGTACCGGAGGCCGACGACGGCATCGCCCGGGTCGCCCGCTTCATCAGCGAGCGGGTGGCCTGAGCGGCCGCGCCGACCGCTGTTGGGGCTTCGGTCAGGCGCGGCGACGGCCGCGATGGCCGAGCACGGAGGGGGCGGCGGAGAGGTACTCGAGTGCCTGGTCGAGTGAGCCGGGGAGATCGCCGGGGTGGTGGCGGGGCGAGAAGTACAGGCGGATGTCCCAGAACGCCCGGGCCAGCGAGAACACCTCACCGCGACGGGCGCTGCGCAGGTGGGCACGCCAACTCCACCGTCCCCGCGCGGTCGGGTCCCGCCGCATCACCTCGCTGGTGAGCAGCGGCCAGCCGAGCAGCACGAGCCCGGCCAGGGGCACCATCGCCGCGGCACGGCGCAGGTACCCCCCGCCGATGTGGTGGTAGACGTCGTAGGCGACGTGGCGGTGCTCGATCTCTTCGGCGGCGTGCCACAGGAACAGGTGCGCCATCTCCGGGTCCACGTCGATGTCGGCCCAGGTGTTGTCGGCGAGCACGTACCCGGCCAGCGACGCCGTGAAGTGCTCGGCGGCGGCGGGTGGCGACCATCAGCAGCACGGCCTGCTTGCGCAACGGCTCGGGCAGCGAGCGCACCCGGTCGTTCAAGCGCCGCCGGAACGCCTCGAACCACTCGAGCTCGCGGCGGAAGTCGATGCCGTGCTCCTCCATGCGGGCCACGCAGCGCTCGTGCTCGTTGCCGTGGGTGACCTCCTGGCCGAGGAAGCCGCGGATCTCGGTGCGGATCCGCTCGTCGGTGACGTAGGGCAGGGCGTTGCGCAGCGAGTCGTTGAAGAACCGCTCACCGGTAGGGAACAGCAGGTTCCCGACGTTGAAGGTGTGCGTGGCCTGGGCGTCGTCGACGAGCCAGTGAGCCCGAGGGCTCGACAGGTCGAACTCGGTGTGCCGGGGGGCGACCGGTTCGGGCGGGCGGCGGAGCGTGGCGGTCATCGAAGGCCTCCATCGGGGCAAGATGTGCGAACAGGGCAAAACCCTACCCAAACAATGCAACGTCGATGCAACGTTGTATCGTCGCCGGTGAGCCACGACACGGCGGGTGTATGCTGTCTCGGGCGGCTCATGGCCGGTAGGGAACACGAGGGGGGTGCGCGTGAGCGCCGAAGATGAGATCGAAGACGTCCACGACATGATCGTGGTCGGAGCCGGGTTCTCCGGTCTGTACATGGTCCACCAGGCCCGGGAGGAGCTCGGCCTCGACGTCATCGGAGTGGAGGCCGGCGGCGGCCCCGGTGGCACGTGGTACTGGAACCGCTATCCCGGAGCCCGGTGCGACTCGGAGAGCTTCTACTACTGCTACACGTTCTCCCAGGTCTTGCTCGACGAGTGGGACTGGTCGTCCCGCTATCCCGAACAGCCCGAGATCCTGCGCTACCTCGAGTTCGCCGCCGACCGCCTCGACCTGCGTCGCAGCTTCACCTTCGACACCCGGGTCGAGTCGATGACGTGGGACGATGACTCGTCCCGTTGGATCGTCCGCACCGACACCGGTCGAAGGCTGGCGGCCACCTACGTCGTGGCCGCCGTCGGTTGCCTCTCGGCGGCCAACGTGCCGTCCGTGCCCGGCCTCGAGGACTTCGGCGGGGACTGGTTCCACACCGGCCGCTGGCCCCACGAGGGGGTGGACTTCGCCGGCCGCACGGTGGCCCAGATCGGCACCGGCTCCACCGGCATTCAGGCTGCGCCGGTGATCGCCCGGCAGGCCGCACACCTCTACGTCTTCCAGCGCACGCCCAACTACACGGTCCCCGCCCGCGACCGGCCGATGGATCGCGAGGAGTGGATTCAGATCAAGTCCCGCTATGACGAGGTCGTCCGGGCCACCAAGGAGTCCTTCGCCGGGTTTCCGTACACGCCGTCACCGCGGTCGGCTCTCGAGCTCGGCGACGAGGAGAGAACGGCGATCTACGAGGCGTTGTGGGAGGAGGGCGGCTTCAAGTTCCTGTGGGGTGGCTTCTTCGACCTGCTGCTCGACGAGCGCGCCAACGAGACCGCGGCCGAGTTCATCCGCTCCAAGATCCGCGCCATCGTGCACGACCCCGAGGTGGCCGAGAAGCTGTGCCCGAAGGGCTATCCGTACGGCGCGAAACGGCCGCCGATCGACACCGACTACTACGAGACGTTCAACCGGGACAACGTCACCCTGGTCGACATCTCCGACGGCGGCATCACCCGCATCACCCCCACGGGCGTCGAGACGCCCGCCGGCCACCACGAGGTGGACACGATCGTGTTCGCCACCGGCTTCGACGCCATGACCGGGCCGTTGCTGCGCATGGGCATCACGGGGCGCGACGGGGTCACCCTCGAGGAGAAGTGGGCGGAGGGCCCGGCCACCTATCTGGGGCTGCAGGTGGCCGGGTTCCCGAACCTGTTCACGATCACCGGACCGGGCAGCCCGTCGGTGCTCACCAACATGCCGACCTCGATCGAACAGCACGTCGAATGGATCGCCCGGTGCATCGAGGACCTGCGCCGCACCGGCCGCCGGGTCATCGAGCCGACCCCGGAGGCCGAGGTCGCATGGACCGGTCACGTCGCCGAGGCATCGCAGTTCGGGCTGTTCAACCGCGCCGACTCCTGGTATCTCGGGGCGAACATCCCCGGCAAGAAGCGGGTCTTCATGCCCTACGTGGGCGGACTCGCCAACTACCGGGCCAAGTGCGATGAGGTCGCGGCTCGCGGTTACGAGGGGTTTCTCGTCTCCCCCTGAGAGGCGCCGTCATTGCACGTCGGCCGCCTCAGCGGTCCGTAGGAGACGACGCACCGCGCAGGAACAGGTCCACCACGGAGACGACGGAGGCCCCGTCGAGGCCGCCGTGGCTCTCGAAGAGGTACCGGAACAGCACCGGTCCGATCAGCTGGGCCACGGCCATGTCCGGGTCCAGCTGGTCGCAGAGCTCACCGCGAGAGACGGCAGCGGTGATGATTTCGTCGAGTACCCGGGTGCCGTCGGCGCGGACCGCCGAACTCAGCTCCGCCAGCTCGGCGTCGTCGCTCGCCTGCTGCCCGATGGCGATCATCACCTTGCCCAGGCCCGTCGTCGTGATCGCCACCCGGAATGCCTCGAGCTCGGCCACCAGGTCGGCTCGGACGTCGCCGGTGGGGACCGTGTGCAGGAGCTGCACCTCTTCGGTGATGAGATCCCGGAGCAGGTCGAGGCGCTGGGGCCAGTGCCGGTACAGTGTGGTGCGGGAGTAGCCGCTGCGATCGGCAACCCGCGTCACGGTCACACGTTGCCACCCCTCCTCCACGAGGACGGTGCGTGCTGCGGCCAGGACGTTGCGGCGAGTGCGGACCACACGAGGGTCGAGCTCCGTGCTGGCAGGCATCGAGCAACGACCTTACCGGGGGACGACGGAACAGGGCGCGTTGTCCAGTTCTGAACACCGCGTCCTAGAGTCGGTGGTCCCGGTCCCCCGACGAGAGAGATGCCATGTCCATCCATTCCCTGCGCGGCGCGCCCGACATCGAGCTGGACGTGCCATCGGCTCACCAAGACGACGAGATCGTGGGGAGCGCTGGTCGTCGCCGCCTCGTGCTGGCGGCCATGTGCGTGGCCCTCGTGGCCGTCGTCTCCTCGGTGTCCGGCCTCAACGTCGCGCAGCAGGCGCTGGCCGAGGGCCTCGGCGCCACGCAGAGCGAGCTGCTGTGGATCATCAACGGCTACACCGTCGCCCTGGCTGCGCTGCTCATGCCCGTCGGCGCGGTGGGCGACCGCTGGGGACGCAAGCCGATCCTGCTGACGGGGCTCGTCCTGTTCGCGGTGTCGAACCTCGCCGCAGCGTTCGCCACGAGCGCGACCATCCTGATCGGCCTCCGGGTCGTCGCCGGCCTCGCCGCCGCCATGATCATGCCGGTCACGCTGTCGGTCATCACGACCAGCTTCCCCCGGGACCAGCAGGCCAAGGCCATCGGGACCTGGGCCGGGTTCGCCGGCGCCGGCGGCATCATCGGCCTGTTCGTGTCTGCCGCGTTGATCGACAACGTGACCTGGCCGTGGGTCTTCGCGCTGCCGGTGGCCCTCGCCGTGGTGTCGTTCGTGGCGACCGCAGCGTTCGTCCCGAACTCCGTCGAGCACGCCGAGGCGGGCTTCGACGTGCGCGGATCCCTGCTGGCCGTCGCCGCGGTCGGTGGTCTCGTCCTCGCCCTGCACGAAGGCCCCGAGCAGGGGTGGACGGCGGCGATCACGATCGTCGCCTTCGCCGTCGGTGTGGCCTCGACCGTGGCGTTCGTGATCGTCGAGAGGCGCACGCCCCACCCCCTGCTCGACGTGCGCGTCTTCGCCATCCGCGGCTTGGCCTCCGGCTCGCTCAACCTCTTCGTGGTCTTCGCCGTGATGTTCTCGCTGTTCCTCGTGCTGGTGCAGTACCTCCAAGCGGTCCTGGGGTACTCGGCCCTGGCCGCCGCAGCGGCGCTGCTGCCGATGGCGGTCATGATGTTGCCCTTGTCCACGGTGGCACCGAGCGTCGCCGAGCGCGTGGGCTTCCGTCGGACACTGGTGATGGGGACGTTGACGATCGCCGTCGGTCTCGTCGTGCTCGCGTCGATGGCCGACATCGACGGCGGCTTCGTCAGCGTGCTGCCGGCGACCCTGATCCTCGGTGCCGGCATCGGGCTGACCATGAGCCCGTCCACCGCCGCTATCACCTCGTCGCTCCCCGACGAGAAACAGGGGGTGGCGGCCTCGCTCAACGACACGGTGCGCGAGCTGGGTGCTGCGGTGGGCATCGCGCTCGTCGGCTCCGTGCTGAACGCGTCCTACCGGACCAACGTGGCGGCGGCCGCGGTGGGCCTGCCCGGGGAGGCCGCCGAGGCGGTCGAGGAGGGCATCGGTGGCGCGCTCGTGGTCGCCGGTCAGCTCGGACCGGATGGGGTCGCGCTGGTCGACGCAGCCCGGGGAGCGTTCGTCGACGGCATGGCTCCGGCGCTCCTGCTCGGCGCGGGCGCCTGCGTCCTCGCCGCTGCGTTCACCGCCATCCGGGGTCCCAAGACGGCGGCAGAGGCCGAGCCACGGCTCCACCCCGATCTCGAGGCGCAGCCGGACGCGGCGTAGCGGTCCCCGGGCGGCGGGCGCTACCGCCGTGGCCCCGTCCACGCGACAGAGGGTCAGCGGTGTCGCACGGGTCCTCCTCGGTGCGCCACCATGGGGGCACAACACGAGGAAGGACGATGCATGCTCGTGCAGACAGAGCGCCGGTACCGGGTCGAGGTCGTCACGATCAACCGCCCCGAGGCCCGTAACGCGATCGATTACGACACGTCGAAGGCGCTCGCCGATGCCTTCGACGCCGCGGAGGCGGACCCGGAGGTGTGGGCCGTGGTGCTGACCGGCGCCGGGGACAAGGCGTTCTCCGCCGGGATGGATCTGAAGGCCTTCGCCGGGGGCGGCGGGAACGTGATGGGTGTGAACGGTGGCTTCGCCGGCATCACCCGTCGTGACTTCCCGAAGCCCTTGATCGCCGCGGTCAACGGCCACGCCCTGGCCGGCGGGTTCGAGATCATGCTCGCCTGCGACCTGGTGGTCGCCGCCGACCACGCGACCTTCGGGATCCCCGAGGTGCAGCGCGGGTTGGCGGCCGGCGCCGGCGGGCTCGTGCGCCTGCCCAAGCGCGTGGGCCTCGCCGTCGCCCTGGAGATGGCCATGACCGGTGATCCCGTCGACGCGGCCACCGCGCAGCGGCTCGGGCTCGTCAACCGCGTGGTGCCCGGCGACCAGGTGCTCGACGCCGCCGTCGCCCTCGCCGAGCGGATCTGCCGCAACGCCCCACTGGCCACGAGGCTGTCGAAGCAGGTGGTGAAGCGCTCCCTCGACGTCACCGAGGACGAGGCCTTCGACCTGCAGGGAGACGTGCTGGTCGAGGTGTTCACCTCACCCGATGCCAGGGAGGGCCCGAGGGCCTTCGCAGAGAAGCGCGAGCCGAACTGGACCAGCGCATGAGGGGCGCCGGCACCGAGGTCCGCATCGAGGCCCCTCGAGGGGAGCTGCCCGCCTACGTGGCCGAGCCCGAGGGCGATACCCCCGCCCCGGCGGTGGTGGTCATCCACGATGCCTTCGGGATGACCGCAGACCTGCGCAACCAGGTCGATTGGCTGGCCGGCGAGGGCTACCTCGCCGCCGGTCCCGACCTGTTCCACTGGGGTGGGCGGCTGCGCTGCATCCGCACGGTGATGGGCGAGATCCGCAAGGGTGCCGGACGGTCGTTCGACGAGGTCGAGGCGGTGCGGTCGTGGCTGACCGCCCATCCCCGGTCCAACGGCAGGCTCGGCGTCATCGGCTTCTGCATGGGCGGGGGCTTCGCGCTCGTGCTCGCGCCCGGACACGGGTTCGACGCGTCGAGCGTCAACTACGGCACTGCACCGAAGCGGGCATACACCGCCGACTTCCTCCAGGGCGCGTGTCCGGTCGTGGGCAGCTTCGGTGGCCGGGACCTGATGCTGCGGGGCGCCGCCGACCGCCTGGAGGTCGCACTGGACGAGCTCGACGTGGACCACGATGTGAAGGAGTACGCCCCGGCTGGCCACTCGTTCCTGAACGACCACGACCCGGGGGATCTCCCGCTCGCGCTGTCGGTGCTGATGAAGCTGCCCGGCATGGGCTTCCACGAAGCCTCCGCCGCCGACGCCAAGGCGCGGATCGTGGCGTTCTTCGACCGTCACCTCCGGGCATGATCGGCATCGGAGGGTGCAGGAGCTGACCATGGCATGGAACCGAAAGGACATGGGCGATCTCCGCGGACGAACCGCGGTGGTGACCGGCGCCAACAGCGGGCTGGGCCTGGAGTCGGCCCGGGCGCTGGCCGCCGCCGGCGCGCGGGTGCTGTTGGCCTGCCGCGACGAGGAGCGGGCCGCAAGCGCCGCCGCCACGGTGGCCGCCGAGGCCACCGGCGCTGCTCCGGAGGTCGTCCGGCTGGACCTCGCCGACCTCGACAGCGTCGCCGAGGCCGCCGGGGAGATCACTGGCCGGGTGGAGCGGCTCGACATCCTGCTCAACAACGCCGGGGTGATGGCGATCCCGCTGCGCCGCACCGCACAGGGCCACGAGGCCCAGCTCGGCATCAACCACCTGGGCCACTTCGCGCTGACGGGGCTGCTGCTGCCCGTGCTGTCGGCCGCCGAGCAGCCTCGGGTCGTGACCACGTCGTCGTTCATGCACCACATGGGGCGCATGCGTTGGGACGACCTCGACTGGGAGCGCGGCTACCGGAAGTGGGAGGCGTACGGGCAGTCGAAGCTTGCGAACCTGCTGTTCACCTTCGAGCTCGACCGGCGGGCCCGTGCCGCAGGCAGCCCGCTCGTCGCCGCCGCCGCCCATCCCGGCTACGCCTCGACCTCCCTCCAGCGCCGCGGGCCGGAGATGTCCGGTAACAAGGTCATGGCGCTGGCCATGCGGCTCGCCAACCGGGCCGTGGCCCAGCGGCCCGAAGGTGGCGCGCTGCCCCAGCTCTTCGCCGCGGTGGCGGCCGAGGTGGGGGGCGGCGACTACGTGGGGCCGGGCGGGCTCTTCGGGCTGCGTGGGTCGCCGAGGAGGTCCGGGCCGCCAAGCGGGCCTACCGGGAGGCCGATGGGCAACGTCTGTGGGAGGTCTCGGAGGAGACGACGGGGGTCACCTACCGCTGGGCGTGAGGCGTCTCCCACCGGTTGGCGGTGGGTGCACCCCGGCTCGGTAGGTTCGCCGCTCGTGACCTCGGCTGGCGACTGCGAACGGGTGTGCGAGCCGTGCCGGTGACCGACCCCTCGTCAGCCGGGCCCCGGATCGTCGGCAGCGGCAGCTGGCGGGAGCGCCTCCTCGTCCCGGAGCTCGTGGCCATCGGTCTGGCCGTGGCGGTGGTGAGCAGCCTGGGTTCGCCGATGGTGCCCACCGTCGCCGACGACTACGACGTGTCGCTCGGGACGGCGCAGTGGGGCCTCACCGCCGCGCTGCTCGCTGGCGCGGTGGTCACGCCGGTGCTCGGTCGCCTGGCCGACGGCCGGTACCGGCGCCAGGTGATCGTCGCCGCCCTCGGGACGATCACCGCCGGCGGCGCGGCCGCTGCCCTTCCCTTCGGCTTCGGCGTGCTCCTGGTCGGCCGGACTCTCCAGGGTGTCGGGCTGGGCCTGATGCCGATGGCCATGGCGGTCGCCCGGGACCACCTCCCTGCCGAGCGGGGGACCCGCACCGTGGCCGCCCTGTCGGTGACGACGGCGACCGGCGTGGGGATCGGCTACCCGGTCAGTGGCTTCCTGGTCGACACGGTGGGCTTGCGGGCCACCTTCGCGGTCTCCGCCGCCGCGACCGGCCTGGTGTTGCTCGGCGCCGTCCTCAGCATCCCGTTCAGCGACCACCGGGTGCAGGAGCCCGTCGACGTTCCCGGTGCGGCGGCGCTGGCCGTGGGCGTCTCGGCCGTCGTCGTCGCCCTCAGCGAGCTGCCGACCTGGGGCGCCGGCTCCTTGCCCTTCGCCGGCATGCTGGCGTTGGCCACGGCGGCGATCGGGGTCTTCGTCCGCCGCACCCTGGCCGCCCGCCACCCTCTCGTCGACCTCCGCAGCCTGTCCGTGCCGTCGGTGCGGGTGGCGCACACCGTGGCCGTGCTGGCGGGCGTGGGGATGTACTTCCTGTTCTCCCTGGCCATCCGGTACGTGCAGACGCCGGTGAGCACCGGCTACGGGCAGGGTCGCACCGTGCTCGCCGCCGGGCTGATCCTCACGCCGTTCTCGGTGGCGAGCCTGACGGTCAACCGGCTCACCGGCGTCCTCCGCCGGAGGCTCGACGGCCGCTGGCTCATGCCCCTCGGCTGCGGCGCCTTCGCCGCTGCCATGGTCGTGTTCGGATCGGCCCGGTCCGAGGTGTGGCAGTTGGTGGTGGTGATGGTCCTGGCCGGCGTCGGGGTCGGGACCGTGTTCGCGGCGATGCCACAGATGATCGTGGCGGCCGTGCCCGCGGCGGAGACGGGAAGCGCGCTGGGTTTGAACCAGGTGCTCCGTACCATCGGCTCCTCGGTGGGCTCCGCGGCGAGCGCCGCGGTGCTCGCCGCCAGCACCGAGCCGGGCGCTCGTTTCCCGCTCGACCGCGGCTACACGACCTCGGCGATCATCGGCTTGGCCGTGTGGTTGGTGGCGCTCGCCACGGGATGGCCCCGCTCGTCGCTGCGACTCGGCCCGCCCAGCCCGGAGCTGGCCCGCTACGAGACCGAGAGCGTCGATGCCGAGGTGGCCGGGGCGGTCATGTACGAGCCGGACACCGATCCGAGCCGTCCGGTGCGCCGGGACGAGCAGGCTCGGTGACGCACCTCCGCAATCAGTCGGTGGGCGCGAACCGGGGGATGGCGGGGCCCTCGTCGGTCGGGTCCCAGCGCACCGACACCCGCTGGCCCACGCTGACGGTGGCGGGGTCGCACTCGACGATGTTGGTCAGCACCCGTGGTCCCTCATCGAGCTCCACGTAGGCGAGCACGAAGGGGGACGCCTCGCGCCAGGGACCGTCGCCCTTGTGGGTGACGGTGTAGCTGTAGATGGTCCCCTCACCACTGGCGTCGATCCACTGGACGCCTTCGGTGTGGCAGGCCGGGCAGAAGGTCCGGGGGTACCAGATGACCGTCTGGCACGAGCTGCAGCGGGGCAGCACCAGGCGGTGCTGGGCGGTGGCGTCCCAGAACGGCTTGGTCTCCGGGGTCACCGGCGGTGCGAAGGTGGGCAGGTCGCTCATGCGTCCTCCTGTCCGAGGATGAGAGTTGCGCTGCCCATGCGGTTCGCCAGTGAGCCGCCGGTGCCATGCGCCAGCGCGAGCTGGCAGTCCGGCACCTGGACCTCGCCGTGGGCCTCGCCGCGCAGCTGGCGGACGGCCTCGATGATCTTGGTCATGCCGCCCCGGTTGGCGGGGTGGTTGTTGCACAGGCCGCCGCCGTCGGTGTTGAACGGCAGCCGACCGTCCGGTGCGCGCAGGCCCTGGTCGGCCACGAACGTGCCGCCCTTGCCCTTCTCGCAGAACCCGAGGTCCTCGATGGTCTCCAACACGGTGATGGTGAAGGAGTCGTAGATCGATGCGTAGTCGATGTCGGCCGGGGTCACTTCCGCTTCCTCGAAGGCCCGGGGCCCCGACCACACCGCGCCGGTGTGGGTGAGGTCGATGCGGCCGTTGTCGGTGTGCTTGGGCGACTCACCGTGGCCGAGCACCTTGACGCAGCGGCGCTCGAGGTCCCGGGCGATCTCGGGGCTGACCACGACCAGGGCACCCCCGCCGTCGGTGATCACGCAGCAGTCGAGGCGGTGCAGCGGGTCACTGACGATGGGGGACTCGACCACCTGCTCGATCGTGACCGGGTCGGGCAGGAACGCGTTCGGGTTGAACTGGGCGTGGTGCGATGCCGCGACCTTGATCTCGGCCAACTGCTCGCTGGTGGTGCCGAACTCGTACATGTGCCGACGGGCGGCCAGCGCGTAGCCGCCGTGGATGGCCATGCCGTAGGTCATCTCGAAGCCGGCCTCGGGGGCGCTGGCGAACATCGCTCGGGCGCCGCCCATCATCGACGCCGGATCTGATCGGGGCAGGCCGCCCAACGTCACCAGCGCGACCGAGCACTTGCCCGTCGCGATGGCGGCGGCCGCGTGGCCGACGTGGCACAGGTACGACGACCCGCCGGTCTCGGTGGTGTCGATGTGGCGCAGCTTCAGCCCCAGGTACTCGGCCATGGAGAAGCCACCGAAACCGGGGGCGTCACCGGCGCAGAAGTAGCCGTCGACGTCGTCCATGGACAAGCCGGCGTCGGCGAGGGCGCCGACGGCGACGTCAGCGTGCACCTGGGCGACGGTGCGGTCGGGGATGACGCGCAGTGGATGTTCGTAGGCGCCCGCGATGAACGCCTTGCCGCGGATGGTGGTCAAGGACTCCTCGAATCTGTCGGGGGTGATGGTGTTCGCGTCCGGGGGCCGGGTCCGGCCTCAGCCCTTCGAGCGGTGGACGACCTGGGGCTCGCAGAAGCCGAGCAGCCCCCACGTGCCGTTCTCGACGCCGATGCCGCTCCACTTGGCCCCGCCGAAGGGCTGGTGGGGTGCCAGCGCCAGGTGGGTGTTGACCCACGCGGTGCCGCACTCGAGCTCTTCGGCGATCTCCGCCGCTCGCTCGACGTCGGTGCCCCACACCGAGCCGGACAGGCCGTAGTGGGTGGCGTTGGCCCGGTCGATGACCTCGTCGACGTCGCGGTAGGCGATGACGGGCAGCGCCGGGCCGAACTGCTCCTCGTCGACGATGCGGGTGCCGTCGGAGAGGCCGGTGAGGATGGTGGGCTCGAAGAAGTAGCCGTCGCCCTCGATCGGCTTGCCGCCGGCCGCAGCCACCGCGCCGGAGGACAGGGCGTCGGCGACCAGCTCGCTGACCCGTTCGAACTGGGGGCGGTTGTTGATCGGGCCCAGCTGCACGTCGGGCTCGGTGCCCGCGCCGACCTTGACGGAACGAGCCCGGTCACCGAGGCCCTCCACGATCTGGTCGTGCAACGACTCGGGCACGTACACCCGCTTGATCGCCGAGCACACCTGGCCGTTGTTCTGGAACGCACCCCAGAACAGCTTCTCGACCACGGCGTCGACGTCGACGTCCTCGAGGACGATGGCCGGGTCGTTGCCGCCCAGCTCCAGGGTGGTGCGCTTGAGGTCGGGGGCGGCGGCGGCCGCGACCTTCTTGCCGGTGGCCACCGACCCGGTGAAGCTGATCTTGCGGGGGACAGGGTGCGATGTCATCGATGCCCCGAGGGGGTCCTTGCCACTGACCACGTTCAGCACGCCGGGCGGCAGGACATCGCGCAGGACTTCGCCCACGGCCAGCGTGGCCCGCGGGGTGAACGGCGACGGCTTGAGCACCATCGTGTTCCCGGCAAGCAGGGCAGGGGCGATCTTCCAGGAGGCGAGCACGAGCGGGAAGTTCCACGGGGTGATGCCGGCGACGACGCCGAGGGGTCGCTGGATGACCTCGACGAACGCGGCGTCGTCGTCTTGGATCACCTGCCGGGGGATCTCCAGGTCGGCGTAGTACTGGAACCACATGGCGGCGCCGTACACCTCGAAGGTGGCCTCGCCGAGCGGCTTGCCCTGCTCGAGTGTGAGGATGGGCGCGATGTCGTTGGCGGCCGCCATCAGTGCATCGGCGGACTGGCGGAGGAGGTCGCGCCGCCGGCCCTCGTCCTGGCGCCAGTCGCGGTAGGCCTTGGCCGCCGAGGCCATGGCTGCGTCGAGCTGCTGCGGCGTGCAGTCCGGCGCCGTCGCCTCCGGAGCGCCGGTCGCCGGGTTGACGACGTCGAACGTCGCCTCGGTGCTCGCTGCGACGCCGTCGATGGTCATCGTGACTTCTTCGCTCACGGGTCCCCCTGTCAGGTCCCTCTGCTCGCCCTCTGCGAGACATGTGGCTCAGAGTGTCGCACGCGACGGTCGGGTCGCGCCAGGTCGACCGACGGGCCGACGAAGAAGGTGAGCGTCGGGCACACTGGCCCCGGCTGCGCCGCCTGCTCTGGGCGGCCCGACGAAGGGGAGCGTGGAGACCATGCCGATCGATCCGCAGATCCAGACCGTCCTCGACCAGATGGAGGAGATCGGGTTCCCCGGGCTCTCGTCCCTCCCCGTCGAGCAGGCCCGTGCGGCCCTGGCCATGATGGGGGCCGCCGAGGCCGACGCCGTGGAGGAGGTGGCCCGGGTCGAGGATCTGGAGATCCCCGGGCCGGGCGGGGCCATCCCGGCTCGGGCCTACGTGCCGGCCACCGACGGCACGCCCCCGGTCGTCGTCTACTACCACGGCGGCGGTTTGGTTCTCGGCGGCCTCGACAGCCACGACGGCACGTGCCGCGCCCTGGCCAACGCATCCGGGGCCCTGGTGCTGAGCATCGACTACCGCCTCGCCCCGGAGCACCCGTTCCCCGCTGCGGTCGAGGACGCCGGGGCGGCGCTGGACTGGGTGGCCGCGAACGTCGCCGAGCTCGGGGGCGACCCCGCGAGGTTGGCCGTGGCCGGGGACTCGGCCGGCGGCAACCTCGCCGCGGTCGTCGCCCTCCAGGCCCGGGACGCCGGCGCACCGCAGCTGCGGGGGCAGCTGTTGGTGTACCCGGTCACCGACTCGACGATGAGCCACCCCTCGATCGAGGAGAACGCCTCCGGCTACTTCCTCACCAAGGCCGACATGGAGTGGTTCTTCGACCACTACGCTCCCGAGCGGCCCGACGACTGGCGTCTGTCACCGCTGGCCGCGCCCGACCTCGCCGGGCTGCCACCCGCCCTCGTGCTCACCGCCGAGTTCGACCCGCTGCGCGACGAAGGCGAGGCCTACGCCCGCCGGCTCGCGGATGCCGGGGTGCCGGTGGAGCTGGTGCGCAAGGACGGGTTGATCCACGGGTTCTTCGGCATGGTCGCCGACGTGGACGAGGCCCGGGACGCCATGGACCGGGCCGGGGCCGCCCTTCGGGCCTGGCTGGCCTGAGCGGCGGTCAGCCCAGCTCGAAGCCGGCCGGCCCCTCGCCGCCGGGCACGACGGTGACCGTCTGGCCCACGAGCTGGCCGCCCGAGAGCTCGGCGGCCAGCGACGGATCGTCCCGGCGAACGACGACCCGCCGACGGTCGGCGGTGGTGGCGTAGGCCACGACGGACGCCGGGCCGGCGTCCCGGTCGTGGATGACCGTGCCGCCGTCGACGGTCGCCGGGCCGGTGGCGCCGGGGCCGGCCTGGGCCAGCGCCGTCGCATCGATGGCAGCCTGGGCGCCGGCCAGGTCGGGCTTGGCGAACCCTCGCTCGGGCGGCGTGGTGCTCCACAGGCCGATCGAGTGCTTGGTGACGTACCAGCCCAGCCCGGTGGTGAGCCCGATGGCGCCGGGGTCGTCCCGCAGCTGCTGGGCCATGGTCGCGATGCTGTGGGACGTGTAGTTGTTGCCGGGTCCGCCGAAGTAGGCGTGGCCGCCGGTGACCGTGAACGGGCGGGGGTCGTCCAGGCTCAAGCCGAGGGCGGTGGCGGAGATCTCCACGGCCACCGGGAAGCAGGAGTAGAAGTCGAAGCGGGAGATGTCGTCGAGGTCGCAGCCGACCGCCTCGAACAGCGCCCGTCCAGCCGTCTCGATCGCGGGGGAGCGGTGCAGCTCCGGCCGCTCCAGCGGATAGAAGACGTCGTTGAGATCGGCGACGCCGAGGGGGAACACCCACCGGTCACGGGGGATGCCGGCGGACTCGGCCGCCTCGGCCGAGCACAGCAGGAACGCCGCCGCCTGGTCGACCTCGATGATGGCGTTCATCCGCTTGGTGTAGGGCTCGGCGATCATCCGGTTGCCGGGCGTCGGCTCGGACAGCTCCTCGGCGGTGGCCGGCTCCGGGAACCAGGCCAGGTCCGGGTGGGTCGCGGCCACCTCGGTGGCCGGCGCCATGAACTGGCCGAGGAAGCGGCGCTGCTCGTCGAGGCTGCGCCCGGCGTGGTGGGCCACGGCCGATTCCAGGATCGGGTACAGGAACGGCGGCGGCGCCAGGCCGGCGTGCACCTCGGCGGGCGACGCGCCCATGCGCGTGTCGCCGATCTCGGTGTCCTCGCCGGTGGCCTCCCGGGCGGTCCGGGGGGCGACCCCCTGCTTGCGGGCACGGCGTACCGATGCCCCGGCCTCGGCGCCAGCGACGAGGGCCACGTCGCAGCGGCCCTCGACGATGTCGGTGCCGAGCGTGCCCACCAGCCACTGGGGGGTGTTGCCCCCGATGGTGGACGACAGCAGGCGGCGCGGGGCCAGCCCGAGCGCAGCGGCGAGGCGGTGCGCGGCGTGCTCGGTGTGGGGGGCGAGGACGCCGGGCATGGCGATCGTGTCCACGCCCAGATCGGCGCCGCAGTCGGCGAGGGCCCGGCGGGTGGCCTCGGCGGCGAGCGTGATCGGGTCGACCAGCTCGTCGCCGCGGTTCGTGACCTGCCCGACCCCGACGAGGACCGGGGTCCTGGGGTCGAGCGCGCTCACCGGGCGATCGCCCGGGCCTGGCTGAGCACGACGTTGCCCTTCTGGGTCGACGCCTCGACGACGGCGCCGTCGCCGTCGCGCCACATCTTGGTGACGATCGTGTCCTCGGGCCACACCTGGTCGGCGAAGCGGCCCTCGAGCGTGCCGAAGGCGTCCACGTCGCCGCCGAACACCCCGGCCAGCACCGCCCGACCGACGAAGCCGAAGGTGCACAGGCCGTGGTTGAACGGCGCGTCGAAGCCAGCCATCTGCGCGAACTCCGGATCGATGTGCAGCGGGTTCCGGTCACCGGAGAGGCGGTAGATCGCTGCCTGCTCCTTGCGGGTCTCGTACTCGACCACCACGTCGGGGTCCCGGTCGGGTGGCTGGTTCTTGCCGCTGGTCGACGGGCCCCGTTCGCCGCCGAACCCGCCGGCACCACGGACGAACAAGGTGGCGGCGGCGGTGAACATCTCGCCGTCATCGTCGCTGGCCGTGCCCTCGAAGCCGAGGACCGCGGCCTTGCCCTTGTCCCACACCTCGGTGATCCGCCCATGGATCTGCACCTCGGCCCTGGGCGGCAGGGTCCGGTGGCACGTGATCGACTGCTCGCCGTGCAGGATCATGGCCGGGTTCACCTCGACCTCGCCGAACACACTGCCCATGGCCGTCAGCCCCGGGATCACGCCGTAGGTGGGCAGGACCACTGGGCCGCGACCCTCATAGACGAAATCGAGGTCCTCCGGCGGGCGGGCACCGACGCCCAGCGCGTAGAGCATGACGTCCTTGTCGTTCCAAGACGCCTTGACCGGCGGGAGTTCGAGGCCGGCGAGATCAGTGGAGATCGGTTGAGGCATGGGCGCAGTCTGAACCGAACCCCGCGCCGACCGCAAGACAGAAGGCCGTTGCTGTTTCACGGAGCCGACGCAACCACGGGCCCCCGGGGTCAGCGGTCGTATCGGTCTACGAGCCCGAGCCGGTCGCGGCGACCGCGTCGGAGAAGCCGTGGGGGATGACGATGTCGGCCGGGCTGAGCTCGGCGAGCGAGCCCTTGCCGAGTCCGAGCATGGCGGAGTCGATGCCGCCGCGGAGGACGTCGAGCACGTTCTCGACGCCGGGCTGGCCGCCGACGGCCAGGGCCCACAGCGAGGCGCGGCCGATCATGACCGCCTTCGCGCCGAGGGCGACGGCCTTGACGACGTCGCTGCCGCGGCGGATGCCGCCGTCCATGACGACCTCGATGCGATCGCCCACGGCGTCGGCGATGAGGGGCAGGGCACGGATGGAGGCGGGGGTGGTGTCGAGGTTGTTGCCGCCGTGGTTGGAGACGCTGATGGCGCTGTAGCCGGCGTCGGCCGCCCGTCTGGCGTCGTCGACGCGCATGATGCCCTTGAGCATGAACGGGCCGTCCCACTGCTCGCGCAGCCAGCGCAGGTCGTCCCAGCTGGGTGGCGGGGTGCCCATCCACTGGCCGTAGGCCTCGAAGAAGCCCGGGGGCTGCTCGCCCTCGGGGACCATGTTGGGCACGTGGAGGTCGGGCAGGGATCGGTGCTCGATGGTGTAGCGGCCGTAGCGCCAGGCGTAGCGAGGGCTGGTGAGCAGCTCGGGGGAGTGCTTGATGGAGGTCTTGAGGTCGAGGGCTTCGGGGATGTCGGGGCTGCCCCAGTCGCGGCCGTGGGAGAACGACCAGTCGAGGGTGACGATGAGGCCGGGGATGCCGGCGCGCTTGGCTCGGTCGAGTCGGGCGGTCATCTGCTCGCGGGTGCCGCACCAGTAGATCTGGAACAAGGTCTGGGGGTTCTCGGCCATGACCTGCTCCATGGGGGTGGAGCCGAAGTTGGACAGGCCGAGGGCCGTGCCCCGGGCCGCGGAGGCCCGCGCGATGCCCATCTCGGCCTCCGGGTGCACCATCTGCACGCCGGTGGGGGAGATGAACACCGGCATCGAGATGGGTTGGCCCATGACCTCGACCGATTGGTCCCGCTCGGCGGGCTTGTCGGCGACGGTGGGCACGAAGCCCAGCTCCCGGAAGGCGCGGACGTTGTCGTCGAGGGTCTCACCGGCCTCTGCGCCGGCTTTGAGGGCCCCGAACACCGAGCGGGGCAGGATCTTGGCGGCCCGCTGGCGGGCGACCTCCACGGTCTCGAACCACTTGTGTGCCATCGCTTCGGGTCCTCCGCCCTTCGATGTCGTCGGCTTTCTGTTGAACCCGGGAGGGCGGCTCAGACGGTGAGCAGCGCGTAGTCGTCGACCTCTCGGCCGTCGGCTTCGAGCCGGCGGCGCTCCCGGTCCATGAGGTCCTTCTCGATCTCGGTGCGCTCGGTGGCCAGCTCGTCCATGCCGATGGGGCCCATGGCCCGGCCGGCGAGGAACTGGCGGATGAGCGGGTTGTCGGTGGTCCGCATCTCCTCCTTGGCCGCGAACTTGACCAGGTTGGCCTGGTACAGCACGGCGATGTAGTCCGAGGTGCGCATCACCGAGGCGATGTTGTGAGTGATGATCAGGAAGGTGGCGTGGGTCTCCTCCTGGATCTTCTTGATCAGCTCGTCGAGATAGGAGACCCGGACGGGGTCGAGGCCGGAGTCGGGCTCGTCGAACAGGATGATCTCGGGGTCCATCGACAGCGCCCGGGCGAGGCCGGCCCGCTTCTTCATGCCGCCGGAGACCTCGCCGGGGAACTTCTTCATGTGGTCGAGCAGGCCGACGAGGCTGGCCTTCTCGAGCACGATCTCGCGGATCTCCTTCTCGGGCTTGGTGGTGTGCTCGCGCAACGGGAAGGCGATGTTGTCGAAGATGTTCATCGACCCGAACAGGGCGCCGTCCTGGAACAGCACGCCGAACTTGCGCCGGACCCGGTACAGGTCCTTCTCCCCCATCGAGACGGTCTCCTCACCGTCGACCCAGATCTCACCGTTGTCGGGCCGCAGCAGGCCGATGACGTTCTTGAGCAGCACCGACTTGCTGGTTCCGGACGGACCCATCACGGCACTCACCTTGCCCCGGGGGATGTCGAAGGAGATGTCCTCGAGGACCGTGTGTGATCCGAAGCTCTTCGTCACGTTGCGCAGCGAGATCGCAGCATCCACGGGTCTACCTCCCCAACGGGGGGGGACGAGGCGGGCTGCAGGTTGTTCTCGGTCATCTCGGTCCCCCAGCTCTGGTCGCCGCACGAACGCGGCGCTACATTGGACACGATACTGGCTATGTCTCATGGGGGCCAATTGCTGGAACAACCGCCCGCCCCCGAAGGGACGTCGGCCCATGGCGGGAGAGAGGCGACCGTGACCGAAGCGCAGAATCCCCGATCGAGGACCCGGCTCGAGCCGGCGGTGCGGCTGCGCCAGATCGTGGAGGCAGCCGCGCGGGTGTTCGCCGAGCACGAAACCAGCAAGGTCCCCTTCGAGCGCATCGCCCAGGAGGCCGGTGTGTCTCGCAGCCTCGTCTACGCCTACTTCAGCGACCGCGACAGTCTGTTCGCCGCCGCCTACAACCATGAGCTCGAGGTTCTCGATGCCCAGCTCGATGGTGCTCTGGCGTCGTTCGGCTCGGACCGGGAACGTCTCGCCGGGGTGGTCTCGGCTTACCTCGCGTTCGCGTGGCAACACCGTCAGAGCTGGCAGCTCGTCGCCTCGGCGTCAACGCAGCACCCGGTGGTCCGTGAGGCGATCCAGACCCGGACCGATCGCATCGCCGTCGCCATCGCCGACACGCCCGAGGTGCGACTCCTCGTGCGCAGCGTGATCGGGATGCTGGAGGCGGCCACCGTCCACACCCTGGAGAACGACGACGTGAAGACCGACGGGCTCGCTGAGCTTCTCACCAAGGTCATCTGGGAAGGCGTGTCATCGATCGCCGGCCAGCCAGGCCCGTGACGTCACCTGGCTGAGCCGCGCCTGCACCTGCTGCGAGCTGGCGGCAGGTGCAGGCGGAACTGGGCGTCACACGGTGCCTCGGGTCACGAGGGCCCAGGCCAGCCCGGCGTCGTCGGTGCGTCCGGGCTGGCCCGTAGGGCACAACTGCAGCTCCACGTTCCGCCCGTAGGCGTCGATGCGGGTGCTAGGGAGCGTCGAAGACGACGGGCACCGTGCGCGGCCCGCGCACCTGTCCGCCGACCCAGGACACCGCCGCTGGGTCCTCCACCGTGAAGAACGGCACGCGGTCGAGGAAGGTCTGGATCGCCACCTTCAGCTCCATGCGGGCGAGGTTCGAACCCAGGCAGCGGTGGATGCCCGAACCGAAGGCGAAGTGGCGGTTCTTCTTGCGGTCGATCACGAACTCGTCGGCTCGCTCGAAGTGCTCCGGGTCGCGGTTGCCGGCCGGGAAGGCCATGAGCACCTTGTCGCCCGCCTTCATCGGGCACCCGTTGAACTCGATGTCCTCGGTGACGGCGCGGGCCATGGTGACCGGGCTGTACATGCGCAGGATCTCCTCGACCGCGGTGTCCATGAGCTCGGGCTCCTCGCGCAGGCGCCGCTGGTCCTCGGGATGGGTGGCCAGATGCCACAGGCCCGAACCGATCGAGCTCCACGTCGTGTCGATGCCGGCGACGAGCAGCAGGAAGCAGCTGCCCAGCAGGTGCATGTCCTCGATGGGCTCTCCGTCGACGTCGGACTCGATGAGCAGCGTGAGCAGGTCGTCGGGGCGTTCGCCCTCGGGGATGGCCCGGTGCTCGGCGATCCGCTCGGCGAAGTAGGTGATGAGCTCGTCGAGCGCGGCACGTGAACCCTCGAGGTTGTGGAAGCCCTCCTGGAGGATCTTCACTACCCACCCGGTGAACCGCTCCTCGTGCTCGACCGGGATGCCGAGCATCGTGGCGATGATGCGTACCGGGATGTGCTGGGCGTAGTCGGCCGCGGCGTCGGCCCGGCCGGTCTCGACGAACTCGTCGATGAGCTCGTTGGCCAGCGCCCGGGTGATCGGCGTCATCTTGTCGATCGCGGAGGGTCCGAAGGCCGGGAGCAGCAGCCGGCGGGCCCAGGTGTGCACGGGCGGGTCGGAGCTGATGGGCGGTGCCCCGGCAGTGAGCGCGCCCTCGCCGGGTCGGTTGATGGTGACCACGCCCACGTCGCTGGAAGAGAAGTGCTCCACGTCGTGGGCGATCTCGGCGATGTCGTCGTAGCGCACGGGAAGCCAGGCCCGGTTGCGCCGCTCGGTGAAGGCGATCGGGCAGCGCTCGCGCAGTTCCTCCCACGTGCGCTCTGGCTCGGTGACGTAGTCGCGATGGAAGATGTCGAAGTCGTTCGCCCAGTCGAGGACGTCGTCGATGATGGTCATGGACCCCCCTTTTGCCGCCGTACGTCGGCGACGTTGCCAAGATAGACGACACGAGACGTATCATGTGCATCACCTCGTCGAAAAGACGTGCCACGTCCAGGGCGGGGGAGTCGGCGTGCCGAGGATCCAGCCGTCACCGAATCGGCGCACCGCCCTGCTACCGTGCCCCCGGTCACAGGTAGCCAGCGTCGTCGGATCGGTTATGAGTCAAGACAGCCCACCACCCCACCTGTCGGTCCGGAACCTCGAGGTCGTCTACAACGATGTTGCCCTCGTTCTCCGCGGTGTCACGCTGGAGGTCCCGAAGAGGGGAATCGCCGCCCTCCTCGGCGCCAACGGCGCTGGCAAGACCACGCTGCTCCGGGCGATCACCGGGCTCCTGCGCATGCACCGCGGTGCCGTCACCAAGGGCGACGTGCAGTTCGACGGCACGTCCCTGGTCGGCCTCGACCCGGCCTCGATCGTCAGGCGGGGTCTCTCCCAGGTGATGGAGGGGCGGCGCATCTTCGCCGAGCTCACCGTGGAGGAGAACCTGCGCGCCGGCGCCTACACCAAGCGGGACCGCGATGAGATCAAGCAGAACCACGAGCGGGTGATGGAGCTCTTCCCCGTGCTGGCCGATCGGCGCCGATCCGTGGCCGGCTACCTGTCGGGCGGCGAGCAGCAGATGCTCGCCATGGGCCGGGCGCTCATGCAATCCCCCGAGCTGCTCCTGCTCGACGAACCTTCGCTCGGGCTCGCACCCCGGCTCGTCGAGGACATCCGTGATCTGATCATCGACATCAACCGCGCTGGCACCAGCGTGCTCCTCGTCGAGCAGAACGCGGCCATGGCCCTGTCGATCAGCACCGTCGGCTACGTGATGGAGACCGGGCGCATCGTGCGCGAGGGCCCGGCCGCCGAGCTGCGGGACGACAAGGACATCCGGGAGTTCTACCTGGGGACGGGCGGCGACAAGCGCCGGTCGTTCCGCGACGTCAAGTCCTACCGGAGGAAGAAGCGGTGGAGCGCGTGACCGACGTTTCGACGACACCGCTCCTCGAGGTGGCCACCCTGTCCCTGCAGTTCGGTGGCGTGCGGGCCCTGGACGACGTGACCTTCGACGTCCGGCCGGGCGAGATCTTCGCCGTCATCGGACCCAACGGGGCCGGCAAGACGTCGATCTTCAACTGCCTCAACGGGGTGTATGAGCCCCAGCACGGCTCCATCCGGCTCGAGGGCACCGAGCTCATCGGCCGCAACCCGACCGCGATCGCCGGCATGGGCATCGCCCGCACGTTCCAGAACCTCGGGCTCTTCGTCAACCTCGATGTGGTCGACAACCTGATGCTGGGTCGCCACGTGCGGATGCGCACCGGATTCCTCGCCGGCATGGTGTGGCTGGGTCGGGCCCGCAGGGAGGAGCTGGCGAACCGCCGTCGCGTCGAGGAGATCATCGAGTTGCTCGAGCTGGAAGAGCACCGTCGCACCCACGTCGGTCTGCTGCCCTACGGCGTCCAGAAGCGGATCGAGCTTGGACGGGCGCTGGCCATGGACCCGAAGGTCCTCCTGCTCGACGAACCGGTGGCGGGCATGAACCTGGAGGAGACCGAGGACATGGCCCGGTACATCCTCGAGATCCAACGGGAGCTGTCGACGGCGATGGTCCTCGTCGAGCACGACATGCACATGGTGATGGACATCGCCGACCGGGTGATGGCACTGGACTTCGGACGGGCCCTCATCGTCGGTTCGCCCGACGAGGTCCAGAACGACCCGGCAGTGATCGAGGCCTACCTGGGAGGTTCGACATGACCGCCACCCTCGAACGTGATCTGTCCCCATCGTCTCCGGGTGGCGAACCACGCTCCCTTCCGGAGCTGCTGTCGATCCGAGCGGCGGAGACGCCGAACCGGGTGGCGTTACGCTCCAAAGAGCTCGGGCGCTGGGTCGAGACGTCGTGGTCCGGCTACGCCGAGCGGGTCGCTCACATCGCGGCGGGGCTCCGTGAGCTGGGTGTGCAGGCAGGCGACCGGGTGGCGGTGCACAGCGAGAACCGCATCGAGTGGCTTCTCGCCGACCTGGCCGTGCAGGGCATGGGCGCGGTGACCGTCGGCATCTACCCCACCAGCCCCGCCGATGAGGTCGAGTACCTCCTGTCGCACTCGGAGTCGGTCGCACTGGTCGCCGAGGACGAGGAGCAGTACGACAAGGCGATCGCCGTGCGCGGCCGCCTGCCCGCCCTGCGGTCGATCATCGTCATGGATCCCCGTGGCGTCGACCTCGACGCGCACCCCGGCGTGCGGTCGTTCGCATCGCTCGAGGAGCTGGGTTCCGGCCACGCCGACGCCCTCGACCAGCAGCGCCGCTCCATCGACACCTTGGACTCAGAGGCGCCGGCAATCATCGTCTACACCTCCGGCACCACTGGGCCGCCCAAGGGTGCGATGCTGAGCCACCGCAACCTGCTCGCCGTGGCCGAGACGGCTACGGCGGCCTACGGCGGCGGCCCCGACGACGAGGTGCTGTCGTACCTGCCGCTGTGCCACATCGCCGAGCGACTCATCTCCTGCATCTCCGCGCTGCGCAGCGGCTACGTCGTCAACTTCGGCGAGGGCGGCCCGTCGTTCGGGATCGACATGCGTGAAGTCCAGCCAACATTCTTCCTCGGGGTGCCGCGCGTGTGGGAGAAGATGCTGGCCAGCGTCGAGATCCGCATCGCCGATGCCACGTGGCTCAAGCGCCGGACCTACCGCCTCGCCACGAGCCTGGCGGCGCCGGCGGCCCGTCGGCGGATGCGGGGTGGCCAGACGGTCCTCGACCGCCTCCGCTATGGCATCGCCTGGCTGCTGGCGTTCCGATCGCTACGGGACAAGCTGGGCCTTGGTCGGATCCGCGTCGCGCTGTCCGGCGCAGCGCCGATCGCACCGCAGGTGCTGGAGTTCTTCTGGACCATGGGCGTGCCGATCCGGGAGGCCTACGGCCAGACCGAGAACAGTGCGCTGTGCACGTTCATGCCCGCCGACGACGTTCGGCTCGGCACGGTGGGCAAACCGGCACCGGGATGTGAGGTCCGCATCGCGGAGGACGGGGAGATCCTCACCCGCTCCGCCGGGGTGTTCGTCGGCTACTTGAAGAACCCCGAGGCCACCGCAGAGACCGTCGACGTCGACGGCTGGTTGCACACCGGCGACATCGGTGAGCTCGACGACGGGTTCCTGCGCATCACCGACCGCAAGAAGGACATCATCATCACCGCGGGCGGCAAGAACATCTCGCCCTCGGAGATCGAGAACAAGCTCAAGGTGTCCCCCTTCGTGCGAGAGGCAGTCGTCATCGGCGACCGGCGCAAGTACCTCACTGCGTTGATCGGCATTGAGTTCGACACCGTGGGTGACTGGGCCACCCGCGAGCGCATCCCTTACACCACCTACGAGGACCTGTCCCGCAAGCCGGAGGTCGTCGAGCTCATCGGCGGCGTGGTCGACGAGGTCAATGGCGAACTCGCCCAGGTGGAGACGATCAAGCGCTTCACCTTGCTCCCCAAGGAGCTCGACGCCGAGGAGGGCGAGCTGACTGCCACCCAGAAGGTCAAGCGTGCCGCGCTGTCCGAGCAGTTCGGTGAGCTCATCGAGGCGATGTACCGGTGACGGAGTTCCTGCAGCTGCTGTTCCAGGGCGTTGCGCTCGGCTCCCAGTACGCGCTCATCGCCCTCGGCTTCGTCGTGATCTACAAGGCGACCGGCGTCATCAACTTCGCACAAGGAGGCTTCGTGCTCGTAGGCGCCTACCTCGCCTACAACTTCAACCAGACCTGGGAACTGCCGTTCCCGGTCGCCCTCGTGCTCGCCATGGTCGCCGGCGCCCTGCTGGGCGCCATCGTCGAGCGGCTGCTGCTGCGGCGGATGGTGGGCGAACCCGTGTTCGCAGTCCTGATGATCACCATCGGGCTGCTCTTCGTGCTCGAGCAGGCGGCCACGTCGGTCTGGGGCTTCGACAACCTGAACCTCGGCGATCCCTGGGGCATCGAGACCGTCGATGTCGCCGACCTGAACCTCGCCGTGGCCGACCTGTGGACGATCGGCCTGGCGGCGGCGGCGATGGCGGCCTTCTTCGCGTTCTTCCGCTACACCGCCACTGGCGTGGCCATGCGGGCAGCCGCCGTCGACCAAGAGGCGGCTGCGGCCCAGGGCATCGCCGCCGGGCGGATCTTCGCCCTGGCGTGGGCGGTGGCCGGCGCAATGGCCGCCCTCGGCGGCATCACCCTGGCCGCCGGCCCCGCGCAGCTTGCCCCCGGCATCAGCTTCGTCGCCCTGGCCGCCTTCCCGGCCATGATCCTGGGCGGCCTCGACTCGCCCGCCGGTGCGGTGCTCGGCGGGATCATCATCGGCGTCACCCAGAGCCTCACCGCTGGCTACCAGCCCGAATACGCCGAGTGGCTGGGCACCAACTTCCACATCGTGATGCCGTACGTGGTGATGATCCTCATCCTGCTGGTACGTCCCTACGGCATCTCCGGCACGCGAGAGGTACGCAGGATCTGATGTCCCGAGCTCGAGACCTCCACGTCAGCTACGCGCAGCACGTCCGGCTGGTTTCCAGCCGGTGGATGGCAGTCGGGTTCCTCGCCCTGGCCGCCGCGTGGCTCGTCGCTCCCCTCGTGCTGTCGGAGTTCCAGCTCGACGTGGGCAGCCGGGTCGCCATCTTCGCACTCGGTGCCATCGGACTGAACCTGCTCACCGGCTACACCGGGCAGGTGTCGCTCGGACACGCGTTCTTCATCGGTACCGGCGCCTACGCAGCGGCGTGGGCCGGTGGTGACCAGGAGTGGCCGCTGTGGCTGTGGTTGCCGGCGATCACCGTCCTCGGCACGGTGTTGGGTGCGGTGATCGGGCCCTTCGCGCTGCGCCTGCGAGGCAACTACCTGGCCATCGTCACGCTGGGCCTGCTGTTCCTGGGCGAGCACGTGTTCAACAACTGGGAATCCGTCACCGGGGGCGGGGCCGGACGAGCGGTGGAGGCCGAGACCACCATCGGGCCGCTCGACGTCACCTCGCTGGAGCTGTTCGGGTGGGAGTTCGAACGGGAGCAGAGCCTGTTCTGGTTCATCTGGGCGCTCGTCGCAATCGGTGCGCTCGTGGCCAAGAACCTGGTGCGGACCCGTCCCGGCCGCGCCATGCAGGCGGTGCGCGACCGCGACCTGGCCGCCGAGGTGATCGGCGTGAGCCTCGCCCGGTACAAGGTCGGTGCCTTCGCCATCTCCAGCGGCTACGCCGCACTGGCCGGTGGGTTGTTCGGCATGCTGCAGCGCTACATCAGCCCCACGGAGTTCGGCGGCCAGCTCGGGCTGTTCCTGTCGATCCAGTACATCGCCATCATCATCGTCGGCGGCATCGGCACGGTGTTCGGCGCGATCCTTGGGGCCTTCATCGTGGGCGCCATGCCCCGGATCATCGAGAGCCTGAGCCAGGACCAGGACCTGCCGTTCGTCTTCGGTGACGCCGGGGGACAAGACGGGTTCATCAGTGTCTTCTCGCTCAACCAGGCGCTCTTCGGGATCCTCATCATCGGCTTCCTGCTGTTCGAACCACGCGGCCTGGCCGCCGTATGGTTGCGGCTGAAGGCGTACTTCCGAAGTTGGCCCTTCTCCTACTGAGGAGGCCGATCGAGATGTCAGACCACCAATCGGGGGAGAACCGATCCATGTCAAGATCCCATTCACTGCTACGCATCCTGGCGTTGCTGCTCTCGCTGTCGCTCGTCGCAGCCGCCTGCGGTGATGACGACGACAGCGAGGCGGGCACCGAAGCGCCGGAGGAGACCGGGACATCGGAGGACGACTCCGGCGGTGAAGGTGGCGATGAGGGTGGTGGTGAACCGGAGGAGGCTCCCGGCTTCGACGGGGAAACCATCCGCCTCGGCGTGCTCACCCCCCAGACCGGCGTCGCCGCCGTCATCGGCAACCCGCTCACCGAAGGGAACCGGGTGTTCTTCGAGGCGCTCAACGCCGAGGGAGGCATCGCCGGCAAGTACCAGGTGGAGCTCGACGTGGCCGACACCCAGTACCAGCCCCAGACCGCGGTGCAGCAGTACAACGCCACCAAGAACAACGTCACCGGCTACGTGCAGGTCCTCGGTACACCCGTGGTGAACGCCTTGCTCCCCCTCCTCAGCGAGGACGAGATCGTGGCCGGACCGGCCTCCCTCGACTCGTTCTGGGTGCCCGAGCAGTACCTGCTCGCCCTCGGAGGCCCGTACCAGCTCCAGGCCGTCAACGCCATGGACTACTGGTTCAACCAGGAGGGCAACGACCCGGCCGACACCACCGTGTGCACCATGATCCAGGACGACCCCTACGGTGAGGCTGGCCAAGCCGGCGTGGAGTTCGCCGCCGAGCAGATCGCGTTCGAGGTCGCCGAGACCGCCCGGTTCGCAGCCACCGACACCGACTTCTCCGGTCAGATCAACACGCTCAACAGCGGCGGTTGCGAGCTGGTGTTCCTGGTCTCGCTGCCCAGCGCAACCGGCGCCATCGTGGGCGCCGCCGCCCAGCAGCAGTTCGCCCCGCAGTGGATCGGCCAGTCGCCGACCTGGGTCGGCGCGTTGGCCCAGTCCCCGATCGCTCCGTATCTGGAGGAGAACTACCTGCTCATGTCCGAGGGCCCGGAGTGGGGCGACACCTCCTCGGAGGGCATGGCCCAGATGCTCGAGGATCAGGAGCAGTACGCCCCCGACCAGCAGCCCGACATCTACTTCTCCTTCGGGTACGCCCAGGCGTGGTCGTGGGCGCAGGTGCTCGAGCGGGCAGTGGAGCTGGGCGACCTGTCCCGGGAGGGCATCGTCGAGGCGATGAACAGCGTCGGCACCCTCACCACCGGCGGCCTGCTCGGCGACTATGAGTACGGTCCGCCCGAGGAGCGCGTGCCCCCTCGTGAGAGCCGGGTCTTCGCGATCGATTCCGAGGCACCGGGCGGTCTGCGGGCGGTGTCCGAAGAGTTCGTCTCCGACGCGGCCGAAGCCTTCGAGTTCGAGTTCGAGAGCTGATCCACATCGCGGCCGCGGTGCGGATGTGATCGTGGCCGGCCCCGAGGGGCCGGCCACGGCGGCGCTGGGGCCCACGGCGACCGCCACCGAGCGTCTGGTTTCGTCCACCGGCCGGTCCTCGATGCGCTCTGTCATCGGGTCGACGATCGATGCGACGAGTGGTCGGTCGAGCAGGTTGGGGGTCGACCCCTGCTCCGCCGACATCCGACGCATCTCCGTGACCGGGGCAGCCAGGCCGGCCAGCAGAGCACGGCGCCGAGCCCGGGACGGGGGCCGTCACCGGTGCCGGCGCCCAAAAGCCCAAAAGGGGGGATCGCGAGGCGTCATCGTCGGTCATTCCTCGGTCGGCTCGGAGACGGGCGTGCGCCGACCGCTCCCAGGTGCTCTACTACAGGCTGACGGGCCCGCGACGTCCAACGGGATCCGTCACATGACACAAGCGGGGATCCGGGTGACCGAAGTGGAGATGCCGCCGGCCGACGCCAGCGCCTGGCTCGAAGAGTCGTGGGATCCGGAGGTCACGGTCGCCGAGTGGTGGCAGCGGCTCGCGGATGCCCGGCTGTCCAATCCGATGCTGCCCGAGCCGTGGGGACGGGGGTGGAGCCGGGCCGAGGCGGCGACGTTCGCCTCGGCGATGGTGGCCAGAGGCGCCCTCGGCCCGCCGGCCGGCATCGGGATGATGCTCGCCGTGCCCACGATCCTGGCTCACGGGGGCGAGGACGTGATCCAGCGCTACGTGCCGCGGATCCTCAACGGCCAGCACGCCTGGTGCCAGCTGTTCTCCGAGCCCGGCGCCGGCTCCGACCTGGCCGGCATGCAGACCCGGGCCGAGCGTGACGGCGACGAGTGGGTGGTGAACGGCCAGAAGGTGTGGACATCGGGTGGGCAGTGGGCCGACCACGGCATCCTCGTGGCCCGCACCGACCCCGACCAGCCCAAGCACCGGGGGCTCACCTACTTCGCCTTCCCCATGCGCCAGGCCGGCGTCGAGGTCCGCCCGCTGCGGGAGATGACCGGGCGGGCCATGTTCAACGAGGTGTTCCTCAGCGACGCCCGGGTCGCCCACGCCGACATGATCGGGGACCTCAACGACGGCTGGCGGGTGGCCAACACCACCTTGATGGTGGAGCGGGCCGGCATCGGCGGCGCCAACGCGGCGGCGCCGAGCGCCGCCATCGCTGGGACCATCGCCGGCCACCTCGACCAGCCGGCCGGACGCTTCGCCACCGCACCGGTGGGAGGAAGCGGTGGCACCGCCATCGGCCGGGGCAAGGTCCGCTGGCTGACCGAGCTGGCCCGGCAGCAGGGCCGGTCCGACGATGCCGTGGTCCGTGACGGGCTGGCTCGGCTGCACAGCCTGGTCGAGATCACGACCTGGCACATGGGTCGCATGCGCTCGGGCAACGCCGCGACCGGAGGCGAGGGCAACCTGGCCAAGATCCGCAACAGCCAGATGGTGGCCCTGGCCCGCGAGCTGGGCTGCACCATCGCGGGGCCGGCGGCCACCATCACGGGTCCCGACGCTCTCACCGCGGGTGAGCTGCAGGAGCTGATCCTGTTCTCGCCGGCGCCGTCGATCTACGGCGGAACCGATCAGGTGCAGCGCAACATCATCGGCGAGCGCGTGCTCGGCCTGCCCAAGGAGCCAGGGCCGTCCAAGGACACGCCCTTCCGCGATCTGCTGAAGAACTAGACCCACCGAGGGAACCACGAACATGACCACTGCCACTGCCGATGCGCTCGGCTTCTGGGCCATCGCCGATGCCGATCCGAACCGTCTCGCGCTCATCACGCCTTCGGGCGACACCTACAGCTACGCGGAGCTGGACGAGCGGGCCAACCGGGTGGCCAACGGGCTGCAGTCCCTGGGCCTGCGTCGGGGTGACGGCGTCGCCATCGTCTTGCCCAACGAGGTGACCTTCGTCGAGCTGTACCTGGCCGCCATGCAGACCGGCCTGTACCTGACCTGCATCAACTTCCACCTCACCGGCCCCGAGATCGCGTACATCGTGAACGACTGCGAGGCCGACGTGCTCGTGATCCACGACCGCTACGCAGCCGCCGCGATCGCAGCGGCCGACGAGATCGAGCTGCCCCCCGAGCGCCGGTTCGCGGTCGGTGCCATCGACGGCCACCGGCCCTACGCCGAGATCGCATCCGGTCAGCCGGGGGAGCGCCCCGCGGCGCGGTCCTCGGGCACGACGATGCTCTACACGTCGGGAACGACCGGACGCCCCAAGGGCGTCCGCCGTCCGCTCCCCGAAGCCGACCCCAACGACGCGGCGGCGTCGGGGTCCATGCTGTCGATGCTGTTCGACATCGTGCCCGGCCCGGGCGCCCACCTCGTTGCCGGGCCGCTCTACCACGCCGCACCCCTGGCCTTCGGCACCGGCGCGCTGCACCTCGGTCAGGCCATGGTCCTCGTCGACAAGTGGACGCCCGAGGGGACGTTGCGCCTCATCCAGGAGCACGGGGTCACGACGAGCCACATGGTCCCCACCATGTTCCACCGCCTGTTGCAGCTGCCCGAGGACGAGCGGTCGCGCTACGACACGTCGTCGCTGCGGTCGGTGATCCACGCGGCGGCACCCTGCCCGGTGGAGGTCAAGCGCAAGATGATCGAGTGGTGGGGCCCGGTCATCTACGAGTACTACGCGGCCACCGAGGGCGGCGGTGCCTACGTCAAGCCGAAGGACTGGCTGGAGCATCCCGGCACCGTCGGCCAGCCGTTCCCTGGCGCCACCATCAAGATCTTCGACGAAGACGGCAACGAGCTTCCTCCCGGCGAGGTGGGCACCGTCTACATGGGCGCCCCGGGCGGCGCCACCTTCGAGTACTTCAAGGACGAGGAGAAGACCGAGGCCAACCGCCGGGGCGGGCTGTTCACGGTCGGCGACATGGGTTACCTGGACGAGGACGGCTGGCTGTTCCTCTCCGATCGCAAGGCGGACATGATCATCTCCGGTGGCGTGAACATCTACCCGGCCGAGATCGAAGGGGTGCTGCTCGAGCACCCGGCCGTAGCCGATGCAGCCGTGCTCGGCGTGCCCGACGACGAGTGGGGCGAGCAGGTGAAGGCCGTCGTGCAGGCCAAGGACCCGGGCCAGGCCGGGGACGATCTGGCCCAGGAGCTGATGACGTTCTGCCGGGAGCGCCTGGCTGCCTTCAAGTGCCCCCGGTCGGTCGACTTCCGCGACGAGCTGCCACGGTTCCCGACCGGGAAGCTGTACAAGCGGCTGCTGCGCGACGAGTACTGGGCCGGCCGCGAGAAGGTGATCTGAGGCCGGTTCCGCCTGGCGGCGGGACGCGAGAGGGGCCGGCGCCATCGGGACCAGCCGAGGGGCCGGCGCCGATG